>JBKPRA010000041.1:0-16593 GCA_046734335.1 Actinomycetota bacterium | reverse complement strand
GTGCCGAGCCAGATCAGGTGCGAGTGGATCCTGTTCAGCTCGAGCAGCAGCGTCCGCATCCAGGTCGCCTTCGGCGGCACCTCGATCGCCAGCAGCTTCTCGACTGCAGCGACATAGGCGTACTCGTTCGCCTGGAAGGCGAGATAGTCCATCCGCGGCGCGTACGTGACCGCCTTCCAGAACGATTTCTGTTCCATGTTCTTCTCGAAGCCCGTGTGGAGGTAGCCGACCACCGCCTCGAGCCCGACGACGTCCTCGCCGTGCAGGTCGACGATCAGCCGGAGGACACCGTGCGTGGACGGGTGGTTCGGGCCGAAGTTGACCGTGAGGACGTCCTCGAGGCCCGGGTCCGGCTTCAGCAGCGTTGGCACCGGCGAGGGGATGCGCGTGCCTCGATAGATCGAATCGGAGCCAGGCTGAAGCCTGCTGCCGTTGCCGGCGCCCGTCTGCTCAGGCGCGACCGCCATCACTCCTCCCCCGAGAACCGGACCGGCTCGCCGCCGATCGGATAGTCCTTGCGCAGCGGGTGGCCCTCCCAGTCGTCCTCCATCAGGATCCGCCGGAGGTTGGGGTGGCCCTCGATCCGGATGCCCATCATGTCCCAGGCCTCCCGCTCGTGCCAGTCGGCCGTCGGCCAGACGGAGACGACGCTCTCGACCGGCTCGTCCTCGTCGAGCCAGACCTGCACGCGCACACGCGGAGCGCCACGCTCGAGGCGCAGCAGGTGGTAGTTCATCGCGAAGCGCTTCGGCTTCGGGCTGGGCTTGCGGGCGAGCCCTGCCGACCCGGGCGCGTTCAGGTCGCGCCCCACGGCTGTGCCGATGTAGCCGGCGGTCGGGCGCTCGTTCCAGCCGAGGTAGTCAGTCGGGGTGATGTCGGCGAGGAAGCGGAAGCCCTGCTCGTCGCGCAGGTAGCGGCAGGCCTCGCCTAGCCGCGGCGGGTCGACGACGAGCGTGGTCTCGCCATGCGCCTCCCTCGTATCGACGACGCCCGGGACGCCTTCATAGGTCACGAGGCCGCGCCCCGCATCTCGTAGGCGTGCGGCACGCCGGCGAGCACCTTCTCGTGCAGGCGGATGATTCCCTCCATCAGGCCCTCGGGCCGCGGCGGGCAGCCGGGCACGTGGATGTCGACGGGGACGATGCGATCGACGCCCTGCAGGACGGCGTAGTTGTTGAACATCCCGCCGGAACTCGCGCAGGCGCCCATCGCGATCACCCACTTCGGCTCGAGCATCTGGTCGTAGATCTGCCGGAGGGGCGCCGCCATCTTGTGCGCGACGCGCCCGGAGACGATCAGCAGGTCGGCCTGGCGCGGCGAGGCGCGGAACGCCTCCATCCCGAAGCGCGCGATGTCGTACCGCGAGTCGACGATCGCGATCATCTCCATCGCACAGCACGACAGACCGAACTGGTCGGGCCACATCGACTTCGTCTGCGACCAGGCGACCGCTTTCTCGAGGGTGGTCAGGCCCAGCTTCGACTCCAGCTCCTCGACGCCGAGCTCGCGCTCGAAGACGCTCGGGCCCTTGGTCGGCCAGAGCAGGCGCTCGGACTGGAGCCCGTAGTCCTTCAGGCGCTTCACCGCCACTCGAGCGCCCCCTTCCGCCAGATGTAGACATACGCGACCGCGAGGATGGCGATGAAGACCAGGAGCTCGAAGAACGCGAACCACCCGAGCGCGTTCAGCTCGACCGCCAGTGGATAGAGAAAGACGATCTCGATGTCGAAGACGATGAAGAGCATCGCAGTCAGGTAGAAGCTGATCGTGAACCGCTGCTGCTGCGGAGGCCCGGTCGAGACCCCCGACTCGAACGGGATCACGCGGGCGCGCGTGCGCCGCTTCGGCCGCTGCGAGAAGACGAACGAGAAGGCGACCATCGACAGCGGAATGGCGAACGCGAGCAGCCCGTAGATCAGGAACGGCAACCAGCTGTCCAGCACGCGCCCTCCATCCTCCTCCGTCGGCCTCGCGTGGCGGACACTAGCAAGTCGTCCTCAACCGCACGAAGCCAGCGAAAAACCGCGCAACGATGCCTGCGGCGGGTGTCACAAAGTCGACCCGAAACGGCGATTCGGCGGCGCCGGATGCACTGCTACGATGACCCCGTGGCCACCCTCGAAGAGCCCACGACTGTCGTCTCGCTCACCGAGCGCGCGGCCTCGAAGATCAAGGAGCTCCAGGCCGACGAGCCGGCGGGCGACGCGGAGGTGCTGCGCATCGCCGTCCAGGGCGGGGGCTGCTCGGGCTTCGAGTACGCGCTGGGCTTCGACCGTGGCCCACAGGAAGGGGACCACGAGCTCGAGGCATTCGGCGTCCGCGTGGTCGTCGACCCGTTCAGTGCGCCGTACCTGCAGGGCGCGAGCATCGACTTCCTCGACGGGCTCCAGGAGTCCGGGTTCAAGATCGAGAACCCCAACGTCTCCTCGGCCTGTGGCTGTGGCCACTCGTTCCAGGTCGAGGACGGCGAGGCGCCTGACGCAGCTCACGGCTGCGGCTCCGGCTGCAGTCACTGACGCACACTAGGATCGGCGCATGACCCTCCGCGTCGCCGTGGTCGGGTCCGGTCCGGCCGGGTTCTACGCCGCCGCGCACGTGCTGGACTCGGACATGGCCGTCGAGGTGGACATGATCGAGCGGCTTCCCACCCCTTGGGGCCTGGTCCGCCTCGGCGTTGCTCCCGACCATCCGAAGATCAAGGCGGTTTCGAAGGCGTTCGAGCGGATTGCGGCCCAGCCCGGGTTCCGCTTCCTGGGCGGGGTCGAGGTCGGCAGGGACTTGACGCACGCTGACCTGGCAGAGCTGTACGACGCCGTTGTGTACGCCGTCGGTGCGCAGACCGACCGACGGATGGGTATCCCGGGAGAGGATCTCCCCGGCTCCTGGGCGGCCACCGAGTTCGTCGCCTGGTACAACGGCCACCCCGACTACCAGGAGGTCGTGTTCGACCTCTCCTGCGAGCGCGCAGTCGTCGTCGGCGCGGGCAACGTCGCGCTCGACGTCGTGCGCATGCTGGCGCTTTCGCCGGAGGAGATCCGCCCGACCGACACGACGGACGAGGCGATCGAGGCCATCCTCGGCTCCGGCTTGGAGGAAATCGTGCTGCTTGCGCGACGCGGCCCGGCGCAGGCCGCGTTCACGACGCCCGAACTGAAGGAGCTGGGCGAGCTCGCCGACGCCGACGTGATCGTCGATCCGGCCGAGCTCGAGCTCGATGCCGCCAGCGAGGCGTCGCTCGAGCACGACACGAACGCGCGACGAAACGTCGAGGTGCTGCGCGAGTACGCGCAGCGGCCGCCGTCGGGGAAACGTCGCACGATTCGCCTGCGCTTCTGCGTCTCGCCGATCGCGATCCTTGGTGGGGAACGGGTCGAGGCGATCGAGATCGTGCGCAACCGGCTCGTGGCCGACGACTCGGGGCGTGTGACCGCAGAGTCGACGGAGGAGCGTGAGACGATTCCGTGCGGAATCGTCTTCCGCAGCGTCGGCTACCTCGGAGTCGAGCTGCCCGGCCTTCCGTTCGACGCCCGGCGCGCGACCATCCCGAACGAGAACGGGCGCGTGACGGGCGTGCCCGGGGTCTACTGCGCCGGCTGGATCAAGCGCGGCCCGAGCGGGGTCATCGGCACGAACAAGAAGGACGCGACGGAGACGGTCGACCTGCTGCTCGAGGACGCCCGTGCGGGGTTGCTGCATCGCGGAGACGCGACGGCGACCGCGGAGACCGTTGAAGAGCTGCTCGCCGCGCGCGGCGTGGAGCACGTCACCTATGCCGGCTGGGAGGCGATCGATACCGAGGAGCGCGGCCGCGGGGAGCCGCACGGCCGCCCTCGGGTAAAGCTGGTCACGTGGCCCGAGCTGCTCGATGCCGCCCGCCGGGAAGGGACAGGTTTCAGCCTGTCCAGAGGCGTTGCGGCGGTGCCACCGGAAGGCAAGGGTCAGGCTGAAGCCTGACCATCCTGCAACTCCAGCCCATCCCTCGATCGAGGGACACTCGATCGCCGGCGGGACGCCGATCGGACCAATATGCCGATTCACCTTCGTCAGGTCGAGTGCCTGCAGTGCGGGCACCGGCGGTCGGTCCGGAAGGACGAGCCGCGGTCGGCGCTGGACGAGTGCCCGCGCTGCCGGTACGTCGGCTGGGCATCGAGCGCAGAGCTCTCCGAGCGGACCCGGCGCCTCCTCCGCGACCGCCCGATGCAGCGTCGCCGTCTTCGCGTGGTCTGAAGCTAGACTCGGTCCATGGCCCGGACCGAGGAACGTCAGGAGCTCTGGGGCGCCGAGACCGCCAAGGCGATCGCCAACTTTCCGGTCTCGGGCGAGCCGATCCCTGCGCCTGTCGCGCGCTGGCTGGGCAGGATCAAGGCGGCCGCCGCGCGTGTGAACGCCGAGCTCTGCCTGCTCGACGCAGAGAAGGCGGACCGAATCGCGGCAGCCGGTGACCGCATTGCCGCCGGCGAGCTCGACGACCAGTTCCCGATCGACGTCTTCCAGACCGGCTCCGGCACCTCGTCCAACATGAACGCCAACGAGGTGATGTCGACGCTCGCGGGCGACGGGGTGCACGCCAACGACGACGTCAACATGGGGCAGTCGTCGAACGACGTCTTCCCGTCCGCTGTCCACCTGGCCGCGCTCGATGAGCTGGTCAACGACCTGCTGCCGGCGCTGCGTCGGCTCGGCGACTCGCTGGCCGCGAAGGCGAAGGAGTTCGACGACGTGGTCAAGTCGGGACGGACGCACTGGATGGATGCGGTTCCGGTCACGCTGGGCCAGGAGTTCGGCGGCTACGCGGCCCAGGTCCGGGAGGGCGCCGCCCGGGTCGAGGCAACGCTCGAGCGCGTCGGCCAGATTCCGCTCGGCGGCACTGCGGTGGGCACCGGACTGAACACGCATCCCGAGTTCGCGGCCCGCGTGCGCGACAAGCTCTCCGCCGATTCCGGACTGACGATCCTGGCGCCGGCCGATCCGTTCGAGTCGCAGGCCGCGCGCGACGCGCTGGTCGAGGCCTCCGGTGCGCTGAAGACGGTCGCCGTCTCGCTGACCAAGATCGCCAACGACATCCGCTTCATGGGCTCCGGCCCGCGCGCGGGCCTGGCCGAGATCTTTCTGCCGGAGCTCCAGAAGGGGAGCTCGATCATGCCCGGCAAGGTCAACCCCGTGATCCCGGAGGTGGTGACCCAGGTGGCGGCGCAGGTGGTCGGCAACGACGCGGCGATCACGGTCGGCGGCATGCAGGGGCACTTCGAGCTGAACGTGTTCGTGCCGCTGATCGCCCGCAACCTGCTGGACTCGATCAAGCTGCTCGCCGCCGTCTCGCGCCTGCTTGCCGAGAAGTGTGTCGACGGGATCGAGGCGAACCGGGAGCAGAACGAGCACTACGCGGAGCTGACCCTCTCGGCCGCGGCCGCGCTCAACCCGTACATCGGATACGACAAGGTGGGCGAGATCGTCAAGGAGGCCGCCGCCTCCGGCCGGTCGTTGCGCGAGGTCGCGCGTGACGCGGGCGTCGAGGAGTCAGTGCTGGACGAGGCTCTCGACTACCGCAAGATGGCCAAGCCGCACGGTTCCTGAGCGCCTCGGCGCGCCTCGCCGTGCCTCCCGCTTGACGGGGAGAATCCGAACCAAGAGGATATGCGCCGATCGAGGCAGGTACCTGGAACAGGTGGGGAGATGCTGCACGTACTTGCCAACGTGTCTACGTGTCTCGAGGTGAACTCTCGGTGACGCCTGAAGAGCTCGATCGGCGGTTTCCGACCGACGATGCTTGCCTGGCGTTTCTGAAGGAACGGCGCTACCCGAACGGAACGGCATGTCCCTCGTGTGGCAGGCGGTCGCGGTTCCACCGGATCGCCGGTCGTTCTGCGTACTCGTGCCAGTTCTGCGGTCGCCACGTGTACCCGACCGCGGGCACGATCTTCCACAAGTCGCGCACGGGCCTGAGGCTGTGGTTCCGCGCGATCGAGCTTGTACGTACGAGCGGCGACGAGGTCACCGCCCGCGCCCTCGAACGCGAGCTCGGTGTCAGCTACAAGACGGCTCTTCGGATGCACCGGCAGATCAGGGCCCTGCTCGGGAAGGATCCCGATCCGCTGGCAGGCGGCGACGCTGTCCGGACGCCTCAGCGCGCCCGGCCGTCGTCTGGACGGCCCAAGAGAAAGAATCGAGCGGTGGGGGGCTCGCGCGTCGATCGCATGAGCACGCAGCCGCGCCGACGGAGAGGAGGAGGGATGAGCAAGCGATTCGAGTGGCGGAATCCGACGCACAGGCGGTACGCGCTGAGGGCCTTCGTGGTCGTGGCGATCGTCGTCGGAGCCGCACTCGGCGTGAGCCAGGCACGGGTCTCGGAGCATCATCAGGCGCGTCCCAACAGCCCGAACTTCATGAGGGTGGGCGAGGGCCAGTTCGCGACGTCGCTGAACGCGGTCCGTACCGGCGAACCCGCCGGGCTCGACGGGCTGAACCAGGAGATCTACTCGAACCAGGCGTTCCCGGCCCTGACCATCGCCCCTGCCCAGCGGCAGGCGGCAGCAGCAGCTGCGGCCAAGATCAAGACGAAGCCCGCAAAGAAAAAGGCGGGCGGCTGGGTGCTGATCGGCCCCGAGGGCGTCCCGGCCTCGGCGACCGTGGCCAGCGAATCCACGGCCGGTACGAACAAGAACGTGTTCTCGGGCCGAACGACGGCGCTCGCGGTCTCATCCGACCCGTCCGTCTGCACCGCGAAGAAGTGCCCGATGCTGCTGGGAGCCGCCGGCGGCGGCATCTGGCGCACCGACAACGCCATGGCCAACAAGCCGAAGTGGGTCGAGTCGAACGGGTCGATCCCCTCCAACGCGATCGGCTCGATCGCGTACGACCCGAACGACACGACCGGCATGACGGTCTACGCCGGCACCGGTGAGCCGAACGGCTCGGGCGACTCCGAGGCCGGCGTCGGTCTCTACAAGTCGCTGGACGGCGGCCAGACCTGGACCCGCGTCTTCGGCAGCGTCGCCCCGACGGCGCCCTGCGCCGCCGATTCGACGTTGCTGACGTGCCCGGTCGCGACCGGCCGCTCGATCGGCACGATCGCTGTCGATCCGGCCGATCCCGACCACATCTTCATCGGCACCGACGTGGCCCGGCACGGTTCCTCGTCGGTCAACGGCGGCCGCTTCACGCCGGCCGGCTCTGCGCAGGTCGGCCTGTACGAGTCGACCGACGGCGGGGCCTCTTTCAGCCCAGCACTGATTCTCCCGCAGGACGACGTCGACCCGACGTCGGCGACCGGCGGCGACTTCTTCCGCGGTGGGATCTCGAATATCCAGATCGACGAGGCGTCAGGCGACGTCTACGCCGCGGCGTTCGACAACGGCCTGTACCGGCGGTCGGAGACCCAGGACGGCGACACCGACTTCCACCAGGTGTTCGCCTCAGCCGGCGCCGGCGACATCGCGAACTCGTCCTTCTCGCGGACCGAGTTCTCGCTCGCGCCCGATGGGGAGGCCCTGCGTATCTACCTCGGCGACACCGGCGACGGCGACACCGCCGACTTCTACACCGTCGCCGACGCCAACGAGCCTGCCGCGACGCTCCTCGGGGACTGGACGAAGAAGTCCGACCCGACCAACGGCACGCCCGGTTTCGGCTCGTTCAACTACTGCGTCGGGCAGTGCTCGTACGACATGCCCGTTTTTTCGCCGCCCGGGTTCCCGGACGTGGTCTACATCGGCGGCGCGATGCAGTACGACGAGATCTTCAACGGTGATGACGTTCCGTTCCGGTCAAACGGCCGCGCGATCCAGCGCTCGGCGGACGACGGGACGAACTTCACCGACATGACGATCGACTCGAAGGGCGTCAGCCTCCACCCCGATCAGCACGCGATCGCCGGGGTGCCGTTCAGCAGCGACGTCGTCTTCATCGGGAACGACGGCGGCATCTTCCGGCTGGACGGCTCGTTCGTCGACGCCTCGGCCGGCTGCGCTTCCCGAATAGACGAAACCACCGGTCTTCCCCTGGCCGGCGCGGACCTGGCGGACTGCCAGAGCTGGCTGTCGAAGATCCCGAAGAAGATCACGTCGCTGAACGACGGCCTCTCGACGCTCCAGTTCCAGAGCCTGTCGACGAGCGCCAAGAGCCCGAAGGACATCCAGGGTGGGACCCAGGACAACGGGACGCAGGCGACGACGAACGGCAAGAAGTGGTCCGTGACCATCTTCGGCGACGGCGGCCAGTCCGGCATCAACGTCGCCAACCCGAAGATCCGGATGCATACGTTCTTCTCGCCGAACGGCGACGTCAACTTCCAGGGCAACAAGGAAACCGGCTGGGACTTCATGGCCGGCCCGCTGCTCGGAAGCGGCGAGGGCGCGTCCTTCTACGTGCCGCTGATCGCCGACCCGAACGCGGCAGCCGCCGACACCTGGTTCGTCGGGTTGCAGCACGTCTGGCGGACCCAGGACAACGCCGGTTCGCAGGCCCAGTTGGACACCCAGTGCAACGAGTTTTTCGGCACGGGGCCGTTCGACACGACGTGTGGTGACTGGGAGCCGCTCGGCGGGACGGATCTCGACGCGGCCGGCGATCTGTCGGGGACGTTCTACGGGACCGACAAGAACCCCGGCTCGTCCGGCTATGTCGTCGCCACGGAACGGGCGCCCAGCGACACATCGACGCTGTGGGCCGGCCTGCGCCGCGGTCGCGTGTTCGTTTCTGAGAACGCGGACGATCCGGACGCGTCGGCAGTGACGTTCCACCGCATTGACGACGCTTCGACGCCGGAGCGGTTCGTCAGCGGCATCGCCGTCGACCCGGCGGACCCGAACCACGCGTTCATCTCGTTCTCGGGCTACAACGCCTACGCGAACACCGCCGGCACCGCGCCGGGGCACGTGTTCGACGTCCAATACGATCCGAACACACACACCGCGACCTGGAAGAACATCGACTACGACCTCGGCGACCAGCCGATCACCGACATCGCGCTCGACACGAACGGCGACCTGTACGCGTCGACCGATTTCGGGGTCGACGTGCTCTCGAAGGGGACGACGGCGTGGGTTCCGGCCTCCACCGGCCTCCCGTCTGTCGCCGTCTACGGACTGACGATCGACAGGACGAACAGGGTCCTGCTCGCTGCGACGCACGGCCGCAGCGCCTGGCAGCTCGCGCTGAAATAGCCAGGAGGAGCGGGTGGGTCGGCGCGTGACCGTGCCGACCCACCCGTCTCGCGCTACCCTGTTCGACGTGCGGAGGCTCGCACTGCTCCTCACCGTTGTCGCCGTCTCGGCCGGTCCCGCCGGAGCTGTCGGCAGACCGACGCTGAGCACCCTCGCGATGCGGCCGGTGGCGGTGCACGGAGCCCGTTTCCATCCGACCGAGCTCGTCACCGTGCGCATGGCGGCGGCCGGTTCAGTGCGTGTGCACGTGGTCCGGGCAACCGCGAGCGGCACCTTTACGACAACGTTCACGGCGGTTTCGCTCGAGCGTTGTGCCCCCTACTTCGTCACCGCTCGTGGGAGCCGGGGCAGCATCGCGACGCTTCGGCGCAGCCCCTTCCGGGACTGCTCGCCGCTCCGCAGCCCGTCGCACGTCACGAGCTGACGTTCCCTCCCGTTCTCGCGGCAAGATGCAGTCGTGCAGCGCTGTGGCTGGGCTCCCGAGCACGACCCGCTCTACCTCGCCTACCACGACGAGGAGTGGGGCGTCCCTTCCCACGACGAGCGGCATCTTTTCGAAATGCTGGTTCTCGAGGGCGCGCAGGCGGGGCTCTCCTGGTCGACCATCCTCCGCAAGCGCGAGGGGTACCGCCGCGCCTTCACGGGGTTCGATGTCGAGGCGGTCTCGCGCTTCGGCCCGCGTGACGTCGAGCGGCTGCTCGCCGACTCGGGCATCGTCCGCAACCGGTTGAAGGTCGAATCGGCGGTCACGAACGCGCAGGCGACGATCGCCGGCGGCGGCCTCGACGAGCTGCTCTGGTCGTTCGTCGGCGGAGAGCCGCGGGTCAACCGTTGGCGGGAGCTCGGCGAGCTCCCGGCCGAGACGGACGAGTCACGCGCGATGTCGAAGGAGCTGAAGCGGCGCGGCTTCCGGTTCGTCGGACCGACCGTCTGCTACTCGCTGATGCAAGCCTGCGGCCTGGTCAACGACCACGTGGTCTCCTGCTTCCGGTACGCCCAGGTCGGACGTTCGGGTTGATACGGCCCGAGACGAAAGGCGGAGGTGCCGCCCGCCCGACAGAGTAGGTTTCGCGGCGAATCACGCCCAGCAGCGGGCGCCGGGCAGCGGGCGCCGATGACGGAAGGGGGAAGCGATGCGCACACCGAGCCCGGTCCTCCTGGCCTGTCTGGCCGCCGTCGGTGCCCTCGCGACTGGTGCCGATGCGGCTCCAGGGACAGCCGTGCCGGGCCGCTACATCGTGATCGCTCCGAACAAGGCGGCGTTCAACTCTGCGCTCTCAGACGCGAGGTCAGGCACTCGCGTCGCGCTGAGCTTGGCGCCGGTGAACGCCTTCGTCGTCGGCGCCTCGCCCGCGTCCGCGCGGGCGCTCGGCCGGGTGTCGGGAGCGGCGGTGGTCCCCGACCGGATCGAGTCGATCGACCGACCGGGCTCGGACGTCGAGACGGGCTGGGCTGATCCGGCCGACGTATCGCCGGCGACGCTGGCCGGCCGGCTCGCGGTGCTCGGGCGGACGGCGAGCCCCTTTGCGAAGCCGGGCGCGCTGCCGTTCGGGATCCTGTCGGGCTTCACGCCGGACCCGGCCTTCGGCCTGGGTCCGCCCGATCCGATGTGGAACGTCCAACGCATCGGCGCACCGGCGGCCTGGGCGACCAACGGCGGTGACGACGGCGTCGTCGTCGCGGTCGAGGACACCGGGCTCGACTACACGCATGAAGAGCTGAACGGCAAGGTCACCGCAGTAGCCGACTTCACGACCACCGAGAACCCGCAACTCTGCAAGGACGTGCTGGGCTACGGCTTCGGAGACGCGGATGTGGCCGCGGACATGTCGCTGCCGCAGGACCTCGACTTCAACGGCCACGGCTCGTCGATCGGAAGCGTGGTCGCCGCCGCCGTCGACGGTAACTCGCTCAACGGCGTCGCTCCGGGCGTCTCGCTCGTGTCGCTGAAGATCGCCCAGTGGTGCGGCTCGACGTACGACTCCGAGATCATCGCGGGCCTGCTCTGGGGAGCCGACCACGACGTCGATGTGGTCGCCGTCGCGCTCGGCGACTACCTCGACCGGACGAAGGCGGACGAGAAGGCGATCTACGATCTCTACGGCTCGGCGGTGAAGTACGCCGCGGCGCGAGGAACGACCATCGTCGCCGCCGCCGGCAACGAGCACACGCGGATCGGGCCCGGCGGCAAGGTGCTCAGCCACGGAATCCTCAGCTTCCCGCCGGGCGGCAAGGACTCCCTCGGGCTCTACGAGGTGCCTGGTGGGATCACCGGTGTCGTGGACGTCTCCGCGACGGCGAACGTCGTCAACGCACCGGCAGTCGCCTGCCCGGAGGCCGGCAGCACGACCGGCGACCGTCCCTGGTGCAAGCCGCTGAGCGACACCCACCAACCATTTGGTGTCGGCCTCCAGGATCAGCTGGCCTACTACAGCAACTACGGCCCGCGGATCGACGTCGCAGCCCCGGGTGGCTCCCGGAAGTTCAACCTCCCCACCGTCGACGGCGGCGGCTCGGAGGGCTGGCCGTTCACGGGGAGCGGCTCCTACACGTCGGGGAACAACCCGGGCGGCGGCCGCTCGGCGGGCGACGGCTTCGCCGCGTGGCAGGACTTCGCGATCACCTCCAACAGCGCGCTCGTGATCCCGTGCGTGATCTTCGACGGGACGAGCACGGATCCGACCGACCCCGCGAACTACTACGGCGTCCCCACACGGTCTGGGTTCGATGGCGACCAGTGCTACACCGCGATGCAGGGCACCTCGATGGCGGTGCCGCACGTCGCTGCCGTGCTGGCCCTGATCGCGAGCGCACATCCGGAGCTGGCCGGCCAGCCGGCGAAGCTGGTCAAGTTCCTCAAGTCCAAGGCGGTGACGCCGTTCAGGTCACTGGTGAACGCTACGCCGCCGCTCAGCGCGACAGACGCGTCGAACACGGACCTGACCGGCGAGCCATGCACCGATGGGTTCTGCCACCTCGGCGGGAAGGCGATCAAGGTGAAGGAGGCCTTCGGGGCGGGGCTCGTCAACGCCGCGAAGGCGGTTGCAGGCGGAGCCGCTGGGCCGTGACCCTACGGTCGCGGCGGCTCGGAGTCGCGCTCGTAGTCGGCCATGCCGCCCGCGATGTACGAGCCGCCGATCGAGCGGTCGTCCTTGAGGCTCTCGTAGTCCTCGACCGCGGTGTCCAGGTCGGCATGCTCCGGGCCGGTGGCCTCGGCGACCCGCTCAGCGTCGTCCTTGCGCCACCAGGAGCTGATGCGCTGCCAGACGCCCATGCTCAGTACGCTACCGCGCCTCCGCCCGTTTCAGCCGCGTGGCGCTGCTCGTCGGCGCGGTAGCTCGAGCGGACGAGGGGCCCGGAGAAGACCGAGCCGAAGCCGAGTGCCTCGCCCTGCTCGCGGAACCAGCGGAACTCGTCCGGGTGTACCCAGCGGTCGATTGGCGCATGCTTCGGCGAAGGCTGCAGGTACTGGCCGATCGTGACGACGTCAACGCCACGGCCCCGTAGGTCGCGCATCGTCTCGACCACCTCGTCGTTCGTCTCGCCTAGGCCGACGATGATCCCGCTCTTGGTCAGTAGCGGATATCCCGCCAGCTCCTTCGCGCGCTGGAGCAGCCACAGGGCCTTGTCGTACGACGCCTTCGCCCCGCGCATCCGGGCGTGCAGCCGGCGCACGGTCTCGATGTTGTGGTTGAAGACGTCCGGCCGGGCATCGAGCACCGTCCGGAGCGCGTCCTCCTCGACGTCGAGGAAGTCCGGGGTCAGTACCTCGATCGACGCCTGCGGCACCTTGCGCCGAAGCGCCCGGATCGTGGCCGCGTAGTGGCCGGCGCCCCGGTCGGGGACGTCGTCGCGGTCGACCGAGGTCACGACCACGTGCTTCAGGTCCATCTGCGCGGCGGTCTGCGCCAGCCGCAGGGGCTCGAGCGGGTCGGGCGGCGCTTCGGGGCGGCCGGAGTGGACGTAGCAGTAACGGCACGCGCGGGTGCAGGTGTCTCCGAGGATCTGGAACGTCGCCGTCCCCCGCCCCCAGCACTCGGCGATGTTCGGGCAGCGGGCCTCCTCGCAGATCGTGTGCAGGCCGGCGCCGTGGATCAGGTTGCGGACGTCGTGGTAGTGCGAGTCCGACCGCGGCGCGCGCACCTTCATCCACTCGGGCCGGCGCGGCCGGTCGGCGACGGGGAGCGACGGCTCCATGGCCTGAGTCTAGTCTCCGACCGTCTGGCGGCCGCCGAAGATCGAGCTCTCGAGGATGTAGAAGACCGTGATCGCGAGGTACAGGAGGGCGCTTGCCGTCGGGCTGGCGAAGGCGACGAGCCCTGCGCCGAGGTAGATCAGTGGGCCGATACGGTACGTGCGGCTGATGCCGGCGACCACGCGTGGGTCGCAGTCGGCGCGGAGCAGGCGACCCCCGATCGCGGCGTAGAACCACACCGTGTTGAAGAAGAGAGCAGTGGCGGTGAGCGTGAAGCCGTACGCGAGCGCTGCGCTCTCTGCTCCCGCGCCGCGAATGTGCTCGGCCATGAGGCGCGTCGGGAACGGAACGAACGCGATGCACATCAGCAGTCCGAGGTTGGCGATGAGGAACCTCCGGTCGACCCGTGCGACGAGATCCATGACCGTGTGGTGATTGATCCACATGACCCCGATCGTCATGAAGCTGACCGCGTAGCCGACGTAGGCCGGCCAGGCGTGGGCGAGGTCGGCGCCGAGGTCGATCCCCTCGCCGCCCACTGCACCGTCCACGGTCAGGATCAGCAGCGTCGCGGCGATCGCGAAGACGCCGTCCGCGAACGTCTCCAGCCTGGCGGGGCTCATTTCAGCGCGGGCCTGCGGCGATCGCCTGGTTCGCCATGTGGATCAGGATTGCGCGCTCGCCCTTGGGCAGGTCCTTTACCTGCCAGCTGTAGAGGACGCCCTTGTGCGTGAACCAGAAGGAGTTGGGAGCGCAGGAGCCGCCGCAGCTGAACAGGCGGAAGATGGCCGGGTCACCGGAGGCGAGGCGAAGGTTCGGGTGGCCGGGGAGCTTCGCGCCGCGCTTACCGGCGAAGGTGGCGACGAAGCAGGCGTTGGCGCCCAGGCAGTTCGGGGCGCCTTCGAGCGAGAGCACGTAGGAGGTGCGGGCGCCGGCGCCGCTCGCGTACAGCTTGTACCGGCCTCCGAGGGGTAGCGTGCGCGGCAGCAGGATCGGGACTGCGGTGAATGCCTTCACCTTTGGCAGTCGGGGGCCGAAGGCGCGGAGCAGGTCGACGTTTCGCGGAGGCGGGCCGGCGGCAAGCGCAGTGGCGGTACTCGCGGTTGCTAGTAGCAGCACGAGGGACAGGCGCCTCATCGAGCGGTGACCTGTGCCGGGCCGGACGTCTCGACGAAATCAAGGCCGAAGACCTCGGCGATCGCGGCTGCGGCGGCGGGGCGTACGTCGTCGACCGTGAGCGGCCTGTCGAGCTCGCGCGCCATCGTGGTGAACGCGGCGTCCTCGAGTCCGCAGGCGGTGATCCACTCGGTGAAAGGCGCCGGGTCGAGGTCGACGTTCAACGCGTACCCGTGTGTCGTCACCCAGCGCGAGATGTGCACTCCGATCGAGGCGATCTTCCTTGGCGGCCGGGTCAGCCACAGTCCCGTGAGTCCGTCGATGCGCTCGCCTGCCAGGCCGAATGCCTCGAGTGTTTGGATGAGAGCCTCCTCGAGGTCGCGGCAGTACTTGCGCACGTCGCGGCCATGTCGGTTGAGGTCGAGGATCGGGTAGCAGACGAGCTGTCCGGGACCATGGTAAGTCGACTTCCCGCCGCGGTCGGTCTCGACCACCTCGACCTCCGCGTCTCCCGGGACGTGCAGCTCTGCCTCGTCGGTGCGCCTGCCCAGCGTGACCACGGGCGGGTGCTCGAGGAAGATCACCGTGTCCGGCGCAGCGCCCGCCTGTACGGCAGCCGCCAGCTCGCGCTGGAGTGTCAGCGCCTCGAGATAGCGAGTCTGGCCGAGGTGACGCACATGGCCCTTCACGCTGGTGACTGTAGACGCAGGGACCGGTCAGACCTTCAGTCCGTCGAGGAGAACGGTCCAGGCCTCGACGGAGACGGTCTCGAGCATGCCGTTCCGTGTCCAGTTGTCCTCGGCGAGCCGGGCATCAATGTCGTCCTTCGACTCCGCTCGCACGATGTGCAGCACCTCGCGCTCGCCCTCGAGCGGTCCGCCGAGCAAGATGAAGCCCTCTTTCACGAAGCGGTCCATGATCGCGGCGTGCTCGTCCCACCCCTCTTGCTCGCGCAGGTTTCGCGACCAGTTCCATGGTCCGCCGCGCCGGCGGCGGACGACCCAGAGGCTCAGTACTGGTCCTCGCCCCAGCTCTGGAGCTTCTCTCGCAGGTCGTGCAGGAAGCGGCCGGCCAGCGCGCCGTCGACCAGGCGGTGGTCGTAGGTCAGCGTGATGTTCATGATCGGGCGGATCGCGAGCACATCGTTACCGAGCGCGTCCTGGACGACCCACGGCCGCTTGACCAGCGCGTAGGTGCCGAGAATGCCGGCCTGCGGCTGGCTGATCACGGGCGTGCCGTGGAAGGTGCCGTAGCCGCCGGGGTTGGTGATTGTGAACGTGCCGCCCTGGACGTCGTCGGGCAACAACTTCTTGTCGCGTGCGCGGGCGGCGATGTCGGCGATCGAGCGGGCGAGCCCGAGCAGGTTGAGCCCTTCGACGTTCTTGATCACGGGCACGATCAGGCCCTTGCCCTCGGCGAGCTCGACCGCGATCCCCAGGTTGACGTAGTTGCGCGTGACGATCTGGTCGTCGCGCAGCTCGCCGTTGATCCACGGGTAGTCGCGGAGCGTGTCGACGGCAGCGCGGCCGACGAACGCAAGGTAGGTCGGGTTCACGCCGTAGTCCTTCTGGTACGAGGCCTTGAGCTTCTCCCTGATCGCGACCACCTTCGACATGTCGACCTCGATCGCGCTGGTCACGTGAGCCGAGGTATCGAGCGAGCGGCGCATGTGGTCGGCGATGCCCTTGCGCATGGCGTTCATCGGCTCCATGCGCTCTCCCGCCTGCGGTGGGACCGCGCCGACTGCTGCGGCAGGGGCTGGTGCAGGTGCGCTCGGTTCGATCGGTTCGATCGGAGCCGGTGCCACGGGAGCGGCCTCGGGCGGAGCTTCCTGAGGCGGCGCCGGTGCCGGGCCCGACTCGATGAACGCGAGGATGTCCTTCTTGGTCACGCGGCCGCCCTGGCCGGTGCCCTGGATCGCCCCGACGTCGACGCCGTGCTCGGAGGCGATACGCGCGACCACGGGCGAGACGAACGACTTGCCGTTCTCGCTGCCGTCGCCGGCCGCGACGGGCGCCGGCGTCTCGGCGGGCGCGGGAGCAGCAGGCGGAGGCGCGGCAGGCGCGGGAGCAGCAGGCGGAGGCGCGGCAGGCGCCGGCGTCTCGGCGCTCGAAGGTGCGT
>JBKPRA010000040.1:0-12369 GCA_046734335.1 Actinomycetota bacterium | reverse complement strand
ATCCACGTGTACTCGCCGGCGCTCTGGCGGATGGGTCACTACGAGCCGGGCCCGCGCGGCATGCGCCGCACCGGCATCACCTACGCCGACGAGCTGCTCGACGTCGTCTGAGCCCGACTGGCGCCCGGGATCCCCACCGTTCATACTGCAACTCCGGTTGTAAGTTGATTCGTGGAGTTGGGTGTGACCCGACGGGCACGGACAGACAGGACCGCGAGACGCGAGGGACGTCGGCGACCTGCGCCCTTTGCCGGCGGCGCGCCGAGGCGTTGCTTCGCTCCTGTCGCGCTGCTCGATGAGGAGCAGGTCACATCCGTTCACGAGGCGTCGCTCCGCCTGCTCCAGGAGGTCGGCGTCGAGTTCATGGGTGGCGCGGCGCGGGCGACGTTCGGCGCTGCCGGCGCGCTGGTGGATCACGACACCGGTCTCGTCCGCATCCCCTCGGAGGTGGTGGACGACGCCGTCGCGACCGCGCCCTCGCAGTTCGTCGTCACCCCGCGGAACCCGATGCGCCGGCTGGAGCTCGGCACGGACCGGATCGCCTACGGGCTCGTCGCCGGGCCTCCGACCGTCTCCGACCGCATCCGTGGCCGCCGAACGGGAACTCTCGAGGACTACGTCACGCTCGTGAAGCTCGCGCAGTCGTTCGACGTGATCCACTTCGTCGGGAACCAACCGACGTCGCCGCAAGAGCTCCCGGCGCCGACGCGGCACCTCGACACCTACCGAGCCAATCTCGTGTACACGGACCGCGCGTTCCACTGCCTCGCGATCGGACGGGAACGGACGCTCGATGGGATCGAGATGATGGCGATCTCGCGGGGCCTCACGCTCGAGGAGGTCGTGGACGACCCATGCGTCCTCACGATCATCTCGGTCAACTCGCCGCGACGTTTCGACGAGGCGATGAGCGACGGGTTGATGGCGATGGCCGAGTACGGCCAGCCGGCCGTCATCACGCCCTTCACCCTGATGGGGGCGATGACCCCGGTGACCCTGGCCGCGGCGCTCGTCCAGCAGAACGCCGAAGCGCTCGCCGGCATCACGCTCACGCAGCTGGTGCGCCCCGGTGTGCCCGTCGTCTACGGCGCGTTCACCTCCAACGTCGACATGCGAACCGGTTCCCCGGCGTTCGGCACGCCGGAGAACGCCCGCGCCACGATCGCGGCCGGGCAGCTCGCGCGGCTCTACGACGTCCCCTATCGAGCGAGCAACGCGAGCGCCTCGAACGCGGTCGACGCCCAGGCCGCCTACGAGTCGCAGATGTCGCTCTGGTCGGCCGTCCTCGGAGGCGCGCATCTCGTGTACCACGGTGCAGGCTGGATGGAGGGAGGCCTGACGGCCTCCCTCGAGAAGCTCGTGCTCGACGTCGAGATGCTGCAGATGCTCACCGTCACGATCGGCCCGGCCGACACGGTCGACGAGCACGAGATCCGGGACGGGGTCGCAGCCATCGCGGACGTTCCGACCGGCGGCCATTTCTTCGGCTCGTCGCACACGCTCGCGCGGTACGAGACGGCGTTCTACGAGCCGCTCGTGTCCAACTGGCAGAACTACGAGAGCTGGGAGGCGGCCGGGTCGCCGACGGTCGAAGAGCGCGCCACTCGCGTATGGCAGGAGGCTCTCGAGCGCTACGAGCAACCCGCTCTCGAGCCCGATCGCGCCGAGCGCCTCGACGCGTTCGTCGAGCGTCGCAAGGTCGAGCTCCGGGACGTCGATCATTGAACGTTCTCTTCGTCGTCACCGAGCGTGCCGGCGGTCTCACGCCCGAGCGCCGCGAGCGCTACGAAGCGACTCGCGCTCGCATCGCCACTGTCGTCTGCGGGGAGGTCGAGAGCGTTCCGTACGACGCGGTCGAGGCGCCGTCCGCGGACGCGCTCGTCCTGTCCGGCTCGACCGATCCGTGGGCGCTGCACCACCAGCGTTCGCTCGGCCGCTTCTACGAGGAGCTCCGCCGGTATCCGGGCCCGGTGCTCGGGATCTGTGCAGGGATGCAGATGCTCGCCCGTGCCCTCGGGGGCGTCGTCGGCCCGGCGGGTCAGGCAACCCGGGGCTACCGGCCGATCGACGTCGCCGACGACTCGGACCTTCTCGCCGGGCTCGCGCCGCGCTTCGACGCCTACCAGAGCCACGAGGACGAGGTCATCCGCGTTCCCGCCGGGGTTCGGGTGCTCGCCTCGAGCGACGCCTGCGCCGTCGAGGCGCTCGCGGTCGAGGATCGTCCGTGGTGGGGCACCCAGTTCCACCCCGAGGAATGGGACGACGAGCATCCGGCCGGCCGGGCGATCATCGAGCGGTTCGTCGAGCTCGCAGGCAACTCCCGTTGAAGCGCAACGGGATCTCGTAGCAAGCCATGACAATTCAACCGTGAACCCCGGCACTGCCGCCCTCACGCGTGGACTCGCGATCCTGGAGGTGCTCGCCGACGACGCCGGAGGCGGGCTCGGGGTCGTCCGTCTCGCGGAGCTGCTCGGCGACGACAAGGGCCAGGTCTCGCGCACGCTGCAGACCCTCGCCGAGCACGGCTACGTCGAGCGGGACCCCGCGAGCCTCGCGTACCGCCTCGGCTGGCGCCCGTTCGCCATGGCCGCTCGGGCGGGCGACGCGCGCCTGCTCGCGGCGGCGCCTCCGGTGATGCGCGCGCTCGTCCGCGAGCTGGAGGAGAGTGTGCACCTCTCCGTCCGCCAGGGCCGGTCGGTGCTCACCCTGCTCGCGGAGTCGCCTCCGCATGCGCTTCATGCGCCGGGTCGCGTCGGAGAGCTCACGCCCGTCGCGACGACGTCAGCCGGGCGGGTGCTCGTGTCCGACCTCGAGGCGGAGGAGCTCGACTCGGTGGGCCTCGCAATGCACCGGTCGATCATCGAGGAGGTGGCGGCGCGCGGCTATGCGATCGTGCGTGAGGAGTTCGAGCCGGGACTGGTCGCCGCTGCCGCACCGATCCGCGGTCCGGCGGGGACGGTCGTGGCCGCGCTCAACGTCTCGGGCCCCCTGTTTCGCTTCGACGGTCGTCTCGAGGACGCGGCGTCCCTCCTGGTCAGGGCCACGGACGAGCTCTCCGCCGCCATCGGCGGCGCCGTCCGAGCCGGAGCATCGAGGACATGAGCCGGCTCCGCATCGCAGCTCCGAGGTGTCCCTCGCTGCCCCGACGCTAGTGATCCGAGTCGCCGGTCGGAACACGCCGGATGCCAAGCATCCGGTCGATCACCATGTTCTGGAACCGGTGTACGGGCTCCTCGAACCGGTAGCACATCCGCCCACCGGTATAAGCGGGATCCGCGAGCCCTCTCTGGACGCGCTCGACGATCGCGATGTCCTCGCGGTTGACGCCGTCCCAGAAGGCGATGAGCTCCTCCACGGCGCCGTCGGCCTCGGGCAGAGTCTGCGACTCGGGCGGCACGAGCAGGTACGCGACCTCCGCGGTCGCGTCGGCCGAGAGCGGCCGTGTCAGCAGGAGGAAGGTGTGGTTTGGGAGCGCGTTGACCGCCACGGAGGGGAACACCCAGGCGAAACGGGCGCTCTCGGCGTCGTCCGCATCGAGGCCCGTCATCGCCGGCAGTCCCTGCCAGCCGCCCTCCTCCGTGTTCGACGCGATCGGGGAGGTGCAGAACCCCATGTACATCCCCGCCCCCTGCCAGCGGTGGTGAGCGCTCATCGGCGACACCTTGACGAGCCCGGGGTGAACCCAGGGCAGGTGGTAGTACTCCATGAAGTTCTCAGCGACGAGCTTCCAGTTCGCGCCGATCGTGTACTCGACGGTGCGCACGAGCCGGTGTTCGGAGAGCCGATATCCGTCGAGCCTCCCGGGCAGGTCGCCGAGCTCGTCCTCCAGCTCCGGCGCCGACGGGTCGAGGCAGACGAAGACCAGGCAGCCCCACTCCGCGGCGCGGGCGGGGTGGAGCCCGTGATCGGCCCTGTCGAACGCCTTCACCTCCGACATGTCGAACATCGCGTGCTGCTCTTCCGGGATGCCGGCCTCCGGCGTGAAGAGCGGCGTCCCCAGGCAGGTCCCGTCGAGGTCGTAGGCCCAGGCGTGGTACGGGCACTGGAAGAACCGTTCCACTCGCCCCGGCTCGGACACGAGCCGGGACCCGCGGTGGCGGCACACATTGTGATGGGCCCGCAGCGCGCCGTCCCGATTGCGGCAGACGATCAGCGAGCGTCCACCGACCTCGACGACGACGAAGGCGCCAGGCTCGCGGACTTCGTCGGTCACGCAGACCGGAACCCATGCGGTGCCGAAGACCCGCTCCTGCTCGAGGGCATGGAACTCCGCGGACGTGTAGGCGTCGGGGATCAGCGTCGATGCGAGGTCGACCGGGAGTCGGGTCGCGCGGTACGTGGACTCGTCGCCGAACAATTCGGGCGCCACGGGCCGTTCCGGATTCCCGTGTCCGCTCACGTGACCGACGGTAGTGCGGGCGGCGGCGCACGGTCAAGGGTGCCTGCTCGCACCCAGTTCAACGGACTATCGTCTCGCTTTGACGTCTATGCCATCAACGACGTCACGCGAAAGGAGCGGCTTGCCTGTCCACCGATGAGCGTCCGGCGTTCGTCTCGTGGCGCGTCACTATGGAGCGCCCTTGCCCTGTCGCGCCGGGCATGCTCAGATGCGTCATTCGCCCGGTCACGCCACGCAACGGTCAGTGCCCCGAGGAGCGGCGCTGACGAAGGAGGAAGATCGATGCGTTATCCCCGCGAGGAGCTGGACGCCTATCGCAAGAGCGCGGGCGAGTTCGAGAACGAGCTGATCGACGAGTACCGGGAAGGCACGGTCACCCGACGCGAGCTGCTGCAGCGCGGCTCGGTGCTCGGGATGTCGCTCTCGCTCATGAGCCTGGTCGCGGGCGTGCCACTCGCCACCGCCGCACCGCAGCGTCAGGTGCGCACGACCGCCGGCACGTTGCGCGTGGGCTCGCCGACCGCGGACGGCTCGCTCGAACCGCCGCTGCTGCAGTCGCTCGGCGCGCTCGCCGTCTCGCACATGGCGGGCGAGCAGCTCGTCTTCGCCGACAAGAACTCGCGGCTCGTGCCGCGGCTCGCGACGTCGTGGAAGGCGTCGAACAATGCGAAGACGTGGACCTTCCAGATCCGTCGGAACGTCCGGTTCCACGATGGCACGCCGCTCACGCCGGACGACGTCGTGGCGACGTTCAAGCGGCTCCTGACGAAGGACTCGCAGGCGCTGTCGTCCTACAAGGGCCTGATCGTGGGGGTCAAGAAGGTCGGAGCGAACGGCGTGCAGTTCAACCTTGCTGCGCCCAACGGGTTCTTCCCGTATGCGACCTCTCAGCAGACCTACCAGGCGATCATTCTGCCGAGCTCGTACAAGATCCCTGCCGATCTGTCGAAGCCGGGCGAGTGGACGTCCAAGATGAACGGCACCGGGCCGTTCAAGCTGAAGGAGAACCGCGGCGCGGCGGGGTTCGCCTTCGAGGCGAATCCGACCTACTGGGGCGGGCGACCCTCGATCGACACGGTCGAATGGCAGATCCTCGAGGATCAGGCACGGACGACCGCGCTCCAGAGCGGTCAGATCGACCTCGCCGTGCAGCTCTCCTACCAGGGCGCCCAGCAGGTCGGCGACAAGGCGATCGCGCTGCGGACGCCGAACCACCGTTACCTGCACATGAACACGAAGAAGGCGCCGTTCAACGACGCGCGCGTGCGCCAGGCGTTCGCGCTCGCGCTCAACCGGCCTCAGATCGTGCAGGGCCTGTGGGGCAAGTACGCGGAGGTCGGGAACGACAGCCCGCTCTGGCCGGGCTACGCGTTCACCGACAAGCGCGTGCCGCAGCGCAAGCAGGATCTCGCGAAGGCGCGGGCGCTCCTCAAGGCGGCCGGGGCGGAGAACCTCAGCGTGACGCTCAACTGCTACCGAGCGTTCGAGATGCCCGACTACGCCCAGCGGGTCTCCCAGGCGCTCAAGCAGATCGGGGTCAACTGCACGGTCAAGGTGTTCACGAGCGCCCAGTACTTCGACGGCGTCAGCTTCGGTGCGAGCGGCAAGCTGGCTCCCTGGCTCGGTGTCGACTTCGGGATCGTCGACTACGGGGCCCGGGCGACACCGCTCACCTACCTCAACGCGGCACTCAAGTCGGGTGGCGTCTGGAACGCCGCCCGGTACTCGAACAAGGCGTTCGACAGGATGATCGCGAGCTTCGAGGCGTCGCCGAGCCTCGCGGATCAGCGCCGGCATGCGAGGCAGATGCAGCTCGCGCTGCTCAAGGACACCCCGGTCATCTACGCGTACTTCTACAACTACATCGCCGGAACGGCCTCGAAGGTCAAGGGCTACGTGCCGGACGGGATCTCTGTGGTCAACCTCCGCGGAGTGACGGTCTCGTAACGCCTTGCGGGGGAGCCGGTCATCGGCCGGCTCCCCCGGGCACATCCACCGACCCGGTGCTCCGCTACACCCTCAACCGCATCGCGCTCGGCCTCATCTCCCTGGTGCTCCTGAGCATGATGGTCTACGCCGCTGCGCAGGTGCTGCCGGGCAATCCGGGCCGCCTCGTCCTCGGACGCGAAGCGACCCCCGAGGCAGTGGAGGCCTTCAACGAGAAGCTCGGGTTCAATCGCCCGTTGCCGGTTCGATACCTGGACTGGCTGAGCGACGCGGTTCGAGGCGACTTCGGCGCGAACTACACCGACGGTCGCGCCGTCACGGACGACCTCATCCCAGCCCTCAAGCGCTCCGGGCTGCTCGCGCTCTACGCCTTCGTCCTGTGCGTCCCGCTCAGCATCCTTGCGGGCGTGATCGCTGCCGTGCGACGTGGAAAGCCGCTCGACCGCACGATCACGGTCGCGGGGCTGTCGCTCGCTGTGATCCCGGACTTCGTGCTCGGCGCGATCCTCGTCGCGATCTTCGGTCCCGCGTTCCTCGGCTGGTTCCCGGGTATCGCGGGCTTCCTCGACGACCAGCCGTTCCTCACGAAGCTCGACTCCCTCTTCCTTCCCGCGCTTGCGCTCGCGCTCGTGCTCTTCGGCTACATCGCGCGCATCACCCGAGCCGGGACGATCGAGGCGCTCGCCGCCGACTACACGAGGACAGCGACACTCAAGGGGCTGACGCGCCGCCGTGTGCTCGGCACGCATGTGGTGCGCAACGGGCTGCTCCCGACGATCGCGGTCGTCGCGACCCAGGTCGGGTACATGTTCGGGGGGATCGTCGCGATCGAGAAGCTCTTTGGCTATCCGGGGATCGGGCTGCTGACGCTCTCCGCGGCGCAGGTGAAGAACTTCCCGATGCTCCTCGCGGCCGTACTCGTCATCGGGATCATCTACTTCGTCGCGACGCTGATCGGCGACCTGCTCACCGCCGCCCTCAACCCTCGGATCCGACTCGGGGCGGAGAAGTGAGCGACAACCTCCCGACGATGCCCATCCTCGTCGACGGGCCACCGGCGGCACAGACGCCGTTGCACCACCTCGACACCCCGAGCCGCGTCCGGCGCGAGACGCTCGGGGAGATCCTCCGCTCGAAGACGTTCCTGCTCGGGGTCGTCGTGACTCTCTTCTGGGTCGTCTGTGCGCTCTTCGGGCAGCGCATCGCGCCGTATGACCCGATCGACGAGAGCTTCGCGCCGAGCTACGAGTCGCCGACCTGGAGCCACCCTTTCGGGCTCGACCGGAACGGGCGCGACGTGCTCTCGCGCGTCATCGTCGGGGCCCGCAGCGTCATCGAGGTCGCGCCTGCGGCAACGCTGCTCGGGGTCGGGCTCGGCTCGATGCTCGGGCTCGTGATGGGCTATTTCGGCGGTTGGATCGACAACGTCCTGGGGCGCGTGCTCGACGCAGTGCTCGCGATCCCCCTGATCGTGCTCGCGATCCTCGTGCTCACCGCGCTCTCGGCGGGCAACGAGGGGATCAGCGTCTCCTCGTGGCAGCTGATCGTCGTGATCGGGATCGCCTTCACCCCTCCGGTGGCGCGGACCGTCCGGTCCGCCGTCCTCGCCGAGCGCGACCTCGACTATGTACAGGCCGCGAAGCTGCGAGGCGAACACCCGCCGTACATCATGTTCGCCGAGATCCTCCCGAACGTGACGGGGCCGATCATCGTCGAGGGGACCGTACGGCTCGGGTACGCGGTGTTCACCGTCGCGACGCTCGCCTTCCTCGGGTACGGCCCGCAGCCACCCTCGCCCGACTGGGGTCTCCAGATCGCGGAGCAGTACGCCGACATCTCGCTTGCCTGGTGGGCCGTCATCTTCCCCGCGCTCGCGATCGCGTCGCTCGTCGTCGCGATCAACCTTGTCGCCGACGCCGTTCAGCAGGTGCTCGACGAATGAGCGCTCAGCCGGTCACGGCCACCGCCACCGCTGCCGCTCTCGCGCTTCGTGACCTCGAGATCGTCTACCGCGTACGCGGGCGGGACCGCGAGGTCGTGAGAGGGATCTCACTGAGAGTCGACGAGGGGGCGAGCTACGGGCTCGTCGGCGAGTCGGGCTGTGGCAAGTCGACCGTGGCCCACGCGATCGTGCGGTACCTGCCGCGAAACGGGCGCGTCGCGGGCGGGGCGCTCGAGGTCGTCGGCCGGGACGTCCTCGGCCTCCGTGGCGAGCCGCTCCGGCTCTATCGGCGCGACGTCGTTTCGATGGTCTACCAGAACCCGGGGAGCGCGCTGAACCCGTCGCTCCGGGTCGGGCGGCAGGTCGAGGAGGTCTTCAGGCTTCGCGACGCGAGCCGCGCAGACGCACGCGACCGGGCGGTCGCCGCGCTCCGCGAGGTCCGGATCGCCGACCCGGATTCGGTGCTCCGGCGCTACCCGCACCAGCTCTCCGGCGGGATGCAGCAGCGGGTCGTGATCGCGATGGCCCTCGCGACCGACCCGAGCCTGCTGATCCTCGACGAGCCGACGACCGGTCTCGACGCCACGGTCGAGGCGGAGGTCGTCGACCTGATCTCCGAGCTCCAGGAGCGGCACCGCACCGCCGTGCTCTTCATCAGCCACAACCTCGGGCTGATCCGCAAGGCCTGCGCGAATATCGGGGTGCTCTACGCCGGCGAGCTCGTCGAGGAAGGGCCGACCGAGCAGATCCTGCAGGACCCGCGGCATCCCTACACGGTCGGCCTGCTGCGGTGCATCCCGCGCGGCGGGCTCCGCAAGGACAGGGGCAAGCTGGACACGATTCCCGGGTTCCTGCCGCCGATCGGCGCGCTGCTCCCCGGCTGCGTTTTCGTTCATCGCTGCGGGCTGGCGGAGGAGATCTGCACGGCGGAGAAGCCGCCCGACCACCAGATCGGAATCGGGCATCAGAGTCGCTGCCACTTCCACGAGCGAGCCCAGACGCTGCCTCGCGACACTGCGTCGCTTCCCGTCGAGCGGCCGACGCACGCGCGCGGCGAAACTCCGCTGCTCTCCATCGACAACCTGGCGAAGACGTTCTCGCAGGACGGACGGGACATCAAGGCGCTCGCCGGCGTTTCTGCCGCCCTCTGGCCGGGGGAGACGCTCGGGCTCGTCGGGGAGTCCGGCAGCGGTAAGACGACGTTCGCTCGAGCCCTGCTGGGGATCGTCGAGCCGAGCGCCGGCGAGGTCAGGATCGATGGCCGGGAGATGCCGCCGAAGCTCGCGGAGCGGTCGTCATCCGATGTCGCCGCGCTGCAGATCGTCTTCCAGAACCCGGACTCGGCGCTCAACCGGCGCCACTCCGTGCGCCGGATGCTGAAGCGCACGCTCGCAAAGCTCGCGAACGTCACCGGTAGCGCCGCGGATGCGCGCGCGGACGATCTGGTCAGCGCGGTTCGGCTCCCGGAGCGCGCGCTCTCGGCTCGGCCGACCTCGCTCTCCGGCGGGCAGAAGCAGCGCGTCGCGATCGCCCGCGCCTTCGCGGGCGAGCCGCGCCTCGTGGTCTGTGACGAGCCAACCTCCGCACTCGACGTCTCCGTCCAGGCCGCGATCCTGAACCTGCTCGTCGACCTCCAGGCGAGCAAGGAGACGAGCTACGTCTTCATCAGCCACGACCTCGGAGTCGTGCGCTACCTGTCCGACCGGATCGCCGTCCTGTACCTCGGTCGGCTGATGGAGCTCGGGCCGGCCGAGACGGTGTTCGACCCGCCCCATCATCCGTATACGGAGGCGCTCCTTTCCGCCGTGCCGACGATCGACGGAGCACAGCGCACGCGGATCGAGCTGCCGGGCGAGATCCCCTCCGCGGCCGATCCGCCGTCGGGCTGCGTCTTCCACACACGCTGCCCCCGGTTCCTCGGCACGATTTGCGAGACGGAAGAGCCGCCCCTCGCCGAGGTCGAGCCGGGCCACCTCATGCGCTGCCACATTCCGATCGAGGACCTGCGAGCCCAACAGAGAAGCGGCGCGACGCCCGTCCGGGCATGACGGTGCGCGCTGCCGTCCTCGCGGAGGTCGGTGCCGAGCTCGAGGTCGTCGAGCTCGACCTCGCCCCACCGCGGGCCGAAGAGGTTCGCGTGCGCCTCCGCGCGAGCGGTGTCTGCCACTCGGACTGGAACGCAATCGACGGAACCGCGCCCACCCGATGCCCCGCCGTGCTCGGTCACGAGGGGGCTGGGGTCGTCGAGGCGGTGGGGCCCGGCGTCGAGAGGATCGGCGTCGGCGACCATATTGCGCTCTCCTGGGCGCCCTGGTGCGGCGGGTGCGACGAGTGCCTCCGTGACCTGCCATGGCTCTGCTCGACCGCCTGGCCGGCAATGGGCACGGGTGGGTTGATGGACGGATCCACCCGTCTCTCGCGCGACGGCGAGCCCGTCTACCACTACTCGTTCCTCTCGACGTTCGCCGAGGCCTGCGTCGTGCCCGAGCGCTGCTGCGTCCGGATCGCCGACGACGTTCCCTTCGAGATCGCCGGGCTCGTCGGCTGTGCCGTGACGACCGGCGTCGGAGCCGTGTGGCGCACCGCCGGGGTGCGGCCCGGCGATCGTGTCGCCGTGATCGGATGCGGCGGGGTTGGTCTTTCCGCGCTGATGGCCGCCGTCGCAGTCGGCGCGGAACCCGTGGTCGCAGTGGACACCGTAGCCGCGAAGCTCGACACGGCGCGTGACCTGGGCGCAACGAGTGGGGTTGTCTGGGCGGGAACCGCGGAGGAGACCGCCGCGTCGATCCGAGCGGTAAGCAACGGCGGCGTCGACTACGCGATCGAGGCGACGGGGCGGCCGGAGGCGATGCTCGCGGCGGTGCTCTCCACGCGCCCTCGCGGGGCCGCCGTCCTGATCGGGATTCCAGGGGAGGACGCCGTCGTGTCGCTTCCGGCGCTGACGATACCCCGCATGGAGCGGCGCGTGCTGGGCTCGATCTACGGATCGTCGAAGCCCGAGCGGGACTTCCGTGCGACCCTTGACCTCTGGCGCGCGGGGCGCCTGCCGCTCGAGCGGCTCGTCTCGCACCGGCTCTCGCTCGCTGAGGTCGGACGGGGCTTCGAGCTGATGCAGGACGGCAGCGCGCTCCGGGTCGTGCTCGACCTGACAAGCTGAGGGCGATGACGACCGAGGAGCTCGACGGCCGCATCGGCGAGGGCTGGAGCGGGGACGCGCCGAACGGCAGCCACGTCAACGTCGTGCTCGCCCGCCGCGGCAGCCCGACGTTCGCGTCGGCGGTCTCGATGCTGTCGAACCCGTCGCCGGGGCACACGCCCGTCCTCGTCTGCGTGGGCGAGACGCCGCGGCACTACGAGCCCGTGTGGCCGCCGACCCTGATGATGAACAAGGCGACGGCGACCGACGATCGCCATCAGACGATCACCTGGGGCGCCGCGCAGCTCGGGATCGCGCAGGGCGTGCTCGACGCCGTCGCGGACGGCCTGCTCGAGCCGACCGGCGACCTCCTCGTCCTCGTGGCCGTCTGGGTCGACCCGGGCGCCTCGGACGAGACGGCCGTCCGCGTGGCGAACCGCGCGGCCGTCCGCAAGGCGATCGGCGTCTGCGTCGCAGGCCGGGACCCGGCCGCCGCGGCCGCGCTCGTCGCTCGGCGCGACGAGCTGAAGAGCCCGTTCTACACCGGCTCGTGAGCGGATGAGGATCACCGCGGTCGAGAGCCGCGTCTACCGCTACCCGCTCGACCCTCCGTTCCGCGCCGCGTGGGATCCCGTGCCGCGGACCGAGCAGGAGGCGACGGTCGTCCTCGTCCGGACGGACGAGAACATCACGGGCGTCGCCTCCGGAGGCGACGGGCTGCCCGACCGGGCGCAGCTCGAGCGGCTCCTCGTCGGCGTCGACCCGCTGCGAACGGAGACGGTGCGCGAGATCTGCGAGACGGTCGACTTCCACGGGGGTCGGCCTTGGGCGGTCGAGGTCGCCGTCTGGGACGTCGTCGGCAAGGCGCTCGGGCAACCCGCCTGGAAGCTCCTCGGCGGTCGCAGCGAGCGGCTGCTCGCCTACGCGTCGAGCGGCGAGCCCGTC
>JBKPRA010000039.1:0-7348 GCA_046734335.1 Actinomycetota bacterium | reverse complement strand
GTGGAGAGCGCGCTGCTCGAGCATGCCGCCGTCGCCGAGAGCGCCGTGGTCGGCAAGCCCGATCCCGACCGCGGGCAACTCGTCAAGGCGTTCGTGGTGCTGCGGCCGGGGCGGCCGGGCGACGAGGAGCTCGTGTCGGAGCTGCAGGAGCACTGCAAGCGCGTGACAGCGCCGTACAAGTACCCACGCGAGATCGAGTTCGTCGACGAGCTGCCGAAGACGCGGAGCGGGAAGATCAGGCGCGTGGAACTGCGGAAGCTGGAGGAGGAGCGGGCGTCAGGTTAGGAGCCCAGGAATCTCACTCGGCCCGCAGCAATTGCCACTTCGGGCGGCGTCAGCGCCAGCCTTCGAGCACGGCCTGCGCCTCGTCCAGGGACGTCACGATCGTTCCCGCCGCCTCGATGCAGCCGACCACGAACAGGTTCAGCCCCTTCACCTCGCCTCGGCGATTCGAGTCGCGCGTCGCGCGCAGGTCGTGCGTCATCCCGACGATCCCCTTCTTCGACGAGTCGCTCCGCATCAGGGCGTAGAAGATCCCGATCTCGCAGGCCGTGCCGTCGTCGATCACCGGGCCGTCGAGGATCGCCAGCACCGCGTTGGCCCCGGACAGTGCGCTCCAGTCCTTCGCGAAGATCCGCTCCGCTGTGACCGTGCCGTCGAGGGCCAGCTCATGCTCGTGGGGGACGAAGACGTCGAGCCCGGCGTCGCGCAGCTGCGCCGCGCACTCGTCGATGAACCGCCGCTCCGCCGGCGTGAACAGCGGCCCGGCGAAGTAGATCTTCACTCAGGCGCGAGCTCGAGCTCGAGCGGCTCTGCCCCGGGGACGACCTCCGCGGTCTCGCGGGCGTGGAGCAGCGTTGTCCGCACGATCAGCTTCGCGCGCGCGAAGTTGTCGAGCTGGGTCGGCACCGGGCCGACGGCGTGCCCGAGCGCATAGGCGGCGGCGTTCCGCCCCATCGCACGGTACGAGTCGATCGAGTAGAGCGGTGACATCCCGAACAGCTCCAAGTTGTCAAGCGGCTGGAGGTCGGCGCGGTGGATGACGGCTGTGCCCTTCGACTGGAGCCCGACGGCGATGCGCGAGCCCGACAGCTTCGCGCCGTCGTGGGCGATGAAAGCGACGTCGGAGCTGCGCCGCACCCGTACGAGCCGGGGCCGGCCCCCACCCTCACGGACGCCGTCGGCGACCGCACGCAGGACGTCCTCGTGGGAGAGGCCGTTGATCGTGTTCCGGAGGGCGGCCGCGAACGCCGGCCCCACCGCGACGACCACGTCGTCCGCTTCGTCGTCTATCATGGCAACATGTGTTTCCCGAACAGGCGACGGAACTCCGTTCGACGACGTCTCCTGCTGGGGGTCGATCACGTACGGCAGCTGCTGCAAGTGCTGCCAGCGCTCACCCTCGAGGCGGTAGCCCGTGCCCGGGCCTTCGTAGTCGTTCGGGTCGCTCACCGCCGAGCGCACCGCGCCGTCCTGCTCGATGATCGCGGAGGTCTGGAGGTAGTCGGCCGACACGCGTTGCCGCTGCATCCCCAGCACCGCCTCGGCCACGTCGGTGAAGCCCGCACGGTCGAGCGCGCGGACGACGTCGAGCGCCGAGACCGAGCCGTCCATGACCCGGTCGGCGGCCGCGACGTCGGCGGCCCGGTCGCGGTCGGGCAGGTCGCGGCTGGCGTAGCCGTAGGTGGCGGCGTCCACCTCCTCGTCCGTGACGTGGGGAAAGCCGAGCCCGGCGAACACCGCCTGCGCCGCCCGCGCCGCCTTCGCCCGTACGGCGAGCACGTCGTTCTCGGCGACCGGCTCGATCCCCGCGTCGACCTGCCAGTCGCGTTGCGCCGTCATCCACTCCTCCAGGTCGTCGGCGTCGTAGTTGCCCCCGCCAAAGGTGTTGTCCTCGCGCGGCATCACCGAGTAGCCCGACGTGACGAAATCGGTGCCGGGCAGGAATTGACCCATCAGCTTCGCCGTCTTGCGGATCTCGGAGTGCGAGGCGATCGCGTCGTTCCCCGAGGCGACCTCGAGGTCGAGCCATGCCGCAAGGACGTTCTCGGCGAGGATCTCCCGCACGCCCCCCGGCACCGACAACACCAGCGCCACGCACGAGATCGACCCGTTCTGGACCCCCTGGGAGCCGGCGGCGCGGATCACGGCCAGGCAGCGCGCCTCGAGGTAGAGCATCGAGCAGCCCTGGGCGTGCCCCATCAGCGCTTCCGACCCGCCCCCGGAGGTGAACCTGACCTTGACGCCGCGAGAGGCGTAGGCCGAGGCGAGGAAGGCCTTCGACCAGGGCGTGTCGTCGCCGTCCACGAACACGGGCTCGGTTCCGTACACCGACAGTGTCTCCGCGTAGGTGACGAGCCCTTGAATCGCGAGCTGGAGATTGCGACGCTCCTCGACCGCGCACTGCGTCATCACGCCCGGTCGCCCGCTCTGCGAGCCGACCAGGATCGCGATCGCGTTCAGCGGCGCGTAGCGCGAGACGCCGACCGTGGTCTCGACCTCGGCGAAGCCTCGTGCAGCCGCTTCAGCTGCGTCGGCGGCGAGCAGTGCCGGATTCTCCTTCAGATTCGTGACGTGCGCCTGGTTGGCCGGGGCCCGCCGGGCACGGAGCTTCTTCAGTGCGAACATCAGCTCCACCGGGTCGAGCCGGGAGACGACCCGCGCGAGCCTGGCCGGCGTGAGGCCACGCGAGAGCCGCACCAGATCGGCCCGCGGGACGTCGACGTCGACGAGCCGGCGCGCGATCTCGTCGTCCGCGAGCAGGGCAGCCTCCGCGGCGACGTCGAGGTCGACGCCGTAGCGCGCGACGAAGCGATCGATGATGTCGAAGTCCTCGGCACGACGCCCGTCCATCGCCACCACCCGGCCGTCCTCGAGCTCGAGTCCCGGCTCCGGGTCGTTGGGGCCGTCCATCGCCACCAGTCCCAGCTCCGGGTACGGCGAGATCAGGACCTCGCGGCGAAGCTCGCGGCGCTCACGCGAGGCGAACCGCTCAGACCGCCGCGCGCTCACCGGTCTCCAGCAGGCCGCGGGCTCCGTATGCGGTCGCCGCCTCACGCACGAACGCGGCCGTCAGCGGGGCGCCGAGCTCCGTCTCCAGTCGCGCGGCCCACGCCTCGAGCTGCTCCGCCGTCGATCGGTGCGGGCGGAGCGCAGTGTAGATCTCCAGGATCGTCTCGGCGGGAACGTCCGCCAGCTCGGCCGCGCGGGCGAGGTTGTCGGCGAGCTGCATCCTGCCCGCGGCGAGCGCGACTGCGGACTGGCGGCGAAGCGTCTCGGGCGTCGCCCGCAGCTCCTCTGGACCGAAACGGCCCGCGCGCGCGGCATCGAGCGTGAGTTCGTCGAGCGCGAGGCCGGACGGCGTGCGGGCCAGATCGGGCCGCCGTGAGCCGAGCGGGTAGTCGGAGGCCGGGTCGAAGCCCATCACGGACATCGTAGAGTTGGCCATCGAAGCCCGACAAGGAGGATGGCCGGAGATGAGGAGGATCACGCTCGGGGTAGTGCTGGCAGCAACCCTGCTTGCAGCCGTGACGGCGGCTCCTGCGGTCGGGTCGCGCGCGGCGTCGATCGGCCCGCACGTGTACTCGACGAAGATCGTCGGGGCCAAACCGGCGTTGCTCGACGGCACCTGGCGCCTCACGGTCAATCGGAGAAGCTTTTCGGTCGCCAAAGGGACGACTCTCGCGGTTTCGGGCACCGCACGGATCGTCGGCAGCCGCATTACCTTCCACGACCTCGGCGGCCCGTTCTCCTGCCGAGGGGCCCAGGCGACCGCCGTCTACTCGTGGCGCGTCAGCGGCAAGCACCTCACGCTGACCGCCGTCCGCGAGCCCTGCGCGGGGCGAAGGACGATCCTGACCAAGCCGTTCACGCGGATTCTCTAGCGCAGATGGCGAACACCTACGACTTCGGCGGGCGGGTAGCGCTGGTCACCGGCGGCGCGAGCGGGATCGGCGCGGCCACGGCGGCCCGGCTGCGCGCCGGCGGCGCGGAAGTTGCCGTCTTCGATCGCGAGCCGGTCGAGGGCTACCTCTCGGTCACGGGCGACCTCGCTTCCTCGGCGGACGTCGACGCGGCCGTCGGAAGAGTGGAGCGTGACCTCGGACGGCTCGACGTCCTGGTCAACTCGGCAGGCGTCCCCGGCGAGTCGATCCGCACAACCGAGGTCACCGACGAGGAGTGGCAGCGCGTCTTCGCGATCAACGCGAACGGGTCGTTCTACATGTGCCGGGCGGTTCTGCCCGGGATGATCGAGCGCGGGTACGGGCGGATCGTCCTGGTCGCCTCGATCGCCGGCAAGGAGGGCAATCCGATGGCGGCCGCCTACTCCGCAAGCAAGGCAGCCGTGATCGCGATGACCAAGGCGATCGGCAAGGACGTCGCCGACACCGGCGTCCTCGTCAACTGCATCGCACCAGCCGTGATCGAGACACCGATCCTGGCGGGGCTGTCGCAGCACCACATCGACTACATGGTCGAGCGCATCCCGCTCGGGCGAATGGGGAAGGCAGAGGAGGTGGCGGCGCTCGCCTGCTTTCTCGCCAGCGAGGACCTGTCGTTCTCCACCGGCGCGACGTACGACATCTCGGGCGGGCGGGCAGTCTTCTGATGCTGCGCTTCCGGCATCGCACACACGACGGGATCATCGAGGCGACCGCCGAGTCACCGGCAGAGCTCGACGCCTACGACCTAGCGATCCCGGTCGAACCGCCTGAGGTATGGGGTGCCGGGGTCACGTACCAGCGGAGTCTCGAGGCCCGCGTCGAGGAGAGCTCGGCGAAGGATCTCTATACGCTCGTGTACGGGGCCGAACGTCCCGAGCTCTTTCTCAAGGACGCCGCGTGCAGGCGGACCGTCGGCCCGGGAGAGCCGATCGGGGTCCGCGCCGACTCGACCTGGGACGTGCCCGAGCCGGAGATCGTCGTCGTGCTCGGCGCAGGCGGCGCGCTTGCCGGGCTGACGATCGGCAACGACGTGTCGTCGCGCGATATCGAGGGCGCCAACCCGCTCTATCTCCCGCAGGCGAAGATCTTCGCGGGCGCGTGCTCGATCGGCCCCGCGATTCTCGTGCCCGACGACTGGGACGCCCCACTCGAGATCCGGCTGCGGATCCACGGTGCCGACGGTGGCGAGCTCTTCGCGGGCGAGACCTCGACAGTGAAGATGCGACGATCGTTCGCCGAGCTGGTCGAGTGGCTTCTGCGCGACAACCCAGTGCCGGACGGCAGCATCCTCTTCACCGGCACGGGCCTCGTCCCGCCCGACGACTTCACGCTCGAGCCCGGGCATACGGTCGAGATCACCGTCCCTGACATCGGCACCCTGACCAACCCGGTCGTCTCGGCGACCGAACTGACCACGAGAGCAAGGAGCGCAGCCCATGTCTGAGGTCCTGGAAGCACCGCCGCGCCCGGCGTTCGCGAACTTCGTCGGCGGTGAGTGGCGGCAGAGCTCGTCCGGCAAGATCTACGAGAAGCGCGGCCCGTGGCGGCCCTCCGAAGCGATCGGCGACTTCCCTGCCTCGAGCGCCACGGACGTCGACGCCGCGGTCGAGGCCGCCGCCGCCGCGTTCCCGGCGTGGTCGCGACGCCCTGCTGCCCAGCGCGCCGCGATCCTGATGGGCGCCGCCGATGCGATCGAGCGGCGGGTCGAGCAGATCGCACAAGACATGACGCTCGAGATGGGCAAGCCGGTGCGCGAGGCGCGGATGGAGGCGGCCCGGGGCGCTGCGATCCTCCGCTACTTCGCGGGCGAGGCCTGGCGGCCGAAGGGCGAGGTGTTCGAGCAGTCGGCGACCGGCAGCTCGGTATACACCGTTCACCGTGCGCTCGGGGTCGTCGGCCTGATCACCCCGTGGAACTTCCCGGCGGCGATTCCCGCCTGGAAGACGGCGCCGGCGCTCGTCTACGGCAACACGGTGGTGATGAAGCTCGCGCAGGAGGCACCACTGACCGGCCTCCACCTCGCAGCCTGCTTCGAGGAGGCCGGGATTCCCGCCGGCGTCTTCAACATCGTCGTCGGCCGTGGCTCGGAGGTCGGCACGCCGCTCGTCCGGCACCCGAAGGTCAAGGCGATCTCGTTCACGGGCTCGGTGGCGATCGGCTGCCAGGTTCGCGACGAGGCGACGACTCTCGGCAAGCGCGTGCAGCTCGAGCTGGGCGGCCACAACCCGCTGATCGTGATGGCCGACGCCGACCTCGAACGGGCCGTCGAGGCTGCCTATGCGGGAGCGTTCTGGTCGGCCGGCCAGAAGTGCACGGCTACCCGGCGGATCTATGTCCAGGATGCCGCCTACGACGACTTCCGCGCCCGACTGCTCGACCGGGTGGAGCGGGGCACGGTCGGCGACCCGGCTGACCCGGACATCGAGGTCGGCCCGATCGTGAACGAGAAGCAGTTCGAGGAGATCCTTGCCGGCATCGAGCGGGGCAAAGCGGAAGGCGGAATGGTCGTCGCAGGCGGCGAACGCCTGGACGAGGACGCCTACCTGCTCGCGCCGACCGTGTTCGAGGGCGTGGCCGACGATGCCTTCCTCTCGTGCGAGGAGGTCTTCGGACCGGTCACGTCGCTCTACCGCTTCTCCGACCTCGACGAGGCCGTCCGTCGTGCGAACTCCGTCGAGTTCGGGCTCTCCGCATCGATCTTCACGAGCGACCTGGCGAGCGCGCAGCAGTTCGCGAACGAGCTCGAGGCGGGCATCCTGCACGTCAACTCACAGACCGCCGGCGCCGACGTCCACGTGCCGTTCGGCGGGATAAAGGGCTCGGGCTTCGGCCCGCACGAGCAGGGCCGTGCGGCTATGGAGTTCTACACGGAGGTCGTCACCGTCTACCACGATGTCTGACGAGCGCTGGCTGGTCACGGGCGCGCTGGGCTGCCTTGGCGCCTGGACCACGATCACACTCGTCCGAGAGGGTGCCGCTGTGGTCGCGTTCGACCTCGGCGACGACCTCCGCCGCCTCCGGCTGATCGGCTCGCCGCAGGAAATCGACGGGATCGACTTCGTCCGCGGCGACATCACCGACCTGGCGACCGTCGAACGTGTCCTCGCCGAGAACGAGATCACGCACGCGGTCCACCTGGCGGCGCTCCAGGTGCCGTTCGTCCGCGAGAACCCGGTGCTCGGCGCGCAGGTGAACGTGACGGGGACGGTGAACGTCTTCGAGGCGGCGAGACGGCACGGGCTGCAGACACCGATCGCATACGCGAGCTCGGCGGCCGTCTACGACCGGGACGGCACCATCGCGCCGAACACGCTCTACGGCGTGTTCAAGCTGGCGAACGAAGGAACCGCTGCCGTGTTCGCGGCCGACCACGGTGTGGCGAGCGTCGGGCTCAGGCCCTTCAC
>JBKPRA010000038.1:0-11377 GCA_046734335.1 Actinomycetota bacterium | reverse complement strand
GCCGACCTTTTCGATGATCTCGACCAGTTCGTCAGTTGGTAGCCCCGGCTGCGGGCGAAGGTGATGAGTTCTCTGGCCCGTTGGACTTCCACTTAATCTGCCAACGGGCGCGGAGGCTCCCGCTGGGGACGAGGGGAGGTCGACGTGAAGGCATCGGGGTATCTCGTACGTGTCGCGTCTCTCGCCGCGGGGCTCGCACTGGTGGTAGGCGCAGCGACTGCGTCGACGGCAACCGCAGCGACCACGCACTACAGCGGCACGCTCGCCGACGGGGCAACGTGGATTTCATGTCACCTCTGAGCTAGTAGACGCGGCCGCGAGCCGTCAGCGGATGAAACTTGATTCCGGCTGAGCCACGCGGCCGAGTTGCTTTCTGCTTCTCGCCAAGCCGCAGACTTATGAGAACGGCTCGCGCTTGCTGGTCGGCCGACGTTTGCAGAATCCGGTGGACCTGTGATTCGTTCATTGAGTCCGTCGTACCCAGGTCGAACAAGCCCCTCACACCCTGAGATCGCAAACACTCGAACGAGGGTCACGCCGACGTCGCCAGCTATCCCTGCGGGTAGGGGGCGCTGCTGCTTTCCCCGCGGCACGTATTTTGTGACCACGTAGCCGGTATGGGGATCGACCTCGCGCACGATCTCGATCCTCTCCGAGTTGATCAGCGGCGCGGGGCCAGTGTCGCGCCTCTGCTGAGCGTAGCTCTACCCTGGCCGTTTTCTTCCGGCCGTCCCGGCTGCGAAAATGAGGCATGGCCCAGAGCACGAAGAAGCCACCCGCACCGCGGAAGCTGCGCTCCAAGGAGCAGGCGGCCGCCGTCCTCGCCTACTCCTCCGACGAGGAGGGCGAGGGCACGGCCGTCGATCAGCTCCGCGCCCATCTGGTCGGCGCGCGCGAGTCGATCAGAGCCGCGCTCGATCTGCCGGACGAGATCGAACACGCCGCGGAGTAGAGGAGCGCGAGTGGCCGAGCTAACCCAAACCGAGTTCGAGATGCTCTACCTCCGTCGCAGCGTCGAGGACTGCGAGTTCATCCTCGACATCCTGAAGGCGGACGGCGAGATCACGGTCGTGCCCGACCCTTCGGCGGACGCGACCGCTGCGCGGAAGAAGTCCAAGTCCGCGAAGAAGAAGCCGGCGACCGGCGCGAAGGTCAAGCGCCCGACCGGCGGGAAGGCCAAGCGCAAGACGCGCTCGAAGTAGCGCCACGCCCTGCACCGCCGCTCGACTGGCGGGCGCACGGGGCGCGCCGAACGATTGGTCTTGCTAGCAGGGGGGCCGCACCGCCCACACAAGAAGACACGAGCACGCGCGTCCTCAGTGGCAAGTCGCGTGGGAAGTCGACGACGGGGGTAAGCGATGACTAGAACGTGGTGAATCCAGCGATCTGAGGAGTTGACATGAGCGTGGCGGATGAGGCGAAGAGCCTGATCGGGGGAAATCTCTCGGGTCTCGCAAAGCAGTTCAAGGACAGCGGGCTCGATGAGCAGGTTTCTAGTTGGATCTCGAAAGGGGAGAATTTGCCGATCGCCGGCGACCAGATCAAGAAGGTGCTGGGCGACGAAACCGTGGCCGGCATCGCAACAAAGCTCGGCATCGCCCCAGACGAAGCAGCCGACAAACTCGCCGAGGAACTGCCAAAAGCGGTCGATGAGCAAACCCCAAACGGAACGTTGGAAGAAACAACGTCTGGCCTGACGCCGTAGGCGCCTTCAGGGCCTCAGGCTCGTTCTGAGCATCTAGTGCTCTGGCCTCCGGCGGCAGTCGGGAGAGCTGGTTCCCCCGATCGATGTCTCGGAAAGTCAGCGGCGTGCACCGACTCCTAGGACGTAGGCCTCAACTGTCTCGCGCGGGGAGTGCGTCGGACGAATGTCACATGCTCGGTCATGCTCCCTTCCTGTTCCAGCGTGCCCAGGGGAGGTGCGATGAACACAGAGGACGACACGGGTCCTGACGCCCGCAGGTCCGCGTTTAAGGAGCCAGGTGCATGAAGTGGAGCCGGGACGCACCGTCCGGCGCACCCGTGAGGGCACCTACGTGCTGGTCGCCGAGAAGCGTAAGAGCGGCAGGGAACTCGCCGACGAGGAGTTGGTGCTCACCCCGGGTGGTCTGCGGCCTAGGTCGGCCGTGCGTTGCTACACGACGCGGCATGGCGTTCTCCTTTGCCTTGGGATGGATGGGAGCAAGAGCTAGTCGCATCCTCCGTCACGGGCCGTTGGTCAGCCGTCAGTAAAACCCGGCGCGGGGCCGAACTCCCGCCGGCCGGACGAGCCCTTCCCGCACGATCGCCGGGCCAGTCAGGACGCTACGCCGTGGCCTGCCCGCTGCCAAGTCGCTGTTTCGGCAATGGCCGCGAGGGCCAGGGCGAGCGCGGCAACGGCCGTTGGCCTGCCGTGAAATAAGCGAGAGACTCGCGCAGTCGCCGCGGTGGCTTAGTGCGACGTGCAATCGGTTGTAATTGCTTGTGTCAGGCGTTACGCTCCACCAAGCAAGCGCAATTCGCTGTGGCAGGCGACTTTCACTGGGGAGAGGAGGTCGGTTTGAAGCGCTTTGTCATTGCCGCCGCGTTCGTGGTGGTCTCTGCACTTGTCGCTGGACCTGCAGTCGCGGGCGGGGGCGGTGCGACGATCGACACGTTCCCGGTTGGCTTCGTTATCACCTCGGCGAACTGTTCGGAGCTGCCGGCGGGGACGACCCTGACTGGGTCCGGTACCGAAAAGTCGATCACGGTCGCAAAGACCAAGGACGGTGTTACCCGGATCCACAACACCTCGCATGCGACCGGGACGGCCACGGATCAGGACGGGAACACGTATGTGTTCAACTACAGCAACAGCTTCAACGTCTCCGACGAGGGGAGCCCCGGAGTGTTCTCGGGGATCATGAACGACAGCTTCTCGCTCGCCGGACACGGGCCCGCGGGACTGAGTAACGGCTTCCAGGGAATCTTCTCGACCGACTTCACGACGTTCACGACGATCACACCGCTCAAATCGCGGGGCGACCCGATCGATTTCGCCACGGTGACGGCGCGCTGCGATCCGCTGTAGAGGGCATGTAGGAGGGCAAGGATGCGCTGGCTCAGGCTTGGCATCCTCGCCCTCCTCCTCGTGCCTGTTGTTCTGCTCGCGTCACGCGCCTTCGGCGGCGGCGATCAGCGGTCGCTCGACGCACAACTCGCGCAGCGCCTTCAGGAGCTCGGGTACACCGGCCGGATCGCGTCGACGCTGACGACGCGGCTCGGCCGGCCACTCAACCCGAGGCTGGCGAACATCGGCCGGTTGCTCTGGTTCGACACGATCACCGGCCTCAACGACGACAACACCTGCGCCGGCTGCCACTCGCCGACGAACGGCTTCGGCGACTCGCAGCCGATCGCGATTGGCATCGACAACAATGGCATCGTCGGACCGGACCGCTCGGGGCCACGGAACATGCGGCGCGCGCCGATGATCATCAACACGGCGTTCTTTCCCAACCTGATGTGGAACTCCCGCTTTTCCGCAGCATCGGGAGACCCGTTCGACAACTCGCAGGGATTCGCGTTCCCTCCGCCGGAAGGAACATCGCTCTCCGACCTCGACCACCTGCTCCAGGCGCAAGCCTTCATCCCCCCGACTGAGCGAACCGAGGTGGCCGGCTTCGATTTCCCAGGCGACAACGACGCGATCCGAGCCGAAGTGATGCGGCGGCTAAACGCAATCCCCGCATACCGCAAGCTCTTCGCCCAGGTCTTTCCCGCAGTCCGGCGCGGCGGACCGATCACCTTCGAGGACTTCGGCCGCGCGATCGCCGAGTTCGAGTTCTCGCAGACCTACGCCAACGCGCCGATCGACCGCTTCGCACGCGGCGACACGACAGCAATGACCGCCGCGGAGAAGCACGGGGCGATTCTCTTCTTCGGACAAGCCGGTTGCGTCTCCTGCCACGCCGTCTCCGGCCGCTCGAATGAAATGTTCAGCGACTTCCAACAGCACGTGATCGGCGTGCCGCAACTCGTACCCACCGACACGAACAACTCCTTCGACGGGCCGGGATCGAACGAGGATTTCGGACGTGAAGACTCCACCGGCAACACGGTCGACCGCTACGCCTTCCGCACCGCACCACTCAGAAACGTCGCCTTGTCACCGGCATACATGCACGACGGTGCCTTCACGAGCCTCAGAGCAGCGATTCGCCACCACCTCGACGTCGTTGCCTCAGCGCGCGCCTACGACCCAGCGGTGCAGAGATTGCCACGGGATCTGCTACAGGTCGGCCCAGTGGATCCGATCCTGGCTCGTCTCGACCCACTCGTCGCGACGCCCAACCTTCTCAGCAGCACACAACTCGACGACCTGATCGCCTTCGTACGAGACGGCCTGCTAGATCCGCGGGCGACTCCAGACAGCCTCCGACACCTCATACCGCAAAGGGTCCCCAGCGGCCGACCCTTACTTCAGTTCGAACTCACGCACTAACCGCGTCCGCACCTCCGCTTCGCAGAATCCGCTCGCCCTCGGAGGTCCCTGTGCTGTCAACGGCCCTTCCGGTGGGGCCGGATGGAGGATTCGGCTTAACCCTTGCGACTCAGCTTGAGGGCGGGCGCTCCAGGGTTGCCGGACTGGTGGCCGCAGCCCCGAGACCAGCCACTCCCCTCTCGTCCGAAGCACCCGCCGCATCAGAGCTTTCCTGCCGCCACAGGTAACGAAACGAGCTTACGGCTTGTTTACGAGCCGCCAAGTTCAGCTCGCCTCCGTTATGCCAACCGGCTGTTCTCGTTTCGGAACTGGCGAGTTGGCTAGATCGAACACATGCGCGGCGTTGCCTTCGCGATCGGATCAAGACCGACACTCGCCCCCGAGGACGCCCAGGCACTGGTCGCGCTGATCGCGGCCGACGCGACTCCATTCACCGTCAGGCTCGCCGCGAAGATCAACCGCAGCCTGCTAGATGGGAACGAGGCCGAAGAAGTGGAGCTCGAACGGGACGAACTCGCTGAAATCGCCGACGCACTATCCGTCGATCCCAAGCTCGTGTTCGAAGTTCCCGCCTTGAAACCGCTCTACGACGAAGTCGTCGCGGCCCTGCAAGACTAGAATCACTGGTATCGCATCCACGCTGCGCTAGTCGAACACTCCCGCGCTGCGGCCTTGTGAGGAGCAGGGAGGACGGCGGTCCGTGGAGCCGCCGCCCCGCCTCGTGTAGCCAACGCTCAGCGAAGGACAACTACTGGATAGTCACCGACCGCTGAGATGGTCGCGTCGCCGAGGTTGCAAACCCCGACACTGACGGAGTTTTCTGGGTGAGTTGGACTTGAACATTCACCGTGCCTTGCCCGGCTTTCGCTCCGACGATCCCCACGTCAGTTGCTGGATTCACCCCCGCCGCCGCGACGGTCGCACCCCGCAGCCTCCCGGTGGCACATTGGCGGAGCCCACAGGCACAGTGACTCGAGCGACCGCCATTGTTCTCGGTGACGTAACGGCTGAGCTACCCGGTTCGCAGCGAGCGCCTTAGGATCGGCCTCTCACGCCAAGGCAGGCTCAGGATGGAAGGGAATCTATGAAGGTCAGAATGATCGTCCTGGTAGCGCTCGTCGCTGCCGGTGTAGCGGCCTCGGCCGCGGTTGGGGCCAAGGGGCCGCCTCCGCCGCCGAAAACCGTGAACGGACATGCCGTTACCGTCGTTGCCCGCGGAATTCCGACGCCGACAACGTTCGCCTTCGGAGGCGGCCAGGTCTTCGTCGCCGGCTTCGGCGACGAGCAGCACCCGAAGCCCGTGGGCGGCGTCTTCGTCCTCAAGGGCGGCAAGGCGATGAAGCTGCCCGGTTCGCCCCCTCACGTCTTCGGACTCGCCTGGAGTAAGGGCACCCTGTATGTGAGCGGCGGCGTCAGGCGTGGCGAGATCCTCGCCTGGAGCGGCTGGAACGGCACCAAGTTCGCGAAATCCCGTGTCGTGGTGCAAGCGCCGAAGGGCGTCACCTCGTTCAACGGCATCGCGGTCGCCGCCGACGGCTCGCTGTATGCCGGCATCTCGCTGGGTGACGCAAAGAAGGCCGACTACAGCAAGGGCACCGGGCCGTACGCGAACAGCGTCGTCAAGGTCGACCCGGCGAGCGGCAAGATCACCGTCGTCTCCTCCGGAATGCGGCAGCCCTGGCAGCCGGTATTCGTCCCCGGACATAGCGGCCCGCTGATCGCCGATCTCGGCCAGGAGAACCTGGGCAAGAAGCACCCGATCGACAGGATCGTCGAGATCAAGCAGGGGGCGGACTTCGGCTTCCCGTCCTGCCCCGCGAAACCCGCGACGTGCGTGAACTACGACAAGCCCTTCGCCCAGTTCCCGGCGCACTCTTCACCGATGGGCCTGGCAGCACTAGGGGGCAAGCTCTACATCGCCCTGTTCTCCGGTACCGGCAAAGGCCCTGAAGTCGTGGCGATGCCACTCTCGGGCGGCAAGTACGCGCCGACGCTCGTCGGCTTCGTTGCCCCGGTCGTCGCACTCGGCACCCACGGCGGCAAGATCTACGCCGGCGACCTGACCGGATCCGTCTACAGCTTCACGCCTTAAGGCAGCAGCCAGCGGGAACGGAGGAGACGAGTGGGCTCTCCTCCTCCCGCCGGTTGAGCGCACAGGGACATCCCGAGGGTGCAGTTCCGAAGTGCGATCCGAGAACGGCAACCTGGGGCCGGACGGCTCGCTCAGCCTAAACGACGCTGCGATCTCCGTTGGATGCCACGCCGAGAGGTAACCGTTCACCGTATTTGCGGGACAATACAAACCGGGGGCGGCCTGCGGCCTCGCGGAAAGCGCCTCTCCCTCCGCGCGGCCTACCCCACCCGCCCCCGTATCTACCTCAATTGACGTCACCCGCCCCAAAGATGCAAGACCGAGGGGGCTTGGCCTTCGCGGCCTTGCGTCGCTATCGAGGCGCCCCCACCCCCCGAGGCCGTAGACCCTCTACCTGTAAAGACGTCAGCCGCGCCGGAACCTTGCGCGCTGCTACTGCCGGCGTTCTCAACGTTTCACCCGCCCGAGGTTGGCAGACCTTTAACCTGGGGGCGGGTCACTCTCGCGGTTCTGCCCTTCCTACCGTGTGCACGTGTGTTATTTGTCGTCCGTCCCGATCCGGTGCCCTTGCGCCGGCCTACGAGCGGAAACGGCCGGACAGCACTTTGTCCCTGCTGCTCCCTGTGGGGCCCGATCGACCGAAGCGGCCGAGGGCGGATCCGGCGGGGCCGGATATGCGGTTGCCATGACTGCACTCATCGCCGCAAAGAGTGCTACGACGAGGGTGAGAAGCATCAGCTTCTTCACTCTCTCTCCCTTCCATGTACTGCTGGTGCTCAGTGCACCTGGGACGTATCTGAGGATGCGTCCCCGTGAGGGCCGACCTCTCGGCACTCACGGCGACCTCCACCTGCGTCGAACCGGCGCCTGTACTCCAGCCGTTCGTTTTTCGGTCGATCCCGCTTGGGGAAGCAGACGGCCCGCGACCCTTTGGGGAGGGAAGTGGTGCCAGAGGTGCCTGCCAATGCGGCAGGCGGGCCTCCCTATTGTGCGCACCGCTGTCGGGGAGAGTTGAGCCGCGAGGCTCCAGAGTGGTGGCCTGCGCCACAGCTCGCACACCGGATAACGACGGCTTTCGACTCGGCACCGCGGCCACCAGCGCGTTTCGGGCGCTGCGGAGGCGGCTCAAAGGACTGCCCCGCCCGGTACTTCGCGCGTGGTGGAGCGGCAAGCGGCGCTTCGCGGGCCGTCTCATGAGAGGGGTTTCAGTGGATGTAATCGACGCCGGGATGACGCGGCGTGGCTTATCCCGAGCCGAGAGCAACTCCCAGATCGCCCGTTCCCGCATTCCCATCGGCGGTTCATCCTCCGCGGCCTTCGGCTGTGGCCACGCGACCTGCGCCAAACGGTGATCCGCCAAAGCCAGGGCAATGGCGCGGTCATCGTGCTTGTCTGGGTCATGGTCAATCCGCAGCACCCCTGGCGACGTTTCCCGCAGCCGCAGGTTCGCGAGCTCGTCGATCAACTCCGGATCATCCGGCAAGGTCAAGGCGTGGTTGCGGATCAGCAGCGTCAGCGTCGAGGCCAGACGGCCGACGGACTGGGCGCTGAACGTGAACTCCTCGACCTTCCGCGTCCAGTCCTCCCATTGCTTCCAGCCCACCTGTGTGCCCCGCGCCTGCAACCGCTGTGCCAAGCCTGCCGCCTGCCACGGGTCCAGGATTACGCCTGCGTTGTTGTACCGCTCGGCGGTCGTCGCAATCCACTCTTCTACGTCGTCGAGCCGTACCGGCTTTAGCCGCGTGCCCTGCCAGACCTGTAGACGGTCGAGGACAACACGGGAGCCCACCGTCGGATCCTCGTCGCCTGACAGCCGCTCCCCGTGACACACCGCGGCCGCCGTTCGGTCTCGCTTCAATCCGAGGTCGACTCCGATCCAGTAGTCGGTGCGCTCCTTCGGCTCCTGCGGCCCGTCCAACGTCACACATGCGCGCAGGTCGTCCAGGCTCGCAACCCGATCCTCCGAGGCGGTCCACTCGTTCAGGAACAACCGGCGAAACGACGACTCCGGCAAACGACGCTCCTGCTCTTTCAGTCGGGCCTCGTCCATCCACGGCGCCGGCCCACGAACCTCATTCACCCGCCACAAGGCGTCCGCCTCGGCATGTTCGAGGATGTTGCGCGACCAGTGCGCCGGATCACCCGCCGAGGTCAACAACACCATCCGACACTCGGGGTTCTTCGCGGCAGCCGACGACACCGACTCCCACAGCGTCCGCGGGGCCGCAGTCGTCGGCCACTGCGCGATCTCGTCCGCGACCACGAACCACGGGCGGAGGCCCCACGACGACGCCGCATCCGCCGCCAGGGCTTCGAGCACGACGCCCCGATCGGTACGAACCTTGAAGGCATCGAGCACCACGCGACCCTGCAATTCGGGCGTGCGTTCCACGTAACCGCGGACTGAGTCGACAAGCAGGCGAGCCTGGTCGCGGTCGGCCGCCAGCCCGTACAAGCGGGAGCCGGCCGGCGCCTGGGTCAGCATCGCCGCGATCAGCATCCCGGCCAGGTCAGAAGTCTTCGCCGCGCCGCGGGCACGGGTCAGGAAGCTGTACGGCGCTGCAGACTGGTCGAGCACCGACCGCGCGTCCTCCAGTTGGAAGCCTGCCGCGGCATCACCCCAGCGGCGGCCGTCCTCAAGTACCAAGGCTTGCAGCAGGGCGAGCGCATCTCTCACGACCTCTCCTCCGCGTCCTTCGCAGCCCCTGCTGCCTTCAGGGCTTGCTTCGTATCACCCGTTTCGCCGAGCACGCGGTAGTACGCACGTGCGCCAGCCCAGCCCCACAACTCAACCATGTAAGCCTCACCGACAGCCTGATCGAGAACGTACTGCCATTCCTCGTCAGGCTTCCCGCGGAAAAGCTGATATCCGGCAGGTCGGTGCCCGCCGTCAGCGACCAGGTGATCGGGCAGCGTCGGGTTCTCCGAGTCCGTCGTGACGCCCTGGCCGTCCATCGGCCCGCCCACGAACCGGGCACGCTCCTCGCGCGGCTCGCTCTCGCTCAATGCTTCTCCTCTCGGCCGGCCCCTCGGCCAGCCTTCGTCTTGTGCCCTTCGGCAATCAGCGCCTGAACCGCCGCGTCGTAGCGGTCGTCCTCCTTTGCCATCTGACTGAGCACGGTGAGCACTGAGGCGAGCAGCCGGTTGGATGTATTCAGCAGCGTCGCGTAGAGCGGCATGCACGCAGCCGGCTCTCCCTTCTCGTTGAGCATCGGGTTTCGCTCAAGCCAGGTGTCGATCGCGGCGAGCTTCGCCCGAGCCCGGCTGTACAGGTCGACTGCCTCGCGGCCGGCGGCGTCGAGGTCCGCGTAGCGCACCCCAAGCCGCTTGCACAGCTCCCTTTTCACACCCCTCACCGTGGGGGCAAGCGCAACCGTGGAACGGCCACCGTGCTGCAACGGCGCAAGCGCCTGGCGAGGCGGATTGGGAGAGGACGCCGCGGGCTGTACGGAGCCGCCGCGCCTCTTCTCTCCGCCCGGCAAGAAGGTGGTGCCAGGCTCTTTGAAAGTGCTCACACGGCCTCCAAACGGCCCCGAATGGGCAGCAAACCCGCTTCACTGCCCGAATTCCGGTACTTCCGACGCCGCTGAATCGGCGCAACCACGCCACCTAAGACCTCGCAGGAACCCCTGCTTTGAGAGCAGGAGTCAAGCCATCTCTGAACGTCCGAGAGGACGAATCGCAGCCGTGGCCGAGGTCCACTTCCAAGCCGGCGTGCACCCAGCTCGTCGGCGTGGTCGTAGACAAACCCGGTCGAGCAGCCAAGAAAGGCTGCGACAGCTCCTACGTCCAGAAGTCCCTGCGCGTGCGTGGTCAGCTTCGTTACCTCCTGTTGCTGTTTCGTGGGTGAAGTCCGGTCGCGGAGGACATCGGGCCTAAAAGGGGATGTCATCGTCGGTGGCAGCCGAAGGAAAGTCCGCACTGCTCCCGGCGGAGACGAGCTGCGGCGCATCGCCTTCCTCGTTTCGCTCCGCGAGCGAGTCAGCCCATCCGATCTCGCTATCGGTGCCGTCGATGAACTGCCGTTCCTCGTCGTAGTTGATGCCTCGGCCAGCCCAGTAGGTCCGCTTGGAATCTAGAAGCTGGGCCTCTGTCATCTGTGCGGCGGCGGTGGTACCGCGACGATTTTCATCCGCGACATCACCGTTCTGTGCGTTTTGGTTCGATCCGTTGCGGGTCGAATCGGGTGGGGTCGTATCGGGTCGGGTCGGGTCGGGTGTAGGTACCCGAATCTCCACTCGGAGGAAGTTGGGGCGTGGGTTCCCCGGCGTAACCATCACCGTTTGCTGATGGTGCTGAGTTCCTCTCGGTGGAGAGCGACTTCCTCTGAGCAGCACCCTGATTAGAGGAACTGGTGAGGAGCTCCAGAGGATCTTGGGGTGGAGAGGCGAGTCCGGTCAGCCGGAACGTCCAACCTCCTCGACCTTGGTTGACCTTGAATTGCAGCCATTCGGGGGCAAGGCCGTGGAGTCGCCGGCGGATTTTCTCCGGCTTTGCTTCGAGAAGTTCGACAAGCTCGTTCATGCGAACGACGGCGCAGCCTTTGGTTGTGTTTCTCGCTTCGTAGCAAGCGGTCGCGATCAGACATCCGAGCGCGTATTGGAGGCAATCGACCTTGCCCTGGCGGAGCGCGAACGTGAATCTGATCGGCACCATCGTCGCGTGATCGGAATGCTTCGGTTTTTGGATGTCACTCATGGTCCTTCATGCCGGTGTTCCCTTTCCCGGATTGCTCCATTGGTTGCCCCCGGTGGATATAGGCGCACGCTTGGGGCCGAGCCATTCGGCCCGACCCCTTACGCACGTGGAGCCCCGCTCCGGGG
>JBKPRA010000037.1:0-26094 GCA_046734335.1 Actinomycetota bacterium | reverse complement strand
GCAGAAGACGGCATACGAGATAGCGTGAATGGTCTCGTGGGCTCGGAGATGTGTATAAGAGACAGCCCGTACTCGGAGCCGATGGAGCAGTACCTCCTGCCCGACGCCGCCAGGATCGTCGCCGCGGTGCTTCAATCGCCCGTTCCTGCGTAGTCGCACGGCACCAGGTAGCTGATGAGTTCTCCCGCAGCCGAGCACGGGGTTTCCGCCGCCGCGACCGACCTGGCGGGCGCGGCACCAAGCCGCCTGAGGCCTAAGCAAGCGTGAACGCCGCCGGCGAAGCCGGTGGCGGAGCTCGGAAGGGGGCCCGCGGGGGAAATGAGCCGTTTCCCCTGCGTGAGATGTGGCGGATCCGCGCCTTCGAGGAGCGGGTCGGACAGCTCGTGCGCGCGAACGAGGTGCACGGGCTCGTCCATCTCTCGACTGGCCAGGAGGCAGTCGCCGTCGGCGTCTGCTCGCAGCTCCGCGACGACGACGTCGTCTACTCCGGGCACCGCGCCCATGGGCACGCGCTGGCGAAGGGCGCGCCGATGCGGGCGGTGATGGCGGAGCTGATGGGGCGCGACACGGGCCTCTGCCGCGGGCTCGGTGGGTCGATGCACCTGGTCGACCGCGAGCACGGGTTTCTCGGCGCGACGGGCGTGGTCGGCGGCAACGTCCCCCTCGCGCTCGGCTCGGCGCTTGGCGCCAGGCTGTCCGGGTCGGACGCGGTCGCGGTCGTCTTCTTCGGGGACGGCGCCGTCCAGGGTGGCATCTTCGTCGAGTCCGTCAACATCGCCGCGCTCTGGAAGCTGCCGGCGATCCTCGTCTGCGAGAACAACGGCTTCGCGGAGTTCACGCCGCGCTCGGCACACACGGTGGTCGAGCGGGTGAGCGACGTGGTCGCGCCGTACGGCTTCCCGCGCGTGACGGTCGACGGCAACGACCTGCACGCGGTGCACGGGGCGTTCGGCCGGTTTCTCGCGCAGGCGCGCGCCGGCGATGGCCCCTTCCTGCTCGAGTGCCTGACCCACCGGCTCGGCGGCCACTACGAGGGCGACGCGCAGCGCTACCGCGAGCAGATCGGCGACGACGAGTGGCGCGCGATCGACCCGATCCTCAGGCTCGGCGGCGGCGAGGGGCTCGAGGAAGAGGCGCGCGCCGAGGTCGAGGACGCGGTCGAATTCGCGCGCGCCTCGCCGTATCCGTCCGCCGATCTCACGGAACGGCTCGTGTATGCCTGAGACGACCTACCTGGCGGCGATCACGTCGACGCTGGCCTGCGCGATGCGCGAGGACGCTCGCATGCTCGTCCTCGGCGAGGACGTCGCCGAGGGCGGCCCGTGGGGTGCGACCGCGGGGCTGGCCGAGGAGTTCGGGGCCGAGCGCGTTCGCAACACGCCGATCAGCGAGGCCGCGATCGCCGGGATCGCGATCGGGGCTGCGCAGTCTGGCCTGCGCCCGGTCGTGGAGATCATGTTCGTCGACTTCGTCACGCTCGCGCTCGACCAGCTCGTCAACCAGGCGGCCAAGGCGCACTTCATGTCCAGCGGCCAGCTGGCGGTGCCGCTCGTGCTGAGGACGCAGGGCGGCGCCGGCCAGCGCGGCGGCGCACAGCACTCGCAGAGCCTCGAGGCCTGGCTCACGCACGTTCCGGGCCTGAAGGTCGTGATGCCGTCGACCGCGGCGGACGCCGCCGGGCTGCTCCGCGCGGCGATCGCCGACCCGAACCCGGTTGTCTACGTCGAGAACAAGACGCTCTACTTCCGCCGCGAGACGCTCGAGCCGGAGGAGGTGCCGATCGGCCAAGCACGAGTCGTCCGGTCCGGCCGCGACGTCACCGTGGTCGCGCTGTCGCGCCTCGTCCACGAGTCGCTCGCCGCCGCGGAGGAGCTCGCCGCCGAGGGGATCGAGGTCGAGGTGATCGACCCCCGATCGCTCGTCCCGCTCGACCTGGAGACGATCGTGGAGTCCGTCTCCCGCACGCACCGGCTGGTGGTCGCCCACGAGGCGGTCGAGCACGGCGGCTTCGGCGCGGAGATCGCCGCGCAGGTTCAGGAAGCGGCGTTCGACGAGCTCGACGCGCCGATCGCACGGGTAGGCGCGCCGTTTACCCCGATCCCGCTCAGCCCGCCGCTCGAGGACGCGTACGTCCCGAGTCGCGACGACGTCGTCGCCGCCGTCCGCCGCCTGGCCTAGATCGGGAGCTCCCGGCCGTGGTCGTCGGCCGGGCGTGGACCGAAGATGCGGCGGTCCGCCTCGTCGATCCGAACGTCGTTGATGCTTGCCTCGCGGCGGCGCATCAGTCCATGCTCGTCGAACTCCCACAGCTCGTTGCCGTAGCTGCGCCACCACTGCCCGCCGGCGTCGTGACTCTCGTACTGGAACCGGACGGCGATGCGGTTCTCGTGGAAGCTCCAGAGGTTCTTCCGCAGCGCGTAGTCGAGCTCCCGCTCCCACTTGGCCGTGAGGAACGCGACGATCTCCTCGCGGCCCGTGACGAACGTGTCGCGATTGCGCCAGACCGAGTCGACCGTGTATGCGGCGGCGACCCGCTCGGGGTCGCGCGTGTTCCACGCATCCTCGGCGGCCTGAACCTTCTGTGCCGCGGTCTCGAGAGTGAACGGAGGGAGAGGCGGTCGGTCGGCCATCGCTGCTCGCCTGCATCGTATTGCCGTCCTGCCGGTCAAGCCCTTGACCACGCCGGAACAGCCCGCCGACGATCCGACGCTCCGCGAAGAGGAAGAACACCAGCGCCGGGCCGGCGACAGGCCAGGTGCCGGGGCGGTAGGATCGCGCGCCGGACCGATGGCGCTGCCTCTCTTCGACCTGCCCCTGGACGAGCTCCGGGCCCACCGGTCGAAGACGACCGCCCCCGACGATCTGGACCGGTTCTGGACGGAGGCCATCGACGAGGCGCGGGCACGCAGCTTCGAGCCTCGGCTCGAGCCGTACCGTACGGACGCCTACCGTGAGCTCGAGGTCGCCGACGTCACGTTCGCCGGCGCCGGCGGCGACTCCGTGAAGGCCTGGTACATACGGCCTGCCGGCACGGCCTCGGAGCGGCTTCCCTGCCGGGTGACGTTCATCGGCTACGGCGGCGGCCGCGATCTCCCCGCATCGCACGCTCTCTACCCGGCCTGCGGGTACGCCACGTTCGTGATGGACACGCGAGCTCAGGGCGGAACCTGGTCGGCGGGCGACACGCCCGACCCGGACGGCGGCAGCTCCGGGTCGGAGCATCCCGGCGTGATGACGAGGGGGCTCGCGGACCCGCGGACGTACTACTACCGCCGGCTCTACGTCGACGCGGTCCGCGCCATCGAGACGGCAGCTGCGCTGCCGGGAGTCGACGCTGACCGAATCGCCGTCGCCGGCAGGAGCCAGGGCGGCGCCCTCGCGCTCGCCGTTGCCGCACTGGTGCCGCAGGCCGTACGGCTCTGCCACGCGGACGTCCCGTTCTTGTGCGACATCGGGCGCGCCCTGGACGTCGCACTCGAACCGCCCTACACCGAGCTGGTCGCCTACCTGGCCGTCCACCCGGAGCTCGAGGCAGCTGCCCGACACACGCTGTCCCACGTCGACTGCGCCGTGCTCGCGCCGCGCATCACGGCCAGGACCTTCGTCGGCGTCGGCCTGCGCGACCCGATCACGCCGCCGTCGACGGTCTTCGCCGCCTACAACGCAATCGAGGCCGAGAAGGAGATTGCCGTCTTCTCCTACTCGGGCCACGACCTGCCGACGGCGCACGCCGAGGACCAGCTTGCCGACTTCACCCGCGAGCTGGGCTGACGAGCCGTGTTCGACTATCCGAACGTTCGTCTCGACTCACGGGCCGCTGCGGTTATAGGCTGGCGCCCGTGAGCATCCTCGGCAATCGGGTCCTACGGACCGAGGACGATCGCTTCCTCCGCGGCCGCGGCACGTACGTCGAGAACCTGGCGCTCGAGGGTGCCGCCTCCATCACCTTCGTCCGGTCGCTGCTCGCCCACGCGAAGATCAACGGGATCGACACGAGCGCGGCCGAGGAACTCCCCGGTGTACGGGTCCTGACCGCGGACGACGTCGACCTGGCGGCGTTCGGGCCGCCTCCATTCGGCTTCCATCCGGACACGGGCCGGCCGGTGGTGGCGAAGGACGTCGTCCGCTTCGTCGGCGAGATCCTCGCAATCGTCGTCAGCGACGACCGCGCGACCGGTGTCGACGCCGCCGAGCTGGTCATGGTCGACTACGACCCGCTGCCGGTGGTGGTCGACCCGGAGGAGGCTTTCAAGGACGAGACGCTGCTCTTCCCGGGCGCCGGGACGAACATCGTCGCACGGACGCAGCCGCCCGCAGCGAACGCGGACGATCTCTTCGAGGGCTGCGACGTGACCGTTTCCGACACGCTCGTCAGCCAGCGGATGGCGCCGTGCCCGCTCGAGCCACGCTCGACCGCCGCGCAGTTCGAGGACGGCAGGCTGACCGTCTGGCTGAGCACCCAGACCCCGCACCAGGATCGGGACGCGATCGCGGGCATGCTCGGCCTGGAGGCGTCGGAGGTGCGCGTGATCGCGCCGGACGTGGGCGGCGGCTTCGGGGCGAAGATCGTCTCCTCCAGCGGCCTGACCGAGGAGATCGCCGTTGCGTGGCTGGCGCGCGAGCTCGGCCGGCCGGTGCGCTGGACCGAGACGCGCAGCGAGAGCATGCTCGCGCTGCCGCACGGACGCGCAATGCGGCTCGGCTTCACGATCGGCGGGACCAATGACGGCAAGGTGCTCGCCTACAAGCTCGACATTCTCGCCGACTGCGGCGCCTACCCGACGCTCGGCGCCATCCTCGCGGGCCTGACCACGCTGATGTCGAGCGGCGTGTACGACATCCCCCGGCTCGAGGCCGAGGGGACGACGGTGGTCACGAACACCACGCAGATCGCCGCCTTCCGGGGCGCAGGCCGACCGGAGGCGATCCAGGTGATCGAGTGCGCGATCGACCGGTTCGCTGCCGAGATCGGCATGGACCCTGCCGAGGTGCGGCGGAAGAACTACATCGGCGAGTTCCCGCACAAGACCGCCTCGGGAGCGAACTACGACTCCGGCGACTACACCGGCGCGCTCGACCTCGCGTTGCGCTCGGCCGGCTACGAGGAACTGCGCGCCGAGCAGAGGCGGCGCCGCGACGAGAAGGCGACGAAGCAGCTGGGAATCGGTCTCTCCTCGTACGTCGAGATCACGAACCCGCTCGGCGAAGGCGAGCTCGGGGAGGTCGAGGTCACCGCGGCGGGCGAGGCGATCGTCCGGACGGGCTCGTTCTCGCACGGTCAGGGGCACGAGACGAGCTTCGCGATGGTCGTCGCCGACCGGCTCGGGCTGCCGCTCGAGAAAGTCACGGTGCACAAGGGCGACACCGACGAGATCGCTTCCGGCACGGGCACCTACGGCTCGAAGTCGCTTCAGATCGGCGGCACCGCTTCGGCCGCAGCCGCGGAAACCGTCGTGGAGCAGGCGCAGCAACTCGTCGCCGACTATCTCGAGGCCAACCCGCAGGACGTCGTCCTCGACAAGGGGCTCGGCCGCTTTCACGTCGCCGGCACGCCCGACCCGTCACTGTCGTGGGAGGAGCTGGCCTCCCGCGCGGAAAGCGACGGCAGGCTCGAGGAGCTGACGGCGGCGAACGAGTTCAAAGGGATCCCGACCTTCCCGTTCGGGACGCACGTCGCCGTCGTCGAGGTGGACACCGAGACCGGGCTCGTCGAGCTCCAGCGGATGGTCTGCGTCGACGACGCCGGCACGATCGTCAATCCGATGCTCGCGGAGGGCCAGGTCCACGGCGGCGTCGGGATCGGGGTCGCGCAGGCGCTCTACGAGCACTTCACATACGGCGAGGACGGATCGCCGATGACGGGCAACCTCGTCTCGTACGCATTCCCATCGGCCGCCGAGCTCCCGTCGTGGGAGACGGTCGAGATGGAGACCCCGACCCCCGCGAACCCGCTCGGGGCGAAGGGGATCGGCGAGTCGGGCACGATCGGCTCGACGCCGGCCGTCTACAACGCCGTCGTCGACGCGCTCGCGCCGTTCGGCGTAAAGCACGTGGACATGCCGGCAAACGGCGAGAACGTGTGGCGCGCGATCCAGGAGGCGAAGGCGTGAAGGTCTCGATCACGGTCAACGGCACCAAGCAGGACGCAGACATCGAGCCGCGCATGCTGCTCGTGTACTTCCTGCGCGAGCACCTGGGACTGAAGGGGACCAACGTCGGGTGCGACACGACCTCGTGTGGCGCGTGCACGGTGCTGCTCGACGGCGAATCGGTGAAGTCCTGCACCGTGCTCGGGGTCCAGGCGGACGGCTGCGAGGTGACGACGATCGAAGGCCTGGCCGGAGACGGAGAGCTGCATCCCGTCCAGCAGGCGTTCCACGAAAACCACGGGCTCCAGTGCGGCTACTGCACCCCCGGCTTCGTCATGGCTTCGGTCTCGCTCCTGAAGAAAAATCCGAACCCGTCGGAGGAAGAGATCCGCCTCGGGCTCGAGGGCAACCTCTGCCGCTGCACCGGCTACCACAACATCCTCAAGGCCGTACAGGCGGCGGCGAAGGCCGGCGCATGATCCCCGTCGGCTTCGACTACGCGCGCGCCGCCTCGGTCGACGAAGCGATCGAGTTGCTCGGGCGCGACGACGCGAAGATCTTGGCCGGTGGCCACTCCTTGCTCCCGCTGCTCAAGCTTCGCTTCGCGCGGCCGTCGCTGCTGGTCGACATCGGCCGCCTCGACGACCTCCGCTACGTGCGCGAGAACGGCGACCGGATCGCGATCGGCGCGCTCAGCCGGCACGCCGATCTGGCGCTCGATCCTGTGCTGGCCCAGGGCTGTGGCCTCCTGGCCCGCACCGCCGGGAACGTCGGTGACCCCCAGGTCCGGCACCGAGGGACGATCGGCGGCGCGGTCGCACACTCTGATCCCGCCTCAGACCTGGCCACGATCCTGCTCACCCTCGACGCCGACTTCGTCGCGCACGGCCCCGACGGCGAGCGGACGATCGCCGCCGCCGACTTCTTCACCGGCCCGTTCGAGACGGCACTGGGCCCGCAGGAGCTGCTCACCGAGATCCGGGTTCCGAAGGTCGAGGGCGGCCGCTACCTCAAGCACGTTCGGCGCCAGCAGGACTGGGCAACGGTCGCGGTCGCCGCTGCGCGCCTGAACGGTGACGTGCACGTCGGGCTCGCGGGAATGGGGCCGACGCCGATCCGCGCCCGGGCCGTGGAGCAGGCCGTCGCCGGCGGCGCGTCTCCCGCCGATGCGGCCACCCACGCCGCCGAGGGCACGGAGCCGCCCAGCGACGTCGCCGGCAGCGCCGAGTACCGCGCGCACCTCGCCCAGGTGCTGACCCGGCAGGCGCTCGAGCAGATCTAAGGGAGTCCAAGTAACGGTTTTCGCGGTTCTCGGCCTCGGCGAGGCCGGCGGCCGGCTGGCTTCCGACCTGCGCGCGGCCGGAGCCGAGGTTCGCGGCTATGACCCGGTCGTACCGGAGAGCACGTCGGGCTCGGCAGCAGCGGTCGACGGGGCCGACGTCGTGCTCAGCATCAACGCGGCGGCGGTCGCGCGCGAGGTGGCCCGCGACGCTCTTCCGGCTCTCGCCGCGGGTGCCGTCTACGCCGACTTGAATACGGGTGCGCCCGCACTCAAGCGCGAGCTTGCCGAGTTGGTCGGCGAGCGCTTCGCAGACGTCGCACTGCTCGGCCCGGTGCCGGCGAAGGGAATTGGCACGCGCGCGCTCACCTCCGGCCCGGGCGCGCAGGCGTTCGCGGAGGCGCTCGGCGCGCTCGGGATGCCCGTCCAGGTCGTGTCCGAGCAGGCAGGTGACGCCGCCGCCATGAAGCTCGTCCGCTCGGTGTTCATGAAAGGCCTGGCCGCATCGGCGGTGGAAAGCATGCGCGCGGCGGCGGAGGCCGGCCATGCCGACTGGCTGGCAGACGAGATCGCCGAGGTGATCGGCCGGCCGCTGCTCGACCGGCTGCTCGAAGGGAGCCAGGTTCATGCCGCGAGGCGCGTCGACGAGATGGAGGCCGCTTCCCAGCTCCTGGTCGAGCTCGGAGTGGAGCCGCGGATCGCACACGCCTCGGCGGAGCTGCTGACGGAGCTGGCCGGAACGGACTAGAAGGGAGAGGCTTCAGCCTGTGCCTTCTGGATCTCGAGCCTCGGCGCCGAACGTGCTCATCAGCAGCGACATCGCCGAGGCCGCCTTGGGCGACTCCGTTCGTTTCGTGCCGGCCGTGACCGGCCGTGACTGGAGGACGAACAGGCTCGACGGCAGCTCGCCGTCTCTGGCGATCGACCACTCGACGTCCTGCGGCGAGCCGAAATGGCGCTCCACGCGGCGGCCGACCTCGACCAGCGCCTCGAGCGCTGCCGCGTCGAGGGACGCGAGCCGGCGCCGCTCGGGTGGAACATCCCGGCGAACCGCCCCGCCCCGTCCGGCGTCCGGGACGTACTCGACCTCCTTCGCGTGCAGGTGCTCGCGGACGACCTCACGGGTGACCTTGCTGACCAGGAAGTCGTCGGGTGTGACCTCGCCGCCGACCACCGCCAGTCCCAGGCCCCAGCTGGCGTTGATCGCGACCATGCTGGGGTCGCCGCTGACCGGGTTGCAGGTGAACATCACTCCGGAGACCTCGGCGTCGACCATCTGCTGGACGGCGACGCCCATCGCCGGCTCGCCGGCCGCAGCGCCGAGCCGCGCCCGGTACGTGATCGCAGGAGGGGTGTAGAGGCTGACCCAGCAGTCGCGAACCGCATCACAGACGTGGTCGGCACCGCGCACCCACAGGTAGGTCTCCTGCTGGCCGGCGAACGTCGCCTCCTGGCTGTCCTCGCCGAGCGCGCTCGAGCGCACCGCGACCGGCGGCTCACCGAGTTCCGCGTAGCGCTGTGCGACCTCGTCGCGGACGAATGAGGGGATCGGCGCCGACCGCATCGCTTGGCCGATCCCGTGCGAGGCCTGGCCGACCGAGTCGACGTCGCCGTGGTCGAGGCCCGACATCGCCGACGCGATCATGCGCTCGAGCCCCGCGCCGGCGACGAACTCGCGATAGGCCACGGTCGAGACCGCGAACCCCGGTGGCACCGGGATCCCAGCGGCGATCAGCTCGCCCAGCGCCGAGCTCTTGCCGCCGAACGCCTGCCCGTCGGCGGCGCGTAGATCGGCAAGCGCCCGCGCCAGCTCAGCCATCGAGGATAGTCACCGTGCCGGCCGAGCCGTCGACGCGGAGCAACTGCCCCGTGCGGATGGTCGACGTCGCGCGCCCGGTGCCGACGACCGCCGGCAGGCCGTACTCTCGGCACACGATCGCGGCGTGCGACATCACTCCGCCGATGTCGGTGACCGCTGCCTCGATCTTCGAGAAGATCGGCGCCCACGCCGGTGACGTGATCGTGCAGACGAGGATCTCGCCGTCGCGGACGTCGGAGATCTCGTTGACGGTCCTGACCACACGCGCCGGCCCCTCGGCCACCCCGGGGGACGCCGCCGTCCCTGTCAGCCCGCCGTCGCTCTCCGCACTCCGTGCCCACTCCTGCACCCTCTCGGTGGTCACGCCCCAGAGCATCACGAGCGCCGGGTCGGTCACGGCCTCCGGCACCGCTCCGAGCGCCGGCGGGGGCGTCCAGTCGGCCAGCCGCTCGAGGATCTCCTTGCGCCGGGCGACGATCGGCGGCCAGTGCTTCGGTCCGATCGGCTCGCCGCCGGTCGACCACGTCAGCACCAGCTCGTCGAGCGCACCGTTGACCTCGTGGCGCGACAGCTGGAAGACATCTTCTGCCTCTTCGAGGAAGCCGTGCTGTGTGAGCAGAGCCCCGAACTCGCGGATCTTGTTCCACCAGCGGGTCAGGAACCAGTAATCGCAGAAGAACTTGTGCTCCTCGACGTAGGGGAACACCGTGCGGGAGAGCGTGAGCAGCTCGTCGAAGCCTTTGCGCGCGTCCTCCTCGAGCAGCGAGCCGTACTCCTCGGCCAGCCGGTCGCGCTCGCGCGCGAGCTGCTCGGTCGGGCGTTCGATGTCCTCGCCGGCCTTCAGTGCGGCGATGTGGCCGATCAGCGACGCGTACGGGATCGACGGGTCGTCCAGCCAGCTGCCGTAGTAGTGGTAGAGGCCGTCGCCGGTGGCCATGTTGAACCAGGGGTCCTTGACCTCCTCCAGCTCAGCCAGCCACGCGCGGCCCGGCTCACTTCCGGCCAGCTCCGCGTCGATCTCCTCCGGCCCGCGGCCCTCGGCGAAGGCGCCGTCGACGCCGGTGTCGATCGCAAGGCGTGCCAGCCGGCGCAGCTCGGCGTCGGGCTTCCAGAGAATCACGTCGATGCCGGCGACCATCTGCGCGATGTGCTGATCGGGGATGTCCGGCAGGTGTCCCTTGCAGAACTCGCTGAAGGTCATGTACGCCCCGTAGCCGAGCAGCAGGAACTCGCTGTGGTGCTGCCACATCAGGTCGCCGAGCCGCAGCGTGCGGCTGTACGCGTCGAGCACGTCGTAGAAACGCAGGTTGCGGTCGTTCTCGAAGACGACCTCGCGAGGCTCGTACTCGGGAAGATCGGGAACCTCTAGCTCGGTCAGCTCGCGGATCATCGCGTCGACTTTCACCCGCCACTTGGCGTAGAGGTCGTTCCAGTTCTGGAAGTAGTAGCCGGCGCGCTCCTGGAAATACCCGGCGCGCTCGGCGATCTTCTCGGGGTCGGTGACCGCGTTGCCGGAGATGTAGATGTAGCCGTTGACGCAGCGGTAGTCGATGCCCATCGCCGGCGGAACAGCGAAGACGCGGTTCTGCCACGAGCCGATCCCGTCGTACGGCGAGTCGATGCAGAACACGTCGAACGCGGGCATCGGCAGCGGGAAGTGCATCGAGTTCCAGAACCAGAAGCGCTGCTCGTCGGCCTCGCGGCGACGTTCGTCGAAGAGCGCGTAGTACGGGTACATCTCCTCCCAGCCCTCGCAGCCGGGGGGCGTCTCGATCTCGTACGGATTCGGGAACGATCCTCGGTCGGCCACGGGCCGTTCGATCCTCGCCCACTCTACGCTCATCGTCAACAATCGTCGGGACGGCGCCAATACAGTTGCGGCATGGCCCCGGAGCCGACCGACCGGGCGCGTGCGCTCGTCCGCGGGGGGTACGACCTGCACGTCCACGTCGCTCCCGACGTCCCCGAGCGGCGGATCGACGACGTCGCGCTCGCCCATCGCTGCGCCGAGGTCGGGCTCGCAGGCTTCGGCCTGAAGTCGCACTACACGTCGACCGCCGAGCGGGCTCGGATCGTCTCCGCCGCCGTGCCCGGCGTGCGGGCGATCGGGACGATCACGCTGAACTGGGCGATCGGCGGGATGAACCCCCTCGCGGTCGAGATCGCCGCCCGCGAGGGCGCGCGCATCGTCTGGATGCCGACTGTCGACTCACCCGCGGAGACGGCCGGACGGACCGAGCCGAAGCCGGGGGACAAGGTGCCTCAGTGGGCGAAGCTCCAGCACGAGCTGCGTGAACTCGGCTTCTCGGTCGAGGCGGTCGAGGTCACCGACGACACGGGCGGACTCCTCCCGGAGACGCGCCTCGTGCTCGAGACGATCGCGCGCCACGGAATGATCCTCGCTACCGCTCACCTGGGGCGTAACGACACCTTCGCGGTCGCCGACGGAGCGTTCGCGGCCGGCGTGCAGACGGTCGTGATCACCCACCCGGAGTTCACCTGCCAGAACTTCTCGATCGAGGATCAGGTCGCGCTGGCCGAGAAGGGCTGCCTGATCGAGCGCTGCCTGACCACGCCGTACAGCGGCAAGACCACCTACGAGCACGTCTTCGAGGGGGTCCGCGCGGTCGGGGTCGAGCGCAATTTCTTCTCGAGCGACTGCGGGAACCCCGACTACCCGCCGGTCGAGGACGGGCTCGCGATCTGGGCGGACGAGCTGCTCGAGGCTGGGTTCTCCGACGACGAGATCCGGACGATGGTGGTCGAGGGGTCGCGGAGGCTGGTTGAGTGAGCCGCAGGCTGCTTGTCATCGGCGCGCATTCGGCCGACTTCGTCTGGCGCGCCGGCGGCGCGATCGCGGTGACGACGTCCGCGGGCGGCGTCGCCCAGGTGCTCGCCCTCTCCTACGGCGAGCGTGGGGAGTCGGGCGAGCTCTGGAAGGAAGAGGGTATGACCGTCGAGCGCGTCAAGGAGGCCCGGCGCGGTGAGGCCGAGCGCGCGGCAGCCCACCTCGGCGGGACCTTCGAGAGCCTCGACCTCGGCGACTACCCGCTGATCGTCGACCGGGACGGGTTGAGCGCGATCGCCGCAAGGATCCGCGAGTTCACCCCGGACGTGCTGCTCACGCACACCGACCGCGACCCGTTCAACCCCGACCACGCGGAGGCGTTCTTTGCCGTCGAGAAGGCGCGTGCGCTCGCCGCCGGCGCCGGGACCGCGAGCGCCTTCGGCGACCCGTTCCAACCGCCGGAGCTCCTGCTCTTCGAGCCGCACCAGCCCGAGCTCTGCAACTTCACGCCGACCGTCTTCGTCGACATCACGGCGGTGATCGAGCAGAAGCGGGCGGCGATGGCCGAGATGGGTGCCCAGTCGCACCTGCACACCTACTACGAGGAGCTCGCGGCGCGGCGCGGCAACCATGCGCGCCGCTCGTCCGGAAACAACGCGGTCGAGTTCGCCGAGGCGTTCCAGCGGGTGACGCCGCAGGTGGTCGACGCGCTTTGACCCTCGCTTCGGCAACGGTGCACGAGGCGGCCGCCCGATCGCAGGTCGTCGACCTCGATCTCGTGCAGGTGATCCCGGGTTCCGCCGCCCACGGTCCGGCCCGGACAGTGCGCTGCGGACAGGACGACAACCTGATGGTGCATGCAGCGGTCGCCGAGGCGAAGCCGGGCGAGGTGCTCGTGCTCACGATGCCGGAACCGCGGCCGGTGGCGCTCGTCGGCGAGTTGCTCGGCACGCAGATGAAGGGTCGCGGCGTCGCCGCCGTGCTCGTGGACGCCGCCGTGCGCGACGTCGAGGAGCTGCGCGAGCTCGAGCTGCCCGTGTGGGCGCGCTGGGTTCGGATCGCCGGGGCCGACAAGAAGGCGCCCGGCACGATCGGCGAGCCGGTGGTCGTCGGCGGCGCGACGATCCGCCAGGGCGACCTCGTCGTCCTCGACGCGGACGGCGTCGCGGTCGTCGAGGCCGAGCGGGTGGACGAGGTGCTGGCCGCCGCCCGCGAGCGCGAGGAGAAAGAGGCCACGAAGCGGGCGAAGCTCCAAGAGGGGGCGCTCTCGTACGACCTCGACGGCCTGCGGAAGCTGGTCGAGGGTTGATCCACGACGTCGCCCGTATCGGCCACGCCGAGCTGCTCACGCCGAAACCCGACGAGAGCCTGCGCTTCTTCGTCGACGTGCTCGGCATGGAGGAGGAGGCACGCGAGGGCCAGTCGGTCTATCTGCGCGGCTGGGGCGACTACCTCCGTTACAGCCTGAAGCTGACCGAGTCGCCGCAGGGTGGTCTCGGCCACATCGCACTGCGGGCCTGGAGCCCGGAGGCCCTCGACCGTCGCGTCGCCGCGATCGAGCAGACGGGCCTCGGCCGGGGCTGGATCGACGGCGACGTCGGCCACGGCAAGGCCTATCGCTTCGAGGATCCAGACGGCCACGTCTTCGAGCTCTATTACGACGCCGAGCGCTACGTCGCGCCGGAGCATCTGAAGCCGTCGTGGCGCAACCAGCCGCAGCGGTACGTCGGCCGCGGCGCCGCCGTCAAGCGGCTCGACCACGTGAACGTCCTCGCAGCCGACGTCCGCGCGAGCCGTGAGTTCTGCCAGGACCTGCTGGGCTACCGGCTGTACGAGCGGATCGAGCTGGACGACGGCACCGAGACCGGCGCCTGGATGAGCCTGTCGATCGCCGCCCACGAGTTGATCTACGTCGCCGACCACCACGGCGCCCGCGGCCGGCTGCACCACCTCGCCTTCTGGGTCGACACGCGCGAGGAGTGCCTGCGCGCGGCCGACCTCTTCGTCGACAACGACGTCCCGATCGAGGCCGCTCCGTCGAAGCACGGCGTCGCCCAGGGCTTCTTCCTCTACGGCTTCGAGCCCGGCGGCAACCGGGTCGAGGTCACGACCGGCGGCTACTTCGTCTACGACCCCGATCACGAGCCGATCACCTGGACCGCCGAGGAGCGCGCCCGCGGCCAGTTCTGGGGCGTGCAGACGATCGAGAGCTTCCACACGTACGGCACCCCCGACGTCGAAGGAGAGCGATGATCGACCCGGTCCACTTCGAGATCCTCCCGTTCGGAAAGGGCGAGGCCGAGGCCGCCGAGCTGCCCGAGCGCGTCCGCCTGACGGTGACCTGCTCGCCGAAGCACGGACTCGACGAGTCGATCGCGACGGCGACGCGGCTGCGCGCCCTCGGACACTCCGTCACGCTCCACCTCGCCGCGCGCATGGTGCGCGGGTCGGATCACCTGGACGATCTGCTCGCCCGTATGCAGGAGAACGGCATCGACGATGCCTTCGTGATCGGGGGCGACGCAACTCCCCCGCTCGGCCCGTATCCCTCGTCGGTGGAGCTGCTCCCGATCATCCACGAGCACCCGCATCGCCCGGTCACGATCGGGATCGGCGGCTATCCCGAGGGCCATCCGCTCATCGACGACACCGAGCTCGCCGAAGCCCTCACGCAGAAGGCGCCGCTGGCCGACTACGTCACCACCCAGCTCTGTTTCGACCCGGAGGCCGTGCTGCGCTGGATCACCGGTATCCGGGCGACGGGTATCGATCTGCCGGTGCTCGCGGGCGTGCCGGGGATCGTGGATCCGACCAAGCTGCTCGAGATCTCGCTGCGGGTCGGTGTCGGGCCGTCGCTCTCGTTCCTGCGCAAGCAGCGCGGCCTCCGCAGTCTCCTGCGTCTCTCCGGCCGCTCCGCCGACAAGCTGTACGACGCCCTGTCGTCGAGCGAGGAGATCGCCGGCTTCCACTTCTACACCTTCAACCGCCTACGCGACACCTGGGAGTGGCACACGGAAAAGCACCCGGGCTCGCATAGGATTTCCGAACCGAAGAAGGAGGTCACCGAGATGGCTCCCACGAACCTCGAAGACAAGCTCCAGGCGGCCGGCAGCGCCGTCGCGCTGGCGCGCAACTCGCAGATCGGCCCGTACGTCTATCCGGCGGTCGCCGCCGAGTTCACCAACTGGCGCGACGAACAGATCGCGTGGCGCGAGACCGCCGCGCTGTTCGACCAGAGCCATCACATGACCGACCTCTACATCGAGGGCCCCGACGCGATCCGCCTGCTCTCCGATCTCGGCGTGAACTCGTTCGAGAACTTCGCGGTGAACAAGGCGAAGCAGTTCGTCTGCTGCAACCCGGACGGCTACGTGATCGGCGACGCGATCCTCTTCTACCTCGCCGAGAACAGGCTCTCGCTCGTCGGCCGTCCGTCGGCGCACAACTGGGTGCAGTACCACGGCGAGACGGGCGACTACGACGTCACCTTCGACCGCGACGAGCGCACCGCCGTCAACCCGACCGGCAGGCGGAAGCTCTACCGCTTCCAGGTGCAGGGGCCGAACGCCATGCAGGTGCTCGAGAAGACGGTCGGCGGGCCGCTGCCCGAGATCAAGTTCTTCAACATGAACGAGATCACCATCGCCGGCCACACGGTGCGTGCGCTGCACCACGGCATGTCCGGCGTTCCGGGCCGCGAGCTGTTCGGGCCGTGGGAGGAGGCGGAGGACGTCCGTGCGGCGATCGTCGAGGCGGGTGAGGAGTTCGGCCTGAAGCAGGTGGGCTCGCGGGTCTACGCCACGAACACGCTCGAGTCCGGCTGGATCCCGTGCCCGCTGCCGGCCGTGTTCACGGGCGACGAGATGAAGGCGTATCGCGAGTGGCTGCCGGGGAACGGCTACGAGGCGACCGGCTCGCTCGGCGGCAGCTTCTACTCGGACGACATCTCCGACTACTACCTCACCCCGCACGATCTCGGGTACTGGGGCTTCGTCAAGTTCGACCACGACTTCGTCGGCCGCGAGGCACTGGAGGCGATGGACGAGGAAGGCCCAAGGCGCAAGGTGACGCTGGCCTGGAACGGCGAGGACGTCGCCGCGGCGATGCAGACGCTGTTCGAGAAGGACGACCCGGCCAAGTACATCGACCTCCCACTCTCGAACTACTCGACCTGGCCGAACGACAAGCTCCTGCTCGACGGGGAGCGGATCGGCGTCTCGACCTTCTCCGGCTACAGCTACAACGAGCGCTCGATGCTCTCACTCGGCGTCGTCAACTCTGACGTCGAGGTCGGCACCGAAGTCGTCCTCGTCTGGGGCGAGGAGGCAGGGGGTTCGGCGAAGCCGGTGGTCGAGCGGCACCGCCAGGTCGAGATCCGGGCGACGGTCAGCCCGGTCCCGTATTCGGAGGTCGCCCGGACGTCCTACGCCGAGGGCTCCTGGCGGCAGAAGGCAACCGTCTAGACGCTCGCGGCGCGCCCGCCGGTCGGTCGCGGCGGCGGCCGGCAACTAGTTCCGGCCGAGAACCAGATCCGCCGCGCGCTCGCCGATCATCGTCGTCGGCGCGTGCGTGTTGCCGCCGGTGACCGTCGGCATGACCGAGGCGTCTGCGACGCGCAGCCGCTCGACACCCTGCACGCGCAGCTGCGGGTCGACCACGGCCCGCTCGTCGACGCCCATCCGGCAGGTTCCGACGTGATGGTGGTACGTGATCGCCGTGTCGCGGACGTAACGCCGCACGTCCTCGCGCGAGCTCACGGCGGGGCCGGGATAGAGCTCCTCGCCGAGCCAATCGGACAGCGCATCGGCCCGGGAGATCTCCCGGGCCTGCTCGAGTGACCACGCCAGCGCACGAATGTCGGCCTCCTCGGCCAAATAGGCGGGGTCGACCAGCGGCGGGTCGTCCGCGTCGGCGGAGGCAAGGGTCACCCGGCCACGGCTCTTCGGGCGGATCATTCCGGCCATCAGCGTGAACCCGTCGGGCGGCCCCTCCATCCCGGGCAGGTAGGCGGGCACATGGAAGACGAGCGGCTGAGTGTCCGGTGCCGGCAGCTCGGCTCTGCTGCGCGCGAACAGGTGGGAGTGCAGCGGCGTCGTGCCGGGGACGACGGGCGGCATCGGACGTGACGACGAGCAGATCAGCGGCGAGAGCAGGTGGTCGTGCAGGTTCTCGCCGACCCCGGGGAGGTCGACGCCGACCTCGATGCCGATCCGGGCCAGCTCGGCGGCCGGGCCGATGCCGGAGAGCATCAGCAGCTTCGGCGACTCGATCGCCCCGGCGCAGAGGACGACCTCCTGCTCGGCACGCACCTCCTGCCCGCCGAGATCGACGCCGACGCAGACGCCACCGTCGAGGACGAGCCTCCGTGCGCGCGTGCCGGTCAGCACAGTGAGGTTCGGCGCGTCCAGCACCGGACGCAGGAACGCCACCGTCTGACTCTGGCGCACGTTGTCCTTGACCGTGAGCTGGCAGTAGCCGACGCCGTCCTGGCTGGGGCCGTTGTGGTCGTCGTTGAAGGGACTGCCAACCTCCTCCGCCGCCGCGACCGCAGCGGCATGGAGCGGGTGCGGCTCGTAGTCGGCGTTCACCCGCAGCGGCCCGCCGGAGCCGTGGTACTCGGACTCGCCGCGGCTGAAGTCCTCGGAGCGCTTGAACAGCGGCAGCACGTCCTCGTAGCCCCAGCCCTGGCAGCCGGCGGCGGCCCAGGCGTCGTAGTCGCTCCGGTGGCCGCGGATGTAGATCATCCCGTTCAGGCAACTCGACCCGCCGAGAACTTTCCCGCGCGGGATGTCCAGCTGCCGGCCGTTGCATCCGGGCTGCGGAATCGTCGTGTACGCCCAGTCGTCCGCACAACCCCAGAGCTCCCACAGCCGGCCGGGGTCGTGGATCGCAGGGTTCTCGTCCACCCCACCGGCCTCGATCACGCACACGCTCGCGCCCGCGTCGACCAGGCGCCGGGCGACGACGGCACCGCCGCTGCCGGAGCCGATCACGACCACGTCGAACGAATCCGTCACCACCCGATCCTACGGCGCTGTGCCCGGCGGCGGCTGGTCGACGTCGCTCCTTACCCGGCATTCAGCTGACTCTCAGGATCCGGTGATCCAATCCGCGGGTGCGCTGGCCAGCTGCTGTCGTCGTCGCGGTCGGAATGCTCCTCGTCGGAGCCGACACGGGCGTTGCCGCGCCGCAGCAGGCCGCGAGGACCTATGCCTACGGCACGCGCGATGCCTCGGCCGCGGTGGCCGCTCGGCTTGCCCAGGCACCGTCCGGTTTCACCGGAGGCGCGGTTACGGCCTCTGACGGGGAGCAGGTCACGATCTACGTGGAGAACGAGCTCGTCGCCGCCGATCCCTCGATCGCGCAACGCTGGGCCGACATGCTCACGAGCCTCGTCCACGGCCCGGAGATCGCCACGATCCAGGTCTATGTCGCTTCTCTCGATCGCGTGCAGCAGATCTGTGGTGGCGGTGCGCTTGGCTGCTACGCGAACAACCGCCTGATTGCCATGGCAAGCGACCTGCCCGAAATCACGGCGCGTGCGGTGTTGACGCACGAGTACGGGCACCACGTCGCGCAGTCGAGCGACAACACGCCGTGGCAGGCGGTCGACTTTGGGCCGAAGCGCTGGGCGACGGTCGTCGGTGTCTGCAGTCGCACGGCCTCGGGCGAGCTCGCTCCCGGTGACGAGGGTGCTCGGTACACGCTGAACCCGGGCGAGGCGTTCGCTGAGGACTACCGGTTGCTGAACGAGCGCCGGCTGGGTCTTCCGGAGACGTTCTGGGGGGTCGTCGACAAGCGGTTCTACCCCGACCAGGCGACGCTGGACGCGGTCGCGCAGGACGTGACCAGCCCGTGGCACGGCCTGACGACGAGCACGCTTGCCTCCGCGTTCACCTCGAGGGCGACCGGACGCGGCTTCCGGATCGCAACACCGCTCGACGGGAACTTCCGGGTCAAGCTGACCTCTCCGGCGAAAACACAGTTCACGCTTCGCGTCGTCGATCCCGCGACCGGCAAGGAACTCGGCTCGTCGGCCGGTTCCGCCTCCGCCCGGGTGAAGGCGGTCGAAACGAGCGTGTGCGGTCAGCGGACACTCCAGGTGCAGGTGAAACGCCTGCGTGGTTCGGGCTCGTTCAGTCTCGCGGTCGCGAGGCCGTAAAAGACCTCGCGACCACGATTAGGCGGCGGTGAGCACCTGCTGCGGCGCGTCTGCGAGCTCGACGGTCGGCCGGCGCACGACGTCGCGCACGATCAGCACGAGGTTGGCCCCGAGAGCGGCTCCGACGATCGTCGTGATTACGGCGAGGAGCCCAGTGCCGGCGTGGTAGCCGAGCCAGGCGCCCGTGAGCGCGCCGGCAAGCGAACCGGTCAGGCCGAACCTCCGGGACCGGCTGCGGTCGACCCAGGCGAGGTAGACGCCCAGGCCGATCGGTACGCCGATCGAAACGACAGCGAGGAGCTGATCGTCGAGCGCCAGCGACGGGAACGCCACCAGAGCAACGACCACGCCGGCGAACCAGCCGCCGAGGCCCAGCACGAGCGTGAACACCGAGCGGAGCAGGAAGCTCGCCGTGCGCCCGAAGCGGCCACGCTTCCGTGAGCGGCGCCACATCACGAGCAGCGAAAGAACGACGATCAGCGGCAGCGCCACCATCGTCGCGGCGAAGCCCTTGCCGAGCGCCGTGTGCGTCACCTCCGGCGTGAAGTCGACCTTCGCGGGCGTGTACCGCGAGCTGTCCACCTTCCCCGTGTCGAAGAACGTGTTCAGCATGTGCTGCTGCGCCTCGGGCTCGTAACCCCAGAACGAGGTGGTGTGACCGAGCCCGGAGATCACGACCTGGTGGCCGTTCCTGAGATGCGGCAGCAGCTGCGTCCTCGCCTTGACGGGCGGCGTCGCGAAGTCGACCGTCCCGCCGACCAGCAGGGTCTCGACGTTCGAGTTGCGGACGGTCGCGTACTCGTTCTCGTCCGGCTGGGCGGGCCAGGCGTCGATCAGCCCGCCGCCCGCGTAGAGGAACTCCGTCGCGGGGTTGCCGAGGATCGAGGCGCTCCGGTCCGGCCCCTTCCCGAAGTACCGCTTGGCGGCGAGGGTGTCGACACGGCTCATCGCGGCGAGCTCGCCCCAGTTGAAGGCCTCGGGGAACGCCATCCGTGCCATCAGCGACAGGAACCAGGCGCCGCTGGCGTCGCCCTTCGCGGTGGAGATCAGCGTGTTCAGCGTGATCGGCGCGGACAGGGGATCCGCGACCGAGGTCGACTCCATCAGCCCGTAGAACATGGCGATCTGCGCGGCGTGCCGGTCGAACGGGAGGCCCCAGAAACGGTCGGGCATGCTCGTCGCCGCCGTGTGCATCGAGGCCGCGAGATCGTCGGTGCGCGTGCTGCAGTACGAGTCCTTCGCGCACAGCCGCGAGTAGAGCCGGATCTGCGCGTCGGTCGCCTTGGGATCCCAGAGGAAGTTCCCGGGCGGATTGACGCCGATCATGACCGAGCGGTGGATGCTCTTCGGGTAGCGCCATGCGTAGATCATCGCGGTGCGGGTGCCCGCGCTCTCGCTGATCAGGTCGATCGGGCCGTAGCCGAGCGCCTTGCGGGCGGCCTCGAGATCGTCGACCAGCGCGGGAATGGAGTAGCCGGCGATGTCGACGCCGTCCGCCCGGAGGCGCGCGGCGCACGAGCGGAAGCCGTCGGCGTACGTGCGGAACGACTTCTGGCCGAGCAGGTCGGTCGACCGCTTCAGGGCCGAGACGACCTCGGGGCACTGCAGTTGCTCGGAGCCGTCGACGCCCCGGTAGCCGACGAGGACGACGTCGTGGTTGCCGGCGATCCGGCTCGCCTTCGAGAAGTGCATGTTGGTGATGCCCGGGCCGCCTTCGAGCCGGAAGATCGGCGCGCCGGGTTGGGCGGAGAGCGCCTTGATGCGAGTGACCGGGAGAGCGATCAGCCGAGAACCGGGCTTGGCCCGGTTCTCGGGGACGACGAGGTTGCCGCAGTCGGCTGCGTAGCTGCCCTGCTCCGTGCCGTACTGGCACGGATGCAGGGTCAGCTGGCCTGCCTTCGCCCCGGCGGGGACGGTCACCTTGTCTCCGCCGGAGGCGATCTTCACGTAGGCGAGCCCGATCGCCAGGAGTGCGATGATCAGCAGCCCGGTGATCTTGGCCGCGCCGATCGCCCGCTTTGTCCGGGGCTGCTTCGGCGGTGCAGGTGCGGCCTCGGGCTCGTCCACGATCTCCAGCTCGCCGTGGTCGAAATGGGGCAGCCACTCGAGCCACGACGGCAGGTACCAGTTCCGCTCGCCGAGCAGCTTCATCGACGCCGGCAGCAGGACGCCGCGGACGATCGTCGCGTCGATCAGGATCGCCGACGCGAGCCCGACGCCGAACTGCTTGAAGAACACCAGCGAGAGGGTTGAGAAGACTCCGAAGACGCAGACCATCACGATCGCCGCGCTGGTGACCACGCCCGCCGTCGAGCGGATGCCCTCGCTGATCGACTCGTCCATCGTGGCGCCCTTCTGGAACCGCTCGCGGATCCGGCTGACGATGAACACGTGGTAGTCCATCGAGAGGCCGAAGAGGATCACGAACAGCAGCAGCGGGATGACCGCCGAGACGCCGCCGGTCGACTGGAACCCGAGCAGACCCTGGCCGACGCCGTGCTGGAAGACGAGCACCAGGATGCCGTACGCCGCGGCGACCGACAGGCAGTTGAGGATGATCGCCTTGGCCGCGACCACGATCGAGCGGAACGCGACCAGCATCAGCCCGAAGGCGAAGACGAGCACGAAGGCGACGACGAGGGGCAGTGCCGAGCGGATCTCGTCACTGGAGTCCTTCCACTGAGCGGTCAGCCCGGTGACGCCGGCCTCGACGTTCGGCACCCGACTGACCGTCTGCGGGATCAGCGTCGTGCGCAGGAGCTTCAGCGACTCGTTCGATGCCTTGTTCGTGCCGTTGCCGTCGATCGGGATCGTGATGTTCGCGACCGTGCGGGCCGAGTTGACGTCCATGGTGATGGGCTCGTGCATGCGGCCGCTCGCGAGCGCCCGCTGCTCGAGCTTCGCGATCGCCGCCTTCACGGCCGGGGCGTCGATGTTCGGCGCCTTGACGATCAGGCTTGCGGGCAGCGCCGTGCCCGGGAACGCCACCTGCATGCGCTTGTAGGTCTTGATCACGTCGAGGTGCGCCGGGTACGTGTCCGGCGACGCCTCGGCCATCCGCATCTGGAACGCGGGCAGCGCGAGGAGCAGGAGCAGCCCGCCGGCGATCGCCGCGGACAGCGCCGGCCGCTTCAGGACACGGTCGACGATCCAGCCCCACATGCGGCCCTGGCCGCTGTTCGGCCGTCGCCGCCGGAAGCGGCCGCGGTCGACGCCGTCGCCGAGCCGCGAGAGCAGCGCCGGCAGGACGGTCAGCGACCCGAGCATCGCCACCGCGACGACCATCATCGTTGCGATGCCGAACGCGGCGAACGTCTTGTCGCCGCTGACGAGCATGCCCGCCATGGCGACCATCACGGTCAGGCCGGAGATCAGCACCGACCGGCCGGAGGTGGCGGCCGCCGCCTCGAGCGCGGCCCGCTCGCTTCGGCCCTTCGCGCGTTCCTCACGCTCGCGGCGGAGGTAGAACATCGTGTAGTCGACGCCGACCGCCAGCCCGATCAGGAGCACGAGCGCGGGCACCTCGTTCGGCATCGGGAGGATGTGGCTCGGGAGTGCGACGAGCCCGAACGTGGCGAAGACGGCCGTGAGCGCGAGCAGCAGCGGGATCCCCGCGGCGACGAGCGCCCCGAACGTGACCAGCAGGATCAGGAGCGTGATCGGCAGGGAGAGCATCCCGGCCTTGCCGAGATCCTTGCCGTACTGGTCCATGACCGCCTTCTGGGCGCTGGCGTCGCCCATCTCGCCGATGAAGAAGCCGGGGTGGGCCGCCTGGGCGGCCGCGACGGCGTCGGTGACCGGCTTGATCTTGTCCGGCGACTTGTCCTTGGGCCCGGCGATCTTGAAGTCGACGAGCACCGCGTGCCCGTCCTTCGAGACCTTCGGCGACTCGATGCTCTGCACGACCGGCACCCTGGAGATGCGCGCGGCGGCGTCCTGCACCACCGCGTCGAACTCGGGTGTCCCGGCCTTCACCTTCGTGCTCTGGATGAACACGCTCTCGGCGGCGCGGGGCTTGAAGCCGGCGTCGAGGATGCGGTCCATCCGCCCCGACTCGCCCGGACCGGACGTGTTCGGGTTGGGGTTCTTCGTGCCGATCATGCCGCCGATGCCGAAGGCGACGACGACGAGGGCCAACCAGCCGAACGTCGCGGTCTTCCAGTGGGAAGCGCTCCAGCGGCCCATCCGTGCTGCGAGATTGCGATTGGGCGTCGTGCGGGACATCTCCTTCTCCTTTTCTCGATGACGCCCCGCACGCTAGGACCCGGCAGCCCTCCCGTCGCCGTCCCCAAGTCGGATTCGAGCCGGTACCTGCCGACGATTTCGACTCCTACTCAGGTAGGAGGCGACAAACCAGAACGTGCAGTACTTTCAACTCATGAACCGGGTCGGAAATGTCGCGAAGGAGTACTGGTGGGAGCTGCTGATCGCCGCCATGCTGATCGCCGGAATCGTCCAGCTGATCGTGGAGAACGGGTCGCCGGGCGCGCCGACCTCGACGCTCTGGTTCCAGATCCCCGCGCTGTGCCTGCTCGCGGCACCCCTCTTTGCGCGCCGGCGTTTTCCGTTCGCCGCCCCGGCCTCCTACTGGGTCCTCGCCGCGGCGCTTACGTTCGCCGACGGCCGGGTGGTCGTGTACCCCGACAGCTTCCAGGTCATCGGACTGGGAGCGGCACTCCTCCTCGGAAACCTGCGCGACCGCAGGAAGGCATTCGCCGGCCTCGCCCTCGCCGTCGGCTCGATGATCATCGTGCTCTACAACATTCCCGGCTCCTGGACGCTCAGCGCGTACATCTTCGTCACCCTTCGGTTCGCGGCGGCCTGGGTCGCGGGGTTCGCATTGCGGGCGCGCGAGGAGCAGGCCGAGACGGCCGAGGCGCGCGCGATCCGGGCAGAGGGCGAGCGCGAGACCGCCGCGCGCATCGCAGTGGCCGAGGAGCGCGCGCGGATCGCCCGTGAGCTCCACGACGTCGTCGCCCACGCAGTCAGCGTGATGGTTCTCCAGGTCGGCGCGGTCAGGCACAAGCTTCCCGACTCGCTCGCCGCCGACCGCGATGCACTCCGGAGCGTCGAGCGGGCCGGCCGAACGGCACTGGCCGAGATGCGCCGCCTCCTCGGCGCCATGCGACGCGAGGGCGACGAGGTCGAGTTCATGCCCCAGCCCGGCCTCGACGGTCTCAACACACTCCTCGCCGAGGTCGGCCGTGCCGGCCTGCCGGCCAAGCTGCATGTCGACGGCGACCCCTATCCGCTTCCGCGCGGGATCGACCTCTCCGCCTATCGCATTGTCCAGGAAGGCCTGACGAACGCGCTCAAGCACGCTCGCGCCAGCGACGCCGACGTGACGCTCCGCTATCGGCCTGACGGGATCGAGATCGAAGTTCGGGACAACGGCGAGGGTGGCGGGACGAACGACGGTCTCGGACACGGCCTCGTCGGGGTACGCGAACGCGTCAAGATCTACGGCGGCAGGATGTCCGCAGGCAAGGCAGTCGAGGGCGGCTTCGTGCTCAGCACCCGGCTGCCGATCGTCGACGAGGCGCCGTGATGATCCGAGTCCTCGTCGCCGACGACCAGTCGATGGTGCGCGCCGGCTTTCGGATGCTGCTCGGCGGCGAGGAGGACATCGAGGTCGTCGCCGAGGCGAGCAACGGGCTCGAGGCGGTCGACAAGGCGGCCCGTTTCGACCCGGGAATCATCCTCATGGACATCCGGATGCCCGAGCTCGACGGACTGGAGGCGTCCCGCCGCATCCTCGCGGCCGATCCGGCCGCCCGGATCCTCGTCCTGACGACGTTCGACCTCGACGAGTACGTCTTCGAGGCGCTGCGGGCCGGTGCCAGTGGTTTCGTCCTGAAGGACGACTCGCCGGAGCAGCTGCTCGCAGCCATACGCACGGTCGCCGCCGGTGACGCGCTGCTCTCGCCGACGATCACGAGGCGCGTGATCCAGGCATTCACCCGCGTTCGCACTGCCGCGCCGCCGAAGGAGCTCGACGAGCTCAGCGAGCGCGAGCGGGACGTCTTCCGCCTGATGGCGCGCGGCCTCTCGAACGTCGAGATCGGCCAAGAGCTCTACATCGGCGAGACAACCGTCAAGACGCACGTCACCCACATCCTCCAGAAGCTCGGCCTCCGCGACCGTGTTCAGGCGGTCGTCCTCGCCTACCAGTCCGGGTTGCTCGAGCCGCCCACCGAGCAGGCCTCGGCCTAGCCCTCGCCGGACAGCTCGATCAGCGCCGCGACCAGGTCATCGGTCGCCGAGAGGTATGGGGCGTGATCGGTATCGAGCTCGATCACGCGCTCGCACGGATGCTCGCGGATCATGCGGCGCTGGAGCGCAGGCGGGATCGACCAGTCCTGCGTCGTCAGCACGTACGAGCGCGGAATCGCGGCAAGCACTGCGTCGTCGACGCTGACGGGGGTAGCGAACGCCGCCACCGCCTGGGGACGCCGCTGCGGGAGCGCCCACGCGCGCTGCTCCTCCGTGCAGCGGTTGTAGATCGCTGCGGCCGCGGCGTCGTCCGCCAGCGTCGCGACCGGCGGGTCTCCCTCGACGACGATGCTCGCCTGGATCATGTCGTCCGCGCCCTCCGGGAGGCGCGTGAGATCGAGCAGGCTCTGGCCGTTCGCGGGCATGAACGCCGCGACGAAGATCAGCGACGCGATTCCGGTCCGATCGGAGCCGGCAGCCTGCGTCGCGACCACCCCGCCCATGCTGTGCGCGACCAGCACCGAGTCCTCCGGACGCGAATCGAGCGTCTCTCGCACCCGGCCGGCGCAGGCCTCGAGCGTGATCTCGTCGACCGGCGTCGTGTCGTCGCCGCCGCCCGGCAGGTCGAGTGCGTCAACGGTGTGGCCGGCCGCCTCCAACCCGTGGATCACCGGCTGCCAGCACCAGGCCCCGCCGAAAGCTCCGTGAACGAGGACGAACCGCGCCATCAGACGGTGAGCACGA
>JBKPRA010000036.1:0-5208 GCA_046734335.1 Actinomycetota bacterium | reverse complement strand
CCGGCTGATGATGAAGACTTGATAGTCCATCGAGATGCCGAAGAGGAAAGCGAAGATGACGACGGGCAGCTCGACGTTGATTGCCTGCGTCGCCTCGATGCCCCAGATCGCCTCCGAGCCGAAGCCCTTCTGGTAGACGAGGACGATCAGTCCCCAGGCTGCTGCGACCGAGAGCAGGTTCAGGAGGACGGCCTTCAGCGGCAGGATCAGTGAGCGGAACGCGCGCGCCAGCAGGATGAACGTAAGGATCGAGATCAGGGCCACCATCAGCGGGAAGTTGCCGTAGACGACCTCGAGGAAGTCAGCGCCCTGCGCTGCCTCGCCACCGATCGTCACCTTGGGCGGTAGAGCTTGCGCGGCGGCGCGGAGGCGGTCGAGCGTCTCGCGTCCTGCCGGCGAGTTTCCATCCTCGGTCGGGATCACGACGACGATTGCCGTGCCGTCGCGGCGCCAGTCGGCGGGTGCTGCCGCGCTGTAGACACCCTCGACCTGCGCGAGCGCCTGCGTCACATCGCCGGGCTCGCCTGAGTGAACCAGCGCATCGAACGGGGAGAGCGGGCCGGTGCCGATGCCCGAGTTCTCCAGGTTCTCGAGGCCGGCCCTCGCAGGACCTTCATTCGAGAGCGAGGCGGCGAGCGGATTTCCGAGCTGGATGTTCGCGGCCGCGACCACCAGGGCGAGCAGCACAGCGGTCGAGGCCACCGCCGCAGGCCAGGGGTGGCGCACGATCAGCCGCGCCCACGCCGACCAGCCGCGGCTGGCCTGGGCGTCGCGTCGGTTGCGCGGCCAGTCGAACCTGGGCCCGATCGTCGCCAGCACGACCGGTAGCAACGTCACGGCCACGGCGACGCTGACGAGCGCGATCATCAGCCCTGCGATGCCGATGCTGCGCATGAACGGCACCGGCAGCACGAGCAGCGCGAGCAACGAGATCGCCACGGTGGTGCCGCTGAAGACGACGGCTGTACCCGCGTGCTGCATCGCGTTTCGGACCGCCGCCTCGTTCGTGAGGTCCGGCCGCTGCCGCTCCTCACGCCAGCGGACAACGACGAGGAGCGCGTAGTCGATCGCGATCCCGAGCCCGATCAAGGCGACCAGGAACTGGATGATTACCGAAACGTCGGTCACGCTCGCGAGCGGCCAGACCAGCAGGAACGTCGTCGGGATCGCGACCACTGCCATCAACAGCGGCACCAGGGCCATGAAGGAACGGAACACGAAGGCGAGGACGAGGAGCGCGCCCAGCGCCGCCAGCAACGTCCCCAGCAGAACGCCGGTACCGCTTCCCTCGCTGTCCCCGGCGGAGGCGCGCAGCGCGTCGAGCCCGGTCACCTCGACCGCGGAGCCGCCGACGGTGACATCCGCCAACGCGGCTTGCGCCGCACGAGCCTCCTCCTGCCCTGGGTCGACTCCACCTTTCGATGGGATGTAGACGAGCGCGAAAGTCGTGCGGCCATCGTCGGAGACGAACGCCCGGTCGCCCGTCGAGGCGAAGGAGGCGCTGATCGATTCCGGTAGCGCCGCCTGTACCTTCTTCAAGGCCGCACCAAGCTCTGCGCGCACGCCAGGCGAATCGACTGTCTTTCCCTCTGAGAGCCTCACCACGGGCACGATCGGTGCGACATCGCCGCCCGCGCCGTAGATCTCGCTGAGCTCCTTGTTTGTCTCGAAGCCCTCGCGTCCAGGAATGTTGAACTGCTGCGAAAGAGAGCTGCTCGCCGGCCCAATCGCGGCGATAGCGGCGATCCAGATCACTAACCAGAGACCGAGGACGAGTCGCTTATGGCTGAGAACCCGGTCGGTTAGCGCAGCCATCGACCCCCTCCCTGAGTTCCTCTCGGTACGAAAGCTCCGACCCTTCATCGTGACCCCTCTCCTGATTACTCGACGGCGCCTTTTGCGATCGTCGAGACCAGCCTCCCAGCTCATAGCGCGCCGCGCAGTACGGCTAGCACCCGTCTCTACTGGAGATCCTCCGTGCTCGGTCAGCGGACGACGGTCCCGCCGTCGCCCGCTTACCCATCGTGGTTACGCAGCGGTCGAAGCTGGCGTCCTGCTGGCATGGCGGTTGGTTGCTCGGAACAGCGCGGCGAGCAGCAACCACGTGAGTAGTCCGAACACGATCGCGCCGCTCCCACCGAAGTTCGCGAACTGCTCCTCGACGTTTGCGGAGATCACATAGGAGGTGACGAGCCAGGCGAGCGCCCAAGCGGGCGGATTTGCGATAGCCCACCAGTAGGCCCCCGGGATCCCATGACGCGCAAGCACCAGCGCCTGCAACACGCCGACACCGACGCCGGTCACGGCACCCAATAGGACAACGTCGCCTCGCTCGATCCCGTAATCAACGAGAGCCGCCCCAGCCGCGAGACCCACGGCCATCCCGAGGGCTGTAGCCGGGATCCATACCCAGGAGATCCACTCGCGTAGGACGAACCATTCTGCGGCTCCGATGATCGCCCCGGCGATCAGGCCACTTGCGATCGCGTTTCCCATTGAATCGACTCCGTTGATCACGAGGTCGGCGATCAACCCCCGATAGGAAAGGCGAGCAGAATTGCCAGCGGCCAGAGCCACAATCGACGCGCGGTTGCCTTCCCGGCAGACGCCTCATGGGGCGATTGAACAGAAGCATTCGTGGCCATAAAGGCCTCCTCGTGGAACCCCGTTGGCCGAGCCGCTTTCAAGTGAGCGGAAAGGCCTGCCTTCAGCGTCTTACGCTCGCCCGGAGGCGAGGAAACTCGCCAACAGAAGTACGAGCCAGGCTAGCAGGCCCGCCACCCCCGGCTATCCGGATTCGGGCGGTGGTTGGCAATGCGCCCCAAGGCGGAACACTTGCCCCTCGGGAGATCGCTCGTAGCCAACCGTCACGAACGCGGGGAACACCTCCCACGACTGACAGGGAACCGGCCCAAAGTGGGCGAATGTCGGGTCGGGTGGGACAGGGTCTTCGGCGTAGAGAAGCCGCCCGCTCCAAACGAGCAGTTGCTGACCACGACTGTCCCTGAGGGCGACCCGAAAATAGGGGTAAGCCTGACGGCAATCGGGCGGCGCCGTCTCTCCTCCGAAGGGAGTCACGAAGAGCGTCCCCTCGAAGCCATCGCCCTCCGGGTCGTCAACAGGAGGGATGGCGACCTTGAGCTGGTCTTGGCTGCAGGCGGGCAGTGGGTTGCCGGCTTCATCCACCAGGTCTTCGGGATCCTGATTCAGTACGAAGTAGGTGCGCTCGGCTGGTTGGTCGACGACATCCGTGACAACCGTGGTCGTCGGGGAGAACGGCGTTGTTGTGACCGCCGTGGTCGCCGATGCCGTCGCCTTATCGTTCGGAGCTCGAAGCGCATCGATACCGGCCACGGCGACCAATGCGACCATCGCGACGCCGATAATCCAGGTGATTCGGGAGCGGAGCATCGTCAGACCATCTTCTTTCTGCCGCCCGCTCGCAACCTCCGAAGGCGGGTGCGCTCCGCGCCTCCCTTCAGCAAGGTCGAGCCTCCCGGCTCGATGCCTCGCCTGCGCAACCTTCCAGCCCTTACGTCTCGAGGAACCTAGCTCTGCGGCGGGCGTTTCTGCGGGTAACCGATGGAAACATGAAGTCGTGCCCTCGATGCCCCTCCGCATCCGGGTTAGTGATCCGGTGTGCGCCGAAGAACTGTTCGGCTACCTGCGGCACCTTGGAGCCGATGCGCGCCGGGAAGGCGAGGCGATTACGGTATGGCGCCGTCACCCGGTTGTTGCGGGCGAGCCGCCGACGCAGGACAGGATAGAACTCGAGTTCATCTTGCGCGGATGGGCCAACGGGCGACCCGGTGCGGTCTACGAGGTCGAGGAGGCGGCCTAGAGAACCGGGTGTTGTGGGCTCGTTTGGACTTGCCGAGGCGGCGGCGGAAGTCCTGCAATGCACAGGCCGAGCGACGACCGCCCTGTGCATCCCTGGCCCGTTAGTGGCGCTAGGGGCCGGGGAATGCCTGCGGCACGATGGAAACGTGGCAGCTAGCGGCCCGGCTTGCCGAATCTGAGGGGTATGACGTCTATGACTGTGACGGTCGCAACGTGGGCCGAGTGGAGCATGTGCTCTATCGCCACCACGCCGACAGGCCCGACTTCGTCGTCGTGCGGCGCCGGTTCCTCTTCCTGGGGACCCGACTCGACCGCGTGCCATTCGAGGCAATCACGGACGTCGACGATGGGGCTCAGTTCGTGGGCCTGACGATCCCTGCCGAAGCGGTGAATCAACCGCCTGTTCGGTAGCGATCCTGCGGCTGACTCGTGTGAGTCGGACCGCTTCCTCCGCTGGACTCGTTCAAACCGCACCTCTCGCACCGGCGGTAGATGACGCCCGCATCTGAGACCTGCACCCACTTGTGCCCGGGCGGGATGCGCCAGAAGCAGCGCCAATGCTGCAGCTTTCGGCTCATGTGTCAGATCATACGATCCGTCATGTCACTGATCCAGGCCGCGCGCCTAGGGCTTCCGCCCAAGCAACCGCGTAACGACCTTCTTGAGAAGGCCCTGGGGCTGCGGCGACCGTTGTCGAGGGAGGTTGGCAAGTCGAGACAGAGTCTTTCCTAAGATGCTGTCCGCTTCCAGATGAACGAAATCGACAGGGTCAGAAGCGTCATTACGAAGCCGGCTCGGGTGTGGTCCAGAGAGGAGGCTCTCTCCAAGCCATCGCCTGTGCCTGCAAGCCCGGGGGTCTACGGATGGTTCTTCCGCGAGCTCCCAGCTCCGATCGAGACGGTCGAGTGCGTCAAGCATGAAGACCTCACACTCCTCTACACGGGCATCTCGCCTAAGAAGCCGCCTCCTTACGGGAAACCAAGCGCGCAAACGCTGCGGTCTCGGATCCGTTACCACTACCGCGGAAACGCCATGCGGGCCAATGGGCGCAGCTGGGATCGAACCAGCGACCTCCCGCGTGTGAAGCGGGCGCTCTCCCGCTGAGCTATGCGCCCCGAAGGAAGCCCAGTCTAGCGAGGAGCCGTTGCTACGATGACCCTGCCCGGTCGCGCTAAGCGGGGAGCTAGCGGTTCCCTGAACCCGCAATCCGCTCCAGCGGGGCCGAACTCCTTCCCTAGGAGGTTGCGTTCGAAGTAGGGCTTGCGTCTGCAAGCGTTGACGGCCAGGTTCCGCGCACTGGGAGCCTGCGAACCGCGTCAGGTCCGGGAGGAAGCAGCGCTAAGCAGTTTCTCTCAGGTGCCGCGGATC
>JBKPRA010000035.1:0-43543 GCA_046734335.1 Actinomycetota bacterium | reverse complement strand
GGTGGAGAGCGCGATTGCGGCCGCCCCGAACTGTGCGGCGAGCTTCATCGGGGCCGGCAGCGTGTAGACGTCGTCGACAAGGCCGACGGCGAAGAGCAACGCGGCGCCGCCGAGGACGCCGAGCAGCTCCTCGTGCGCGTGCACGCCGCCGGCCGCGATCGCGGCGGCGATTCCGGCGGCGAGGCCGAGGAAGATGCCGACGCCGCCGAAGGTCGGGGTGACGTGCTCGCTCCACCTCTCACCCGTCGGGTGGGCCACGAGTCGTCGCGCGAGCGGCGAGTGGAGAAGCGACCAGATCACGAACGCGGCCACGGGCAGGGCGACCGCTGCTGCAGCGGCACTCACGCCGGACACGGTAACGGAGCCTTGTAAGGCATTGGTAGGGAGATACTCACAGGGTGATCCCTCCAGTCGACGTCATGCGTTGCCCGGTGTGCCGGAGCGCGCTCGAGCAGGTTTCCGAGAAGCTCCGTTGCACGGGCTGCGGCGCCGTCTTTCCCGTCGAGGAAGGAATCCCGCGCATGCTCGACGACCGGCTGCCGGGCATCGAGGAGAAGCGAGCCGAGATCGCCGGCTGGCCGGCGATGGCACAGGAGGAAGGGTGGTACGAGCCCGACGATGAGGTCGACGCCCACCTGCCGTATCTCGTTCGCGATCTGGAATGGGAGGACACGACCTGGAAGGCGAACGAGCATTCGTTCTCGCTGCTCGTCGAGCGGTTCGTCCGGCCGGGGACGCGCGTCCTGGAGGTCGGCGCCGCCAAGGCCTGGGCGGCCCAACACCTTGTCCCGCTCGGAGTGGAGTACGTGGCGACGGACATCCTCGCCGACCCGAACATCGGGCTGGGGCGGGGCGCGTTCTACGAGGCACGCGTCGGGCCGTTCGCGCGGGTGCAGGCCGACGGCGAGCACCTCCCGTTCGCGGACGGCTCCTTCGACCTCGTCTACTGCGTCGCGGCGCTCCACCACGCGCTCGACCTCGGGCGAATGGTCCGAGAGATGGCCCGGGTCACGCGCCGCGGCGGAACAGTGGCGGCGCTGAACGAGGGTACTCGCGCGGTGCGGGCGAGCGGGTCGGTGGAGGACCAGGAGCACGAGAAGAGCTTCGGGATCAACGAGCACGTGCACACGCTGTACGCGTACCTGTGGGCGTTCGCGCGCGCCGGACTGGTCGTCCGGCGGGTCGAGCACGCCGAGGGCGACGACGACCTGCGCGACCGCCGGATCGGCGGGAAGCTGCGGCGGTTGCCCGGGGTCGGCCGCTCGGCCGCCACCTGGTTCGCGCAGACCTGCTACGGCTATTCGGGCGTTTCGCTCTACGCCCGCAAGGTCGCCCGCTAGCCTTTTCCGTTGTCGTGACGGTCTACGCGGACCTCTATCGTTATCGGGAGCTCTTCGGGAACCTCTTCCGGCGAGACCTCCAGACACGGTACAAGGGCTCGGCACTCGGGGTCGTCTGGTCGCTGCTGAACCCGCTGATCCTGATGGGCATCTACGTGCTCGTCTTCTCGCTGCTCTGGAAGGCGACCGACATCGAGCACTACCCGCTCTACCTGCTCGTGGGCCTCGCGCTCTGGCTCTTCTTCTCCGCCTCGCTGACGACGGCCGCTCGGTCGATGGTCGACAGCGCCGCGCTGGTGAAGAAGGTGCGGTTCCCGCGTCAGTTGGTGCCGTTGTCCGTCGTGGCGACACAACTGGTCACCTTCGTCGCGATGCTCCTCGTCCTGATGGTCGTGAACCCGATCGTCATCTCCAAGACGCGGGACACCTTCCTGCTCGCGATCCCGGTCGCCGCCGGCATCGTCGCGTTCGTCTGCGGCGTGGCGCTGATCGTCTCGTGTGCGAACGTCGTCTTCCGCGACGTGGAGCATCTCGTCCAGGCGGTGCTGCTGCCGTGGTTCTTCCTGACGCCGATCCTCTATCGGCTCGAGGACCTGCCCGGAGGCGTCCAGCGCTACGACTGGGTGGTGACGATCCTGCGCTGGGTCAACCCGCTCACGCCTCCGTTGTACGCGCTCCGCGATCCCCTTTTCTACGGAGTCGTGCCGAACGTGTGGGACGTCGTCTATCTGGTGGTCGAGGTCCTGATCGCGCTCGCCGTCGGCGCCTGGGTCTTCAGGCGCGTCGACGACCGGATCGCCGTCGAGCTCTGAGAGCGCGGGGAACCCCTGGTTCCCCCGCCAGCCCCAAATGCCGATCGACCGGCGCAAACCCGGCCGCTATCTCCCCAGTCGAGCTCTGATCCGGCCGTCGTAGATCCACGGTTCATCGCCTTCCGGGCGCCACGCCGGCAAGCCTGCGACCTCGCAGTTCGGCTCCAGCGGCGGCAGCAGCGACGGACACACGAGCGGCATCGCGAACGACGGGTTGCGGCCGCCGCCCGCCCGGTACGGGCGCAGCTCGCGCTCGCGGCTCTCGATCGCGCCGCCGACGGCGGCGAAGCCCTCCCCGTGCGCGGACCTCACGAACGCGTGCCAGTCGTCGGCGGGCTCGACCTCGGAGGGAAGGTGCGCGACGGCGCCGCTCGCATCGCGTGGGCCGACGTCGACGTAGGCGGGGAGCATGTCGTTCCCGACCTCCGAGAGCCAGCAGAGGTTCTCGACCACGAGGTCGAAGGCGAGCCGGTAGCGGCCCGGCGGCATCGGCGACCGGACGCGGGCGGTCACCTCGGTGCGTGCGCCAGGCTCGAGCCGTGGAAGCGGCGTCCGCAGCCCGTCCCAGTCGATCGCGTTGCCGAGCTCGTCGAGCCAGTGATACGAGAGCAGGACGCCCCGCCAGGTCTCGGCGCCGGCGTTCTCGAGCTGAACTGTCGCCCCGGCGAGCGCGCCCGCCTGCTGGGGCTCTAGCTCATAGGCGAGCCACCGCACGCCGAGCGGGCCGGCCGGGACGGCGTGTGCGGGAACCGCCTCCACCACCGGGGCTAGTGTACGGCCGTGTCCGACCCGCTCCTCGTCCGGGCGCTGCGGCGAGAGCCGGTCGAGTGTACGCCGGTCTGGTTCATGCGGCAGGCGGGGCGGTCGCTGCCCGAGTATCGCAAGCTGCGCGAGCGCCACTCCTTCTTCGAGGTCGCGAACACGCCGGAGCTCTGCGCCGAGGTCACGCTCCAGCCGGTGCGCCGGCACGGCGTCGACGCGGCCGTGCTGTTCGCCGACATCGTCACGCCTGTCCTGGGCATGGGAATCGACGTCGAGCTGGTCGAGGGCGTCGGGCCGGTCATCGCCGAACCCGTCGCGACGGCGGCCGATGTCGAGCGGCTGAAGCTCCCCGATCCGGAGCAGGCGTACGCGCCGGTACTGGAAGCCGTGCGGATCGTGCGTGGCGAGCTCGGCACTGACCAGGCGCTGGTCGGCTTCTGCGGCGGGCCTTTCACGGTCGCCGGCTACCTGGTCGAAGGAAAGCCGACTCGTGACTTCGTCAGGGTGAAGGAACTGATGTACCGCGAGCCGGATGTGTGGCATGCGCTGCTCGACCGGCTCGCCGACGGGTTCGCCGCATATGTCGCCGCACAGGCCGCTGCGGGTGCCGACGTGATTCAGCTCTTCGACTCCTGGGTCGGTGTCCTTTCGGTTGCCGACTACGACGAGTTCGTGGCCCCGTACTCGGCGCGCGTGCTGGCCGCGGTCGACGTTCCGACCATCCACTTCGGCACCGGCACGATGCACTTGCTGCCGGCGATGGCCGTCACAGGCGGCGACGGCATCGGGCTGGACTGGCGGATGCCGCTGGACGACGGCTGGGCCGCGGTCGGGTTCGAGCACGCCGTGCAGGGCAACCTCGACCCGGCGGTGCTGCTCGGTACCCGGGAGCGTATCGAGGCTGCGGCTCGCGACGTCCTCGCCCGCGCCGGCGGCCGGCCCGGCCACGTCTTCAATCTCGGCCACGGCGTACTGCCCGACACCGACCCGGACACCCTCACCCGGCTGGTGGAGCTCGTGCACGGATGACCGACGCGGTTGTCCTGATGGCGTACGGCTCGCCCGAACGGATCGACGACGTGCCCGCGTACTACGCCGACATTCGCGGCGGCAGGCCCGTCAGTCCCGAGCGGCTCGCCGACCTGACCGAGCGCTACCGGCGACTCGGGATCGAAACCGCCAATCCGCTGAACGAGATTACGGAGCGGACGCGGGCGGCGCTCGAGGCCGAGCTGGGGGTGCCCGTCTACACCGGCATGAAGCACTGGACGCCGCGGATCGCAGACGGCGCCGAGGCGGCGCTCGCCGCCGGCGCGGACAGGATCGCCGGCCTCGTCCTCGCGCCGCACTACTCGCGCCTCTCGATTGCCGGCTACCGCGATCAGCTCGAGCAGGCGACCGCCGGCCGCGCGAAGCTCGACTTCGTGGAGAGCTGGTACCTGGAGCCAGGCTTCGTCGACCTGCTCGCGGACAGGGTTCGCAGCACGTCGGCGCATGTGGTGTTCACGGCCCATTCGTTGCCCGAGCGGATCCTGGACGAGGGCGACCCGTATGAAACACAGCTGATGAGCTCCGCAACAGCGATCGCGCAGCGCGCCGCGCTGCGGGAATGGTCGTTCAGCTACCAATCCGCCTCGCCGACCGGTGAGCCCTGGCTCGGGCCCGACATCCTCGACCACCTCGAGGCCCTCCACGGCCGCGGCGTCGACGACGTCCTCCTCTGCCCGATCGGCTTCGTCGCGGACCACCTGGAGATCCGCTGGGACCTCGACACCGAGGCGCAGTCGAAGGCGGGCGAGCTGGGCATGCGCGTCTCCCGGATCGAGATGCCGAACGCCGACCCGGCGTTCGTGGCCACGCTGGCGACCATCGTGCGGCGGGTGCTCGCGGTACCCTCGAAGACATGAGACCGGGCGCGATCCGCGTCGACCGCGCGAGCCGCCGCTTCCGCGTCGACCCGGAGCCGGTTCGGACGCTGAAGGAGCTGGTGCTGCGGCGGCGCCGCGTCGAGGCGGCCGAGGTCTGGGCGCTGCGGGACGTGTCTCTCGAGGTCGAGCCCGGCGACGCGGTCGGCTTGGTCGGCCGCAACGGGTCGGGTAAGACGACGCTGCTCAGCCTGATCGCAGGAATCATCACGCCGACATCCGGCCGGGTCGAGGCCGGTGGTCGCGTCGCGTCGCTGCTCGAGCTCGGCGCCGGCTTCCATCCCGACTTCTCCGGGCGTGAGAACGTCTACCTGAACGGCTCGCTGTACGGCCTCAAGCGCCGGTCGATCGACCAGCGATTCGACGAGATCGTCGCCTTCGCCGAGCTCGAGCGGTTCATCGACAACCCGGTGCGCACGTACTCGTCGGGGATGTACATGCGACTCGGCTTTGCGGTCGCCGCGCACATCGACGCCGACGTGCTCCTGCTCGACGAGGTGTTCGCGGTCGGCGACGAGGAGTTCCAGCGCAAGTGCTTCGGGAAGATCTTCGAGTACAAGCAGCGTGGCGGGACGATCGTGTTCGTCTCCCACGACGCCGCCTCCGTCGAGCGGCTCTGCCGGCGGGCGGTGCTGCTGAGGAACGGGTACGTCGAGCTCGACGGCTCCGCGCAGGAGGCGATCGCCCGCTACCACAGGCTGCTCGCGGACGAGCGCGACCCTGCCGAGGGCGCGGCCGGGCTCAGCGAGTACGGAAGCGGCGAGGCCCGCATCGTCGCCGCGCGCCTGCTGGGGCCCGAGGGCGAGGAGCGGCTACAGCTCGCGGCAGGAGAGCCGCTCGTCGTCGAGCTGCGGATCGACGCCCGCGAGGCCGTCGAGCCGCCCAGGATCTCGCTGGAGCTCAGGGACGAGGCCGGTCTCCTGCTGGCCGCAGCGGCACAGGACACCGACGCGCTCGGCTGGGACGCGACGCCGGGCGAGCGCGTGCTGCGCTTCGAGGTCGAGCGACCGCCGCTCGCCGACGGGCGGTTCCGGCTGCGCTTCGAGCTCGGCGACCGCACGGGCCGTCGCCTCTACCACTGGCTGGACGATGCGGTCCGGTTCGTCGTCTATCCGGGCGAGGACACGCGCGGTCCGGTGCTGCTGGAGGGCACCTGGTCACTGCAGGAGATCGGCGCCGCTGCCGAAGTATCTGGACGATGAGCTACCAGAGCTGTCCCGACTGGCCGGAGCTGATGGAGATCGCGCCCGACCTGCAGTTCAAGCACCTGACCGTCAGGGAGGCGCAGCTTCCGGCGGAGGCGCTGGTGAAGATCCCCGACGTCAACCTCGACGAGCTGGAGATCTGCGCCGACGTCGACCGGCACGTCTTCTTCAAGCGGCACACGGATCCGCGCGTGGTCGACGCGCTAGTCGGCTCGCACTGGTTCGATCTGACCGAATGGACGATGTCCGGGCCGGGGCGCGTCGGCTAGGACACCGCTCGCCGCGCGACCGCGGCGACGCCGTCCCACCACCACACCTGCCCTCCCTCCTCGCCTGCAATCTCGACCAGGAGCTCCGCCCCCGGCTCGGCGGCGACGTAGTCGCGGGTCGCCCGCGCGACGTCGTCCCAGTCGTAGTCGTCGACCAGGATCAACGCCTCGGCTGCGAGCCAAGGCTCGACCGCCCGCATCCCGCGCAGCTGCGACTCGTAGTCGTGCGGGCCGTCCCAGTAGTAGACACCGACGCGCCGTTCGCCCAGGGCACCGCCCTCGATCAGCTCGAACACATCGCCCTCCAGGATCGTTGCATGTTCCGTGCCGAACCGCGCCAGGCTCTGTTCCAGGCCCTCGCGGCTCGCGTGGGGAAGCTGCCGGCCGCGCACCTCCGGGATGTCGAACGAGAAGCGGTCGATCGCGACGAAGTCGCCGCCGTTTCCGCGCATTGCGCCGATCAGGCTTGCGCCGAAGTAGGAGCCGACCTCCAGGTAGCTCTCGCCCGGGGCGAGCAGCGACGCGGCCAGATTGAGCAGGGCAAGGACGTTCTCCGTGGCGAGGTTCGGGATCCCGTCGACCACGTCGTCGAAACGGCGGCCTTTCGGAACCGGCGAGCGCGGATAGTCCTCGAAGAGGCCGGGGAGCTCAGCCGCGAAGCGCTCGACGTCCACCGAGCACGGAATCTAGCGGCCGCGTGTTGACCACATCGGCAGCCGCTGCGCGCCCGCGGCGCGCGGTTGCGATCGCCAGCTCCATGTTCTGCAAGCCGCGAATCGAGTGTGCGTCGGTCGAGCAGACGATCTTCACCCCGGCTTCGACCGCCTGGCGGACGTAGACGTCGCGCAGGTCGAGCCGGTCGGGCAGGCCGTTCACTTCCAGGGCCACCCCTTCCTCGAGCGCGACCTCGATCAGCCGCTCGATGTCGAGCTCGTTCTCGGGGCGCCGGTTGATGTAGCGACCCTTCGGGTGCGAGAGGCAGGAAACGAACGGGTTGCGGAGCGCGTCCTCCACGCGTTTGGTCTGCTCGCGCTTCGCAAGCCGCTGGCCCCCGTGGACGCTCGCCTGCACCCAGTCCAGCTCGGCCAGGATCGAATCGGGCAGGTCGAGCCGGCCGTCGGGCAGGATGTCGCACTCGGTGCCGCGCAGCACGCGGAAAGGCGCGAGTGCATCGTTCACGTCCGCGAGCTCGAGCGCCTGGCGGCGCAGGTCGTCGGCGGTCAGGCCCCGCACGGCGCCGACCGCCGGCGTGTGGTCGCAGATCGCGAGGTACTCGTAGCCGCGGCCGATCGCGGCGAGTGCCATCTCCTCGACGCTCACCGTCCCGTCCGACCAAGTCGTGTGCGCGTGCAGGTCGCCGCGGATGTCCGCAAGCTCGACCAGCGTCGGCGGTGCGCCGCGGAACGGCTCTTCCCGCAGCTCGGGCGGGCAGAAAGGGATCCCGAGCGCGTGGTAGACGCTCTCCTCGTCCGGGGCGTCCGGCAACGGCTCGAGCGCCGCGACGTAGTCCGGCGACCCGGTTGCACGTACCAGCTCCGTGCCGAACCGGGCAGGCTCGGCGACCACGAGTTCGACCGGGACGCCTTCGACCGTGACCCCAGAGGAACGTCGCTCGGACCGCTCCAGCACGGAGACGATCGCCGGCAGGGCCCCGAACGCGTCCAGGACGGGTGCCGCCTCGGCTGCAGAGACAACGACCGCGAAGCGTTCGCTCGAATCGCGGTACCGCCGCGGGTCGCCGGCCGAAGTGCCGCCGAGCGGCTCGGCGATCTCGGTTAGCAGGCGCCGCGCGCGGTGGATCAGCAGCCCTCGCGGCGGGCGCGGGTCGTCCGCCCGCGACAGAGCGGCGAGCAGTTTCGCCTCGTTGGCCGGGCCGATCCCCGGCACCTCGCGCAGCCGGCCGGCTGTAGCGGCCTCCCGAAACTCGTCGGCCGTCCGGATCCCGAGCGTCTGCGCGATCTGCACCGCCCGCCGAGCACCGATTCCGAGATACAGCCCGAGACCGACGAGGTCGGGCGAGACCTCGCGTTCCAGCTCCTGGAGCTCCGCGATCTCCCCGGTCTCGACCAGCTCCTTCAGACGTCCCTCGATGCCGCGCCCGATCCCGCGGAGCTCTCGCACGCGGCCTGCGCGAACAAGGTCGGCGACCGGCGCCTTGGTGGCGCGGATCAAGTCGGCGGCGCGCCGGTACGCGCGGGCCGAGTACGGGTTCGCGCCGGCGAGCTCGAGCAGTGTCGCGAACGAGTCGAGCCGCTCTGCGATCGCCCGGTTGTCCAGATGCCGCTGCTCGGCCACGGCGGTAGTGTCACCCCGCGCTGTCCGGGCTAGGCGGACGTCAGCGGGCGTGCCTGCCGCAGGGCCTCCGCCAGCGCTTCGGGGCGGATCGGCTTCGCGACGTAGTCGTCCATACCCGCGGCGAAACAGGCGTCGCGGTCCTCCTGCATCGCATTCGCCGTCATGGCGACGATCCTGGGACGCTCTGCGGGTGGCCACCGCTCGTGGATCCGGCGGGTCGTGTCGAGGCCGTCCAGCTCGGGCATCTGGACGTCCATCAGGACGACGTCGTAGCGATCCTGCTCGAGCGCGGCCAAGGCCTCGCGCCCGTTCCCGACGACGTCGGCGCGGTAGCCGAGCTTCGCCAGCAGCGCAAGCGCGACTTTCTGGTTCACAGCGCTGTCTTCGGCGAGGAGGATCCGGAGGGGCGACACCTCCGCAGCCGCCTCGTCGGCTGACGGGGTCTGCCGGTCGTCGTCCCGGTCGGCGAATACTCGCATCAGCGCGTCGTACAGCTGAGATGCCTTCAGCGGTTTTGCAAGCTGGGCGGCGAAGCCGTCCGCCTCGCGTGCCTGCGGCAGCCGTCCGAGTGACGTGACGAGCAGGAGCGGCAGCTCTCGTGCGCTCCGGTGCCGCTGGATCTCGCGCGCCAGCTCGCGCCCATCCATCTCCGGCATGACCAGGTCCAGGACCGCGACGTCGAAATGCTCGCCCGCCTCGATCAGCGCCAGAGCCTCGGACGGGCTCTCGAACGCCACGGCCTCCATGCCCCACGACTGCGCCTGCCGGCTGACGATCTCTCGGTTCGTGGCGTTGTCGTCGACGACCAGCAGCCGCTTCCCGGCGAGCTGGGGCTGCGTACCGTCGAACGGCGCGCGCTTCGGCACCTGCGCCTCCTCGGCCTCGAACTCGATGTGGAAGGCCGACCCTTCGCCCTCCTGGGTCTCGACCCACAACCGACCGCCCATCAGCTCGACGAGGCGCTTCGAGATCGCGAGACCGAGGCCCGTGCCTCCGTACCGGCGCGTGGTCGAGGCGTCGCCCTGGCTGAACGATTCGAACAAGTGATCGATGCGATCCGGCGGGATCCCGATGCCCGTGTCCCGAACCGTCAGGTGCACGCGAGACGATCCTGACCGAGCCGGCTCGGCGTCGAGGTCGACGACGACCTCTCCCGCCTCCGTGAACTTGACGGCGTTCGAGAGGAGGTTGAGCAGCACCTGGCGCAGGCGCGCCGCGTCGCCGGCGATCGCCGCCGGGACGCCCTCGCCGACCAGTGCTCCGATCTCCAGGCTCTTTTCGGCCGCGCGCGGCGCAACGATGTCGAGCGCCTCCTCGACGCACATCCGGAGGTCGAACGGCTCGCGCTCGAGCTCGAGCTTGCCGGCCTCGATCTTCGAGTAGTCGAGGATGTCGTCGATCACGTGCAGGAGCGCATCGCCGCTGGAGCCGACGACTTCGGCGAACTCGCGCTGTTCCTGGGTGAGCTCGGTACCGAGGAGCAGCCCGGTCATCCCGATCACCGCGTTCATCGGCGTCCGGATCTCGTGGCTCATCGTCGCCAGGAACGCGCTCTTCGCCTGCGTCGCCGCCTCAGCCTCCTCGCGCGCCTGCTGGAGCTCGCTGATGTCGTGGTAGATCCCGAGGAAGCCCTCCCGCTCGCCGTCGACCGTGAGGGGGACGAGCATCAGCTCTACGTCGACCAGCGTGCCGTCCTTGCGGGCGCGCCGCGTGATGCGGTGCGCTCGTCCGGCGGTAACCGCCTCCTCGGTGATCTCGCGGCCCTCCTCGCGATGTTCCTCGTCGAACACGAGGTAGTCGATCTGGCGGCCGATCGCCTCCTCCGGCGAGTAGCCGAACAGCTCCTCCGCGGCCGGATTCCAGCCCGTCACCCGCTCGTCCGCGTCCATCTCGATCACCGCCACCGGGCTGATCCCGACCAGCGACTCGAAGTACTGCTTCTGGCGCGCGATCTCCGCGAACAGGCGGGCGTTCTGGATCGCAGCGCCGATGTTCGCCGCCAGGGTCGACAGGAGGCGGATGTCGGCCTCGCCGTACCGCCCCTCCTCGGTCGTGCTCTGCACGCTGATCACGCCGATCGGCGAGTCACCCGCCCACACCGGCACGCCGAGGTACGACTTCGCCGGTGTCCCGATCGCGGTGCGGCCCTCCCTCGTCGCGTCGATCAGGAGGGGCTCACCGGACTCGATGATCCGTGAGGTCAGGCCCTGTCCGTACTTCAGTGGCTCTTCGTCGCGGCGCTCACCCGCCTCCCAGGTGTACGGGAACTCGATCAGCCCCGTCGCCTCGTCGTGGAGGGCGACGTACGCGATGTCGGCGTCGAACGTCTCGCGGATCCGGTCGCCGACGAGGTCGATCAGCGCATCGAGATCGAGCTGGCTCGCGAGTGCTTGCCCCACGCTGTTCACGGTGCCGAGCTCCGCGACGCGCTGTCGCGTCTCCTGGATCAGCTGCGCGTTCTCGAGCGCGACCCCGAGGCTTCCGGCGATCGTCCCGAGCACCTGCTGATCCGAGGCGCTGAACGCGTGCTCGCGGTCGAGGTTCTGGATCGAGATCACGCCGGTCGCGCGGCTGCCGACGACGAGGGGCTGGAAGATTGCCGAGCCCTTGGAAGCCTCGCCGACGATTGCCACGGGATTGCCGTACTGCACGAGGGCCGAATCCATGTTCTCGTGGATCGCGAGCGGCTCACGCGTGTCCATCACGTGCCTCCGGAACCCCATCACCGGGAAGGTGATGTTCGGGAAGTGGACGCCGCGCTCGATCTGGTAGACGAAGCGCATCAGCCCTGCGTCCTCGTCGTGGACGGCGATGTCGACGACCTGGGCGTCGAAGACCTCCCGGAGCTTCTCGCCGACCAGGTCGTAGATCGTCTGCAGGTCGAGCTCGCCGGCGATCGACTCCTGGACGCTGTTGATCGTCGCCAGCTCGGCGTTCCGCTGGCGGGTCTCGTGGACGAGCCGCGCGTTCTCGAGAGCGACGCTGAGGCTGCCGGCAAGCGTCGTGAGTAGCCGCTGGTCGCTCTCGGTGAACGCGTGCTCGCGGTCGGCGTTCTGCAGCGAGATCACCCCGGTCGGGTTGCCACCGGCGATCAACGGCACGAAGAGAATCGATTTCGGCTCCTCGCCGGCGACCGGAGAATCGATTCCCCGACGTTTCGTCTCGCCTGTGACGTCCTCGAGGATCATCACCGGCTCGCGTGTCTCGAGCACGTGTTTCGTGTACCCGCTGGGGGTCCGTGGGGGCATGTCGATCGGCTCACCACGCTCCCGCGCGTAGGGCACGACCACGTGCCCGGTCGCCTCGTCGAGCATGAGGATCAGCACTCCCTGCGCATCGAACACATCGCGGATCCGGTCGCCGACCAGTTCGTAGATCGCCTGAGAGTCGAGCTCGCCGGCGATCGCCTGCTGGACGCTGTTGATCAGCGCGAGCTCGGCGTTCCGTTGGCGGGTCTCGTGGACGAGCCGCGCGTTCTCGAGCGCGACGCTGAGGCTGGCGGTGAGCGTCGTCAGCAGGCGCACGTCGCTCTCCGAGAACGCGTTCGTCCGGTCGAGGTTCTGCAGCGAGACCCGTCCCCGGACGTCCTCGCCGGAGAACAGCGGCGCGGCGAGCACGGACAGGGGACGTTCGCCCTGGATCACCGGCGAAACCTCTCCGCGTTGCCGATCCCAGGCCGGAAGGTCGTTGATCAGGACCGGCGCCTTCGAGTCGAAGAGCAGCTTCATCGTCGCCGAGATCGGGCTCGGCTCGTCCGGGAAGCGGACGCCACGCTCGATCGAGTACGGGAAGTGGATCAGCCCGTCGGTTTCGTCGAGGATGCCGATGTCGACGACCTGGGCGTCGAAGATCTCCTGGATCTTGTCGCCGACGACGTCGTAGATGGCCTGGAGCTCGAGCTCGCCGGCGAGCGCGTCCTGGACGCTGTTGATCAGGGCCAGCTCGGCGTTCCGCTGGCGCGTCTCGTGCACGAGACGCGCGTTCTCCAACGCGACGCTGAGGCTCCCGGCCAGCGTCGTCAGCAGCCGCTGGTCCGCGTCCGTGAAGGCATGCTCGCGGTCGAGGTTCTGGAGAGAGATGACGCCGGTGGCCCGGCTCCCGACCACCAGCGGGACGAACAGCGCGGAGCGCACCGGCTCGCCGCTGAGGACGAATGGGTTGCCGTAGCTCTCGGCGACCTCCGGCGAGCTCTCGGCGATCATCAACGGCTCGCCCGTCTCCATCGCGTGCTTGCGGAACCCGATCAGCTCGATCGGCTCGTCGGGGAAGCGGACGCCGCGCTCGATGGTATAGGGGAAATGGATGAGCCCCGAGGCCTCTTCGAAGATCCCGATGTCGACGACCTGGGCGTCGAAGACCTCCTGGATCTTGTCGCCCACGACGTCGTAGATCGCCTGCAGCTCGAGTTCTCCGGCCAGAGCCGACTGAACGGTGTTGATCAGCGCGAGCTCGGCGTTTCGCTGCCGGGTCTCCTCGATTGCCCGCGCACGGGAGAGCGCCCCGCCGACGTGCTGGCCGACGAACGCGAGCAGGTCGCGATCCTGCTCGCTGTACCGGTGCTTGGCCGTGTAGGACTGGACGACGAGCGCGCCGACCGCCTTGCCTTCCGCGTGCAGGGGGACGCCGACCCAGGTGGCTTGCCCGGTCACGGCGCCGCGCAACTCGACCTCCTTCTGCTCGAGCAGCTCCACGAACCGCTCGTATGGGACGAGCTGCGGCTTTCCGGTGCGCAGCATCCAGGCGGTGACGCCCCTCGCGTCGCCGGTGCCGACCGCGTCCCACTTGTTCGGGTCGGGCAGGTCGAGGTCGATCGAGTCGCGGTAGTACGGCCAGTTGACGAGCTGCCGCTCCTCGTCGTACAGGCTGATGAAGAAGTTCTCGGCGTACATCAGCTCCCCGACGATCGCGTGTACCGCCGCGTAGAACTCCTGCATGTCCTGGGCCGCGCCGGCGAGTTCCGCGATCCGGTACAGAGCGCTCTGGATCTTGTCGGTGTCCTGGATGGAAGCCATCTCGGTCGGTCAGGCCACCGAGTACACGTTGACCGGCTGTGTCTTCCCCGTGAGCAGCAACTCGCCCTGCGGCTCGAGCTGGATCTCGCCGTTCAGTCCGCCGCGGGTGTTCTCGTCGATCAGGATCGGTTGCCGGATCACCTTCGTGTGCGCCTCGAGCCGCGCCGCGAGGTTGACCGTGTCTCCGACGCAGGTGTAGGTCGCTCGCTGCTGTGTCCCGGTGTAGCCCGCGATCACCAGGCCAGACGCGATCCCGACGCCGATCTCGATCTGCACCTTCCCGAGCGCCGCCTGCTCGTGGTCGAAGAGCTCGACCATCTCGACCATCTGGCGGGCGGCGCGCACGGCGCGCAGGCGGAAGTCCGGGGTCGGGATCGGTGCGCCGAAGATCGCCATCAGCCCGTCCCCGACCATCTGGTTCACGACTCCGCCTTCGCTCCCGATCGCGTCCATCATCAGCGTGTAGTAGTCGTTCAGCAGCTCGATCGTCTCGGCCGGCCCATGCGACTCCGCGATCGAGGTGAACGAGCGGATGTCGCAGAACAGCGCGGCGGCTTCCACGAACTTGCCCCCGAGCGAGAACCCCGACGTCAGGAGGTCCTCGGCGACCTCACGGGTGGCGAACTTGCTGATCAGCTCTCGCTGCTCGTCCCGCAGGCGCTTCTTCTCCAGGCTCGACTGGACGCGTGCCTTGAGCAGCACCGGGTTGACCGGCTTGGTCAGGTAGTCCTCCGCGCCCATCTCGATGCACCTGACGACGCTGTCGAGCTCGTCGAGCGCGGTGGTCATGATCACCGGGAGGTCGCGGAGATGCGGGTCGTCCTTGATCCCGGCGAGCACCTGGTAGCCGTCCACCTCGGGCATCTCGACGTCGAGCAGCATCAGGTCGAACTGCCTTCGTTCGAGCAGCTCCAGCGCCTCGCCGCCGTGCTCCGCGAACTCGACGCTGTGACCCTGCCCCTCGAGACTTCGACCGAGCAGCAGCCGGTTCACCCGGTTGTCGTCGACCACCAGGATGCGACCCGAGGTCACCGGGCTCAACGGCCGAGCTCCTCGGCGACGAGCGCGTACTCGGCCTCGATCCGATCGACGAGCGCGGGCGCGCCTGTGAGATCGCCGATCTTCGCCTGCTCCTCGAGCTCGCGGCAGAGCGTCGAGAAGGTCGTTGCGCCGAACGTGGCGCCGTTCGACTTCAGCGTGTGCGCGGCCCGCCTGACTTCGTCGACGTCCGAGTCGTGAAGGGCAGCGAGGAGGGGAGGCGCTTCGTCGAGGAACGTGGCCGCGAGATCGGCGACGAACTCGTCGCCGCCGAGCTCCCGAAGCTGCTCGAGCGCGGCCGGGTCCAGCCGCGTGTCGTCCTCGGCCCGCATGACCACGGAGCGTAAACCGCTTCCTTTCCGAAGGGTAGGGTCAGCCCATGCCGGGAACCGTCGTGCTGTCGGGAGGCGTCGGCGGGGCGCGCCTCGTCCGCGGCCTCGCCGACGTGCTCGGAGCCGATGCTCTCACCGTGATCGGCAACGTCGGAGACGACGACGAGTTCTACGGCCTGCATGTCTCGCCCGATCTGGACAGCCTCGTGTACGCGCTCGCAGGCCTCAACGACGAGCGGCGCGGCTGGGGCCGCCGCGGGGAGACCTGGAACGCGCGCGAGACCGCGCTGGCGCTCGGCGACGCCGAGACCTGGTTCCAGCTCGGCGACCGCGACCTCGGGCTCCATCTCGTCCGAACGAAGGCGCTGCGTGCCGGGGAGCCGCTGTCGTCGGTGACAGCGCGGATCGCGAGGGCGCTCGGCGTCGGCGTGCGGATCCTGCCGGCGACCGATCACCGGCTGCGGACGATCGTGGAGACGCCTCGTGGGGCGCTGTCGCTCCAGGAATGGTTCGTCAGGCGGCGGGGCAGGGACCGGGTCGAAGGCATCCGCTTCGAGGGCGCTGCCTTTGCGAAGCCGGCCCCCGGCGTCGCCGCCGCGATCGAAGAGGCCTCGCACATCGTGATCGCGCCAAGCAACCCGTACATCAGCGTGTGGCCGATCCTCGCCGTGCGCTCGATCCGCGAGGGCATCCAGCGGACGGGCGCGCCGGTGGTCGCGGTCAGCCCGATCGTCGGCGACAAGTCTGTGAAGGGGCCGGCCGACCGGATGCTGCGGCGGCTCGCCGGCGGCACCTCTCCCGTGCACGTCGCAGGCTGCTACGCCGGGCTGATCGACGCGTTGGTCGTCGACCGGGCAGACGCGGCGGGGGCCGGCGCCCTCGAGCAGTTGGGGATTCGCCCGCACGTCACCGCGACCCTGATGCGCGACCGCCGCGCCGCCCGGCGGGTGGCCAAGGCGGTCCTCGAGGCGGCGGGCGCATGATCGAGGTCTTGCCGGTCGAAGGGCTCCCGGAGATCGTCGAGGGCGACGACCTGGCGTCGTTGATCGCCGCGGCGATGGAGCTGCGTGACGACGACGTCGTCTGCATCGCCCAGAAGGTGGTCTCGAAGGCCGAGGGCCGCGTCGTTCGCCTGGAGGAGGTCGAGCCCTCGGCGGAGGCGCAGCGGCTGGCCGGCTCCGACGGCGATCCACGACGGCTCGAGGTCGTCATCCGCGAGTCAGCGCGCGTCGTCCGCAGCCGGCCGCCGCTCGTGATCGCCGAGACCAGGCACGGATTCGTCTGCGCCTCGGCCGGGGTCGACGCCTCGAACGCGCCGGCTCCGGACACCGTCGTCCTGCTGCCCGAGGATCCCGATGCCTCCGCGGAGCGGCTCAGAGCGGGCCTGGAGAAACTGACCGGGCGCTCGCTCGGCGTGATCGTCAGCGACACGTTCGGCCGCTCCTGGCGGCTCGGAATCACGAACGTCGCGATCGGCGCGTCCGGAGTCGAGGTCCTCCGCGACCTGCGCGGCGTCTACGACCCGACCGGCTTTGAGCTGCACTCGACCGTGATCGCGATCGCCGACGAGATCGCGGCCGCGGCCGAGTTGGTCATGGGCAAGACGGCGAGGATCCCGGCGGCGGTTGTCCGCGGCGTCGACGTGCGGGGGTCCGGCACCGCCTCCGAGCTGGTGATGCCCCCCGCGCACGACCTGTTCCGCTGACCCGGCCGGTCGCCATTCCCCCGAACGGGGCGCCGCCGGCGACCCCGGATTGCCGATGACGAAAGCACTGTGGCTGTCAACGCTGCACGCGTTCCCGAGCCCGAGCCCGGGAGCTTCGATGCTGGGCGCTCGCAGGCGCTCGTCGAGTCGTACCGTCGCCTGGCGGGCGTTTTCCACGAGGTTCTCTCGGAGCAGAGCCCCGAGGCGCTGCTCGAAAGGATCGCCGACACGCTGCGCGACCTGATCCCGCACCAGGACCTGCACATCTACGAAGCAGACGAGCAACAGCGCGAGCTCGTGCCCGTGTTCGCGGTCGGCTCGTGGACCGACGAAGTGATGGCCAGCTCGATCCCGTACGGCCAGGGCATCACCGGCTGGGCCGTCGCCCACCGCAGCCCGGTGCTGGCCAACGAGGCGCATCTCGATCCCCGCGTCGAGTTCGTGCCCGGCACGCCGCCCGACCCGGAGGCGCTGATCAGCGTCCCGTTGATCGCCCGCGGCTCCCTGAAGGGTGCGCTGAACATCTACCGCATCGGCGTAGACGCATCGTTCGACCACGACGAGTTCGAGCTGGCCCGCTGGTTCGGTGACGCCGCGGCGCTCGCGATCGACAACGCCCAGATCCGCGCGCGGCTCGAGCATCTCGCCCACACCGACTCGCTGACCGGCCTCTACAACCACCGCTACTTCCACGAGCGGCTCCGCTCCGAGCTGAGCCGGGCCGGCCGGGCCCACGACTCGATCGCGCTGATGATGCTCGACATCGACGACTTCAAGCGCGTGAACGACGTGTGCGGGCACGCCGAGGGCGACGAGGTCCTCCAGGCGATCGCAGCCCTGTTGCGCAAGACAGTTCGCAGTTCGGACGTGGTCTGCCGGGTGGGCGGCGAGGAGTTCGCCGCGATCCTGCCCGGGTGCTCGAGTGAAGTCGCCGTCGCCACCGCCGACCGGCTGGCGGCCGCCCTCACCGGAGTCTCGACCGACGCGGGCGGCGAGGTGACGGTGTCGGTCGGCGTCGCACTCGGTCCCGAGCATGCGATGAACGCGCGTGAGCTGCTCGCGTGTGCGGAGTCGGCGATGATGACCGCGAAAGCGCAGGGGAAGGACCGGATCGTCGTCTTCGAGGACGACCGCGCGGAGCGTCCGCGCGACGGAGACGGTGCGCGCGACATCCGCTCGATCGCCCACCTGAAGCTGCTCCAGAGCCTGGCGCGAAAGCTCGGCCGGTTGAACGACGTCACGCAGATCGGCGAGGCGATCACGGGCGAGCTGCGGATGCTCGTCGACTACCACAACTGCGTCGTCTACCTGCTGGAGGGGCGGCGTCTGGTGCCCGTCGCCGTCCGCGGGGAGCTCGAGTCCGAAGGGTACGAGCGCCTCGAGTTTCAGCTCGGACAGGGGCTGACAGGCCGCGTCGCCGAGACCGGGAAGCCGATGCTCGTGGCCAACGTGCTCGAATCCGACATCTGCATACAGCTGACGGAGGGAGCCGGCGACGAGTCGCTGGCATCCGTGCCGCTCCGCCATGGGCAGCGCGTGATCGGGACGATCACCATGTCCAAGCTCGGGGCCGGGCAGCTCGATGACGACGACCTGCGGCTGCTCGAGGTCGTAGCCGGGCACGCATCGGTTGCGCTCGAGAACGCGCGGCTGTACGAGTCGACGCGTCGCGAGGCCGAGAACGCCACCGCCTGGCTCGAGTTCTCCGACATGCTCTCCGAAGCGCGGTCGGTCGAGGCGGTCGGAGACCAGACGGTGCGGACGATCGGGAGCGTGATGGAGGTCGAGCAGGCGTCGATCTGGATCGAGGACGCCGAGGCGGGCAACTTCCGCTGCCTCGCGTCGCTCGGCTTCGACACCGATGCAGGCGTCGCTGCCGTTCCGGGGTTGCGGACGAGCCGGGCGAACGCCGTCCGCCTGATCGGCACCAACAAGACGCCTTTCACGATCGGGGCGGACGAGTTCCGCGAGGTCCTCGGTGAGGACGCGGGCTCCGCCGCGATCAGCTCCGCGGCGATCGCCCCACTGGACGCCGGCTTCGGCATCCGCGGCTGGATCACCGTGCGGGCGCCGAACGACGACCTGGCCCGGTTCACCGACGAACGACTGCGCCTGCTCGAGGGCCTCGCCTACCGCGCCTCTGTGGCGCTGCAGAAGACCGTGCTTCTCCAGTCGGAGCAGGAGAGCGCCGAGGTCACCGGGGCGCTGCTCGAGTTCTCGCGTCGTCTCGCCGGCACGGCTCCGGCCGACCTTCGCGGGCGCATCGTCGAGCTGACAGGGGAGATGCTCGGCTCCACGCGTACGTGGTTGTGGCTCGAGCAGGGCCGGCCGGGGACGTTTGCGATCGAGGCGGCCTGGCGCGAGGACGGCGCCCATCCGATGGTGCCGGTCGGCAGCGTCGTCGAGCTCGCCGGCACGCGGCAGGCCCTCGATCACGGGACCCCCTTCGTGCTGGCGCCCGGAGCTTCCGACCTGGTCCCGGCCGGCGACGAGCCGCTCGCGGTGGCGCCGGTGGTCCTGCCGTCCGGGCGGATCGGGTGCATCGCGGCGACCGTCCCCGAGGCGTTTCCAGAGCGGAAGCTCCGCCTGCTCGCCGGCATCGCCAACCAGGCGAGCCTGGCACTGCACATTTCAACCTGACGTTCCGGCCGTGGCCGAGTCCGTGACGTTTGTCACCCGGTCTCTGAGACTGGAAACTTCGCCGAGAGTGGAACATTGCGTCCAGATGCCGCTCGAGCTCGTGGTCGTCGAAGGGGATATCGCCGCCATCGAAGCTGACGCGATCGCCAACGCGGCCAACGACCGGCTCTGGATGGGCGCGGGCGTGGCCGGCGCGCTCAAGCGCGCAGGCGGCGAGGAGATCGAGCGCGAGGCCGTGATGAAGGGCCCGATCGCAGTCGGGGACGCGGTCGCCACCGGCGCCGGCCGGCTGGCCGCCCGCTGGGTGATTCACGCGGCGGTGATGGGACAGGACCTGCGGACGTCGGCGGAGGCGATCGCGGGCGGGACCCGTCGCACGCTCGAGGTGGCGGACGAGCTCGGTGCCGAGTCGCTGGCGCTGCCGGCGTTCGGCACCGGCGTCGGCGGCTTTCCGCTGGACGAGTGCGCGCGGCTGATGGTCGCTGAAGCGCAGGAGTTCGACCCCAACTCGCTGCGCCGGGTGATCTTCGCCGTCTACGGTGCCGAGGCCGAGACCGCGTTCAGTAACGCGCTCTGAGCCTGGGGACGACGTCTCGGCAGAACTGGTCGAGGAAACGCAACTGGTCGTCGCCTGGCGCGTGGAAGACCAGGTGGTCGAAGCCGAGCGCTACGTAGTCGCCGATCCGCTCCACCACCTGGTCGGCGTCGTCTGAGACGATGAAGCGGCGCTGCGCGATCCCCGGGTTCTCGTACGCGAGCCGCTCGAGCTCGACCGGATCCTCGACGTCGCGCTTCTGCTCGGGCGTCAGGGCGAGCGGCGCCCAGTACTCGCAGGCCTCGCGCGCGTACTCGAGGTCATGGTCGTAGGAGACCTTGATCTCGATCATCTTCACGATCCCGGCCGGATCACGTCCGACCGCCCGCGCGCCCTCCTCCATCGCGGCATTCAGCTCCTCGTACAACTCCGGCGCCTTGCCGCTCGTGACGATGAACCCGTCGCCCGCGCGCCCTGCGAGCTTCGCGGCCAGAGGTCCCGACGCCGCGACGTAGATCGGCACCGGCTCGTCCGGCCGGTCGTAGATCGTCGCCTTCTCGGTGCGGTAGTACTCGCCCTCGAACGTGAGGCGCTCGTCGGTCCAGAGCCGCCGCATCAGGTCGATCGCCTCTGCGAGCCGCATCCGCCGTTCCTTCGCGCCCGGCCACTCCAGGCCGGTGGCCGGCGTCTCGTTCAGGGACTCGCCGGTGCCGACGCCCATCCAGATCCTTCCGGGGTTGAGGCAGGCAAGCGTCCCGAACGCCTGGGCGATCATCGACGGGTGGTAGCGCATCGTCGGCGTGAGCACGCTCGTCCCGAGCAGCGCGGTGTCGGTGCGCTCGCCCAGCGCTCCGAGCCAGGGGAGGCAAGCGGGCGCGTGGCCGCCGGTATGGCGGAACGGCTGAAAATGGTCGGAGACCCCGATGAGCTCGAGCCCGAGCCGTTCCGCCTCTACGGACAGGTCGAGCAGCCGGCGGGGCGGGAACTGCTCCGCGGACGCCTTGTAGCCGAGGGTCAGAGACACGCGGCCTGCATCCGGGCGAGGTCGGCGGGCGTGTCGACATCGAATGCGAGGCCTGGGCGGTCGACGACCACTGCGGCCACGCCGAGCGCGGCGTGGAGCGCGGCGCTCCCCGGCTCACCGAACCGCGTCGCGACGAGGCCCGGCGGCCGCATCGAGACGGCGTTCGTCCCGCCGTCGAGCGCCCGTGCGACGGCGATCCCGCGCTCCGGCGTCGCCGTGAGCAGCTCCTCGACCTCGTCGGCCTGCAGGAACGGCAGATCGGCAGACACGAACGCGACCAGCGGGGTCCGGACGACTTCGGCCGCCGCCGCCGCGAGCGCGTCGTTCCAGGCGAGGCCGCAGTCCGACCACACCTCGTAGCCCTCCACCGGCTCGGCGCTGACGATCGTCATCCGCTCGATCCCGGCCTCACGCACCGCTGCGGCCACCCGCTCGAGCAGCGTCCGCATCAGCTCGGCGCGCTCATCCGCCGAGATCGCATCGGCAAGCCGGCTCTTCGGATCGTGCGTCTTCAGTGGAATGAGCACGTGGGCGTCCACGCCGTGACGATATCTCCCGCACGTATGCTCACCGCGTGCTCGACCGGCCCCTCGAAGACCTGCTCTCCGAGGCCCGGAGACCGGCCTGCTGCCGCATGCCGATCCCGGCGTGATGACGCGCGACGGCCTCGCGGACCGCGTCGCCGCGTCGTTCGGCGCGCCGCCGCTCGCCGAGCCGGTCGACACGGCTCGGCTTGGCCGACCGGAGAGGCTCGTCCGGCCCGACCTTGCCATCGCCTGAGGACGCCCGCGTCGCGCGGCTCGCGACCGCCGACGCCGAGGGCAACCCGCACCTCGTTCCGATCTGTTTCGCGATCGACGGGGACACGCTCTACTCCGCCGTCGACGAGAAGCCGAAGCGGACTCGGCGACTGAAGCGGCTCGCGAACATCGAGGCGAACCCCCGGGTCGAGGTGCTGATCGACCACTACGAGGAGGACTGGTCGAGGCTCTGGTGGGTCCGCTTGCGTGGCACCGCCCGCATCGTGGACGATCGCCGGGCTGTGGAGCTGCTCGCCGCCAAGTATCCGCAGTACATGGGCCGACCACCGTCGGGGCCTGTAATCGCGATGACGATCGAGGAGCGGACCGAGTGGACGAGCTCGCCTTCCTGACTGCGACCGAGCAGGCCGACCTCGTTCGCCGCGGCGAGGTCAGCCCCGCCGAGCTGGTCGAGCTGTATCTCGGACGGATCGAGCGGCTCGACCCCGAGCTGAACGCGTTCGTCACGGTGTGTGGCGACGAGGCGCGCGCGGCCGCGGACGGCGAGCTTCCCGACGGCCCGTTCCGGGGCGTGCCGCTGCCGATCAAGGATCTGAACGAGACGGCGGGGATCAGGACGACCTTCTCCTCGCGCGCGTTCGCGGACTACGTCCCCGACCTCGACGCCGCAGTCGTCCGCCGCCTGAAGGAGGCCGGTCTCGTCGTCATCGGGAAGACCAATACGCCCGAGCTTGGACTCACCGCCGTCACCGAGTCCGAGCTGAACGGCCCCTGTCGCAACCCCTGGGACACGTCCCGCACGCCGGGTGGATCGAGCGGCGGCGCGGCTGCGGCGGTGGCCGCCGGCCTGTCGCCGGCCGCCCAGGGAAGCGACGGCGGCGGGTCGATCCGCATACCCGCCTCCTGCTGCGGCCTGTTCGGGATCAAGCCTGCGCGCGGACGCGTGTCGCCTGCGCCGTACGGGGGCCTGGAAGGGTTCTCGACCGCGGGGCCGCTCACGCGCACGGTCGCCGACGCCGCAGCGCTACTCGACGTGATGGCCGGCTACGAGACCGGCGACCCATGGTGGGCCCCGCCTCCAGGGCGTCCGTTTGCGGACGAGGTCGGTGCAGAGCCGGGGCGGCTCGAAGTGGCGCTGACCACGTCGCCGCCGATCGACGCGCCGGTCGCCCCGGAGTGCGTCGAGGCGGCGCACGACGCAGCGGGCCTCCTCGACGAGCTCGGCCACTCGGTCGAGGAGGCGACCCCGCCCTGGCGCGACTTCGAGCTGTTCGGCGGCTTCATGCGTGTCTGGCAGGTGATGGCGGCGCTGTACGACCGGCCCGTCGAGCTCTTCGAGCCGGAGACGCGTGCCCTGATCGCGGCGGCGTCGCAGCTGAACGCCGTCGACTACGTCCAGGCGACCGCCGGGCTGCGAGCGGCGTCGCGGCGGATCGTGGCCTTCCTCGACGACTACGACCTGCTGCTGACGCCGACGCTCGCCCAAGCGCCGGTCCCGATCGGAGCGCTCGAGGACGACGACCCGTGGGTGCAGTTTGCGAACGCCGGGCGGTTCACGCCGTTCACGCAGGTGGCCAACATCACCGGGCTGCCGGCGGTGTCACTGCCGCTCCACTGGAACGGCGACGGTTTGCCCATCGGCGTGCAGCTGATCGGCAGGCCCGCGGACGAGGCGACCCTGTTCCGCGTCTCGGCGCAGCTGGAGCAGGCCCGCCCGTGGCGCGATCGGCGTCCGCCGGTCAGCTGACCGGTGAATCACCCAACGGCATTGGGAGGCACCCGGCCCTCGAGCAGCACCGCCCGCAGAGCCTCGACGCACAGCATCCCCATCGCCTCCCGGGTTTCCTCGGTGGCCGAGCCGAGGTGCGGCACCAGCACGACGTTCTCGAGCTCGACGAGGCCGGGGTGCACCTCGGGCTCGCGCTCGAAGACGTCCAGCGCCGCGCCCGCGATGCGCCCTGCCCGCAGCGCCGCGACCAGCGCCTCCTCGTCGACGATCGGCCCGCGGCTGACGTTGACGAGCACGGCGGTCGGCTTCATCCGGGCGAGCGCCGCCTCGTCGATCAGGTGGCGGCTGTCGTCGGTCAGCGGCAGGTGGAGCGAGACGACATCGGAGGCTGCGAGCAGCTCGTCGAGCGGCACGCCGCCCGATCGCGTGCTGTACGTCACCTCCATTCCGTGCGCACGGGCCAGCCGCTCGACTGCGCTTCCGATCCGGCCGTGGCCGACCAGGCCGAGCCTGAGCCCGGGCAGGCCGCGGCCCAGCATCAGGTTCGGCGCCCAGATCCACTCCTCGCCGCGTCGGATCAGCCGGTCGCCCTCGGCCACCCGCCGCAGCAGCGCGAGCACGATCGCGATCGTCAGCTCGGCGGTCGTCTCGGTGAGGACGTCCGGCGTGTTCGAGACGACGATGCCCCGACGCCGGCAGGCTTCGAGGTCCACGTTGTCGATGCCGACTGCGTAGTCGGCGACGATCCGCAGCTGGGGCCCGGCGGCGTCGAGCAGCTCGTCGTCGACGCGGTCGGTGAGCATCAGCATCAGCCCGTCCTTGCCGGCCACTTGCGGGAGCAGCTCGTCGCGGGCAGGCGGCCAGACCGAGTCATGCACCTCCAGCTCGAACGACTGCTCGAGCTCGGCCCGCACCCGTTCGGGGAAGCGCCGAGATGCGAAGACGCGCTGGGCTATCGCTCGATCACTTCGGCGTCGGGATCATGGGCGGGGTCTTCCTCGCGGAGGACGTCGCTCGCCCACTCCCGCGTCTTCCACGCCGGCACCGGTGTGCGGCACTCCGCGCGCGGGACGAAGCGCGAGCGCCGTACGAGCCGGTACTCGTGGATGTAGCGCGGGCAGTTCGGGAAGACCTCCGTCGCCTCGACCCGGACGACGAGTTGCGCCTCCGGGTACTCGGCAAGCAAGGGGTCGTCGTCCGCCACTTCGGCGACGCCGTTCAGCCGCAGCCGCCGGCGCCGCTCGAAGTCGATGAACAGGAGTCCGACCTGCGGGTTCGCCAGCGCGTTGCCCGCGGTGAGGTACATGCCGTTGCCGTCGTAGACCGGGAACGCGATCGTGCGCTCGCCGAGCACGCGCACGAACCCGGGGTCGCCGCCCTTGTACGAGCACTGCGGGCGGCCGGCGGCATCGGCGGTCGCGATGAAGAACATGTCGGCGCCCTCGATGAAGACGCGGTCGTCCTCGTCGATGATGTCGCGGACGATCCGCTCGTCCAGCCGGTCGGCCAGCCGGCGCGTGTCGAACCGGTCCTGCAGCGCCCGGCTCGCCTCGTGGTAGAGCCCCATGGGCGAATCTCTAGCACGGTTGCCGTTCGTCCGAGACGAACACGCCGGAGACGACGACCCCGACGTTGCGTACGGGGCCGAGATCCGGGCCGAGCGGCGGGCCCTCGATCGTCGCCGACCGATCTGCGTCGAGCCTCAGGTCGGCATGCCCGCCGGCCGGGATGCAGACGGCCTGGGCCGGCTGGGCGCGGGTCCCGGGCGCGATCGTCCCGCCTTTTGTGCCCAGCCGATAGTGCACCGGCGCCCCGGCTTCGGACGGTGCGTCGAGGAGGGCCGTTACCGTGGCCGCCTCGGTGGGATGACCGGGATCGGCATAGAGCCTGATCCACGCCGCGCGGGCGGGGCGGGTCCACCCGTCGCTGTCGAGGCCGCGTGTCGCCCACTGCGCGCGATACGGCCGGTCGACGTCGCGCAGGACCAGGCCGACGTTTGCCGCCGTCTGCCTGCCGGCGAGTCCGAAACGAGAGTCGTTCGGTGCCGTGAGGACGTACGGCGGCGCATCGTCGGTCCCGCCGAACCGTCCGCTGGCGAAGTCGAGCCGGAGGACCGAGCTGGGGAACGGCGTGTAGGTGTAGGTCCCGTCGGGCACGACGAACGCCCCGCGCGCGCGGTTGTTCCAGAACTCGGCGTCCCACCACTGGATCGCGCTCTGGCCCCAGTCGCGAGAGACTGGGTAGGCGAGGAGGGCCACGGCATTTCCGGACGGGACGACGTGATCGATCCAGTCGCGGACACGCGACTTGCCGGTGCTGGGCACGCCGAGCGGCGTGTTGGTCGTGAGCAGCCGGTCGAAGGCATAGCCGGCCACGGCTCCGCCGAAGCAGAAGACGACGACCGCGACGCTGAGCAGACCGGCCCGCCGTGGGACGAGTGCGAGGGAGAGGCAGATCAGTCCGAGCACGACACCGCAGAGCGCGACGAAGACGCCCGCCGGCAGGCCGCCGGACTGGTCGTGGATCAGGTCGTTCAGGACCGACTGGGGCGAGTCGACCCACAGGCCGGCGACCGGGGCGAAATCCGCGAAGACCGCGGTGGCAGCGAAGACGACGGTGACTGCGGCGATCCCGACGAGCGGCAGCCGTTCCCGGAGCAGGCAGACGACCGTCGCCAGCAGCAGGAGCGGTGCGAGGTAGAAGAGGTACCGGTCGCGGATCACGTCCGGGCCACCGAAGCGGACGTCGTACGAGCCGGTCTCGAGCGCGAGCAGCGGGACCGCGAGCGCCGTGATCGCCGCGAAGGCGCGCAGCCGAATCGAGCCCCCTCGCAGCGCCGAGTAGGCCCAGCCGCCGCCCAGGAGCAGGGGAACGATGCCGAGACCGACCGCCAGGACGTCGACGTGGATCGCCGCCGACTTCCAGGCGATCGCGGGCAGCAGCGAGCCCTGAGTTGCGGTCACGCCGTAGTCCCCGAGCAGCCGGTGCGCCTGGCCGAGTGCGGCCAGTACCACGACCAGGAGCGCGCCGACGGCGTAGGCGATCGCCAGCAGTCGGTGCTGCCGGAGCGTGGCCAGCGGGCCGACCGCGATGATGGCCGCCAGCGGGAGCACAGCGGCCAGGAAGAGGAACTGCGGCCGCGTGAAGAACGCGAGCGCCAGCGCGACCGCCGCCAGCACGTCCGCCCGACCGGAAGGCTCGGCGATGCAGACGTGGCAGGCGAGCACGGCCCAGAGGAAGACCGGGTAGGCGGCCGCCTCCGACATCACGAACGCCGCATTCACCGCCCACGGCATCGAGACCGTCAGCAGTGCGACGAGGAGCCCCCAGCCCGGGGCGACCAGCCGCCGGGCGAGCAGGAAGGCCGGGATCGCCGCGCTCGCGAACAGCACGGCGTTGACGGCGTGGGCGGCCGTGAAGGCGGAGACGTTGTCGAGGCCGCCGTAGAACGGTGCAAGCACGATCGGGTAGACGACACCCAGAAAGCCGACGTGCTCCCCGTGCAGCGTCGGGAACGGCGAGCCCGTCGTGCCCATGTGCCGGGCGAGCTTCACGTAGAGCATCTCGTCGGTCTGCACGACCCACTCGCGCACCTGGAGCGTCCCGACGGCGAGCAGCGCCGACGCGCCGACGACGATCGCCGTCAGCCCGAGCCACGGACGCGCAAGGCTCTGCACGCGTCCGGAGGCGTTACTCGGTCGAATACTCGTCGGCGATCGCGAGGACCTCGTCGAGGATCTCCAGGCCCTCGTCCAGTTCCTCGCGCGTGATGTTCAGCGGCGGCGTGATCGCGAACACGTTCCAGTGCGCGAACGGGTAGAGGCCGCGCTCCAGGCACGCCTTCGTGATCCGCGTCATCGGCTCCGCAGCCTCGCCGCCCGCGTTGAAGGGGACGAGCGGCTCGCGCGTCTCCCGGTTGCGTACGAGTTCGATCCCCCAGAACAACCCGAGACCGCGGGCCTCGCCGATCGACGGGTGCCGCTCGGCCAGCTTCGGCAGCTCCGTGCCGAGGTAAGCGCCCATTGCTGCGGCGTTCTCGACCACGTCCTCCTCCTGGAACGCCTCGATCGAAGCGACGCCCGTGGCGCAGGCGAGCGGATGGCCCGAGTAGGTGAGGCCGCCGGCGAAGAAGCGGTCTTCGATCTTGTCGTAGACGTGGTCGCGCACGGTCATCGCCCCGAGCGGGATGTAACCGGAGTTGATGCCCTTCGCGGTCGTGATGATGTCCGGGACGACGTCCCAGTTGTCGCAGCCGAACCAGCGGCCCGTCCGCCCCCAGCCTGCCATCACCTCGTCGAGGATCAGCAGGATCCCGTGCCGGTCGCAGGTCTCGCGGATCGACTGGAGGTATCCGTCCGGCGGGACGATGATCCCGTTCGTCCCCGTCACCGTCTCGAGCATCACCGCCGCGACCGTGTGCGGGCCCTCGTACATGAGGATCTCCTCGAGGTGAGGGCCGCCCGAGCAGACAGGGCAGGGATCGGGATGGCCGGCGGGACAGCGGTACGTGTACGGATCGAACATCCGCACGATGCCGGGCAGCCCGGGCTCGGCGAACCAGCGGCGTGGGTCTCCGGTCAGCGTGATCGCGCCGGCGGTGGCGCCGTGGTACGAGCGGTAGCGCGCGACGATCTTGTGCCGGCCCGTGACCCAACGCGCGAGCTTGACCGCGTTCTCGTTCGCCTCCGCGCCGCCGTTCGTGAAGAAGGTCCGGTTCAGGTCGCCGGGCATGCACTCGGCAACGAGGCGCGCGAGCTCCGATCGCTTGTCGTTGGCGACGCTCGGCGCAATCGTGCAGAGCCGGTCGGCCTGTTCCTTGACCGCCGCGACCAGCCGGGGATGCTGATGACCGAGCGCGAGGTTGACGAGCTGAGCGGCGAAGTCGAGGTAGCGCTTCCCCTCGTAGTCCCAGAAGTAGCGACCCTCGCCGCCTGCGACGGGAATTGGCGCAAGCGCCGACTGCACCGACCACGAGTGGATCAGGTACTGCCGGTCCTCGGCGACGACCTGCGCGCCCTCCTCCTGCCGCGACTCCGTGACGGCCATCGGCCGAATCCTACGCGCTACGCTCCGGGTGTCGATTTCGAGGAGGCACGACGATGACGGAAACGGTCGCGGCACCGCCGAAGGCAAAGCCGATCAACCACTGGATCGGAGGCAAGTCGGTTCCCGGGACGTCGGGGCGCAGCGGCCCGGTCTGGAACCCGGCAATCGGCGAGCAGACCGGCACGGTCGACTTCGCCACCGTCGAGGAGGTCGACGCCGCCGTCCAGATTGCGAAGGAAGCTTTCGAGACCTGGCGGTCGGTCTCGCTGGCCAAGCGCGCGGAGCTCTTCTTCGCCATTCGCGAGCTCGTCCACGAGCATCGCGCTGACATCGCCCGTTTTCTCACCCTCGAGCACGGCAAGGTCACGTCCGACGCACTGGGGGAGGTCGCCCGCGGCCTCGAGGTGATCGAGTACGCGTGCGGGATCCCGACGCTGCTCAAGGGCGAGTACTCCGAGCAGGCGTCGACCGGGATCGACGTCTACTCGATCCGCCAGCCGCTTGGAGTCGTCGCCGGGATCACGCCGTTCAACTTCCCGGCGATGGTGCCCATGTGGATGTGGGCGCCGGCGATCGCGTGTGGCAACACGTTCGTGCTCAAGCCGTCCGAGAAGGACCCCTCCGCCTCCGTCTACACAGCCGAGCTGCTGAAGGAAGCCGGCCTGCCCGACGGCGTCTTCAACGTCGTGCACGGCGACAAGGTGGCGGTCGACGCGATCCTCGAGCACCCCGACATCAGCGCCGTGAGCTTCGTCGGATCGACCCCGATCGCGCGCTATGTCTACGAGACGGGCACGAAGAACGGCAAGCGGATGCAGGCGCTCGGCGGGGCGAAGAACCACATGATCGTGCTGCCAGACGCGGACATCGAGATGGCCGCCGACGCCGCCGTCTCCGCCGCGTACGGCTCGGCCGGCGAGCGTTGCATGGCCGTCTCGGTCGTGGTCGCCGTGGGCGACGTGGCCGACCCGCTGATCGGCGCGATCAAGGAGCGGCTCCCGAACGTGAAGGTCGGCCCCGGGCTCGAGCCCGGCAACGAGATGGGCCCGCTGATCACCCGCGAGCACCGCGACAAGGTCGCCGGCTACCTCGACACTGCAGCCGAGCAAGGAGCGACCGTGGTCGCCGACGGCCGCGAGCTGGAGGTCGACGGCGACGGCTTCTTCCTCGGCGTCTCGCTGATCGACGAGGTCACACCCGAGATGGACGCCTATCGCGACGAGATCTTCGGGCCCGTGCTGTCAGTCGTCCGAGCGGGCACCTACGACGAGGCCGTCGAGCTCGTCAACGAGAACCCGTATGGGAACGGGACGGCGATCTTCACCCGCGACGGCGGCGTCGCCCGTCAGTTCCAGTTCGACGCGCAGGCGGGCATGGTCGGCGTCAACGTGCCGATCCCGGTGCCGGTGGCGTACTACTCGTTCGGCGGCTGGAAGGCGAGCCTCTTCGGCGACCGGCACATTTACGGTCCGGAGGGGATCGACTTCTACACCCGCGGCAAAGTGGTCACGTCGCGCTGGCCGGACCCGGCGACCAGCAAGGTCGACCTCGGGTTCCCACAGACGCGCTGATCGCGATCCAGGCGGGCCGGGCCTTGAGGCCTGCAGTCTTCTTGGTTGACATGTGACCAAACGGTCACATATGATGTCCGGCATGGACGAGGTGTTCAAAGCGCTGGCCGACCCGACGCGGCGGCAGCTGCTCGACGAGCTCTACAAGCATGACGGCCAGACGCTTACCGAGCTGGAGAGCCGCCTGCCGATGTCGCGCTTCGGTGTGATGAAGCACCTGAAGGTGCTGGAAGGGGCGCATCTGGTCACCACGCAGAAGCGTGGCCGCGAGAAGCTCCACTTCCTGAACCCCGTCCCGATCCGGCTCGTCCACGACCGGTGGGTGAGCAAGTACGCGGAGCCGTGGGCAGCCACGCTCACCGGGCTCAAGAGACGATTGGAGGACGAGAATGGAGAAGCATGAAGGCGGCGTCGCACTCGCACCCGGCGACACCACCGCGGTCTACGAGATCTACATCAAGACGACGCCCGAGCGCCTCTGGGAGGCGATTACCGATCCCGCCATGCGGGCGCGTTACACCTTCGGGGTGCAGGTCCAGTCGGACTGGAGCAAGGGCTCGACATACACGTCGTCCGTTCCCGGGGTAATCGACATCTCCGCCGGAGAGAATCTCGAGGTCGACCCGCCGTGGCGGCTCGTCCAGACGATGAACGCGCTCTGGAGTGACGACGTCAAGGCCGAGGGAACCTCGGTGATCACCTGGGAGATCGAGCAGGTGGCGGATTCGTGCCGCCTGACGGTCGTGCACGCCCAGCTGCGCCCGGACGGGAACGGAGAGATCTACGGCGGCTGGCCGATGATCCTCTCCGGCTTGAAGACGCTGCTCGAGACCGGCGAGGACCTGACCACGCCGGGCTCGCTCCTGTACTCCGGGGCGTCGGCCTAGACGACGAGCACGGAATCGCCGACCGCGACCGCGCCGGCTTCGAGAACGCGGCAATTCATCCCTCGGAGCCGCCGGTCGCGGTTGTCGTTCACCCACTTCAGCGCATCCAGTCCGAAGCGCTCGCGGAACGTCTTGCAACCGGTATGGGGCGCCGGGCTGACCTCGAGCAGCGCCTCGCCGAGACGGAGCCTCGTCCCCACCGGTAGCGCCTCTTCCGAAAGGTCGAGGTCGACCTGGAAGTTGTCGCCGGAGACGTCGAGCGGGCCGCCGATTAGCTCGGCCACCCGAACGTTCATCAGCGTGATCTGGGCGTCGAGGTCGCGCCTGCCCGACGCCCAGCGGTCGCCCACGAGGCCGTCCTCGACCGTCACCTCCGCCCGTTCCGGCGTCTCGTGGACGCCTTCGTCGACGCGGACGCAGATCAGGCGGACGGTCCCGCTGCCGCGCGGCGCCGGCTCGGCCGCTGCCCAGCGCGTCTCGAAGTCCTCGACGGTCAGCACGCTCTCCATCGTACGGGTCGAACGGGTCGCTACCCGCCCAGCGCCTCCAGATACCGCTCGAACGCCTCCTGTCGCCTGGCGCTGGCCGCGATCTCGGCCTCCAGGCGGCGGATCTCCTCCTCGGCCTCTGCGCGGAGCGCCTCCGGATCGTCGGCCTCGAGCTCCAGCCACTCCTCATCGACGTCGTCGGCGGTCAGGCCGCTCTGGAATGAGCCCTGCACGAGCTCGACGTCCGCGGGCGCGAGTTGAGCGAACACCTCCTCGTCGAGGCGCGGCCCTTCCAGCTCGAGCACGAGCCTCGAGATCTCCTCCTGCAGAGCCGCGGCTCGTTCGCGCTCGTACTCCAGCTCGTCCAGAGCCTGCCGGCGGCGCTCGGCACGGGCGATCGCGACGCGGTCCACGGGCCAACCATAGTCGGGGCGATCAGGCGCGAGGGCCGTTGGCGGCGCGGATTGCATACTGTATTTTGGCGCGGTGGCCGGCACGCTGGACAAGGGCGAGGGTCTCGTGCGCAACGCGAGTCTGGCCGCCACGGAGCTGATCAGAGAGGCGATCCTCGACGGGCGCCTGCAGCCTGGGCAGCGTCTGAAGGAAGAGGATCTGGCGAAGCAGCTGGGTATCAGCCGCACCCCCGTCCGCGAGGCGCTGCTCATGCTCCAGGTCGAGGGGCTGGTCGTGGCGACGCCCAACCGCGGTGCGACGGTTCGGGTGCACACGCCGGACGATCTCGAGGATCTCTACCTCCTGCGGGCGCTGCTCGAGGGCCATGCCGTCCGGCGTGCGGCCACGCGGGTCAGCGAGGAGCAGGTCGAGGAGCTGCGCGAGAGCTGTGAGCGCTTCGACGCGCTGGAGCCGGAAGAGCAGCTGCGGGACCTAGTCCGCGAGAACCTCTTCTTCCACAACTCGATCCTCGAGGTCGCCGGCAGCGCCCGCCTCGCCAGCATGGTGCGCCGCGTGATCGAGCTGCCCCTCGTCTACAAGTCGTATATCTGGTACTCGCCCGACCAGAAGCGGATCTCCTCGCACTACCACCGGCAGATCGTGAATGCGCTGGCGAGCGGGGACGGCGAGCGCGCCGAGCTGATCATGAAGGAGCACGTCTTCGAGGCGCGGGACCTGCTCGTCGCCCGGCTCCGGGCCGAGGAGAGCACGTCCACCGCCGAGGCGCACGCGTGACCGACGCTGCCGCCGCGACCGAGGGCACGCTGCGGCCCGCGATCGAAGGCCCGGGCCCGCTCGCAGGCGTCCGCGTCGTCGAGCTCGGGATGCTGCTCGCGGGGCCCTTCACGGGGCGGCTGCTCGGAGACATGGGCGCCGAGATCATCAAGGTCGAGCCGCCGGGCCAACCCGATCCGCTCCGCGAGTGGGGGCACGCCCGCTATGAGGGGCGCTCGCTCTGGTGGCCCGTCCAGTCGCGGAACAAGAAGTGCGTGACGCTCAACCTGCGCGAGGAGCGAGGCCAGGAGCTGCTGCTGGCGCTGGTCGGGCAGAGCGACGTGCTGGTCGAGAACTTCCGGCCGGGCACACTCGAGCGCTGGAACCTCTCGCCCGACCGCCTCTGGGAGGCGAACCCCGCGCTGGTGATCGCGCGCATCTCCGGGTACGGGCAGACCGGCCCCTACGCGCCGCGAGCGGGTTTTGCGTCGGTGTCCGAGGCGATGGGCGGCATCCGCCACATCAACGGCTTCCCGGACGAACCGCCGCCCCGCATCCACATCTCGCTCGGCGACTCGCTCGCCGGGATGTTCGCCTCGCAGGGCATCCTCGCGGCGCTGTACCGGCGCGATGTTCTCGGCGGGAAGCGAGGGCAGGTGGTCGATGTCTCGCTGATGGAGGCGTGTTTTGCGCTGCTGGAGAGCATGGTCCCCGAGTACGACCGACTCGGCATCGTACGCGGGCCCGGCGGGACCGGGCTGAAGGGCGTCGCGCCCTCCAACATCTTCAAGTCGAGCGACGGGAAGTGGATGGTGATCGCCGCGAATGCCGACAAGGTGTTCGGCCGTCTGTGCGAGGCGATGGGCCAGGCTGAGCTCGCGCAGGACCCGAGGTTCGTCACTCACGTCGCCCGCGGCGAGCACCAGGAGGAGCTGGAGGGGATCGTCGCCGAGTGGGCCGGGCAGCACACCGCCGCCGAGATCGACTCCGTCCTCAACGACGCCGGCGTGATCTGCGGGCCGATCTACACGATCGCGGACATCTTCGAGGACGAGCAGTTCCGCGCCCGAGAGATGCTGGTCGAGCACTACGACCCCGAGTTCGGCTCGTATATCGGCCCCGGCATCGTCCCGAAGTTCTCGGAGACGCCGGCCGAGGTGCGCTGGTCGGCCACGTGGGAGGAGGGGAGCCACAACGAAGACGTCTACGGCGGCCTGCTGGGGCTCTCCGGCGACGAGCTCGCGCAGCTGAAGGAAGACGGGGTCCTGTGAGGGTCACGATCTGCGACGTCGGCCCGCGCGACGGGCTCCAGAACGAGGAGAAGCACCTCGACCCGGAGACGCGGGCCGAGCTCGTCAACCGCCTGGCCGCCGCAGGGTTGCCGCGGATCGAGGCGGTCAGCTTCGTCAACCCTGCCCGCGTCCCGCAGATGGCGGGCGCGGAGGAGGTAGTCGCCGGCATCGACCGGCAGGACGGCGTCGTCTACGCCGGGCTTGTCCTGAACGAGCGCGGCTACGACCGCCTGGCAGCGACCGGGCTCGACGAGGTGCACGTCGCCTTCGCTGCCACGGAGACCTTCAACCGCCGCAACCAGAACGCCTCGCCGGAGGAGTCGCTCGCCGCCGCGATCTCGATCGTCGACCGCGCGCACGCGGACGGCATCCGGGCGACGGTTACGGTCGGGGTCTCGTTCGGCTGCCCCTTCGAGGGCGCTGTTGATCCCGCCCGCGTGCTCGGGTTCGTCGAGGAGCTCGCCCGCGCCGGTGCTGACGAGGTCGTTCTTGCAGACACCGTGGGCGTCGCGGTGCCGCGGCAGGTGAAGCACTTGGTGGCCGAAACAGCGAAGCTGTTTCGGCCAGTAGGCGTGCATCTTCACAACACGCGCAACACCGGCTTCGCGAACGCCTACGCGGCTCTGGAGGCGGGCGCGACCGTGCTGGACGCGTCGGTCGGCGGCCTCGGCGGCTGCCCCTTCGCGCCGCGCGCGACCGGGAACATCTGCACCGAGGATCTCGTCTACATGCTCCACGGCGAGGGTGTCGAAACTGGGATCGATCTCGCTGCGCTGATCACCGTCGCCGAGTGGCTCGAGGGCGAGCTCGGGCGACAGCTACCGGGACAGGTCTATCGCGCCGGCACCTTCGCGCCGGTCGCCGGCTGAGAAAGGGGAACGATGGCGTACAGATTGGGGGTGGACGTCGGCGGCACCTTCACCGACCTCTTCCTGGTCGGCGACGGGAACGGCGACGGCGGCGGCCGCTTCCGCGTGAAGACGCCGTCGACGCCTGCCGACCCGTCGGAGGGGGTGCTGGCCGGCGTTCGCCGCATCTGCGACGAGGCGGGGATCGACGTCGGCGACATCAGGAACATCCTCCACGGCACGACGGTGGCGACGAACGCCGTGCTCGAGTCGAAGGGGGCGCGCGTGGGCCTGATCACCACCGTCGGGTTCCAGCAGATCCTGCACCTCGCACGCTCGCAGACGCCGGGGCCGCTCGCGGGCTGGATCATCATGATCAAGCCCGATCCGCCCGCTTCACTGGCCGACACGCGCGAGGCCGTCGAGCGGATGGACGCCCGAGGCGAGCCGATCGTCCCGGTCGACGTCGAGCAGGTCGAAGGTGTCGTCCGCGACCTGGTCGAGTCGGGGGTCGAGACGCTGACGGTGGCGCTGATCAACTCCTACGTGAACGGCGAGCACGAGCGGCAGATCGGCGAGATCGTCGAGCGGCTGTATCCCGGGTTCCCGGTCACGCTCTCGTCGGAGGTCCTGCCCGAGTTCCGCGAGTACGAGCGCGCCCTGACCGCGTGCATGAACTCGTACGTGCGGCCCAGGGTGGCCGCCTATGTCAACCGGCTGCAGGAGCAGCTGGGCGGCATCGGCGCGAGGGCGGACGTGAACATCCTGCGCTCCGACGCCGGGCTGATGACGACGCGCGAGGCGGCGCGCAACCCGATCTACGGCGTTCTGTCCGGACCATCCGGCGGTGTCGCAGGGGCGCTGTTCGTCGCCCGCAAGGCCGGCTTCGACGACATCCTCGCGTTCGACATGGGCGGCACCTCCACCGACGTCGCGCTCTGCCAGAACGGCCAGCCGACGATCGGCCGTGAGACGGCCATCGGCCATTTCCGGATCAAGGTGCCGTCGGTGAACGTGCACACGGTGGGGGCGGGCGGCGGCTCGGTCGCGCACGTCCCGGAGCTGACCAAGGCGCTTCGCGTCGGCCCCCAGTCGGCGGGCGCCGAGCCGGGCCCGGCCGCCTACGGCAAGGGCGGCGCCGAGCCGACCGTCACCGACGCCAACGTCGTGCTCGGGCACCTACCGCCCTCGCTGCTCGGCGGCGAGATGCAGCTCGACTCCAGCGCGGCCCGCGCGGCGGTCCAGACGATCGCCGACGCGATGGGGCTCGACTCGGTGGAGCAGGCGGCCGAGGGGATCCTCGCGATCGTCAACGAGAACATGGCGGGCGCGCTGCGGCTCGTCTCCGTGCAGCGCGGGCACGACCCGCGCGAGTTCGCGCTCGTCGCCTACGGCGGCGCCGGCCCGCTCCATGCCAACGCGCTCGCGAGCCTGATGGGCTCGTTCCCCGTGATCGTGCCGCCGGCACCCGGGCTTCTCTGCGCGATCGGAGACCTGGTGGCCGACTTCCGCGACGAGTTCGCGCAGACCTACATTCGGCTGCTCGCCGACGCGAGCGGCGTCGACGTCGCCGAGATCCTCGACGGGCTCGGCACCCGTGCGACCGAGTGGCTCGAGGGCGAGGGCATCCCCGCAGACGCCCGCCGCGTGCTCTACAGCGCCGACATGCGCTACCACCGGCAGGGCTACGAGATCCCGGTCGCGCTCGACCCCGACGAGGTGCGCTCGAACGGGCTGGCCGACCTCGAGGAGCGCTTCAACGGCCTGCACGAGCAGCTGTACGGCTTCCGCATGCCCGGGACGGCGTGCGAGATCGTCAACCTTCGCGCGGTCGGCTACGGGTCCGTGCCGAAGCTCGAGCTGCCGGTCGGCAAGGCGGGTGGCGCCGACGTCTCGGCGGCGGTCGTCTCCGAGCACCAGGTCGTCTTCGACGGGCAGCGCGTGGCGACGAAGATCTACGACCGTTCGAAGCTCCAGCCGGGCGCGTCGCTGGACGGCCCGGCGATCGTCACCGAGTTCGACTCGACGACGGTCGTCCTGCCCGGCCACCGGGCGGAGGTCGACGTCAACTTCAACATCCTGATCACCCCCAACGAGTGAGCGAGGGAGAGATGGCAGTCACCGAAGAGCTCCGTATCGCCCAGATCCCCGACCTCGAGGTCGACCCCGTCACCCTCGACATCATCGAAGGTGCGCTGAAGAGCGCCCGCTACGAGATGGACGCCGTGCTCTTCCGCTCGGCGATGAGCCCCGTGATCCGCGAACAGCACGACGAGTTCCCGATGATCACCGACCCGCGCGGCCGCATGGTCGTCGGCCAGTTCGGTGCCTACATCAACGAGATGATGGAGGACTGGGACCGGGGCGTGTACCCGGGCGACGTGATCCTCACTTCGGACCCGTTCAAGTGCTCGGCCTCGATCTCGCACACGAACGACTGGCTCGTGTTGGTGCCGATCTTCTACGAGGACGAGCTGGTCGGCTGGTCGTCGCAGTTCGGCCACCAGATGGACGCCGGCGGCCCGCTGCCCGGTTCGCTGCCCACGGGCGCGAAGACGATCTTCGAGGAGGGAATCATCATCCCGCCGATCAAGATCATCGAGCGGGGCGAGCCGCAGGAGGACGTGCTGCGGCTGATCTTCAACAACGTCCGCCTGCCGGAGATGAACCGCGCCGACCTGTTTGCAATCGTCGCGGGCTGCCGTGCGGGCGAGAAGCGCGTGATCGAGCTCTGCGAGCGCTTCGGGAAGGAGACATACCTTGCCGGGCTGCAGGCGCTGCTCGACCGTACCTACGAGGCGATGCGCACGCTGATCCAGCTGGCGATCCCCGAAGAGCCGCAGTCGTTCGAGGACTGGATCGACGACGACGGGCTCGGCAACGGGCCCTACAAGATGAAGCTGACGATCTGGCGCGAGGGCGACCACGCCTTTTTCGACTGGTCGGGCACCGACCCGCAAGCGCTCGGGCCGATCAACTTCTACCTCTCAGAGGGCATGTTCAAGATGTTCATCGGGATCTACCTGATCATGGTCAACGATCCACAGATCCTCTTCAACGACGGCTTCTATCCACTGCTGCACGTCGTCATGCCCGAAGGATCGCTGCTCCGCCCCAGGTTCCCGGCCGCGCTCGGCTGTCGTACGCACGCGCTGGCGCGGCAGTTCGACGTGCTCGGCGGCGCGCTGGTCAAGCAGGCGCCGGAGCTGAACACGGCCGCCGGCTACGGGACGAGCCCGTACATGCTCTATTCCGGCTGGGACTCGAAGGGCGAGTTCTACTACTCGATGGAGATCCTCTACGGCGGGATCCCCGGCAGGCCGATCGGGGACGGGATGGACGGCCACTCGTGGTGGCCGCTGTTCGAGAACATCCCGACCGAGTACCTCGAGGCCTACTACCCGCTGCGGATCGACGGCTACACGACCGTGACCGACTCGGGCGGCGCCGGCTTCCACCGCGGCGGCAACGCGGTTGAGAAGCGCTACGTGTACCTCGAGCCGGGCGAGGTCTCGATCCACGACGACCGCTGGCTGACCCGGCCGTGGGGCGTGCTCGGCGGCGAGCCGGGCGGACGCTCGGAGAAGATCCTGCGCCGTGCCGACGGCACGGAGGAGCGGCTGCCGTCGAAATGCGACAACATCGCGGTGGAGCCGGGCGACATGCTCGTCTACCGCACGGCGGGGGGCGGCGGCTGGAAGGACCGGCTCGATCGGCCGGTGGAAGCGGTCGTCCGCGACGTCTCGTTCGGCCTCGTCTCCCGCGAGAAGGCGACGACGGGCTACGGCGTGGTCTTGAACGACGACGGAAGCGCCGACCTGGAGGCGACCGAGGCCGAGCGGGTGCGCCAGCGCGAGGAGCGCGGCGAGGCGCTGTCCTTCGACTTCGGGCCGCCACTCGAGGAGGTGCTGGCGCGCTGCAAAGAGGAGACCGGGCTGGAGCCACCGGTTCCGGCCACCCCGCTTCGCTGGTCGCCGCTCGAGCCGGGCGACGAGGCGCTCGCGCGAGTGCGGGCAGGAGACGAGATCCCGGAGCCGGCGAAGGCGTGAGGCACGAGGGCTTCCACGGTCGGGCGGGCCTCGGCACGAGTCCTGCACTGATCGTGGTCGACGTCAACCTCGGCTTCACCGATCCGGCCTCGCCGCTCGCGTGTCCGTTGGACGACGTGGTTGCTGCGATCCGGCGGCTTCTCGGGGAAAGCCGCAGAGCGGGTTTCCCCGTTGTCTACACGACGGTTGCCTATACCGAGGCCGAGCGGAGGACGGCCGCGGCCTTCATCGACAAGGTCCCGGCCCTGCTCACGCTCGAGGCGGGCAGCCGCTGGGTGGAGATCGACCCGCGGGTCGCGCCGCGTGAGGACGAGCCCGTGCTGACCAAGCTCTTCGCCTCGGCGTTCCACGGGACGGCCCTCTCCTCGTTCCTGGCCGCCGAGGGCTGCGACAGCCTGATCGTCACCGGCGCGTCGACCTCCGGCTGCATCCGGGCCACGGCCGTCGACGCGCTCCAGCACGGCTACCGCCCGGTCGTTCCGCGCGAGGCGGTCGGCGATCGGAACCCGGCGGCGCACGAGGCGAACCTGTACGACATCGACGCGAAGTACGGTGACGTCGTCTCCGTCGACGAGGTGATCGCGCACTTGGAGGAGTTGGACGCAACTGGGACACACGCTCGCTGAGAAGATCCTGCTCGCGCACACGGACGCCGACGAGGTCGCGCCCGGCGACGTGGTGATGGTGCGCTGCGACGTGGTCATGGCGAACGACGTGTCCGGCCCGATCGCCTTCCGGTCGATGGAGAAGATGGGCGTGCGACGCGTCTTCGACCCCGGGCGGGTGGTGATGGTGGCCGACCACTTCGCTCCGGCGAAGGACGCCCGCTCGGCGGAGCTCCAGCGCCGCCTGAAGGAGTGGTCGACGGAGCAGGGCGTGACCTTCTACGACCAGGGCCGCGGCGGAATCGAGCACACGCTGCTCTGCGAGGAGGGTTGGATCCAGCCTGGGTCGGTGATCGCCGGCGGCGACTCGCACACCTGCACATACGGGGCGCTCGGGGCGTTCGGGACCGGTCTGGGCTCGACCGACATCGCAGCCTGCCTCGCCCTCGGGGAGTTCTGGCAGGCGGTGCCCTCGACGATCCGGGTGGAGTTCACGGGCGAGAAACAGCCGTTCGTGACCGGCAAGGACCTGATCCTCGCGGTCATCGGCGAGCTCGGGGTCGGCGGCGCGACGAACGCCGTGCTCGAGTTCGTCGGCGACGGGACGCCGGCCCTGTCGGTGGACGAGCGGCTGGCCGTCTCGAACATGGCGGTGGAAGCCGGCGCGGAGACAGGCCTGTTCCCGGCCGACGAAACGACGCGGGCGTACCTGGACGGCCGCACGGACCGCCCGTGGACGCCGGAACGGTCGGATCCCGATGCCGACTTCGCGCAGACCCTGACGATCGAGCTGAATCGCCTCGGGCCTCTCGTGGCCCTTCCGCACCTCCCGGGCAACGTCGTCCCGGTCGCGGACGCGACCGGGACGAAGATAGACCAGGTTTACATCGGCAACTGCTCGAACGGGACGATGACTGACCTCCGCCAGACCGCGGAGATCCTTCGCGGCCGCAAGGTGCATCCCGCGTGCCGGGCGATCGTCGTCCCCGCCACCCAGCGGATCTACCGCGAGGCGATGCGCGAGGGCCTTCTCGACGTCTTCGTCGAGGCGGGCGCGAGCGTCTCCACTCCCACCTGCGGCGCCTGTTTCGGCGGGCACATGGGCGTGCTGGCGGCCGGCGAGCGCGCCGTCGCGACGACGAACCGGAACTTCAGGGGCCGGATGGGCTCTTCGGATGCAGAGGTGTGCCTGGCGAACGCGTACGTCGCCGCGGCGGCCGCGGTCGCCGGAGAGATCGTCCACCCGAGCGAGGTCGCCGCGTGATCATCGACGGGGTCGCGGTGGTGATCCCCGGCGACGACGTCGACACCGACGTCATGTACCCGGGCAGCTACCTGAACGTAGAGGATCCCGAGGAGATGAAGCAGTACCTCTTCGACGGCTACGACCCATCGCTTCGCGACCGGCTCGGGCCGGACGCGGTCCTCGTCACCGGCCGGAACTTCGGCCTCGGCTCCTCCCGGGAGCACGTCGTGCAGGCACTCAGGGCCTGGGGCGTGCCCGCGGTGGTGGGCAAGAGCTTCGCCCGTATCTTCCGCCGCAACTGCGTGAACCTCGGCCTCGCGATCTTCGAGGCGCCGGAGGCGGCGGACGCGGCCCGGCCGGGCTCGACGATCCGGATCGATACCGATGCCGGCGAGCTCGAGGTCGCCGGCCGCCCGTTCCCCATACCGCCGGTCGCCGAGCTCGTCGCCCAGCTCCAGGCTGCCGGCGGCCTCGTTCCCTGGACGAAGGAGAGAGCCCATGATCGTTCGTGACCTCGACGATGCCTGGCAGGTCGTCCTCCAGACCGACCATGCGGATCTTTCGGCCGCATTCGCACGGGCATGGAGCGAGCCGCTGTCGCCCTCGCTCGTCACGGCGGCGGAGCGCCACGACGACGGCTGGGCGGTGTGGGAACAGGCCCCGCGCTTGGGAGCCGATGGGGCGCCGGTCAACTTCCTCGACGTCGACATCCGCTCGCACCTCGCGTTTTACCGCGCCGGGATCGCGGCAATCACGGAGCAGGATCCCGACGCCGGCCTGCTCGTCTCCATGCACGGCGCCGGCATCTATCGCCAGCGCTACGGCCTCGACGAGGCGCTCGGCCTGGCCCGTGCGGGGGACGCGAAGGACGAGGTCCTTGCATTCGTGGCCGAGCAGGAGGCGAAATTCGGCGGCGACCCGGGCGAGCGTCGTGGGGACTACGACCTGCTCCAGCTCTTCGACCGGCTTTCCCTGTATTTCTGCATGCGCGACGTGGTCGGCGGGGAGGCCGCTGAGGTCCAGAGCTACACGCTCGAGCCGGTCGGCCCATGGCGCGTGAAGCTGGCGCCGTACCCGTTTGCCGAGAACCCGGCCCACTTCTCGCTGATACGTCGCGTGATCGCGAAGAACGACAGCGTCGACGTGCTGGCTGGAGCTCCGCAAGAAATCGCAATCACGATCGACGGGTAGCGCGTCGTGGAGCCGCCGGGCCCGACATGCGCGGGCTCGGCTCGCTGCGGCTGTGAAATAGCTGTTCATCCGTCGACAGTCGTCGGCCCGCGCAGCGGGCCGGACTTTCGACGGCGTCAGCCCTTGCCCTGATCCCAGGCGAGCCAGCGCTGCGGCGTGATCTCGACGCCGACGCGGCCCTCGAACCAGAGCAGCTCGTCCAGCTCCGGGCCCCGCACCTCGGCCGGCAGGTAGCGCTCCTCCACCTTCGCCGTGATCTCGCGCACGCCCGAGTCGTCCTCGACGAGCCGGCCCAGCCCGTAGCAGACGACCGCGCGCGGCGACTTGGTCAGATCGGTCGTCCGCGGATCCTCGTCGACGCACAGCGTCACGTGCGGGTCGCGCGCGATGTTGTGGAGGTGGCGCCGGCTCTTCCCGAGCGAGAGCACGAAGCGGCCGTCGTCCCAGACGTACCAGATCGGCGTCACGTGCGGCCAGCCGTCCTCGCGCATCGTTGCGAGCCGTCCGATCCGGAGCTCGGTCAGGAATGCGTCGCGCTCGTCGGTCGAGAGCGCGTTGTCGCGGGTCGCCGTCGTGCGGTTCAAGAGTGTGTCCGACATCTCTCAGTCCTCCAGGATCGCGGCGGCGCGGATCGGCGAGCCGTAGGCGACCTCCAGCCGTAACGGCAACCCGACGAAGAGGAAGCGCCTGCCGAGCACGTCCTTCAGGTTGTTCAGGTTCTCGTAGTGGGTGAGCTGCCGTTCGGCACACGCCTTGTGGGTCGGATACTCGTCGGTCAGATAGACGAGGTCGGGGCTGATCGTCTCGACACCGAAGATCTTCACGCCGCGGTCCGCCATCCAGTGGACGGCTTCGGCCGAGATCCCGCAGAAGCCGTCGAGGAACGCCGGTGTGCCCGCGGTGCGGTTGTAGTGGTCGGAGCAGAAGAGCAGGATGTCCCCCTCGCGCAACTCCTGCCCGCTCGCCTCGACCGCCTCTGCGACCTCGTCGGCGGTGACGTCGTGGCCGCGCTCGTACTGCCGGATGTCGGCGCAGATCGCCTCGCCGCAGAACGTCTCCAGCGGCATCTCTGCGATCGGTGTGCCGCCCTTCTGGTAGTGGCCGAAGGCGTCGACGTGCGTCGCCGCGTGATTCGACGTGATGATGATCTCGGCGTTGAACGAGGGCCGGCCCTCCTCGGCGTCCGAGTGCTGGATGTGGCGGAGGATCTGGGTCGGCGGGAAGAACGGGTGCAGCTGCGACTCGCGGGACAGCGGCTGTGAGAGGTCGATCACACGCGCCATCGGCTCACGGCTCCTTTCCGGACATCTCCTTGCAGACCTGGACGATCCGCGGGATCAACGCTTCGACGATCTTCTCTCCGGTCTCGGCCGAGGCGCGGGTGGCGTCTCCGACAACGCCCGACTCGGTGATGTCGCGGAGCATGTCCATCGGCACGACCACGCCGGGGCCTGCCGCCCGCATCCCGTAGCGGCCGTACGACGTCCACGGCAGGCCGGCCTCCTTCACGGCGTCGCCGCGGTCCCACGCGTCGCGTGTCGCCCGGTCGGTCTCGACGCGCTGTCCGAGGGCCATCGCCAGCGAGGTTTCCGCCTCCTCTGCGTGGATCATCGGGCCCTCGATCTCGGCGAGCGCGTCCGAGGCGAGATCCCACCACTGGACGAGGAAGACGCGGCGGCCGGTCGTCTCCAGGTAGTGGTTGACGGCGACGGTCAGCGCCGCTGCGTTCCCACCGTGGCCGTTGACGGCGACCAGGTGCTCGAACCCGT
>JBKPRA010000034.1:0-27083 GCA_046734335.1 Actinomycetota bacterium | reverse complement strand
CGTCAGGGCGATCCCTGAACCCGCCGTAAATCAGGGATATCCAGGATGGACTCGACAAGGGACGACGTGAGACGATCGGCACATGGCGGGCACCGTTCTGATCGTCGACGACCATCCGACGTTCCGGAAGTTCGCGAGGCGGCTGCTCGAGCAGGCCGGCTTCACCGTCGTCGGAGAGGCGGGTGACGCGGCCGGCGCTCTCAGCGCGACGCGCGAGTTGCGCCCACAGGTCGTGCTGCTGGACATTCTCCTGCCGGATCGGTCCGGGCTCGACGTCGCGGCCGAGCTCGCACAGGAGGAGGAGCCGCCGTCGGTCGTGCTCATGTCCAGCAGGAGTGAGCGCGATCTCGGCGTTCGCCTCGGAGAAGCGCCGTCGTCGGGCTTCATCCCGAAGTCGTCCCTGACCGCCGCCTCGTTGGCGGAGCTCGTCGCATGAGTCTCTGGCGAGACGGAAGGCGAAGTTCCCTTTGGTGGCTGCTCGCCGGCCTCGGCGCCGGCCTGGTCGTGCTCGATCTCTACGGCCAGGTCCACCATGGAGTCGCAACCTGGAAGACATGGTTCTTCCTGGCGACGATGTCGCTGGGTATGGCCGCCGGCCTGTGGGTCTGGGCATGGCGCACCAAGACGCGCATGGGGCCGGTCATGTACTGGTGGCCGGCCCTGTTCGTCGCGTTCGATCTCAGCTACGCGTACCCCGCGTCCCGCCTGGCGCTCACGATCGGCCTCGCGCTCTTCACGATGGGACCGATCGCCTACTCCCAGATGACGCTCTCGTATCCGAACGGGAGGCTGGAGGGCCGGCTCGCCTGGATCTACATCTTCGTCCTGGCGTACGGCGCCCAGGTCGTGCAGAACCTCTACAACCTGCTCGTCCTCGAGGGAAGCTACCTCTACGTCGGCGCGCCGCCGTTCTCGCTCGAGTGGTGGAACCGCGGCTGGTCGATCGAGGTCATGGCCGTGATCCCGATCGGCCTCTGGCTCGTCTGGCGGAAGCTCCTGCGCTCGGCGCCGGGTGCCCGTCGGACCTTTTTGCCGCTCGCGCTCGCCCTGACCGTGGCATCGATCTTCGCGGAGATCGTCGCCTACACGGTCGTCGCTGGGGACCAGGACGCGCTCGTCGCGGTGACGAGCTACGACTGGATCATCACCGCGTCCGCAGCGGCAGGTGTACTCGGCTCGTTCATCGGTCTCTACGCTCCCCGGCTCGCCAGAGGGACGATGGGCGACTTGGTTGTCGCACTCGACCGCGCCGAGCCCGGGGCGGTAGGCCGTTCGCTCGCTCGCGCGATCGGCGATCCGAGCCTCGAACTTGCACTGTGGCTCCCCGAGCGGCGCTGCTGGGTGGACGAACAGGGCCGCGAGCTGTCGCTGCCGAGGGGTCCCGACCGCGCCGTGACCATGATCGGCAAGGACCTCGCGGCGATCGTTCACGATCCGGTGTTCCTCGACCAGCCGGCGATGCTGGAGGCGGTCGGCTCGGCGGCACGTTTCGCGCTCGAGAATGAGAGGCTGCACGCGGAGCTGCGTTTGCAGCTTGCCGAGCTGCGCGAGTCGCGCGCCCGCATCGTGCGCGCCGGCGATGAGGAGCGCCGGCGCCTCGAACGCGACTTGCACGACGGTGCGCAGCAGCGACTGCTCGGTGTCGGCATGGCGTTGCAGCTCTTGCGGGCGTCTCGTGACGACGAGCGACAGCGGCTGCTCGACGAAACCGACGCCGAGGTGCAGGCCGCGCTCGCCGAGCTCCGCGAGCTTGCGCGTGGGATCCATCCTGCGGTGCTCACCGACCACGGTCTCGGCCCCGCCATCCGGACGCTTGCCGAACGCTCGCCGCTCCCGGTCGAGGTCGGCGCCTCTGACGAGCGCCTGGCCGGCGAGATCGAGACCGCCGTCTACTTCATCGTCGCGGAGGCGCTGGCCAACGTCGCAAAGCACGCCCGCGCCTCCAAAGCGCGGGTGTCGGTGGCCCGGGAGAACGGCATCGTCCGAGTGGAGGTCAGCGACGACGGGGTGGGCGGCGCTGCGCCGGACGGCGGAACGGGCCTCCGCGGCCTCGCCGACAGGGCCGGTGCGCTCGACGGCAAGCTCGTGGTGGAAAGCCTCGCAGGGTACGGCACACGCGTGGTCGCGGAGATTCCGTGCGCGTCGTGATCGCCGATGACGCTGCGCTCATGCGACAGGGTCTCGCGCGTCTGCTCGCAGACGCCGGGATCGAGATCTGCGGCGAAGCGTCCGACGCCAAGGAGCTCCTCGGGCTCGTCGAGGCGGAGGCCCCGGATGTCGCGATCGTGGACATCCGGATGCCGCCGACGCACACGGACGAAGGTCTCGTCGCCGCGACCACGATTCGCGAGCGCCGCCCGCGCGTCGGTGTCGTCGTGCTTTCGCAATACGTCGACGCCGAATACGCGCTTCGACTCGTCGACGGTGATGCGACCGGCTGCGGGTACCTGCTCAAGGATCGCGTAACCAACACGAGCGAGCTGGTCGCCGCGCTCCACCGGGTCGCCGCGGGGGAGGTCGTCGTCGACTCCGAACTGGTCGACGGCCTCCTCTCGCGACGTCGTGAGGCTCATCCGCTCGGGGACCTCACCCACCGCGAGCGGGAGGTCCTCCACCTGATGGCGGAGGGCCTCACCGACCGCGGGATTGCCGAGCGGTTGTGGGTGACGCCGAAGACGGTCGAGACCCACGTCCGCCACATCCTCCGGAAGCTCGACATCCCGAGCGGAACCAAGCACAACCGGCGCGTGCATGCGGTGCTGGCGCAACTGCGCTCATAGCTTCCCCCGCGTGGGTTCCCGTGCGGTATCGGCTGATCGCTCGAACCGGTTCGCTCTATCGTTGGCATGGTGCGCGGCGCTCGACTCGCGATCCTGGGCGTCGCATTCCTGCTCGGGCTTCCCTCCATAGGCATGGCGCACGACCCGCTCGGCCGCGCACAGCCGAGTGTGGCGACCACCGTGAAGGGGTCGGGCCTGACCCGCGTGGTCGGCCTTCGCGTGCGCGACTTCGACAGCGGCGCTTCGATTCCCGCCGCGACGCTCTCGGCGCGTGCCCGCGACGACCACGGTTCTGTCCTCGACGTGACTTTGACCCGTGTCGGGCCGCAGCTCTTCAAGACGACGCTCGAGTTTCCCCGCGCCGGACGGTGGCACGTCGCCGTACGCGTCGGCGGAAAGGCCGTGGTGCCGACGTCGTTCTCGTTCGACGTCGACGCGGTCGGGGCGTCGAGCCGCGCCGGGTCGTCAGGAGACGCGAACGCAGCCCTCTGGGTCGGGGCCGTCACGGTCGCCGTCGTCGCAGCGGCCGGCGCGCTGGCGACCGTCCTTGTGCTCCGTCGCCGCCGCCGGACCTAGCCGCGCCCCCGGTCGGACTCGTCCTCACGCTCGCGCTCCTTCTTCGCCGAGCGGCGGATGAAATAGCCGAACACGGCGAGGGCGACGAAGACGCTGCCGGTCTCGGCGATCAGGCCGGGAATCCCGCCGTGTGCGAGAACGAGCTGTGTGTTGGCGATCACCCCTGGCTCAACACCCAGAGCCCGCCGACCGTGAAGAGCACCATCAACACGAGCATCGGATACTGCGTCCAGAGCGCCATCTTCGGCGTGTGGAACAGGCCGACGGCGCGGTCGTGGGCGACCGCCAGGCCGGCCACGTGGCCGATGACGAGCGCTCCGACCTGGACGTACCAGATCGTGTGCGGGGTCAGGAAGGTGAAGTTCGGCTGGAATTCGCTGGTGCCGAACAGGTCCCAGCCGCGTCCCCAGGGATCCGAGAGCAGCCGCACCCCGACCTCGCCCTGGTAGATCAAGAGCGAGAAGTAGTGGGCGATCACGTAGACGAACGCGATCGGAATCAGGCTGTCGATGAACTCCTGGGAAAGCGGGCGACGTTCCGCGATGGACTCCGTTCCGTACACAGCCAGCCGGAAGGCGAGACCGACGAAGGCCACACAGAGGAGCAGGCCGCCAAGGTTCATCAACTGGCCGACCAGGTCGGCCAGGCTCGGCCGGTCGATCAGGTCGACCTGGACGTTGTAGTAGCGGTTCTGCCAGATGCTCGTCCGGCTGAAGCCGTCGAAGAACGTCGAGCCGAGCATCACCCCGACCATCGCGATCGTCCCCGGCGTCGGGTCGCTGACGGAGAGCCCCGAGAACGGCGTCCGCACGACCAGCCGGCCGTCTTCGCGGCGGCCGAACCAGCTGATCCGCGAGAGAAGCATGAAGTCGACTGCGAAGCCGTCGCCGTTCCTGAACCACGCCTCCGAGCCGAAGGCGGCCGCACCGGCCCACGTCGCGGCGCTGTAGATCGCGATCGCCAGTGCCATCGCCCGCGGGTCGGACGGGTTGCTGAAGCTCAACTCCATGGTCACGAAGGCGAGCAGCAGGACGGCGGCAGGCCACCGTCCGAGCCACGCGGGGTAGTCGAACGGCGCCTCGCCCCACAGCCCGAGGCGCCGCAGTGTCCAGCCGAGTCCCCGGGCGCCCGCTCGCCAGGGGTCGAGCACCCGCCAGACGTTGCCGAACAGAACGACTGCGATCGGCATGAAGATCCAGAAGTAGACGTAGACGAACGTCGGGGTGAAGTTGACGCCGCTGTCGTTCTTGCCGACCAGCGCCCCGAGCCAGAGGAAGACCAGCACCCCGAACGACAGTGCCCCGACGACGATGTGGAGTGGGGCGGACAGCAGAAGGCGCTGGAGCCCCTGCGGCAGCGGCCGGCCGTCGCGACGCTCGGCGAGCACAGGCTTCCGCCAGAGGAATGCAAGCGCAGCGAACGAGACGACCAGGACCGCAGCAGCGCCGTAGTAGAAGACGTACCGCGGGACCGGGAGGTCGCGGATCCCCCCGATCCCGTGGGCGAGGATCCAGGTCACTTGACCGTGAACTCGATGATCTGGAGCTTCCGATCCTCCAGCTCGGCCTCGAAGACGCCGGTGATCGTCGCCGGGAAGACGATGCGCACTGTGCCGCCGGCGTCGACGTCCTTGTGGAGGTCGTATCCGTGGACGTGCACCTCGTCGGCGACGTCGGAGTGGACGACGATTGCGACCTTCTGGCCCTTCTTCACGGTTGCGCGCTGGATGCCGCCGACCGGCTTGCCGCCCTTGATCAGCACGCGGATCGTCACCGGGGCGGCAGTGGTCGTCGTCTTGGTCGTTGTGGTCGTCGTGGTCGTGCTCGGCACGGTCGTGGTCGCCGGTGCAACCGTCGACGTAGTCGGTGCCGAGCTCTTGCTGCCCCCACCGCATCCGGCGAGGGCGACTGCCCCTGTGAGAAGCAGGAGCGAAATCGAGTAGCGCATTCGGGAACCTCCTCCGTGTCTATCGGATGCCGAGCTCGAGAACGCTCAGCGCGGAGGCGCGCGACCACGGCGGCCCTGCGCGCGACGCGGCGGCACCGGGGCGTGGTGGGAGGCCGACACCGGAATCGGCTCGGGGCCAGGTACGAACACCTGGCGAACGATCAGGCCGCGAGCGGCCTCGTCGGCCGCGCGGAGCAGCGACCTGGCGGCAAGGAAGCCGGCGAGCGCGACCGGGAGCTGGGCGGCAAGGCCGATGTAGACGGCAGGCTCGAGCACTGCGTGCGCCGGCAGGCCCACGACTACCCGTTCGATCAGCTCCTGGGCCAGGAAGGCGACCGGCGGAATCAGTGCGAAGGGCAAGGCCGATGGCCGGCCCTGGAGTCTGCCGGTGACGCGCAGGCCGAGCGCGAGCACCAGGACGGCGACGCACAGGGCGAGGAACTGCGGCGCGTAGCCCAGATAGCCGTGGGCAAGCGCGTCGCGCCGGCTCGACCCGGCGAGCGCATAACCGGCGGCATGACCCGCCAGCGTCCCGGCCGCTGCCAGAGGCAGGGAAAACGAGAGCAGCGCGCGCCTCCTCACGCGAAAAGCGTACGTCACGTGGCGTTAGAGTGGTTTCCATGAGCGGGTTCCACGACGCCGTCAACGAGCAGATCGGCTACGAGTTCGCGGCCTCGCAGCAGTACATCGCGATTGCGGTCTGGTTCGACGCCGAGACGCTTCCCAACCTCGCCGCGCACTTCTACCGCCAGGCGGTGGAGGAGCGGAACCACGCAATGATGCTCACCCAGTTCCTGCTCGACGCCGACCGGCCTGTGACGATTCCGGACGTGGCCGCTCCGAAGTCGGGCTTCGCCAACGCGGCAGAGCCCGTTGCGCTCGCCCTCGACCAGGAGAAGCGCGTCACCGAGCAGATCGCCGGGCTCCTCAAGCTTGCGCGCGAGGAGGGCGACTTCGTCGGCGAGGAGGCGATGCACTGGTTCCTCAAGGAGCAGCGCGAAGAGGTCTCGTCGATGAGCGACCTGCTCCGCCTCGTCGAGCGGGCGCTGGAGTCGAACATCCTGCTCGCCGAGGACTCGCTTGCCCGGACGCCGGTCGGCGACCAGGGCGTCGATGCGTCCGCGCCGCCCGCCGCCGGCGGCGCGCTCTAGGGTCTTATGCGGCCGCCAGCGCCTCGCGCACGTACTCGGTGACCGCCTCGAGCTCGATCTCGGCCGACGTCAGTTCCTTGAGCAGCTCGTCGGCGGTCGGCCGCTGCCCCTCCGACCACAGCTCGCGCAGGAGCAACCCGGCGTCGCGCCTGGTGAACCACGTCGAGCCGAACTTCTCGCGGAAGAACCGCTTCAGCGCGGCTTCGAACGCCCACGCGCGAACGTACTCCGTGGAGTAGAAGCCGGCGTCGACGTCGCCGAGGTAATCGGTCTGACTCGGCTCGATCTTCAGTGCGTCGCCCAGGAGCTCGACGTAGCGTTTCTGCAGGGGTCGCGGATCCTCGGCTGCGTGGAGCTCGAGCTCGTAGAGCACCTTTGCGCAGTAGCGGCGGACGAGATAGAGGAGCCCCGCCGCGCTCTCGCCGACGAACTTGCTCGGCCGTGGGACGTCGAGGCGCCGGTTCAGCCAGGCAGCGTCCTGGACGAGGTGCTCCATCAGCATCGCCCAGCCCTCGGTCACCGCGAAGTCGCCGAGGCGTCGCTCCTCGACCGGTAGGTCGGCGCGTGTGTGCGCGAAGTGCTCCGTATGGCCTGCTTCGTGGAAGAGCGCACGCCAGTCGTCGACACCGCCGATCGGCTGGATGACGAGCACGATCCGCTGCGGCACCTCGATCGGGGAGCAGAATGCGCGTGGGGTCTTCTTCTCTCGCTGCTCGACGTCGAGCTCGATGTTCTCCTGGGCGTAGAGGTCGACGCCGAGGTCCGCGAGCGTCGCCTCCAGCGCCGGCAGCATCCGGTCGCCGGGGAAAGAGGGGTCCCATTCGGGCGCCCGGAAGACGCGAGCCACGTCGTAGCGCTGCGCGTCGGCCAGGCCGACGCCGACCCGCTCTCGGAACAGGCGGTCGCCGGCGTCTTCCCACAGCCGCTCGGTCGCGTCCAGGAAGGCCCGGCACTGCTCGCCCATCTCGTCGAGGCGGAAGCCGAAACGGCGGTGGAGCTCGACGTAGTCAGGTGCTCCCAGCGCGTGCACGGCCTCGGTGACGACCTGCGCCGCCTCGAGCTGGACCGGCAACAGGTGCTCCTCGGTGAGAGCGTTGCGCGCGTTCTCCACCCGCTGCCGCTTGGCACGGTCCGGCTCGTTCGCGATCGTGGGGCGGAGCATCCGGTAGGGGATCTCGTCTCCGTCGACGGTTGCGTTCAGCTCCGCCTCGAGGCGCGCCGAGCGCTCCTCGAAGTCCCGAGTCAGGTTGCCAAGATAGCCGGAGCACGCGAACTTCCAGAGCTCCCGGACGCGCCGGTCGCCGTCCACGGCTGAGCCCACACGGTTGGCCTGGTCGAGGCTGGTCAGTTCTCCGAAGCGCTCGTAGATCGGGACGAGATCCAGCGAGTCCTTGTGGCCTGCGAAGTGGAGGTAGTACTCCTCGTCGATCGCCGCCATGAAGCGGTCCGCCAGCTCGCGGTAGTCGTCCAGCTCGCGTGGGGTCGGCACGGGCGTCATGCGCGGTCGCCTAGGATACCCGGGTGCGGCGGATCGCCATCACCACTGACCGGAAGACTCAGTTGGTCGACATCACCGCGCAGGTGCAGGACGCCCTGGCGGACGCGAACGGCGCGTCGGCCGCGCTCGTCTACGTCCCGCATACCACCGCGGGCGTGACGATCAACGAGGGGGCGGATCCGTTGGTCGCGCGCGACCTCGAGGCTGCGCTCCAGAAGATCGTCGACGACGGCTGGCCGTGGCAGCACGTCGAGGACCCGGACGGCCCGAACGCCCCGTCCCACGTGCGTGGATCGCTGATCGGCCCGCAGGTGCTCGTCCCGATCGATGACGGCGAGCTCGGCCTCGGCCGCTGGCAGGGGATCTTCTTCTGCGAGTTCGACGGCCCGCGCGAGCGGAACGTCTTCGTCACGACGCTGAGCTGATCCGTGGCCGCTCCCGTCTCCCGGGGAGACGAGCTCGAGCTCCACGTCGACTCGCTCGCCTACGGCGGTAACGGCGTTGCGCGGCTGAACGGCTTCGTCGTCTTCGTTCGCCGCGGCCTGCCCGGAGACACCGTTCGCGCGACCGTGACGAAGGTCAAGCGTGGGTTTGCCGAGGCGACCGCGACCGAGGTGGTCACGGCCGGGGCGCCGCGGGTCGACGCGCCGTGCACGCACTACCCAACCTGCGGTGGGTGCCGATTCCAGGATCTCGCTTACGAGGCTCAGATCAGGGCGAAAGACGAGCAGGTGCGCGACGCCCTCGTCCGGATCGGGCGCGTCGCCGACCCGCCGCTCGAGCAGATCCTCCCGGCCGAGTCGCAGTTCCACTATCGCAACAAGCTCGAGTACTCCTTCACCGACACGCCGCGCGGGGCCGCACTCGGCTTCCACCGGGCGGGGCGCTGGGACGAGGTGCTCGAGGTCGAGCGCTGCTGGCTGACCACCGACCTCGGCAACGCGATCCGCGAGACGGTGAGGGACTGGGCGCAGGAGGAAGGACTGCCGGCATTCGACCAGGAGACGCATACCGGTTACCTGCGCCACCTCGTCGTCCGCGAAGGGCGGAACACCGGGCAGGCGCTCGTCCAGCTCGTCACCGCGCCGGGCGATCTCCAGGGCGCTGACCGTCTCGTCGGCGCCCTGCGGGCCTTTCCCGAGGTGCGTGCGATCCACTGGGCTGTCAACGACTCGCCTGCCGAGGTGACGAACTTGCCGACGAACCTGCTGTGGGGCGACGAGGCGATCGAGGAAGAGCTGCTCGGCCTGCGCTACCGCGTCCGACCGAATGCCTTCCTCCAGACCAACACCGCAATGGCCGAGCGGCTGTACGAGCTCGCGATCGACTACGCAGGGTTGACGGGCGGAGAGACCGTTTACGACCTCTATTGCGGCATCGGCTCGATCGGACTGTCGATGGCCTCACGGGCGCTCACGGTGTGGGGTGTCGAGGTCTCAGAGGAGTCGGTCGCGTGCGCGATCGAGAATGCCGGCTTGAACGGCATCACCAATGCGGCGTTCTTCGCGGGCGAGGTCGGACGCTCGCTCGACGACCTGGCCGAGCGCGCCGGGTCGCCCGACGTCGTCGTGGTCGACCCGCCGCGGGCCGGTCTTTCCGGCAAGGCGCTCCACGCCCTCGCACGCCTGGAGGCGCCCAGGATCGTCTACGTGTCCTGCAACCCGACCACGCTGGCCGGGAACGTCAAGGATCTCGTCGGCGACTGGGATTACCGGCTGGAGCGGGTGCGGCCGGTGGACATGTTCCCGCACACGCCGCACGTCGAGTCGGTGTCGCTACTCCTGCGCGATCAGTAAAGACCGTCCCCGACAGAGACTGTCCCCGCGGAGACGCTTGCGCTGCCACCCTAAGATCGAAGCATGCGCTTCGTCCTGATGATCGAGGGCCAGGAGGGCGTTTCCTGGGACGACTGGGTTGAGCTCGCCCGGGCGTGCGAGGAGCACGGCCTGGAGGGGCTCTTTCGCTCCGACCATTACCAGTCCGTGTTCGACCTCTCCGGCCGCGGCTCGCTCGACGCCTGGGCGACGCTCGCCGGGCTCGCCGCGGTCACCGAACGGATCCGGCTGGGCACGATGGTCTCGCCGGCGACCTTCCGGCGTCCGTCGGTGCTCTCGCGGATGGTTGCGACCGTCGACCACATCTCCGGCGGGCGGGTGGAGCTCGGGCTCGGCGGAGGCTGGAACCAGGCCGAGCACGACGCCCACGGCTTTCCGTTCCCCGCGCTCGACGAGCGGATGGAGATCCTCGAGGAGCAGCTCGAGATCGTGCACCGTCAATGGACGGAGGAGGAGTTCTCCTTCCAGGGGCGCCACTACCAGCTGGAGCGGTGCCGGGCGGCGCCGAAGCCGCTGCAACGTCCGCGCCCGCCGATTGTCATGGGTGGAGGTGCTGGGCCGCGCGTCGCGGGGCTCGCGGCCCGCTGGGCCGACGAGTACAACACCCCGTTCGCGTCGGTGGAGCAGTGCCGCGAGCGACAAGCGGCGATCGCGCAGGCGTGCGAGCGCGAGGGGCGGGAGCCGATTCCCTTCTCGCTCATGGCGCCGTGCTGCGTGGGCCGCGACGAGAGCGAGACACTGGAGCGTGCGCGGCGGCGCCTCGAGCGGAGTGGCCGGGACGACGATCCCGCTGTCCTACTCGAGCAGGACAACGTGCTGGTCGGAACAGTCGACCGGGTCGTCTCGAGGCTGCGCGAGTACGCCGAGGCCGGGGTCGAGCGGGTCTTTCTCCAGCACCTCGACCACGCCGATCTGAACATGGTGCAGCTGATCGGAGAGGCCGTCGTTCCCGCATTCGAGTGAATCGTCTTGCGGCTGTCCGGAACGTGAACTAACGTCGGGCCGTTCCCCTTTACGACAGGCGACTTCAAGGAGCCCGACATATGCGTAGTACCAGACTCACGGCCCTGTGCCTCGCCCTGCTCGCTGCCCTGATGCTGGTGGCGGCAGGCTGCGGCAGTTCGAGCAAGAACTCGGCCGCGACCACGGAGGCCGCGACCACGGAGGCCGCGACCACGGAGGAGGCCACCACCGAGGAGGCCACCACGGAGGAGGCCACCACCGAAGCAGCGACCACCGAGGCGACCACGACGTCCGCGCTCGGCGGCCTCGTGGCAAGCGGGAAGTGCAAGGACCTCCAGAACCTCGGTCAGAAGTACTCGGAGGCGCTCAGCGGAAGCGGCGCCGGCACGGACCTGAAGAAGACCGCGCAGGTCATCAAGGAGTTCGCAGACGAGGCGCCCTCCGAGATCAAGTCCGACTTCCAGGTAGTGGCTGACTACATGTCGAAGATCGCCGATGTCGCGGGCGACCTCAAGCCCGGCCAGACGCCCAGTGCCACTCAGCTTCAGAAGCTGCAGCAGTTGTCCACTTCAATCGATACGCAGAAGCTGACCACGGCGTCCCAGCACATCACCGCCTGGGTCGCCAAGAACTGCAAGGCCTAACGACGGAGCTTCGGGGACGGTTCCCCTGTGGGGCCGTCCCCGCTTCGCCGGCGGAGCTGCGCCCAGATCAGGTCCGCGTTCGGAACGAGGAACCCGATGGAGAGCGCCGGCAGCGCAGGTAGCCCGGCGACGTCGGCCCAGACCGTGATCGCGATCGTCGCACCGAGTGCTGCGACCATCGTCAGCCAAGTCCAGCCGGGGCGGAGCCTGAAGCGCACTGCGGCGGCGAGGTAGAGCGCGAAGAAGAGGACGTCCGGGATGCCGAGCCGCGGGCCGTTCGGCTCGCCCGGGAGGGCCCAGTAGACCGAGAAGTACTCGAAGACGGTCGAATGGTGCTCGACGATATGCCCGGTTGGTCCACGGAACACGGAGTAGGCGTCCACGAACGGCACGATTGCCGCGACCGCGACCAGTAGCACGAGCTCCTCGAACAGCCCGAGGAACCAGAACGCAAAGAACGTCACGGCGGCGAGCTTCGCGACGTTCGCGAGCACCTCGAGGTCGCCCACCTCGGCGAGGACGGCGAGCACCGCGAGAGAGCCGGCCAGTGGGAGCAGCCCGCGGGCCCGGCACAGGGGCAGCACGATCCAGTCGAACAGGAACACGCCCGGCATCAGCACGAAAGCGAGGAGCGCCACCTCCCACCACAGCGAGATCCGCGGGAGCGAGTCGGCCGAGAAGAACCAGGCCGCGCCGATCGCCAGCCAGGCCGCGAGCGCGACCAAGCGCGGGCGGGTCAATAAGGCGGGAGCTCCGCCCACCAGGAGCCGAGCACCTTGAAGGCGTTCCAGAACGCGGTCTTCGCCGGCGCCTCGTCGAGAGAGCTGTCGATGTCCGGGACGACCAGCGCCTCGACGGTCGGCGTGAACCGTTGCAGCTCGCCGAGCGTCGGCTCGACCTCGGCGGCCAGTGGGAACTCGAGGTCGTTGAGGAAGGCGAGCGAGTCGTCGCCCATTGCCACCACCAGCTTCGGCTGGACGATGTGCAGCTCGCGCGTCAGCCAGTCGCGCGCCTCCTCGTCGGCGGCGCCGTCGGCGAGCTTCACGCAGTTCGTGCCGTAGACCGCCATCGGGTCGACGTGCAGTCGCTGGAGCGACTTGAGCACTGCCTGTCCCGACCGGCCGAAGAAGGCGACGCCCTCCTGTGTCTCGGACGGCTGAGGGCTGTGCTTGAGCAGGAAGACATCCGCGAGCGGGTGCCCTGAGCCGAGCACCGGCACGGAGACGCCGCCGGCAGCGCGCGCGATCTCGTCTCCGAGTTCGTTGATCTCGGAGATGGCCTTCTGCAGATACTTCTCATGGATCTCGTCGGCGGGCACGGCGGTCACTGGGGACACGTTCGGATTTCTCCCCTAGCGGACCCTTTCCTTGGCCTGGGCCGCCCACTTCTGGACTTGCTGGACGACCAGGGATCTCGGCCGGCGGAGGATCTCGGCACCGCGCAGGCTGACCAGGAACTCTTCGGGCCCCTCGAACGCGCGCAGCTTGACCGCTCCGGCGCCGACGCCGAGCAGGACGTGGGCATCCGACCCGGCGCCCATCGTCAGGTCGTACTTGCGCGCGAAGCGGAGGGCCTCGTCGTTGAACGACTCTCGGATCAGTCGCGCGTTGTAGACCTCGAACACGTCGATGTCGGCCAGGTGGCGGTGGAGGGTACGAGCGTCGGGAATCGCGTGCCGGCGGTCGAATGGGTGAGGGAGGTAGACGAGGCCGTCCTGGGCGCGGATCGCCGCGATCGTGTCGGCGAACGACAGCCCGCGCGGAATCTCGTCGCTCAGGAAGAGTCCGATCACCTCTCCTTGTCCGTCCGTCTTGACCTCCTCTCCGGGAATGACCACCAGGTCGCGACGACGGGCGAGCTCGACCGCCTCCCGCGCCCCACCGAAGCGGTTGTGGTCCGTGACGGCGATCGCCCCGAGCCCGACGGACTCCGCGTGGTCGAGCAGCTCCGGCACCTCGATCGAGCAGTCGTGCGACCAGGACGTGTGCATGTGGAGATCGCAGGTGATCCAGGGCCGACCGGCAAGCGGGTCGCCCTTTCGCCGTGGTCGCTTTCGGCGGGTGAGCGCTCGGTAGAGCCCGTCGAGCTCGGCAGCGACGGCGGCGTAGCTCTGGCCTTCGGCTCGGCTGCGCGCCTCGCCGCCGAGCCGTGCGCGCAGGTCGTCGTGCTCGGCCAGCCTTGCGACTGCGGCGGCGGCGAGCTCGGGTTGCGTCTCGATGCCCGGCGGGTCGGCGGCGGCCGCGCCGCTGGCGTCTGCCTCGAGCCGAAGCCGCTGGCTGCCCTCGACCGCCGGGACGAAGATCGAGGCGCTGCCGAGGATCTCGGAGCGGGTTTCCGCGTCGCGGCCGAGCCGCGAGTGCACGCGGGAGCCGAGCCGGCGCGGAACGTACGGTCGCCCGGAGAGCGCCCGAGTGCGGAGCAGGGTCAGCTCCCAGCCCTGCAGCTCATCGAGCATCCGGATCACACCTCGGGCGACGGGCCGCTCGAAGCCCCGCCATTCGAGGACGATCGAGCGTTTTTTCCTGCCCACGCGGAACCGTTCCGTGTCGACGCCGGGCGACAGGATCCTGTAGTCGCCGGGAAATCGCTCTGCGGCTGCCGCCGCGACCTGGGACGAGGAGGCGATCAGCGCGTCGATCCGGCCAAGGAGCTTTTCGCGCTGCGCCTTGCCCGGTGGATAGGCGAGCCGGTCGGGTGAGAAGAAGCTCCCGACCGCGATCGTCTGCGCAGAGCGCAGGGCAAGGTAGGAGAGGCTGGGCAGGCCGGGCTCGAAGCCGTGGACGACGTCGTAACCGCCGCGCGCGAGGGCGATCATCAGATTTGCGCGCCAGCCCACCGGGACACCCATGCTGCTGCGCCGTGAGATCGGCACCGCCGGCCCGATCGCAATCACTTCTGCGTCGGCGTCACCCAGTAGCGAGCGACGGCCGTCGCGAAGATCGGCCGCCCGGCTCGAGGGCGCAAGCACAGTGACCGAATGGCCGAGCGCGCGCAGCTCGGCGGCGACCCCGGCGACGTGGTCGTTCACGTCGTGGGGCACCGACCACGCGAACGGCGTGACCAGGCAGAGCCTCATTGGGCGAATCGTAGGGACAGACCCCAGGAGCGGCCTGTCCCTACAGCTCGGCGGCGCCTGCCGCTACGCCTTCGCGGCGGCCTTCGCCGGCTTCCGCGTGTGCTGTTTGATGAAGCGCTCGGTGTTCTCGCGCGCCTCGTCGTCGCGGATCTGCTTCGGCGGCGACTTCATCAGGTAGGAGCTCGGCGCCTCCAGAGCGCCCGCGACGCCGTTGTTCAGGGCCAGCTTGGCGAGCCGGACGGCGTCGATCACGATCCCCGCCGAGTTGGGCGAGTCCCAGACCTCGAGCTTGAGCTCGATGTTGAGCGGCACGTCACCGAACGACTTGCCCTCCATGCGGATGTACGCCCACTTGCGGTCCGTCAGCCACGGCACGTAGTCGGACGGCCCCACGTGCACGTTCCCGGCGCCGAGGTCGTAGTCGAGCATCGAGGTGACGGCGTTCGTCTTCGAGATCTTCTTCGACTCGAGCCTGTCGCGCTCCAGCATGTTCAGGAAGTCGGAGTTGCCGCCGACGTTCAGCTGCATCGTCTTGTCAAGACGGACGCCGCGATCGCGGAAGAGGCTCGTCAGGACGCGGTGCGAGATTGTCGCGCCGACCTGCGACTTGATGTCGTCGCCGATGATCGGCACCCCGGCTTCCTCGAAGCGGCGCTGCCAGTACGGCTCGCGCGCGATGAACACGGGCATACAGTTCACCATTGCGACGCCGGCTTCGAGGATCTGCTCCGTGTACCACTTGGTCGCGGCTTCCGAGCCCACGGGGAGGTAGTTGACGACCACGTCGGCGCCGGTCTCCTTGAGGATCCCGACGACGTCGTCCGTCTCGCCGGGCGCCTTCTCGACCACCTCGGAGAGGTACTTCCCGATGCCGTCGTGCGTCATCCCGCGAGCGACCTTGATGCCCGTCTTCGGGACGTCGGCGAACTTGATCGTGTCGTTCGGGTGCGCCCAGATCGCGTCGGCGAGATCGGCCCCGACCTTGCCCTTGACGACGTCGAACGCCGCCACGAACTCGATGTCGCGGATGTGGTACCCGCCGAGATCGACGTGCATCAGCCCGGGGACGAAGTCGTCGGGGCTCGCATCCTTGTAGTACTGCACCCCCTGGAGCAGGGAGTTGGCGCAGTTGCCGACGCCGATGATCGCGACGCGCACCTTGCCGTTCGTGCGGGCGTGGCCGTTCTGCGAGCCGTTCGAGTTGACCATTGCTTCCTTTCGTCGATTGGACTTGAAGGGGACGCCGAGCCCGTCGGCGAGCGCGCGGAGGACGACGTCGTTGAAGGGGGCACCTGCCCGTGCCGCCTCGGCCCGGATCACATCGCGAAGCTCCTCGGGCATGCGCAGGAGGATCACGGGGCTCGAGCCGGGCAGGGCACTCTTTCGTCCGGTCGGTCGGTAGTCGACGCCGAACGATTCTGCTAGCAGTCGAACGGCGACGTCGTTCAAAGAAGCGCCTGTTCTGGCCGTTTCACGGACGAGCGCGTCCTTCAGCGAGGAGGGCGCTCTGACCAGGACGCCTTTCCTCGGTGATCTGCTAGCACTCAAAGTGCTAGCAGCCTATCACGCTCGTCAGCAGGCTCAGCCGCGCTCGCGCAGCTGCTGTCGCACCGACCAGACCCGCTGGCCGACCGTGACCCACGCGGTCGCCGCAAGGATGTAGATCGCCCACTGAAGCCCGCCCCAGGGCGCGACAGCCAGGCCGAGGCAGATGACGACCACGCGCTCTGCGCGGGAGCCGATGCCGATGTCGCCCTTGAGCCCGAGTGTCTCCGCCTTCGACCTCGTGTACGAGACGAGGAACGATCCGGCCATCGCTGCGAACGTGAACATCAGGGCCGTCTCGTTCCCGTCCCGGGCGAAGGCGACCGCGATCGCGCCGAGCATGAACGCCTCGCCGACGCGGTCGAGGGTGGAGTCCAGGAACGCGCCGAAGACCGTCGCCTTTCCGCCGGCGCGGGCGAGCGCGCCGTCCAGGATGTCCATGATCGAGCCGATCGCGAACACGATCGAGCCTGCCCAGAAGAAGAGCCACTCGTTGCGGTACTCGAAGTAGACGAGCACCGACGCGAGCACGCACGTCGACACGCCGGCGGCCGTGAGCATCGACGGCGTCACGCGCGTCCGCGCGAGGCCGCTCATCGAGCGCGACGCGATCCGCCGCGCGCCGTCGGTGTAGGTGGACTTGACGTCCACGCGCGGAGGACTCAGGCCGCTGCCAGGCTCGAGCGCAGCCGCCGCAGGATCGGCCGGCGGTAGACGACGACCGCCGCGAGAAGCGCGACCACGATACCCGCGAGGATGTCCAGCCAGAAATGGTTGCCGGTCGCCATCACGGCGAACCAGACCCAGGCCGGCCACAGCAGCCACACGGCCTTCGCCCACCAGTGCCGGCAGACGAGCGCCATCGAAATGCCGACGATGAGGGCATCGGCGGCATGCAGGCTCGGCATCGCCGCATAGGGGTTGGATGCCAGCTCGACCAGGCCGCTGCCGTGGTTGAGTGTGCCGAGGTCGGCGAGCGTGTCCGGGAAGCCGAACGTCGGGAACATCCGCGGGGGCGCAGTCGGGACGACCACGTACCCGATGAGCCCGATCACGTTCGCGATCAGAATCCAGTTGCGGAAACGGATGAACGAGGCGTTCCGGCGCAGGTAGACCCAGAGCAGCGCGAGCCCGACCACCGTGAACTCGGAGTTCCAGTACGTCCAGTTCACGAGCAGCATCAGGAAGTGCGACCCCGACACGAGGTTCGCCACGGTCAGCTCGAACAGATCGCCGACGTGCTCCTCGATCCGGATCACGCCCAGGCCGTTCTCGAACGCCTGGGTCGGGTTCCGGTCGGCGAAGCCGCGCACGACCTGGTAGAGGCCGAGGAAGCCGAACCAGATGCCGACCTGCAGCCCGAGGTCCGCCCAGCCTCTGGGCAGGTGTCGGCGGCCGGCTTGGACGATTGCGGTCATATAACGTGCTCCCGGGCGGGCATGCTGATACTAACGTGACGGGTGGCTGTCTTCATTCCTTCCTCTACCCGCCGATGTAGGACATCTCCACCTTGGGCAGATCGGCCGTGTTGGCCGAGCGGATCTCCGAGTAGCGGTCCGTGCGCCTGCCCCAGAGCCGTCCGATCTCGTCGTGCAGCACCCGGTCGGCCGCACCCCCGCGGACGAGAGCCCGCAGGTCGTGGCCGCGCATGCCGAAGAGGCACGTGTACAGGCGGCCTTCTGCGGACAGCCGCGCCCTCGTGCAGTCGCCGCAGAAGGGCTGCGTGACCGAGGCGATCACGCCGATCTCTCCGCTGCCGTCGCGGTAGCGCCACCGCTTCGCCACCTCGCCCCGATAGTTGGGCTCGGCCGGCTCGATCGGCAGCTCGGCGTCGATCGCGGCGACGATCTCCGCCGCCGGGACCACGTCGTCGAGCCGCCAGCCGTTCGAGTGGCCGACGTCCATGTACTCGATGAAGCGGAGGATGTGACCGCGCTCGCGGAAGAGGCGGGCCATCGGCAAGACGCTGTCCTCGCTCACCCCGCGCTTGACGACCATGTTCACCTTCACCGGGAGGCCGGCCCCCTCGGCGGCGTCGATCCCTTCGAGCACGCGCTCCACCGGGAAGTCGACGTCGTTCAACGCAGTGAACACGTCGTCGTCGAGCGAGTCGAGGCTGACCGTCACCCGGCGCAGGCCGGCGTCCCGGAGCGCCTGCGCCTTCTGCGGCAGGAGCGATCCGTTCGTCGTCAGCGTCAGGTCGAGGCCGTCGATCGTGGCCAGCTTCTCGATCAGCCGCTCGAGGTCGCGACGGACGAGCGGCTCGCCGCCGGTAATCCTGATCTTTTCGACGCCGTGGGCGACGAACGCGCGCGCGAGTCGGTCGATCTCCTCGAAGGTGAGCAGTTCCCGCCGGTCCAGGAAGCGGTAGTCGCGGCCGAAGACCTCCTTCGGCATGCAGTAGACGCAACGGAAGTTGCAACGGTCGGTGACAGAGACCCGCAGGTCCCGGAGCGGACGCCCCAGAGTGTCGCGCACACTCACGGTTTCACTGTAACGAGCAGGGCGAGGGCGCCGCAGCATCGCTCAGAGACGTCGTGAAATCGCCTTGGCCAGACGGTTTGCGGCGCCCTTCCCAAAGCCGAGGTAGAGCGAGGGCTCGGCGATTTCCAACTCGAGCACCGCCTCCCCCATCAGGTCGACACGGCCGTAGAGGAGCGCTGAAGGGGCGCAGGCGAGCGCCTCCTCGGCAATCTCCCGCTCCCGCCGCGTGGCGCGGGCGTGGCCAAGGTCCTCGTCCAGGTAGAAAACGTCGAGATCGCCGGCGGCGGGCAGCGGCACGCGGCGCCGGACGGCGTGCGAATACAGGCCGTCCAGGTACACGAGCGCCTTCTCGTCACGCTCGCCGAGAAAGGGCTGGACAATCGCGGTGCGGTTCTCGGCGTGGATGCGGGCGACGAGGGCTTCGGGGGCCTCCGCATCGTGGGCTTCGAATCGCGCCGAGCTGCGCCCGCCGGCCGAGATCGCCGGCTTGACAACGAACGGGCCGTCCGGCGGCCGGAGCTCGTCACCCGGCGCGACGAAGTTCGTCGGCACGATTGGCACGCCGGCGGCGGCGAGATCCGTGAGGTAGCGCTGCTTGTCCGTGTTCCATTCGAGGATGGAGAAGGGGTTGAGGACGCGCGGGAGTGCAGCCGCCCAGGCGAGGAAGTCGTCGCGGCGTTCGGCGTAGTCCCAGGTCGAGCGCGGAAGGACGAGGTCGTAGGCGCTCCAGTCGACAGAGCCGTCGTCCCACACGGCCGGTTCGGCTTCGACGCCCTCGGCCGCGAGTGCGGCGATCAGCGCCGGAAAGTCCTCGTCTCCCTCGGGCAGCTCGGCGCACGTCGCCAGTGCGACATGTCCCGAACGGCCTAGATCAGCCAGCTGCCGTTCTCCTGGACGATGTCGCCGTCCAGCTCGATCCGGCCGCCCTCGCGCAGGTCCTTGATCAGGTCCCAGTGGAGCGAGCTGACGTTCGTCCCGCCGACCTTCGGGTAGCTGGCGCCGACCGCGATGTGAATGGTTCCGGCCATCTTCTCGTCGTAGAGGATGTTTCGCATCGGCCGGGTGATGCCGGTGTTGCAGCCGATTCCGAGCTCGCCGACGAACCGAGCCCCCTCGTCGATGTCGAGCGCGGCCTTGAGCTCGGCCTCGCCCTGCTCCGCCGACGCATCCTCGACCCGTCCCTTGCGGAAGGTCAGACGGATCCCCGAGACGGGCGCGGATTCCAGTGTCGTGGGGACGTCGAGGTAGATCGTCCCCTCGGCGGAGTCTTCGCGCGGCGAGTAGAAGAACTCGCCGCCGGGCATGTTCACGCGACCGTCGTCGACCTCTCCCTTGCGCCCGCGCAGCGACAAGTGCAGATCGGTCTCCTTGCCGACGATGCGTACCTGGTCGGCCTCGTCGAAGCGGGCGAGCAGCCGGTGCATCGACTTCGACTCCGCATCCCAATCGCGCAGGCACGCGTCGTAGAAGAAGTCCTCGAATGCGGCCAACGGCATCCCCGCTTCCTGGGCGTAGGCGTTGGTCGGGAACTGGCAGCCGACCCACGGGATCTCGTCCGCCATCGTTCGCCGGAAGAACGGCGCCGCCGCCTTCCTCATCAGTGCACGCCGCTCGGAGCTCATCTCGGCGACGCCGCGGGTGTTGTCGGGTGCCTCGACGGTGATCCGTGCGTCCATGTGGTCGGACGCGTAGAGGTCGATCGGCGCGATCTCGCCGACCAGTTCCACGGGCGCTGCGCCCGCCCAGGGCTCGTCGTTCGGGAAGAGCGAGAAGTTCATCCGCAGGAGCGGGTAGGCGCCGCGCTCGGCGATCAGCCGGATCAGCTCCTCGATCAGAGGTCGCGCCTCGGGCTGCGTCCTGATCAGCACCTGCCACCCCGGCTGCACGTCGAGCGATCGCTCGACGAGGAGACGGGCGTACTGCTCGACGCGCGGGTCTATGAAAGCGCCCATACACCGTTTTCCTGGACGACCTCGCCGTCGAGCTCGATACGCCCCGCGGAGCGAAGGTCCTTGACCATGTCCCAGTGGACGGCGCTGTGGTTGACGCCGCCGACCATCGGCACTCCGGCACCGACCGCGAGGTGCACGGTCCCGTCGATCTTCTCGTCAAAGAGGGTGTTGCGCGTGTGGCGCTGGATGCCCGGGTTGCACCCGATCCCCAGCTCGCCGAGCCGGCGCGCGCCCTCGTCGGTGTCCAGCGCGCCGAGCAGGAACTTCTGGTTCGCGGTGGCCGAGGCGTCGACGACCTTGCCACCTTGGAAGCACAGCCGGACGCCCTCGCAGATCGCGCCCTGGTAGACGGCCGGGAATTCGGAGAACTCGACCACGCCCTCCGCCGAGTCCTCGACGGGCGAGTAGAAAAACTCACCGCCCGGCATGTTGTAGTGGGCGTCGTCTACAAGGCCGGAGCGCCCGGCGATCGACAACGTGAGGTCGGTGCCAGGGCCGACGAGTCGCACGGTCTCCGCCGCGTCGAACCGCTCCGCGTAGCGGCTCATCCGCTCGCGTTCGGCCTCCCAGTCCAGGAGGCAAGCGCCGAAGACGAAGTCGGCGTAGTCCGCCAGCGTCATCCCCGCATCCTGTGCGAGTGACTCCGTCGGATAGAGGCAGCCCACCCAGGGGAAGTCGCCGGCGAGCCGTCGTCCGGTGAACTCGACGTACGCCTGACGCAGCTTCTGGCGCCGCTCGGGCGCGAGGATCGTGCCGCCCCGCGTGTTCTCCGACCCGAAGACGAGTAGCCATGCGTCGAGCTCGTCGCGCGTGCGTGCCTCGCTCGGCGCCATCGTGCCGAGCTGTTCCTCCGGCGCCTCGGTCGCCCAGAGGCTGTCGAATGGCACCTGCTCCTGGTCGACGTAGGAGAGGCGCACCAGCGGCCATGCCCCCTTTCGTCCGATCTGGCGGACGAGCTCCTCGACCAGGAGCCGGGCAGACGGCGTTGCCACCAGCATCACCTGCCAGCCCGCCCGAACCCCGAGCGAGCGCTCGACGAGGAGTCGGGCGTACTGCTCGACGCGCGGGTCTATGAAAGCGCCCATACGCCGTTCTCCTGGACGACCGTGCCGTCGAGCTCGATCCGGCCGCCGTTCCGGAGCTCCTTGACCATGTCCCAGTGGATCCCGCTCGTGTTCACGCCGCCGATCTGCGGGAACCCTGTGCCGATCGCGAGATGGATCGTGCCCTCCATCTTCTCGTCGAACAGGGTGTTGCGCATGTGGCGCTGGATGCCCGGGTTGCACCCGATCCCGAACTCGCCGAGCCGGCGCGCGCCCTCGTCGCTGTCGAGCGCACCGAGCAGGAACTCCTCGTCGGCCGTGGCCGAGGCATCGACGACCTCGCCGCCCTCGAAGCGGAGCCGTACTCCCTCGACCTCGTGGCCGAGGTAGCAGGCCGGATACTCCAGGTAGCTGATGACTCCTTCGGCCGTGTCCTCGACTGGTGAATAGAAGATCTCTCCGCCCGGCATGTTCGCGCCGAGCGCGTCCACCTTGCCCTCGCGGCCGGCCAGGCTGAAGGTCAAGTCGGTCTCGGGGCCGGCGATCCGTACCGTCTCGGCGTGGTCGAAGTGCTCCGCGATCCGCTCCATTCTCGCGCGCAGCTCCTCCCAGTCGATCAGTACCGCGCCGTACAGGAAGTCCTCGAACGCGGGCAGCGGGAGGCCCGCGTCCTGGGCACCCGCCGTCGTCGGGTAGTAGCAGCCGACCCAGGGCTTCTCGTCCATCAGGAACGGGAGGTGCGGCTCCCGGAGAGCCGCTTGTCGCGCGCTCAGCCGCTCCGCGGGGATGTCGCCGCTCGCGCGGGTGTTGTCGGGCGCGAGGATCGCCATGTAGGAATCGATGTTCTCGATCTCGTGGAGCTCGATCCGGGACGGCGTGCTGATCAGCTCCATCGGCGCGTAGCGGAGGAACGGGCCCCCGTAGGGGTCGAATCCGAGCCGGACCAGCGCGCGCGCCCCCCGGCGCGCGAGCTCTCGTGAGATCTCCTCGATCAGCGGACGGCCCGGGGGCTGCGAGCGGACACTCACCTGCCACCCCGGCCGGGGATCGATGCAGTCGACCAGAACGCGCGCGTACGCCTGGATCCGCGGGTCCACCCGCGAGATCCTAGTCGGGTGTGGCGAGCCCGAGCCGGGCACCGACCACGACGTCCGCCGCGCGCGCACTCGGCGGGTGACCCGTGACGGCGTCGAGGAAGGCGTCCCGCTCGAGCGCGAGAAGCCGGCTGTCGGTCTCTGCTTCGACCGTCGCAGTTCGCGGCACGTCGCGGAGCAGGGCGATCTCGCCGAACGAGTCGCCCGGCCCGAGCTCACGGCCCGGCGAGCCGTCCACGGACACGCGCAGTCCCCCGGCTTCCACGATGTAGAAGCGGTCGCCATGATCGCCCTGTCGGATGACCGGGGTGCCCGCGGGCGCTATCACGGTGTCGAGCTCCGACGCCAACCGCTCGAGGGTCGGCGCCGGCAGCGCCGAGAAGATAGGGATCCGCTGCAGCAGCTCGAGGTGGGCAGGCACGTGTGACTCTGCATCGATGAGGACGAGCTGCCTCCAGGTGAGCGCAGCCAGGGTTGGCAGGAATGCTCCCGCAATCACCAACGTCCACCGGGTCCCGACCAGGTCGATCAGCACCGGGGTCAATGCGGCACCCAGCCCGAACATTCCGACCAAGATCATCTGCAGCACACCGAAGACGCGGGCAAGCACCTCCGTGGGAGCGGTGCGCTGGAGCAGCGTGAGGCCGGCGACGTCGACGAGCGTGTTCCCGAGCCCGACCACGGCCAGGGCGACGAGCGCAACCCAGTTGCGCGGCCATATTCCGATCGCGACCAGCGGCGCTCCCCAGAGCACGATCCCGAGCCCAAAATCCGAGGCGAGTCGCTTACGCCCGATCAGCGTGAACGCGGCGAGTGCCCCGATGACGCCGCCGATCCCCAACGAGGCGTTCAGCAGGCCGACCGCCGAATTGCCTCGGTGCAGGAGATCGAGAGCGGTGACGACGACAAGGACGCTGAGAGCGCCCGCGAGGAGCATCTGTGCCGCGTAGAGGGCGACCACGACGCGGAGACGGCGGTCGTGGGCAATCGCCCGGAATCCGCCGGCGGCTTCGCGCAGAAAGCCTCCCTGCGACTCGCCCTCTGTTGCCCGCTCGGCCCGAGCATCGCCCATGCGGATCAGCCCGACCAGCACGGCTGCCCAGACGAAGGCGCCGGCCGTCACGAGCATCACGGTTCCCGGACTCCAGAAGGCGAGCAACGCGCCGCCGACCGCCGGACCGGCGAATGTCCCGACGCTCTCGATCGTGCTTCGCACGACGTTCGCCGCGGTCAGCTCCGCCGGCGTACGGGCGAGGTCGGGGAGCAGGGCGGCCTCGGCCGGCATGAACGCCGTCGCGAGGATCGACGCGGCGCCGGCGAGCGTGTAGACGAGCCACTCCGTACCACCTGCGAGCGCGACGGCGCCGGCGCCGCCGATGGCGGCGGCCCGACCCAGGGTCGTGACGACCATGAACGGCACCCGCGGCAGCCGATCGGCCAAAGTCGAGGTGAACGGTGCAGAGATCGCGGCCGGAATCGCGCGAAAGAGCGTGACCACGCCGACCGCCTTGGCGCCGCCGACATCGTAGGCGTAGACCGCGAGAGCGACGGTGTAGGCCCACAGGCCCATCACCGAACCCATGCCGGCGAGCTGCAACCGGCGGAGTTGCGGATTGGCGAAGTTATCTCGGAAGGCGGCGAGTGACTCGCCGAGCTGCTCGCGTGCGCGTCTCATGCAGCGGCGAGCATCGCAGCGTCAGTTGGCAATTGGAAGGGAACGTGGGAAGATTCCCACCACGAAGAGCGTCTGGTAGTCGAACCTCAGTTCGCGGCAACCATTTCGAAGGAGGACGCGCGGTGGCAGACGAGAGAGCGGGTAACCAGATCGGTCGGGACGTCGAGGGCGAGGACGTCGAGGGTCACGGCCTCACCGTTGGGAAGGACGCCGAGGACGGGACCACCGTCGGCGCGACCGACGAGGACGACGACGTCGAGGCGCACGGGAACCAGATCGGCGGGACCCAGATCGGCGGGACCCAGATCGGCTAGCTCATCCAGCACCGATTCGGTTCGAACCGAACGAGCCCGGCCTGCCGGGCTCGTTCTCGTTTCTAGGACTTCAGCACGGTGGCGAGCGCCTCGAGCAGCCGCTCCGCCTCCGGCTGTGCCTCCTCGTCCAGCTTCGAGAACGCAACGGTGAGCCGGGCAACGGCGCCGAAGCGGCCGTCGCCGGCGAGCGCAGCCTCGGCGTCCCGGGCACGCTGGAGCAGGTCGAGCGCGATCGCCGCCTGCGAGGCGAAGAGCCCGAGGAGCTCCATCTCCTGGAGGGTGAAGTGCGACTGCCGGTCGAGGACCTCGAGCACCCCGAGCGCCCGCTCGTCGTGCAACAGCGGCACCGCCATCAGCCCCTGCGGCACGTACCCGGTTCCCTCGGCGACGTCCTTCGCGAACCGCGGGTCACGGGCGACGTCTTCGATCACGAGCGGCGTCCGCGTCGCCAGCACCCAGCCCGCCACCCCGGTTCCCGCCGGGAAGCGCTGACCGAGCAGACCCTCCTCGCCCTCGCCGACGACGGCCTCGAAGACGAGCTCGTTCGCCTCCTCGTCGAGGAGGAGGATCGAGGACGCCTTGGCCGCAAAGATCGAGCGGGCCACCTCGACGACGGAGCGGAGCAGCTCGCGGAAGCGCTCCTCCGACCCCAGGGCGGCGGCCGCGACAGCCGCGTTGATCTCGCTCATCTCGTTCCTCCCACGTTCGACGAGGTCAGGTGCAGGACGCTCTTCAGCTGGAACGGTGTCAGCTCGGGGTGCTTGGAGCGGATCAGGGCGCAGATCCCGGTGACGTGGGGGGTGGCGAAGCTGTTTCCCGATGCGCTGAGGGTCTCTCCACCCAGCCAGGCGACTTCGACGTCGACCCCCTTCGCGAAGAACTCGACCGGCGGGTTCGGGTTGTAGTAGAGGGCGATCGGGTCGTCCTCCTCGTGACTGCCGACCGAGATCACCGACGAGAAGCGCCAGGGGTAGCTCTCGACCGGCATGTTGTGCGCCGAGGCGACGAGCACGGTCCGCTGGAAGTACGCGGAGTCGGCGAGCTCGTGCAGGACCGAGGCGTAGTCCTTCTTCGTCGTCGAAAGGCTCAGGTTGACGACGTCGAAGCCCTGCTCGATCGCGTAGCGGAGGCCGAACAGCAGGATGTTTCCGCCGCCGGTGAAACCCGGGCCCAGCACGCGGACGCTGTGGATCTCCGCCTCCGGGGCGAGCGAGCGGACGATCCCGGCGCAGGCCGTGCCGTGCCCGCAGACGTCGCCGTCGAGATCCTCGGCGACGAACGCCGCGCCGTCCTCGTCCTTCGAGACGGCGACCGCGCTCTCGATGCCGCCGACCAGGCGATGCGACCCGTCGACGCCGCTGTCGAGGATGCAGACGCGGACCCCTTTTCCCGTCGAGTCTCCCCAGGCCCACTCGCGCGTGACCTCGGCAGGCCAGTCGGTTGCGAGCGCGATCCGCCCGACTGCGTCCGCGGGAAGGCTCCAGGCGGGAAGCTCGGTCACACGCCGATGCTAATCGGCGGACAGGCGAACGCGGAGATCGGCGAGGAGGGCGGAGCTGGGCTCGACTCCTTCGGCGGCCAGAGTGGCCTCGAGATCGTTGAGGATGCGTCGACGCAGCTCCGCGTCAGCCTGCGCGCGCGCAACGAGATCGTCCAGAGCGGCGCGGGCAGAGGGCAGCTCCTGCGCCGCCCGCACCCACCCCTCGGGTGCGGGCGGGAGAAAGCGCAGCAGCTTGCCCAGTCTCTCCTCGTCGTAACTCATGCGTTCACTTCGCTAGACGACGGAGTGCGGCGTTTTCTTCCCGTCATGCCTCGAGGCGTTGCCTCAGTCGGCCCAGACATCGCGAAATCCGGCTCGCGATCGTTCCGGGGGGGATCCCGAGCTCCTCGCCGATCGTTCGGTAGCTCTCGTCGCGGCAGAAGAAGCGGTCGAGCACCTCGCGGCACTCCTCCGGCAGCTCCTCGAGCGCCTCGCGTACGGCGAAGGCCTCGTCGAGCTCGTCGACCGTGATCTCGATGCCGGCCGGCTCGGCGTCGGACGGTTCCTCTCGCTTGCCGGCGGCGATCCGGTCGAGGCAGACCCGCCTGGTCAGCTGCGCGATCCAGGGCCGGAGCGCCTCCGGGTTCCGCAGCGTGCCCAGCCGACCGTAGACCCGGACGAAGACGTCCTGGAACGCGTCCTCGGCGTCGGCGCCCTGAAGCCGGTACCCCTGCGAGCAGATAGCGAAGACATAGCGCGAATAGCTTCGAACGAGATCGTTCCAGGCGTCCTGCTCGCCTGCCAGGCACCGCGCAACCAGCTCCTCCTCGCTCGCCATGCGAGTCAGATGCCCGCTTCGAGTGCCCGGGAGGCGGAGTACCGCGCGTCGTCGGCGGCCCGGAGCGCTGTCTGCAGGCGGGGATCGTCCGGTTTGACCGTCAGGTTCGCGCGGACGAGGTGGGCGGCCGCGGCTGCGGCGCCCGCGGCGAGTGCGGCCGCGCCCGCGGCGTCCGCGCGGACCAGGCC
>JBKPRA010000033.1:0-51390 GCA_046734335.1 Actinomycetota bacterium | reverse complement strand
AGGGCGGTGTCGGCGCCCCGCCCGGAACCGCTCCCGGCCCCGAGCCCGCAGCGCGGGGCCGCGCCGGTTCCTCCGCTGCCGAGAGCGGCCCCCGTGCGCGAGGAGCCTGTCGTCCAGGCGACTCCCTCCGCTGCGGGCGACGAGGGCGGGCCGGGCGACAGCTCGGGATCCGGCGCCTCCGGCGCCGACTCGTCCGGTCCCGGAGAAGGCAGCCCGGGTGGACACGACGGCGAGGGAGCGGCCGCCGTCGAGAGCTCGGGCTCGGGCTCGGGCGGCGAGGTCGAATCCGGCTCGGCCTCGTCCGGCCCGGGCGGCGGCCAGGAGCAGGTCTCGTCAGGCGAGGGCCCGGCCGGTGCAACCGAGTCCGGGGAGGGGGGAGGCGACGACGGTAAGAGCGGCTCCGGTGGAGGCGGCGACGACCACGTCGGCGGCAGCGGCAGTGGCGGAGACGGCCACAGCCACGGCTCCGGCTAGCTTCCGATCGCGCGTACCTCGGTGATGTGTCCCTCACCGGTGGTCGACGGCAGGGCCGTCAGCCAGACCAGCACATAACGACCGGACGCGCGCCGCTTCAGCGGAAACCCCGTCGTCCCCGGCCGGAGCGCCTTCTCGGCCGACACGACCCGATACGGCCCGGTCGGCTGGTTGCCGAGCTGGATCTCCGCCCGCGACCCGGCGTCGTCCGTCCCCACGAGCACGCGGGTGATGGGGCGCTTCTTGCCGGCGTCCAGGACGATGCCCACCCCCGGCTTGAAGAAGCCGTGCGTGTAGTGCTCGGTGCTCCAGAAGGTCGACGCGTTGCCGTCCACGGCGTTCTTGACCTCGGCGTCGTTCTCGGTGCCGTCACCGTCCGGGTCGTACGGCCCGAGCGCGACCAGCTTGATCCGGGCCGGTCTCGGCGGCGGCTTGGGCGGCTGCGGCCGCGTCACCGGTCTCTTGGTCGAGGCGGCCGTCGTCGCCTGCGTCCCGCTGCTCTTCGAACCGACGCTGGACAGCGCGATGACTGCCATCGCGGCGATGAAGATGGCCAGTGCCCCCCCGGCAAGCAGGCGATTCACCGATTCGTAGTTTGCTGATCGCGGCGGGCGAGTACGATGGTACGACGGCCTCGCCAAGCAAACAGCAGTGGGCTCTCGGAGTCGCCGCGGTAGCGATCGCGGCGGGCGTGGGGGCCGCCGTCTGGGCCGCGGGCCGCCACGACGCCACGAAACAGCCGACCGGGGATCCCGTCGTGTTCCTCCGCGGGATCGTCAGCCGGATCGCCGACAACGACTACGACGGCGCCTGGCCGTCGCTCCATCCGGCGCAGCAGCGAGTCGCCACGCGCACCGTCTACGTGAACTGCGAAGCGATGACGCCGATTCCCGGGCATCTGGACTGGATCCGGCTGGTCCGGGCGAAGGACGAGCAGATCAATGTCCCGGGCGACCGTGGCGCCGTGCCCAGCAAGGCGGTCACCTTCCGTCTGAAGCTGAGCGAGCCCCTGCTCGACGAGTCCGTGATCGTCACGCAGACCGTGCACGCAGTCGCAGTCGAGGGGGAGTGGCGCTGGATCCTCTCGCCGAGGCGCTTCGGGATCTACCGGTCGCGGGCATGCCCGACCGCTGAGAGCTCCCAGGCCGGCGCCTGACGCTCAGGCGGCCGCGGCAGCGGTCGGTTCGAGGCCGAGGTCACGGCAGACCGAGCGGACGAGCTCCAGGAACGCCTCGTGCCTCGGCGGGAATTCGCGGTCGCGCCGCCAGGCGAGCGCCACCCGCCTCGGCGGGAGCGGCTCCTCGATCTGGAGGATTGCGACGCTGCCCTTGGCGCCGTCGGCGACCAGCTGCGTGCCGACTGCCGCGCCGACCCCTCCGGCGATCAACCCGTACAGCGTCCCGTTGTCGTCCGTGCGGTGGACGACGTCCGGTTCGTAGCCCCGCTCGTGCATCCGCGCCTCGAAGCCGTTCAGGTAACGGCAGTCGTGTGAGGTGATCAGCGGTAGCCCGGCCAGCTCGTCGAGCGCCACCGGCTCGCGCCGGCGGGCGAGCGGCGAGCTCGTCGAGACCATCAGGACGATCGGGTCGGCGAACAGCTCGACCGCCTCGAACGGGCCCTGGGGAAGCGGCAGGATCGCGAAGGTGACGTCCAGCCTGCCCTCCTCGAGGAGGGCGAACAGCTCGGTATCGGCCGTCGTCTGGACGAGGTCGACCGTCAGGCCAGGCTGGGCATCCGGGAGCCGGCGGATCAGCTCGGGGACGAGCTCGGCGCTGACGCTCTGGAACGCGCCGACCTTGAGCACGCCGGCGGTGCCGCGCGTGAGCACGCCCACGTCGGCCTGCGCCGCGGTGATCTCGTGGAAGATCGACTCGGCGTGTCGGAGGACGATCTCGCCGGCGGCAGTCAGTCCGACAGGCCTCGAACCGCCCGGCCGCTCGATCAGCCGCTCCCCGACGATCCGCTCCAGCGCTGCAACCTGCTGGCTGATCCCCGACTGCGTGTAGTTGAGGCAGAGGGCAGCCTTCCGGAAGGAGCGATGTCTTGCCACGGCCTCGAGTGTGATCAGATGTCGCAGCTCGAGTCCGGCCCACTGGCTCGATGCAATCACGGAAGCTCTCTCCAGGGTGAGACGAGCAAGCGCGCCACCGGTTGGCGCGCGGGTCCTGATCCGTGCCGACTCGGCCATCCTGGTTCCGATGCTCCATGAACGGGTCTGCGGTGCACAAACGGAAATCCGTCCGCCTCGATCAGACACTCGAATCAACAAATGCGTCGAGCTGATCGCCCGGAGGCGTTTCGTGCGCCTGTTGCCACGGCGTGACCGCAGACGCTGAGTTTCGGCCGAATCATCATTCGATCACGAAATGTGATCGCGGATCTTCCCCGCTTACTTTTGCGTGTGAATAAACCGCTAGAGAAAGCGAAATCTGGTCTTCGGGAGCCTTTTTTTCTCGCCAGATTGCCTCCGGCGATATCGGCTAACGAATCACTGCGACGCCCGTCTGATCGGGACAGTCAAGCCATTCGACGTGGAGGGAAGGAGATTGATGCCCAGAAAGGTCTTGGCTTCTGGCGCCATGGCTGCGCTCGCAGCCGCGATGCTGATCGCGGCTGCCTTTGCCGGCCCGGCATCCAGCAAGTCCAGTCGCCCGTCCGCCTCCGGACAGAAGAAGGGCGGCACGATGAACATCAACGCGTCCGCGACCGACGTCGACTACATCGACCCGGCGCTGGCGTACGGCACGCTGTCGTGGCAGATCCTCGATGCGGTCAGCGCGAAGCTCATGTACTACCCGGACCAGCCGGATCCGGTCGGGAGCAAGATCGCTCCCGACGCCGCGGTCGGCTTCCCGTCGGTCTCGAAGGACGGCCGCACGTACGTGTTCACGATCAAGAAGGGCATGAAGTCGAACACGGGCGAGACGTTGACTGCGGCCAACTTCGCGGCGGCGATCAACCGCGATCTGAACCCGAAGATGCAGTCGCCGGCGGTTCCGTTCATCACCGGCGACAACGGCATCGTCGGCGCTCAGGCCGTCGCCGACGGCAAGGCGGCCACGGCCAGCGGCGTCAAGGCCAACGGCCAGAAGCTGACGATCACGCTGATGAAGCCGGACGGGTCGTTCCTGTCCAAGATGGCGATGGACTTCTTCACGCCGATTCCGAAGGGGACGCCGATCAACGCCGACGGGATCAACTCGTTCTCGTCGTTCGGCCCGTATTACGTCGCCAGCCGCCAGGTCGGCCGTCAGTTGATCGTGCGGACGAACCCGAACTACAAGGGTCCGCGCCCGCACAACGTCAGCACGTTCGTCTTTACGATGAACACCAACCTCGACCAGAGCCTGCTGCAGGTCAAGGCCGGCCAGTCCGACTACGACGCCGGTGGCCTGCCGGCGACTGCGCACGCGGGCCTGGCCCAGCAGTACGGCGTTCACAAGAGTGGCAACTTCCGCTACTTCGTGAACGGTGGCTTGAACGTCGACTACATCGCCTTGAACACCTCCCGCAACGCATTCAAGAGCGTGGGCATGCGGAAGGCGGCCAACTACGCGATCGACCGGCCCGCGATGGTGCGTGTCCGTGGCGCGTTCGCCGGGCGCCGGGACGACCAGATCCTGCCACCCGGCCTCGCCGGCTACAAGGACGTCAAGGCATATCCGATCAAGGGCGCCGACTACGCAAAGGGAAAGGCCCTGGCCAACGGGGCGGGCGGTTGCAAGGACGTCACCCTGTATACGGCCAACAGCTCCATCGGCCAGAACCTGGCGCAGGTGTTCAAGTACAACCTGGGTCAGATCGGTTGCAACGTGGACGTGAAGCTCCTGCAGGGCTTCCAGATCTACATCGCAACCGGCACCAAGGGTGAGCCGTTCGACGCCGCGCTGGTCGGCTGGTTCGCCGACTACGCGGATCCGTACGACTTCATCGACATCCTGCTCAACGGCCAGAACATCCACGAGGCCAACAACAACAACCTCTCGTACCTGAACGTGCCCAAGCTGAACAGCCAGATGAAGGCGGCCAACGCGCTGACCGGAGACAAGCGCTCCGCGGCGTACGGCGCCCTCGATCGCGCGATCACGACGCAGTACGCGCCGTGGGCAGCGTACGAGAACCGCAACATCCGCGAGTTCGTGTCCGCTCGCACCGGTGGCTACCTGTTCCAGGCAGCGCACGGTGCCGCGAACCTGAACACCTTCTTCCTGAAGTAGGAAGGGACGCGGGCCGTTTCAGTGGGCGCCGGGCTCGACCCGGCGCCCACTCGTATTGCACTCGAACTCGTCGCTCCCGGCGCACGTCCAGGAGAGCACCGGCCTTGTCATCGGTGCCCTCCGGGACGTTCGAACGAGGGATGCGTCCACCGGCAGAAGAAATCTCGATCTGCGGTGACCGATCCTCCGATGCTAGGTACGGTCGATCGTGATTTCAACGACGCATTCTGCTCGCGATTTCAGCCGTTCTTATCGTGGACGATTCCTTGAATCAGATCGACCGAGGTTCCTCGCCCGTTGGCACCTCTAGCGGCGCACGGGAGCGTCGAAGCGCTCGACCGAGATGCGGTGCATCGAGCTTCGCCCGGCGCATACGAGCTCATCGTCTCATCACCCTGCTGTAGGTCTTCGTCGCTTTCGAGCAAGTCAACGGGCACAACCGCTTGCGAGGGGGCAGCCTCGGCGGCCGGAGGGCACTCGGAAACCGGCTACAGTAGGGCGGTTGCCGACGTAGCTCAGCTGGTAGAGCACTTCACTCGTAATGAAGGGGTCCCCGGTTCGAGTCCGGGCGTCGGCTTCACTCTTTGCGCGAGCGACTCCCCATAGCGCGGGCTGGTGCCGTAGTCGCCGTTGCGGCGCTCGTTGTCGTCGGAGCGGTCGGCGCCCGCGCGCATGTTGTACAGCCGGGCCCGCCGTTCGACGGGCGGTACGCCTACCAGCTGACGAAGCTCCAGCTCTCGTTCGGTCCTCGCCCCGCAGGCTCGGCTGCCCAGCGGGCAGTGGCCGCGCGCCTGGTCAAGCTCCTGCCCGGCGGGCACTTCGAGGCGGTAGCGGGGGGTCTCCGCAACATCGTCGGGCAGCTTCCTGGCCGGCTGCCGGCGATCCTGCTGGTTGCCCACTACGACACCACGCCGGTTCCGGGCTACGTCGGCGCCAACAACAGCGCCGCGGGCGTCGGCGCGGTGGTCGCGATCGCGAAGGCTTTGAGGAACGATCCCAAGCGAGCGGGGCAGGTCGCCGTTCGCTTCCTGCTGACCGACGGCGAGGAGGCGCCTGCGGGTTTCTCCGACTTCTACGCCGAGGGCGTTCGCGGCGGCAAGGCCTACGCAGCGGCGCATGCCCGGGAGCTCCGCGAGGTGATAGTCCTCGACTTCATCGCCCTGCACGACCTGCGGCTGGTCCGCGACCGGACTTCTGACGAGCAGCTTTGGTCGCGGCTGCGCGGCGCGGCGGTGCGGGCGAAGACGAGCGCGCTCTTCCCGGCCGGCGAGCAGGGAGCGGTGATCGACGACCACACCCCGTTCCTGGAGGCGGGCATCCCCGCGATCGACCTGATCGACTTCCGATACCGGTGTTGGCAAAAGCTCTGCGACGACCTGAGCCAGGTCTCGCAAGCCAACCTGCAGAAGGTTGGCTCGACGGTGCTCGAGCTGATCCGATCCGACCGTCTCCGTCGGATCCGCTAGACCGGGGTAAGGTGCGGCGCACGATGCGGCCCGCGATCGTCCTCGTCGCCGTCGCTCTGGCCGCGCCGCTGCCCGCCGCTGCGCGGCGGTCCCCCGGGATCACGTCCTCGTCGATCGCCGGCATCCGGCTTGGTCTGACCCGACCACAGGCGGCGGCGCGGATGACCGCGCCTGTGCGGCTCGACCGCCTCGAGGACGGCTACCTGCGGCTTGCCTCCACGCGTGAGAGGGTCGAGAGCTACTTCCGAACGGGCACGCGCGGTGTCGCGGTCGTCGCAACCTGGAGCCGTCTGCTGAAGACCGCCGAGCAGATCGGCCCGTGCTCGACGGTGGCGGCGTTGAGGCGCGCTTACAGCTCGCGCCTCGTCCCGTTCCGGCAAGGCGGCAGGGTCGTCGCCTACCGGCTCGGCCGGCTGATCTTCACGGTCGAGGGCGGGAAGAAGGTCGGCGTCGTCGGGCTCGGCCTCGGCAGGCAGGCGGTCTACGTCGCGCTCAATTCGACGGAGTGCAGCTAAGCGAGCAGGACCGCCGCGCCCCGGATCCGGCCGGCGCGGAGGCGGTCGAGCGCCTCGTTTGCCTCGGCCAGCGGGAACGTCTCGACCTCCGTCCGTACCGGCACGCGTGGAGCGAGCGCCAGGAACTCCTCGCCGTCGGCTCGCGTCAGGTTTGCGACCGAGCGGATCCGGCGCTCGCTCCAGAGCAGCTCGTACGGGAAGGAGGGGATGTCGGTCATGTGGATGCCGGCGCAGACGACGGTGCCGCCTTTCGAGAGGGCCGCCAGCGCTGTCGGCACGAGCTCGCCGGCCGGGGCGAACAGGATCGCGGCGTCGAGGTCCTCCGGAGGACGTTCGTCCGATCCGCCGGCCCACTCGGCGCCGAGCTCACGCGCGAACGTCTGCCCTGCGACGTCTCCCGGCTTCGTGAACGCGAAGACGCGGCGGCCCTGATGCCCCGCGACCTGCGCGACGATGTGCGCAGAGGCGCCGAACCCGTATAGGCCGAGGCGCTCGGCATCGCCGGTCATGCGGAGGGAGCGGTAGCCGATCAGCCCGGCGCACAGGAGCGGGGCTGCCTCCTCGTCCGAATAGCCCTGAGGGATCGGGAAGCAGAAGCGCTCGTCGGCGACCACACGCTCCGCATAGCCGCCGTCGAGGTCGTAGCCCGTGAACCGTGCCTGGTCGCAGAGGTTCTCCAGCCCGCGCGCGCAGAATCGGCAGTCACCGTCGGTCCAACCGAGCCACGGCACTCCGAGGCGGCGGCCGTCCTCGGCCACACCGACGATCTGATGGCCGGGTACGAGCGGCAGCTTCGGATGCGGGAGCTCCCCGTCGACGACGTGCAGATCCGTCCGGCACACCCCGCAGGCGTGTACCTCCAGCAGCACCTGGCCCGGGCCGGGCTCGGGATCGCGCAGCTCCGCCACGCGGAGCGGGTGTCCCGGCCGGTCGAGCACCATTGCCCTCACGGCCCGATCGTGGCAGACGCTGTTTCAATAGGGGCGTGGACCCCGCTGTCGTCGCCGCTCGCGCGCGGACCGAGAACTTCCCGGTCGCATCACTGCTCTTCCCGCGTGCGCTTCGTCCGCACCTGCGGGCCGTGTACGGCTTCGCCCGGCTCGTGGACATGCTCGGCGATGAGGCCGAGGGCGACCGCCTTGCGCTGCTCGACGAGCTGGAGGGCGAGGTGGAGGCGTGCGATTCGGGGAAGCCGTCGTGGCCCGTGATGCAACAGCTCCAGCCGACGATCCGCGAGTTCGATCTCCCCCGCGAGCCGTTTCTGCGCCTGATCGAGGCCAACCGCATGGACCAGCGGATCTCCGAGTATCCGACCTGGGTCGACCTGAAGTACTACTGCGTTCACTCTGCCGACCCGGTCGGCCGCCTGGTCCTCGGCCTGCTGCGGCGTGCGGACGACGCCGAGCTCGTTGCGGCTTCCGACGACGTCTGCACGGGTCTTCAGCTCGTCAACTTCCTCCAGGACGTTCCCCGGGATCTTGCGCTCGGCCGCGTCTACCTGCCCGCCGAGGACCGCCGCCGCTACGACGTGGCTGTGCTGGACGCGCCCAACGAGCCGTTGACGCGACTCTTGCGCTTCGAGGCCGACCGCGCCCGCGGGCTGCTCTCCAGGGGACAATTCCTTCGCGAGCGGATCGGCGGCCGGGTCGGACGCGCGGTCGGGCTGTTCGCCCGCGGCGGCCTGGCAGCGCTCGATGCCCTCGAGGACGCCGGCTGGGACATCTTCACCCGCCGGCCCCGTCCGACGCGGCTCCGGCTCGCCCGCGAGGCGCTGCGCCGGTGAACGTCGACGCCGCCTACGAGGAGGTCGAGCGGCTCACCCGCGCGCGGGCGCGCAACTTCGCCTACGGGATCATGGTGCTCCCACGGCCCAAGCGCCGGGCGATCGCCGCGATCTACGCATTCGCCCGGAAGGTGGACGACATCGCCGACGGCGACGACGGTGACGACGGCAAGAGGGCGCGCCTCGAGGATCTCCACCGCCGCCTCGATCTTCCCCCGGAGGGCGAGCCCATGTGGGTAGCGCTCGCCGACGCGCGCGACCGCTTCCCGATCCCGGACCAAGCCCTGCACGACCTGGTCGACGGTGGCCTGACCGATCTCGACCGCCAGCGCTACGAGACGTTCGACGAGTTGCGGGACTACTGCGCTCATGTTGCGGGCGCCGTCGGGATCGCGTGCATCGGCGTCTACGGCGCCGACCAGCCGCAGCGAGCGGAGGCGCTCGGGATCGCGCTTCAGCTGATCAACGTCATGCGGGACGTCCGCGAGGACTGGCAACTGGGGCGCGTGTACCTGCCCCAGGACGAGCTTGCCTCGTTCGGCGTTTCGGAGGAGGACATTGCCGCCGGCCGGCTCACTCCGGCCTGGCAGGCGCTGATGGCATACCAGTCGGCCCGCGCTCGTCGGTACCTCCAGGAGGGCCTGACCTTGCTCGACTACCTCGACCATCGCAGCTCGGCCTGCGTCGGAACGTTCGCCGGCCTCTACCGGGCGACGCTCGAGCGAATCGAGGCGAGCGGCTTCGACGTCTTCGACGGCCCGCCGCGCCTGTCTGCGGCGACGAAGCTCCGCATCGTCGCCGCGAACCTCGTGTGAGCGCCGTCAGGGTGGCTGTCGTCGGCGGGGGGCTGGCGGGCCTGGCCGCTGCGCTCGAGCTGGTCGACGCGAGGCACGAGGTCGTCCTCCACGAGGCCCGTCCGACGCTGGGCGGCGCCGTCCAGACGCTGCCCGAGCGTGAGGGTGACCCGCCGCCGCCTCCGGACAACGGCCAGCACATCGCGCTCGGCTGCTTCACCGAGTACCGCCGCTTCGTCGAGCGGATCGGCAGGGGCGGCGCGCTCCGCCGCGAGCCGCTCTCGCTGCCCGTGATCGACGAACAGGCCCGCGCATCGTTCGTCCGGCCCGGCCTGCGACTGCTCGGTTACTCGCACCTGCCGCTGTCGTCGCGGCTCCGGATCGCGCGCGTGACTCTCCGACTGCGGGGACTGGCCCCGGAGGAGCACTCGGACCAAACATTCGGCGAGCTGCTACGCGGCCTCGGTCAGCGGCAGGCGGAGATCGACCGCTTCTGGGACGTCTTCATCCGCCCGGGACTCAACCTCCCGACCGACGAGGCCGGGGCCGACTACGGGATCTTCACGGTGCAGACGGCGCTGCTCGGCGGGCGCGGGGCGGGCGACCTGCTGCTCCCCGCCGAGCCGCTGGGCGCGATGCACGGGGAGGCCGCGGGCCAAGCGCTTCGCGAGGCGGGCGGCGACGTCCGGCTCGAGTCCCGGGTCGAGGCGCTCGACGAGCTCGACGCGGACGCGACCATCGTGGCCGTTCCGCCCCCCGAGGCTGGCCGCCTGCTGGGCGAGGAGCCGGCGGCGCTCGAGGACTCGCCGATCGTCAGCGTCCACCTGCTGTTCGACCGGCCGATCCTCCGGCATCGGCTGGCGGCCCTGCTCGACTCGCCTGCCCACTGGGTGTTCGACCGCGGCGCGCTCACGGGCCACGCGCCACCTGACGGCGGCCAGTACCTGACCGTCGTCTCCAGTGGAGCGCCCGACCTGCTCGAGGTCCGCGGGCGAGAGCTCGTCGATCTGATGGCCGACGCGCTGACCTCGCGACTCGGCTCGGCGCAGCTGCTCTGGTCGCGGGTCAGCCGCGAGCCGCGCGCCACCTTCGCCGCGCGACCCGGGACACGTAGGCTGCGGTGGACGATGCGGACCACGAGGCCGAACGTTGTCCTCGCCGGCGCCTGGGTCGCCTCGGACTGGCCGGCGACGATGGAAGCTGCGGTTCGAAGCGGCGTCGCCGCCGCGCGGGCGCTGACGGCATGACAGTGATCCAGGAATCGACACGGCTCGACACTGCCGTCGAGAAGGCAGCTGCACGCCTCCTCGAGCTCCAGCACCCCGGCGGCTGGTGGGTCGGCGAACTGGAGTCGAACGCGACGATGATCGCCGAGCACCTCTTCTGGCTCCACGTTCTCGGCCTGCGGGACCCGGAAACCGACCGCCTCCTCGCCAACGACCTGCTCGCCCGTCGCCGCGACGACGGCACCTGGTCGAACTGGTGGGAGGGGCCTGCTGACCTCTCGACCACGATCGAGTCGTACGTGGCGCTGAGGATGGCCGGCGTCGACCCGGGCGGACAAACGCTCGACTACATCCGCCGGGAGGGCGGGATCCCCGGCAGCCGGGTGTTCACCAAGTGCTTCATGGCCCTCCTCGGGCAGTGGCCGTGGCAGCGGATCGTCCCCATCCCGCCGGAAATGATCCTGCTGCCGCCGACCGCGCCGTTCTCGATCTACAACTTCGCCTGCTGGGCGCGCCAGACGGTCGTGCCGCTGTCCGTGGTCTGGGCGCTGCGGCCCGTGCGATCGGTCGACCTCGACCTGCGCGAGCTCGGGGGACGGCCGGGAGAAACGAAGCGGCCGCCGCGTCCGTCCGGCCTCCGGCGCCGCGCTGTTGCGGCGGCGGAGGCATGGGTGAAGGAGCGCCAGGAGGCGGACGGCTCATGGGGCGGGATCCAGCCGCCGTGGGTCTGGTCGATCGTCATGCTCGCCGCGCTCGGGCGCGGCTTCGAGGACGAGACCCTCCGCCGCGCGGTCGAGGGCTGGGGCACGTTCATGGTCGAGGACGGCGAGCGACTCCGCCCCGAAGCCTGCCAGTCACCGGTCTGGGACACGGGCCTATCGGTGATCGCCCTCCGCTCCGCAGGCGTCCCCCCTGACCACCCGCAACTACGCAAAGCCGGTGAGTGGCTACTCGCCGAGGAAATCACGGGCACGGGCGACTGGTCGATCCGCCGTCCGGACCTTGCGCCGGGCGGCTGGGCCTTCGAGTTTGAGAACGACCTCTACCCCGATGTCGACGACACCGCCGTCGTCGCGCTCGCCCTCCGCGAGTTGGGGATGGGTGAGGACGCGGTCCGTCGTGGCCTCGACTGGATCGAGGGCATGCAGTCGGCCAACGGCGGCTGGGGTGCCTTCGACGTCGACAACTCCAGCCACTGGCTCTACAAGCTGCCGTTCTGCGACTTCGGCTACGTCATCGATCCGCCCAGCGAGGACGTCTCCGCGCACGCGCTCGAGGCGCTCGCGCCGGAGCCGCGCTATTCGGACACCGTCGCCCGCGGTCTCGAATATCTCGTCCGCGAGCAGCAGTGGGACGGTTCCTGGTGGGGCCGCTGGGGCGTGAACCACGTCTACGGCACCGGCGCGGCACTGCCGGCGCTGGAAACCTGCGGTCTCGAGCCCGAGCATCCGGTCGTACGGAAGGCCGTGGACTGGCTGGACTCGGTCCAGCAGGAAGGCGGTGGTTTCGGCGAGGACATCCGCTCCTACCACGCGACGGCCCTGCGCGGCCGCGGGGCGGCCACTGCTTCACAAACGGCGTGGGCGTTACTAGGCTACGTCGCGGCAGGCGAAGCGCGGAGAGCCTCGGCGTCGAGAGCGGCCGACTATCTTTGTGCGGAGCAGGAGGCGAACGGCGACTGGAATGAGGAGCATTACACCGGAACCGGGTTCCCGACCGATTTCATGATCCGCTACCACCTCTATCGGCTCCACTTCCCGCTCATGGCCCTCGGCCGCCTCAGAGAAAGGTTGAACTCGTGAAGTTTCCCCTGCGCTCGACCGTCCAGATCGGCCGCTACGTCGCCTCGCAGAAGCGCAAGGGCGAGCTCTACCCGCTCGTCCTGATGCTCGAGCCGACGCTGGCCTGCAACCTCGCCTGCATCGGCTGCGGGAAGATCCGCGAGTACGAGTCGAACAAGGCCCGGCTGTCGGTGGACGAGTGCATCGACGCCGGCGTCCAGTGCCCCGCGCCGGTCGTCTCGATCTGCGGCGGCGAGCCGCTGATCTACAAGGGGATCGAGGACGTCGTCGCCGGTATGCTCGAGCTGCGGAAGAACATCGACCTGTGCACGAATGCGCTCAAGCTGACCGAGTACCTCGAGGTCTTCAAGCCCGACCCGCGTCTGACCTTCGTCGTCCACCTGGACGGCATGCGCGAGATCCACGACTACGTGTGCGACTACCCCGGCCTCTGGGACATCGCCGTCGACGCGATCAAGCAGGCTAGAGCGGCCGGCTTCCGCGTGACCACGAACACGACCGTGTTCAAGGAGAGCTCGGTCGACGACGTGATCGAGATGATGGGCTACCTGACGAACGAGATCGGGATCGACGGGATGCTGATCGCGCCCGGCTACCAGTACTCGCAGATCGATCCCGCGCTGACGATGACGCGCGACGAGCACGAGGCGAAGTTCCGCGAGATCCGCTCGGCGGTCCGCAAGCACGGCTTCCGCTGGCTGGCGAGCCCTATCTACCAGGACTTCCTCACCGGCGACCGCAAGCTGCCGTGCGCGCCGTGGGGCTCGATCACGCGCAACCCGTACGGCTGGAAGGGCCCTTGTTACCTGCTCACCGACGGGATCTTCCCGACGTACGACGCGCTGTTGGAGAACATCGAGTGGGACTCGTACGGGCCGGGCAACGACCCGCGCTGCGAGCACTGCGGCATCCATTCGGGCTTCGAGCCCTCCGCGGCGTACGCGGCCACCTCGAGCGTCAAGGAGACCGTCCGGAGCATGGCGTGGACCTTGACGGGCTGACCTTCGCCTGCGCGACCGGCCCGGAAGAGCGGGCCGCGAGGCGGGCCGGACACCGCACTTCACGGGTCGGCGTGTGTGTCCGCCGCGGGGCTCCGCCGGGCGAGCTCGTCTCGTTCGGCGTCGCCGGGGGGATGAATGGGAGCCCGGTCGGCACCGTGATCGACGCCACGCGCGTCGTCGACGAGCGCGGGGAGACGCTCTGGGAGGGGCCGGGTCTCGGTCTCGGACGTCCCGGAACGATTCTCGCGATGAGCCGCCTCGTCGACGATCCCGCCGAGCTCCGCCGCCTGCACGAGCGGACCGGCGCCGACGCGGTCGACATGGAGAGCGGGGCGCTCGCCGCCACCGGGCGCCTCCGCGGCTGCGTTCGTGCGATCAGCGACACCCCGTCCGAGCCCCTCGGGCCGCTGGCCCAGGCGGTCACGGCCGACGGCCGACCGCGCCCGCTCGGCTTCCTGAAGGCGGTCGTCGGCCATCCCTCCGGCACGCTCCACGCCCTCGGCAACGTCCGCCGGGCGCTGAAGGCGCTGGAGGCGGCTCGCTGATGGGCCGTGTCCTGCTGGCGGCGCCCCGCTCGTTCTGCGCCGGCGTCGACCGCGCGATCGAGATCGTCGAGCGCCTGCTCGAGCAGCACGGGCCGCCGATCTACGTCCGCCACCACATCGTCCACAACGACCACGTCGTCCGGCGGCTGGAAGCGCTCGGCGCGGTGTTCGTGGACGACGAGGACGCCGTCCCGCAGGGCGCGATCTGCGTCCTATCCGCGCACGGCGTCGCGCCCGCCGTCCTGGCGAACTGCGAGCGGCGTGGCCTGCGCGTGGTGGACGCCGTCTGTCCACTGGTCTCGAAGGTCCACGCCGAGGCGCGCCGGTACGCTGACAGCGGCCATCTCGTCGCCCTGGTCGGCCACCGCGATCACGTCGAGGTGATCGGGACGAGGGGCGAGCGTCCCGACCAGATCGTCGTGGTCGAGTCCCCGGAGGAAGCGCAGGCGCTGGAGACGAATGGAAAGCCGCTCGCCGTGATCAGCCAGACCACTCTGTCACTGGACGACGTCGCGTCGACCGTCGAGGTGCTCGAGGGCCGCTTCGGGGACCTGCGCCGGCCGGGCGCCGACGACATCTGCTATGCGACGCAGAACCGCCAGGATGCGGTCAAGGAGATCGTCTCGATGGGTGCGACGCTGATCCTGGTGATCGGCTCGCCGACGAGCTCGAACGCGCAGCGGCTGGTCGAGGTGGCACAGGTTCGCGGAGCCGAGGCGACGCTGATCGACGACGAGAACGCGATCGAAGCCGACCTGCTCGACGGCCATCAGACCGTCGGTCTCACCGCCGGCGCCTCGACGCCCGAAGAGCTCGTGCAGGCTGTGCTCGCCCGGCTCGCCGAGGCGGGGTACGAGCTCGACGCCGAGATCACGGTCGCCCGCGAGGACGTGCACTTCCGGTTGCCGCGAGAGGTGGCAGCGAGATGACCTCCGTCCAGATCCCGCACTCCGTCGCCGCGGCGCTGCCGACCCTCTCAGTGTTCGACATCACGAACGAGGTCTCGCGCGACGTCGCCTCCGGTTCGGCCCCCAGCGGAATCGCGTACGTGACCGCTGCGATGCCGACCTCGCTCGTCCGGGTCAGCGAGCGCGAGTCCGGATTCTTCTGCGACATCGAGGCGCTGCTCGAGAACCTCGTGCCGCGGGCTCGTCGCGACCGCGAACGGATGCTGCTCGCGCTGCTCGGGCCGCGCACCGAGCAGATCCCGTTCGACGGCGGTCGCCTCTGCCTCGGCCAGTGGCAGCGGGTGCTGCTCTTCTGCCTCGACGGCGACACGCGCGCCGAGTTCACATTGACGCTGCTGGGCTGAGAATGTGTCGGAGCCGGGCTGACGCCCGGACCGACGCTGCTCTCGGGCATAAAAAACCGCAAAACGGAGTTATCATCGGTCGATGGAACGGGCGCGCAGCCACCAGCGCCTCTTCTCGGCTTTCGCCTTCGGGCTGCTGGCGCTCGTCGCCGAGCTCGTCGGTCGCAGCCTGACCCACCGCGTCGATCTCGGCCGCCACGTGGCGACGCCGAGCTACGCCCACGCCGACTACTACCCGATCCTGCTCGTGGTCGTGAAGGTCGGGATCGCCCTGCTTCTCGCACGGTTGCTCTGGCGGGTGATGAAGGCGCGGTCGACCGAGGCCGCCGGGCTGCGGTTGCTGGGTGGTCGTGCGCACCTGCCGCGGCTGCGCTTCCAGCTCTCCCCGCGCCTCTGGCTCGCCTTCTTCCTGCTGACGTCCGTGATCTTCCTGGTGCAGGCCGATGCCGAAAGCGCCGCGGTCGGCCGCTGGCCGCTGCTCGCGCCCTGGCTGCACTCGTCGGCGCTCCCGGCCTTCGCCGTGATCAGCGTCGTCTGCGCGCTCGCGTGGGGCGCCGTGCGCAGCTGGCTCGCCGATTACGAGGAGCACGCCCAGGCGACCGCCGCCCGCGCCCTGCGGCTGGCCGGCCGCGCACCGCTGCACGTTCCGCGGCCCCGGCTCGATCTCGTCGTCCCGCCGCGGCGCATATTCGGGCTCTCGTTCGAGAGCCGCCCGCCTCCGCTGACCGCGTAACCCCGCGGACCGAGTCCGCGGGCGCTTCGTCGTCCCGCCGACTACCGGAGGCATCGCATGACGCAGTACGCAACCGACCTTTCACGCACCCGTATCCGCCATTCGGCGCGCGCGATGGCCCTGCTCTCGCTCGGGCCGCTGGTGATGGCGGCGGGCATCGTCTGGGCGTTCGTCCAGCCCTGGCGTCTAACCCTGCTGCACCCCTACGACCAGGGCTTCTGGTGGCTCGTGGTCGAGCCGCCCCTACTCGTGGTCCTCGCCGGAATCCTCTTCCACGCGTTCGTTGCCCGGCCGCTCGTGCAGGACCTGGAGGAGTCGACGTAGTGCAACCTCCTGCGGAACACGTCCACTGGCTGTTCGCCACGGGGGTTCTGTTCCTGGGGCTCCTCCTGCTCGCCGAAGCGATCGTCGGCAGGGACGTCTGGCGCCGACGCAGGTGGCGCGCCTACCTGTGGCCCGCGCTCCTGTTCGGGCTCGGGGTCCTGATGTGGCCGGTGATGGTCTTCTTCACCAACTCCACCGTGCACATGCTCGCCCACTCGGCGTGGGCACAGGTGATGATGCTGGGAGGCGCAGCCGAGCTCGGCCTGGTCACCGGGAAGCTCAAGAGCGAGTGGTGGCGGCTCTGTGTCCCGGCGGCGTTCGCGGTGTCGGGTGCGGCGTTCCTGATCCACGAGGCCAACCCATGGCTCTACTCGCGGTCGGCATTCGTCCACCACGCCTGCGGTTGGATCCTGCTCCTCGGCGCGCTCTTCCCGCTGGGTGCCGCCTTCAAGCCGCGCTCGTGGGTGTTTGCCGGCGGGTTCGCGCTCGTGTTCGTTGCCGTTTCGATCGCCCTGTTCAGCTCGCGTGACGTCGCGCCCGTGTTCGGCCACCTCGACCCGTCGGCGGGGGTGCCGCACCGGTGAAGCGCGTCCTCGTCGCCGCTGCGCTGGTCGGGCTGGCGCTGCCCGGGACGGCGTGGGCGCACGCGACCCTGCTCACCACCCGGCCCGCGGTGGGCCAGCGGCTGGCGCAGTCGCCGCGCGTGGTGATGCTGTCGTTCGACCAGAGCGTCAAGACCCTGCCGAACGGCATTCGCGTGTACGACGGGGCCGGCACGCTGGTCTCGGGCGCGGCGCGCGGCGTGCCGGGGAACCCGCTCGCGGTCGAGGTCTCGCTCAGGCCGCTCGCGAACGGCGCGTACACCGTCCGTTGGAGCGCGATCTCCAACGACAGCCACGTCGGCCACGGCGTGTTCACGTTCGGCGTCCGCGTGAAGGCGCCGGCGCTGAGCGAGGCCTTCGGCGCGTCGGGGCCGACGACCACGGAGCACGTTGTTCGCTGGCTCTACTTCATCTGCCTCGCCCTGCTCACTGGCGGCCTCGGCTTCCGGCTGTTCGTGCTGCGCGGCGATGTGACGACCGAGGCGGAGCGGCGCTTTTACAGGCTCGCCGGCGCCGGCGTGGTCGGTGCGCTCGAGGTCGGGATCGTCGCCTTCCTGCTCCGCGCCCAGGACGCGCTCCAGCTTCCGTTCACGTCGTTCCTCTACGGCGACCTGTCCCCGTTCGCGCACGACACGCGCTTCGGCGAAGCCTTCGTCGTCATGGAACTCGGGTTCGCGTTCGTCGCCGCACTGCTCTTCCTCGCCTGGCTGACCGAGCGGCGGTGGCTCCTCTGGCCGGCGTTCCTGCTGTCGCTCGGCCTCGGCTCCGGCCTTTCCCTCGCGAGCCACCAGGCCGACGACCGCGGCTGGCTGCCGTCGTTCGCGGACTGGGTGCACCTCTCCGCGGCCACGCTCTGGATCGGCGGGCTGCTCTCGCTCGGGCTCGTCGTCTGGCGCGACCGCGACCTCCGCCGAACTGCCTTCTGGCGATTCTCCGAGATCGCCGGGCCGCTCGTCGCGATCGTCGTCGCCGCCGGCGTCTACATGACGTTCGAGCGCTTCCCGGCGCTACACGACCTCTGGACGGTCGACTACGGACGGCTGTTGATCGTCAAGCTCGGGCTCGTCTCGCTCGCCCTCACCTGGGGCGCGTTCCACCACTTCGTGATCCGCCCGCGGCTCGACCGGCCGGCCGTCGCCGCGCGCGTTTCACGCTCCCTGGCCGGCGAGGCCGCGGTGGCGATCTCGATCCTCCTGCTGGCCGCGATCCTGGTCGACTCGAAGCCGCCGGCGAAGCCTCAGCCCGCGAACACCGCAGTCGCAGTGGTTTCCCGGCGCTGAACGCGTAACCGGTCGCGGAGCATCCGTACGGGTAGCCCCCGACGATGGCTAGGGTCTCCGGTCGATGCTCTGGGCGATCTCCGGAGGCGCCGGGTTCCTCGGCCTGCACCTCGCGCGGCGGCTGCTGGCCGACGGGCACGAGGTGCGCACGCTCGATCTCGCGCCTCTCGACGACCCCGAGCTCGAGCGCTCGGTCGAGGAGCTACGCGGCGACGTCCGGTCGATGCGGGACGTCCGCCGCCTGGTCGACGGAGCCGGCACGCTCGTCCACGCCGCAGCCGCGCTGCCGATCCAGGCGTCGCGTGACTCCATCCGATCGGTGAACGTCGGTGGGACTGCGACGCTCCTCGCCGCCGCCGCCGAGGCCGGTGTGCGCCGGCACGTGCTCGTCTCTTCCACGGCCGTCTACGGCGTACCGAACGTGCACCCGATCTACGAGAACGCGCCGCTCGTCGGGGTCGGGTGGTACGGCGAGTCGAAGATCGAGGCCGAGGAGGTCACCCGCGACTTCGGGCGGCGCGGGCTCGAGTTCTCGATCGTCCGCCCGAAGACGTTCATCGGCCCGGAACGGCTCGGCGTGTTCGAGATCCTGTTCGACTGGATCCGCGACGATCGCAGGATCTACATGCTCGGCACCGGCGAGAACCGGTACCAGCTGCTCGCGGTCGAGGATCTCGTCGACGCGATCGTGCTCGCCGGCGAGCGCCGCGAGGCCGCGGGTGAGGCCGTCAACATCGGCGCCCGCGAATTCGGGACGGTCCGCTCCGACCTGCAGGCGCTGATCGACCACGCGGGCTCGTCGTCGAAGCTGACGGCGGTCCCGGCGCGTCCTGCCGAGATCGCGCTGCGGGCGCTCGAGCTCCTGCGCGTCTCGCCGCTCGCCGAGTGGCACTACAAGACCGCTCATCGTGACTCGTTCGTCGACGCCGGCAAGGCCGAACGGCTGCTCGGGTGGACGCCGAGGCTCTCGAACGCGGAGGCCCTCTGCCGGACGTTCGACTGGTACCTGGCCCACCGGGAGACGCTGAAGGAGGCGGGCGTGACGCACCGCGTGCCCTGGAACCAGCAGGCGCTCGCGCTGCTGAAGCGCGTCAGCTAGGCCGCGACCTCGAGGCGGGTCTGCGAGCGCTTGGCCTCGTACATCGCCTCATCTGCCCGGCGGAGCAGGTGCTCGACCTCCGGCGAGGCCCCCTCGAGCGACAGTGCGATGCCGAAGCTCGCCTCGACCGAGGCCGCGGCAGGATCGTCCTTCCGCTCTTCGTCCCAAGCTGCCAGGGCTCGCTCGACCACCGCCCGCGCGTCCTGCTCGCTGCAACCCCTGAGCACCAGCGCGAACTCGTCGCCGCCGATCCGGAAGGCAGCGTCGTCTTCGCGCACCGACGTGGCCAGCACGCTGCCGAACCGCGCCAGCACCTCGTCGCCGACGGCATGGCCGTGCGCGTCGTTCAGCTCCTTGAACCCGTCGAGGTCACAATAGACGAGCGCCACCTGCTCTCCGCTCGGCTGCGACCGGCGCAAGCGGGAGTCGAGCTCGGTCATGAACGAGCGCCGGTTGCGCAGCCGCGTGAGCGCGTCGTGCTCGGCCAGGTAGCGCTGCGCCTCGTACTGCGCGACTGACTCGAGCGCGACCGTCGCCTGGTTGGCGAACAGCCGTAGCGCCTGCAACGTCTCGGTGGTCGGGAGGAGGCGGTCGAGGGGGTCGTCCACGAGAATGACGCCGAGGCACGAGCCTTGCCGGTCGTCGAGTGGGACGACGAGCCAGTGGCGCCGCCACGCCCACGGGCCGCGGCCGTTCCGCCGCGACCGGTGGACTCCGTCGAGCCGGGGCAGGTTCGCCTGTGCCTCCTCGCACGGAACGAGGAAGCAGCCCTCGCGCTCGTAGCGCGGGTCGAAGAGACGGCGGAGCTCGGTGAGGCCGAACGGCAGGCGCACCTGGGGATCGTCCAGCTCGAACCCGGCGGCGGCGGCCGGGACGAGCTCGTCCGTTCGCGGGTCGTGGAGCTTCACCACCACGCGCTCGAAGCCGAGCGCCTCCGAGATCCCCGTCGCGACCGCCTCCAGCACGGTCGTCCCGGCGGCGGTCTCGGTGAGCTTCGAGGAGATCTCGAGCAGCCGCTCCAGCGAGCGCCGGTGCGCGGCGGAGACCGCCATCTCCTGTGCCCGTTGCACCGCTCGGGCGGCGTGGCGTACCACGGTCGCCAGTAGGTGGAGCTCCTCTCCGGACGGTCGGCGGCCCGACTTCGGCTGGGCGACGTTGAAGACCCCGAGAAGATGGCCGTCGGTGTGGTGGAACGGGACGAAGATCTCGTCCTCGGCCTGCCAGGCGTCGGGATGGCCGTCATGGACGATGTCGGGCACGACCCGATGGCCGCTCTGCTCGGCCCAGTCGTACTCGCCGGCGTAGACGGGGTAGGCGCCAGCACGGAAGAACCGCGGCTGGAGGATCGGCTCCCAGATGCTCCAGCCGTAGGTGGCGCCCAGGAGCGTCGGCAGCCCGGGGTCGTCGCCGTAGACCGTGCTGACCTCGAAGTCGTCCCACTGCGGTCGGTAGAGGTTGATCAGTGCCGCCCGGTAGTCGAGGCTCTCGGCGACGACGCGGGCGACGGCCTCGAGCGCACGGGGCAGGTCGTCGGCGTGCTCGACCACTGTCGCGCTCTCGAGCAGGGCATGCAGCCGCGCCAGCCGGTGCAGGTCGCTTTCGTCCGAGGTGGTGAAGCTGTGCGCCTCGACCTCGACCGGGGCGCGCCGCTCGTTCGCGACCTCGGCCATGAGTGCTGCGACGACGTCGGTGTCGTGTTGCGTCCCTGCCGAGGCGGCCAGTTCGGCGCCGGCCTCGCCGCTCGTCCGGGTCGGGCGGTAGGTGCGGGCCGAGACCATCGCGTCGAAGGCGTCGCAGGCCGCGACGATCCTCGCGACGAGCGGAATCTCGTTGCCCGCCAGGCCGTCCGGATACCCGCTCCCGTCGTACCGCTCGTGCGTCGAGCGCACGAGCGCGCCGACCGGGTCGAGCGATGGGAAGGAGCGCAGGAGCGTCTCCCCGGCCAGTGTGTGCCGCCTAACCTCCTCCCATTCGTCCTGGTCGAGCGGCCCGGACTTCGCGAGCACGGTGCCGCTCAGCGCCAGCTTGCCGATGTCGTGCAGCTCCGCCGTGCGCTTGACGAGTCCTCGCTCGGCGACGCTGAGGCCGAGCCTGGCGGCGACCGCATCCGCGAGACGAGCGACCTCGCGGGCGTGCCGGCCCAGCGTCGAGTCGTGTGCCTCCATCAGCGTCAGGAGCACTTCCCCGACGCGGTCGGGAAAGACGAGCCCCCGCCGGCGCTGGTCCTCGAGACGATCCTCCACGAGCGCGAGCGCCTCCCAGCCGCTCGCTTCCAGGGGGATCATCGCGACGCCGAAGGAACAATGGAGCGGCTCCGGGCGCCGGACCGTCAACCGGTCGAGCGCGAGGCCGACCTTCTCGATCAGCTCGGGTGGGTCGCCGTCGAGTAGGAGGGCGATTGCGTCCGAGCCGACACGGAAGGCGGGCGAGACACCGACGGCGGCCCGCTCCAGCGATCGGAGGGCCGCGTCGCCGGCCTCGTACCCGTGGCGCGTGTTGAAGGCGCGGAAGCCGTCGACGTCTGCGACCAGCAGCACGCGCGGAGTCACGTGCTTTTCCCGCTCCAGCGCCCGGAGCGCGTCGAAGAGCTCGGCGCGGGTGCCGCAGCGTGGATCGGGTGGTTTCTCCCAGGCGGCTCTGACCGCCGTCGGCGGTTGAAACATTCAACACGTATCGGCTGAGCACCTCGTGGGGGCGAATCCCTCGAATGGCGGCGACCCTATACTCGCCGCGTGGACGTGGCCGACTACCGGGACCGCTTCCCGATCCTTTCCGACACCACGTACCTGATCAACCACTCGCTCGCGGCGATGCCGGCGGCCGCAGAAGAGCGAGTCGTCGAGTACACCCGCCTCTGGAGGACGCGCGGGATCCGTGCCTGGGGCGAGGGCTGGTGGGATCTGCCGCTCACGGTCGGCGACCAGGTCGGCCGTCTCGTCGGGGCGCCGCCCGGGACGACTTGCATGCACCAGAACGTCACGGTCGCGATGGCCGTGATCCTCTCCTGCTTCCGGCCGGCCGCACCCCGGAACCGGATCGTCTACCTCGCGGAGGAGTTTCCCTCGGTTCGTTACCTGCTCCAGGCGCAGCCGGACACTGAGGTCGAGGTCGTGCCCGACCTGGACGCGCTGCTGGAGGCGATCGACGAACGCACGTTGCTAGTCCCCGTCAGCCATGTTCTCTACCGGACGGCCGAGCTGCAGGACGTTGCCGCGGTGCAGCGGCGAGCAGAGCAGGTGGGAGCGCACGTGATCCTCGACGCGTACCAGTCTGCGGGTGCCGTGCCGCTGGACGTCCGTCGGCTCGGTGTTGCCTTCGCCACGGGCGGCTCCGTTAAGTGGCTCTGCGGCGGCCCGGGCGCGGGCTGGCTGTACGTCCGCGCCGACCTGATCGAGCGGCTCGAGCCGACTCTCGTCGGCTGGCAGGGGCACGCCCGGCCGTTCGAGTTCGAGCCGGAGCTCGAGTACGCGGACGGGGTCGGCCGCTTTCTGACCGGGACGCCGAACGTGCCCGCGCTCTTCGCCGCCACCGCCGGGTACGACGTGATCGAGGAGGTGGGGGTCGAGGCCATCCGCCGGCGTTCGCTCGACCTGACGGAGCACCTGATCCGACTCGCCGATGCCGCCGGGCTCGAGGTGACCTCGCAGCGCGACCCGTCGCGCAGGGGCGCGAGCGTGAGCGTGCGGATGCCGGGTTTCGAGGGCGTCCACCGTGAGCTCGCCGTGCGGGAGATCCTCTGCGACTTCCGGCCGGACGTCGGGCTCCGCCTCGGGCCGCACTTCTTCAACACCGAGGAGGAACTGGACTTCGCGGTCTCGCAGATCGAGGAGATCGTCGTCTCGAAGGCACATGAGCCGCACCTGGGCACAGCCGCGCGTTTCTAGGACGACTGTTACGGCGGCCCTGATCGGCGCAGCGCTCGCCGCCCGGATCGTCACGGTCGACCGGATGCGTAGGATGGACGCGGGCCCGGGGACGAGCCGCGGCGGGTTAGGCTCGTACCTCGGTGTCTGGCTGACGATGATGGCCGGCCATCGTCCAGCCCGACTCGGACGAGGCCCGCCGCGCCCGCGACCGGATGATGCACATGGAGCCGGAGCCCATGCCCGCGATGCCGACCGCGCCGGCCGACCTAGACATGGGCGGCGGCGACGGGATGAGCACTAGCGTCGGCCCCCGGAGTGGCTGCGCAGGAAGCTCTCGACGAGGCTGCGCACCCGGCCCGGCCCGGCGACGAGCGCAACCCCGTGCTTCCCGCCGGGGACGATCGCAATCGACTTGTCCGTCACGGGCGTCGCCTCGAACATCGTCCTCGCGTCGGTGGCATAGATGCCGCCCTCGTCCACTTCGGCGGCGACATACAGCGGCGGCACCTGGAGGTGCTTGGCGCCTGCCACGGCGTCGAGCCGAAACGTTCCCGGCGCGGAGAGGCTGACCACTCCGGTGATCAGTGGACGGATGTTGGCGGCGGCGACGACCGCGGCGTTCGCCCCGAGTGAGGCACCGACGACGAAGACGCGCGTGGCACCCTCACGTCGCGCTTCCTTCACGGCTGCGGCGATGTCAGCCGTGAAACGAAGCCCGGCCGGGAGCGGCCGATACTGCGAACGCCCGTTGCCGCGCAGGTCCAGCGCGAAGGCTCTGTAGCCGAGACCGGCGAGCCGTGTCGCATAGGACGCCCACTGGCAGAGGTCGGCGCCGGACTGGTGGACGAGGACGACCGCCGTCTTGCCGGTGCCCCAGCGATGGGCGACGATCCTCGTGTTGTCCGCCGCCCGGAGGTTGAGATCGGGCCCCTTGGCGGCGGGGCAGCCGGGATAGGCGTGTCCCGACGTGGCGCCGGTCGCCGCCACAGAGCAAGCAACGGCGATCGCCGCAAGGAGCCTGCGCATGCCCACTACGACGCGGCGCGATCCTGGTTGTTGGCGGCGAGGAACTCGAGCAGCCGCCGCGCGTAACCGGGAGCGGTTGGCTCGTCCTCGTGCTTGAAATAGGCGTAGACCTCGATGCCGTCCGCGAGCACGGGGCGCAGCCGGTCCGCCCAGTCGCGCAGCGAGGCTTCGTCGTACGGCGGCTCGCGGAAGCGCAGATACCGAAAAGGGGCGTCGCCGTCGAGGGCGTCGACGACCGCCGCCCGTGCCGTCTCCACGCCCACCCAGGACGCGTGGCGGAAGTCGAACGCCCAGCGGAGCGCCGGGTCGAGCGAGTCGAGCAGACGCGCCAGGAAGACGTCGTCGCGGGCCTGCTGGACGACGATTCGCACCGGGCCGAGCTTCTCCCCGAGCGCGCTGCACCGCTCGGTGAAGGCGCCGAGCCGGTTTGGATGCGGCATCTTGACCGCGAAGCGAAAACCGTCGGGTGTCTCCTCGGCCCAGTGGCGGAACCGCTCCTCGTCGGGCAGTCGATAACCCGTCGTGTTCAGCTCGACCGAGTTGAAGTGCTCCGCATACGAGCGCAGAAACTCGCGCTGGGGTGTCCCGGCCGGGTAGAAGCCGGGCTTCCAGGTCGGATACGAGAAGCCTGACGTCCCCAGGTACAGACGGCCGCTCACGGCGAGAAGTGCACGGAGTGGAATCCCCACGCCTCGGCCAGCCATCGCGGGACGAACCCGTCCAGAGTGCGCTCGAGCTCGCCTCCGGCCTGGTCGTCGACCACCCACCAGGAAACGACCGCGTCCGCGCCTGGCGGTGACTCGGGCCCGGGAGGGTCGATGTATACGCAGCCGAGCAGCGCCGATTCGCCCTCTTCGAGGATCGCGTAGTTGAACGTCTCGTGGGCGGCGATCTCCCGCTCGTGGCGGGCGAGATCCTTTCGGTCGTCGTCGAAGGTCATGTCGGCTGGCGGCCAGCCCCACGCCTCGCCGTACTTCTCCCAGAGGCGCGGGCGCGAGCCCATCACCGCGGGGTAGTCGATGTCGACGTCGGCCTCCCGGATCGGGCGCAGGTGATGCCCGCGCGGGAGGTCGACCCGCTCCGGATGCACGAGGTCAGCGGGGAGCCAGCCCATCGGCGTGACGATAACGGCGCCGACCTGTGGCGCCGCTACACTCGGGCGTCCGGTGGCGGTCACGACCGACGTGATACCCGAGAACACGATCCGCGTCCTCGACCACGGGTTCGTGCGTCTGGACGGCGTGATGGCCAGCGATCTCTCCGTCGCGAACGGCGCGCGCGTGAGCTTCGCACGCCGCAAGGACGCGCTGGACGAGTCCGACGAAGGGCTGATCCGCTTCCTGATGCGCGATCGGCACGGAACGCCGTTCGAGCACAACTCGTTCCGCTTTCACATCCGCTGCCCGATCTTCGTCGCGCGGGAGTGGATGCGCCACCGGGTGGGCTCGTTCAACGAGTTCAGCATGCGGTACGCGAAGGCGACCGACGACTTCTACGTTCCCGAGCCCGAGGACGTCCGGACCCAGGTGGGCAAGCCGGGCGCCTACACCTTCGAGCCGGTCGACCCCGAACTGGCGGAGCAGACCCGTGACGAGCTGCGCGCGGTCTACGACGCCGCCTTCGAGACGTACGAGCGGCTGGTCGAGCTCGGCGTCGCCCGCGAGCTCGCCCGCTGCGTCATGCCGGTCGGCGCCTACACCGAGTTCTACTGGACGATCAATGCCCGGTCGCTGATGAACTTCGTCTCGCTCCGAGCGGCCGAAACCGCACAGCGGGAGATCCGCCGCTACGCGGAGGCGGTCGAGCAGTTCTTCGCCGAGCACATGCCGGTCACGCACGCGGCGTTCGTCGCGAACGACCGCACCGCTCCGTAAGCGCTACGTCGTCATTACGAGGGGGGCGTGCCGCTGCATCGGCACGTGTTGCACGACGACCCACCCGTCGAAGAGCTTCGGGAACTGGCTCAGGTCGTACGGGACCGACAGACGCACCGTCACGCCTTGCGCGGCGGCGGCGAACGACCCGCAGGACAGCGTCGGTCGGCCGCCTTTCGAGAGCAGCAGCTCGTACCAGCCGCCCTCCTCGAGGCGCGGCAGGCCACGCACGGTCATCTTCAGGGGGTAGTTCCCCGCAGAGTCCTGCTCGCCGACGGCGAGTGTGGCATGCGCCGACGCGAGCTGGCCGACTCCGTGCATGGGAACGGCGCGGCTCTGCGTGAAGCCTGACGAGTCGCGGTCGCCGATCAGCAAGCCGATCCCGAAGGCGCTTGCGACAACGGCAGCGGCGAGGAGGAAGGCGGCGCCTCGACGGCGACGCGGCAGCAGGGACGAGCGGCTCTGTGCCCCCGGGGCCTCGGCGAGACGCGGCGAGAGCTCGGGCGGTGGGCCGGCCGCGACGAGCATGTCGTGGGCCCGGCGGAGCTGCCCCAGCTCCTCTGGCGTGCCCTCGTCACCGACCAGGTCGAAGAAATCCGGTGTACTAGGACTCACCCAAGCTCCTCCTCCAGCGCCTCGGAGAGCCGCCGCAGGCCGCTCCGGGTGCGCGTCTTCACAGTACCGAGCGGGATGGCCAGATAGTCCGAGATCTCGCTCTGCGAAAGTCCGCTCCAGTAGGCGAGCTCGAGGACGGTCCGCTCCGTTTCCGGCAGCTCCTCCATCGCCCGGTGCACGCGGTAGGCGACCCAGGACTGCTCGGCCTGCTCGGGTGGGCCCGGCTCATCCGACGGGGTGTCGGTCGGCTCGGCCGGCGGCTCGGTCCTCGCGCGCCCGCGGTCGGCGATCGCGTTGCGGGCGACCGCATAGAGCCACGGCGCGACCGGGCCACGGTCCCGCTTGTAGCTCCGGGCCGCCCGCCACACCGATGCGAACGCCTCCTGGACGGCATCCTCGGCCCGGCCGCGGTCCCCCAGGCGCCGGATCGCGAGGCCGAGCACGGCGCGCGCATAGCGTTGGTAGAGATCCCCGAACGCGTCGCGGTCGCCGTCGGCGACGCGCGCAAGCAGCTCCTCGTCAGTCGGCTGGATTGCGGACACTCGCGGCATCGTCGCGCCTCCGGCGCGAGACGGCAAGCGAACAGCAACGGCATCGGAGTATCCCATCCCATTCTTCTTCGCGTTTCGAACCCGCTCGGTTTGACGACCGACTATGCTGGCCGCGCGTTCGGGCGTCGAAGGAAAGGAACCGATGAGCAACTACGAGCAGATCGTCGCGCGGGAGCTGAAACCGGGACTTCTCGAGCTCGACGGGATCTCCCGCGAGACCATCGAGGCTCACCACCGGCTGTACCAGGGATACGTCGCAAAACGGAACGAGATCCTGGGGAAGCTGGCCGAGGTCGATCTCTCGAGCGCGAACCAGGTGTACTCGGACCTGCGGTCACTGAAGGTCGACCTGACCTTCGCGATCGGCGGGATCAAGAACCACGAGATCTACTTCGAGCACCTCGGCGGGCACGGCGGCTCGCCGGACGGCGCCTTCGCGCAGCTGGTCGGCCGCGACTTCGGCTCGGTGGAGGCCTGGCGTACGGACCTGACCGCCACGGGGATGGGCGGCCGCGGCTGGGCCTGGACGGCGTACGACTGGGACGAGGGACGCCTCTTCAACTACCTCGGCGACGCCCAGAACACGTTCCCGATCTGGAACGCGACCCCGCTCGTCGCGCTCGACGTGTACGAGCACGCCTACTTCCTCGACTTCCAGACCGACCGCGCGTCCTACATCGAGGCGTTCTTCAACAACCTCGACTGGACCGTCGTCAACGACTGGGTCGGAAGGTACGGTATTCCCCTGCGTTGAGTAGAGGACGCTGACGGTTGCACTCCTGATCGCGGTCGGCTATCTCGCCGGCAGCATCCCGACGGGATACTGGCTCGTCCGTGCGCTCAAGGGCGTGGATCTTCGGACGATCGGCAGCGGGACGATCGGCGCCACGAACGCCGCCAGGGCGTTCGGAGGCGGTGCCGCCCGCCTGGGGATGCTGGTGACCGTGATGGCCATCGACGCGGCCAAGGGCTTCGCGCCGACGTACATCGCGATGGACGTCTCGGGTGCCGGCGCGGCCGTCGCCACCGGCAGCGCGGCGCTGCTCGGCAATTACCGTCCGGTCTTCATGCGCTTCCAGCGCGGCGGGAAGATCGTCGCCACCGGCGGCGGCGTCCTGTTCGGGCTCGCGCCGAAGGCGGCTGCGATCGGGGCCGGTCTCTGGCTTCTCGTCGCCCTGCTCACCCGCTACGCATCGGTCGCCTCGCTGGCGGTGGCCGTCCTGATGCCGGTGCTCGAGCTGCTGACGGGCAGCCCGTGGGAGGTCGTCGCGTTCACGGTCGTCGTCGCGGTCTCGATCGTCGTCCTTCACCGGCAGAACATCGGCCGTCTGCTGCACGGAACCGAGCACAAGCTGTCGTTCCGCAGGGGTTCGGCTAGTTCTCGAGCGGGGCCATCGTCAGGCCCCGTCGCTTGAGCCCGTTCCAGTAGTGCTCTGCCACCTCGCGGTGGCCGGACCAGACCACGGCGTCGCCCATCGTGTGGACCCGGTTCGCATAGGCGAGTCCTTGCTCGAACGAGACGTCGGGCAGCACACTGGCGAGCGCAGCTGCGACACCGTCGAAGGTGTTGTGGTTGTCGTTCAGCACGATCACGTGCCACGGTGGCCCGAGGCCGGTGCCGCTGCCGCGGTCGAGCCGCTCCTTCGTCTTGCTCATCCCGTCAGCCACTGTCTCAGCTCGGTGTGCTTTGGCGGCCGCTCGCCGCGCTCGAGCTCGGCGCGAAGCTCTCCGACGGTGCCATAGCGCTCGGCGAGCACGTCGTGGGTGTGGATCGTCTCCAGGTTGACCTGGCGCGACCACAGGAAGTCGCCGTCGGCGAGCTCGTCGTACGTCTCGAGCGCCTCCTTCAGTGCGACGCGCACGGAGTCCTCGACGAAGCGCGGCTGGAGGTGGGCGTGCTCGACGACGAACAGCTCGTCAGGCCGCTTCAGCAGCTCGTAGATCGGAGAGCTCATCGATCGCTCGACGATCTCGACGAGATCCTCCGCGTTGACCGGGCGATCGGTGCCGACGTAGAGCGTCCCGCGGCCGCGCTGGTTGTGCGTCGCCAGCGGGACGAGCTCGAGGATGCGCTCGACGTCGCCCTCGCCAAATCCGGCCTCGACGAGGCGTTCCGAGGCGCGATCTCGCACCAGCCCCTGCGCACAGGGACAGGCGTTGATCCCGGTCGCTTCGACGCCGATCACGCGGCGCGTGCCCCTTTCGGAGGCGGCCGCGATCCCGATCAGCGAGACCATCTCCTGCGTCCGCATCCGGGTCACGGGCGTCTCCCGCTGGAGGGGGTAGCGGGCGGACACCTCGACCTCCGCTCGCACCGCCTGCTGGCGGGCCGCGACCGCGGTGGCGATGTGCTCGGCCAGCTCCTCGACCAGCAGCGCCTCGTCCATCACGAGCTGGTCGACGGTCTGCTCGAACAGCTCGGGGAAGCGAGACATGTGCACGCCGCGTTGCTGCGGGTCGAGGTCGACGGAGCAGGAGATCTCCGCGAAGACCAGCTTCTCGTGAGGCCCGCGGCGCAGCCGGATCGCCTTGCTCACGCCGCGGACGCCGGCCCGCGAAAGGCCGATGCGGACCTCGGGCTCCGAGGACTGGAGGTCGGTCGCGAGTACCTCCGAACGCTCCATCTATGCAAACGTACCAGGGCATACGTGACCGACGAAACGACCTTCCCAAACCTCGTCAGCCTCGCCTGCCACGACCTGCGGACGCCGCTGGCGACCGTGTACGGGTTCGCGCGCACCATCGCGCGCGCCGAGGGGCTGGACCCGAAGCTCGGCGGCTACGCGGAGATGATCGAGGCAGCGTCGCAGCAGCTCGCCGAGCTGGTCGACGAGCTCTCCCTGGCGGCGCGGATCGAGGGCGACCGCTACGAGCCGAAGCTGCTGCCGGTCTCGACCGGCGAGCTCGCCGAGTCGGTGGCCGCGAAGCTCGGGTCCGAGCGGGTCGACGTCTCGGGTGAGGGGGCCTCGGTCGAGACCGACGCGGACGCGGCGCGCTCGGTCGCGGCGCTGGTGCAGTGTGCGCTTCGACACGGCGGCCTGGACCAGGTTGCGGTCGTCGCCGACGGTACCGAGCTGCGCGTCTCGCCGATCACTCCGGCCTCCGCGCCGGTCGTCCTCGGCGAGGATCTGCGCGACCTGGGCGCCGCGGTCGCGGTGCTTCACCTGCGGCGCCTCGGCGGCTCGGTCGTGCTCGACGGCGAGACGTTGACGATCCGCTTCGTCTGAGCGAAGCCGCCTCAGATCAGCAGCTCCGAGTCGTGCTCCTCGAACAGCGCCGGAAGCCGAGCAGGATCGAACGGGTCCATCGCGTGGATCGCGGCCACGAGCGCCGCCGTGCGCGGCCCCATGACGATGACGTAGCGGGCCCGGGCGCCCGCGGCGTTCCAGTACGAGTGCGGCGCCCCGGCCGGCACGATCACCGACCGCCCCGCCTCGGCCGTCACCTCGTCGTCGCCGACTCGGAACCCGAGCGCACCCTCGAGCACGTACCAGGCCTCGTCCTCGCCGCGATGGAGGTGCAGCGGGGCGATCGGCCGCTCGCGGCTCGTTTCGCCGTCGTCGCTCCAGACCTCGACCAGCCCGATCGTCATGGCCGGGATTCTGGCCCAGCCCGGCCGCTGCCGCCTATCCTCCCGGGACGATGCCCGAGCTTCCCGAGATGGAGGCGTGGCGCCGTGCGCTCGACGACCCCGTGCGCGCCTTTCCCGTCGAGAAAGCCGGGCCGGCGCACGTCGCCACGCTGAAGACGTTCGACCCACCGCTTGCGGCGCTCGAGGGACGCCGCCTGACAGGCGCCGAGCGACGCGGCAAGCGCCTGCTGTTTCCGACCGACGACGACGAGCTCGTGCTGCTCGTCCACCTGATGACCGCCGGCCGCCTGCGCTACCTTCGGCCCGGCGAGAAAGGCCCGAAGTCACCCGCCTTCCGGCTGCGCTTCCAGGACGGCGCCGAGCTCGTCCTGACGGAGGCGGGCTCCAAGAAACGGGCAGGCGTCTGGCTGCTGACGCCCGAGCAGGCCGACGCCGAGCTCGCACACCTCGGTCCGGAGGCGCTCGGGCTCGGCGCCGGCCGGCTTGCGGAGATCCTCCAGGCGGACTCGCGGCGCCTGCACTCGCTGCTCCGCGACCAGCGGGCGATCGCCGGCATCGGACGCGCGTGGGCGAACGAGATCCTCCACCACGCGAAGCTGTCGCCGTTCGCTCTCTCGACGCAGCTCGAGCCGGACGAGGTCGAGAGGCTCGCCGAGGCGATCGACTCCGAGCTCGCCCGCGGTCTCGAGCTGCGCGAGCGCGGCGCCGGAGACAGGCAGGTCTACCGCGTCCACAACCGGCTCGGCGAGCCCTGCTACGTCTGTGGGACCCCCCTCGCTCGAGTCGATTACGACGAGCACACCGTCTACTACTGCAGCCGCTGCCAGACCGGCGGGCGCGTCCTGAAGGACAGGCGTCTCTCCCGGCTTCTGAAGTGATCGCGGCGCGCCTCGCCGCGGAGTTGTCACACCCCCCGCTAGCGGATGACCGGGGTCGAGAGGATCGTCGGGCCGAAGTTCGCAACCTGAATTCTCCGGACCGTCCCGTCGCGCAGGAGAGAGCGGATCGCCTTGTCGACCGCCGGTCGCAGTGTCGACTCCTTCGGGAAGACGGCGCCGTAGTGCTCGGTCGTGCCGACCCGGCCCGCCAGCGCTCCGTAGCGGCTCGGCGTCGCCTGCCTGGCCGCGATGAGCGACGGCAGGTCGAAGACGAAGGCATCGCAGATGCTCGTGGAGAGGGCGCTGAGCGCGGCGGCCGCGGTCGGATACTCGAGGATGAGCCCTTCCGGCCGCAGCACGTCCTGCACGTAGAAGAATCCGGTGGTCACCTGCTTGGCGCACACCTGCAGCTTGCGGAGCCGGGCGAGCGTCACCGGGCCGGCGACGTCCTTGGCGACGAGAACACCCTGCGTCGTGGCGAAGTAGGGAGTCGAGAAGTCGACGAAGCGCTTTCGGCTGGCGAGGATGGTCACGAACTCGAAGGCGAGGTCGTACGGCTTCGTGCCGGGGACGAAGAGTTGGCGGAACGGGTAGTTGACGAAGCGGATCTTGACCCCGAGGCGCTTCGCCACGGCTGTCGCCATGCTCACGCTGAAGCCGTGCGGGCTTTTCAGCGTTCCCTCGGCGAAGCCCGGATTTCCCAGTTCGATCCCCACGGTGAGGACGCCCTTCGTCTTGGTCGGTGGCGGCGCCTGACCGACCGCAAGCGCTGCAGCCGCCAGAACTCCGGCGGCCAGCACGGCCGTGGGAAACACGTGTAACCACCTCAGCGTCGCCATCGTCACGGATGTCTACCTGAGCACTGGCACCCGGTTCCAGCCCGGTCCGAACCATCGATTGGCGAGCCGGGTGACGACTCCGGATCGCGCGAGCGCGCTCAGCGCCGCGCCGACCGGCGCACGCAGCTTCGATCCTTTCTGGAAGACCGCCCCGTAGTGCTCGTTGGTGACGATCTGACCGGCGATCGGGCCGTAGAGGTCGGACTGATCACGCCTCGCTGCGACCAGGATCTCGAGATCTGCGACCATCGCCTGGCAGAAGCCGTCGGAGAGTGCCCGCAACGCGTCGATCGGTGACGGGAAGCTTTGCGGAGCCCGCGTCGGCCTGAGTCTCGTGAGCACGTAGCTCAGGCTCGTCGTCTTCGACTGGGCGCAGATCCGCAGCCTCCTCAACTGCGCGAGGTCTGCGGGGGGAGTGACACCCGGGGCTACCAGGACACCCTTGTTGACGATGAAGTACGGGGCCGAGAAGTCGACGGACCTGGCGCGTGCGGCCGTGATCGTGACGTGCGAGACGGCGACGTCGAAGGGCTTCGCCCCAGCGGTGAAGGTCTGTGCGAAGGGCACGTCGACGAGCTTCAGGCGGAGCCCGAGCCGCTTCGCGAGCGTCTTCGCCAGGTCGATCTCGAATCCGTTCGCGTGGGTGATCGCCTCGTTGACCACCGAACCCTCGGCGAGGCCGATCGTGCCGAGGTCCACCGCGACGGTCAGGGTGCCGGGCACCCGGGTCGGCAACGTGTTCGAGCGCCCACGCGCACCGCCAGCCGGCGCGACCAGTGCCGCCGCCGCGACCAGCGGCACGAGCAGCGACGCGACCACGAAGCGTCCCGTTCCCGGCGACGGTGAGCGGCTACAGCGCATCTTCGCCACTGTGCAGCGAGTCCTCGAAGCTCTTCGCCAGCGGTCCGAAGCCCGCGAGTGGGTTGCGGTTCTGTGGCGGACGAAATGCCCACTGCGAGCCCAGCACGTTCGCAAAGGTTGATCCGGTGGCCAGCCGGTCGTCGCCGTAGCCCGACTGGACTCCATGGGCGTTCGTCGAGAAGAACCCGAATTGGTCGGCGTATACCTCGATGAACGGAGTGCACTGACCGCGCAGGGGGAAGCAGGACTTCCACTTCGGTGATCCGGAGAAGAGCTTCTGGAAATCCTGGTGCGAGAAGGTGTCCAGGCCGAGGAAGTCGACGAGGTGTCCGAGCTCATGCGTGATCACGAACCGGCCGACCGAGCTGTGCAGCTGTGACTTGTTGAGGATCAGGAAGTACCCGTTGCCGGGATCGAAGCCTGCGCAGGAGGTCTGGGCACCGCAGATCGGGGCCGAGTTGCCCAGGACGCGCACCGTGATCGCACCGCCGATGACATCGACCACTTTGCGGCCGACGCCCGGGATCGAGTTCACGGTCGCCAGGAACGCCCGGCGGTCGGAGCCGGAGAAGCCCGGCCCCGACGCGAACGACCTCGAGGTGAGCACGGACGGGACAGGCCGGGTACGAACACGGAACGAGCGGTTGCTTCCGATCCTGAGCGTGTAGTCGATTCCGTAGCCGAGTTGGGGGCCCGTGATCCGGTCGCGGCCTTTCAACTGGACGAGGATCGCTCCTTCGGCGCCGGGCACGGCGGTGGCCGCGATCTCGATCGTGACCAGGTCCCCGCTCCGGTTCTGCTGGAGCGAGATCGCCGGAATCGTCCCGCTGCCCGGCGGGAACAGCACCGCGAGGGAGCCGGCCACGCCTGGGTCGACGACGGCCCCGGCGAGAACGGGTGCCGTGAAGGGACGCTTGAGATCCAGCGCCGCCGCCACGGCGACGCTGTTGTCCCTGCGCAGGACTGCCAGTGCGGTCACCCGTGGATCGAAGACCGCGCTCTTCACCTGCGCCGCGGCGAGCGCGGAACCCGCCGCGACCTTCGCTGTGACCAGGGTCCCGGTGCCGCCGCCCGACGAGAAAGCAGCCTGCGCATTCTGGCCGGCGAGCAGCGCGCCGGCCGCCGCGCGGACGCTCGCGTCGGCCCGGACGGCCGGCAGCCCGACCGCCGCACGGTCCTTGAGGACGCTCGGGGTCAGGTCGACGTCGGCCGCCGGTGCAGTCGACGGCAGGACGATGCAACTCAGGGCGGCCGCAGTGCCCAGAAAAAGGCCCACACGAAGCCGGGTCGGGCGGAGCCCGATCGAGCCGCAGGAGTGCGTGGCGACGGCGGCCATGCTGACTCCCTCTCGAGTTCTCTGCTCGCATCCTAGTCCGGGTCGTCGCGGCGCACCATCCCTCGAGTGGGGCGAGCCACTAGGGTCACGCCGTGGATGCGATTGGGGTGACCGTGCGTCGCGGCGATCTCGTCGAGGCGGTGCACCGCGTCCACGCGGTCGCGGTCGAGGACGGGCGGATCACCGAGTCGGCGGGCGACGCCGGCTTGGTCACCTTCTACCGCTCGTCGTCGAAGCCGCTCCAGGCGCTGCCACTGGCCCGCGAGCGGGACGACGTCACCGAGGTCGAGCTCGCAATCGCCTGCGCCTCCCACAGGGCCGAGCCTTCGCAGCTAGAAGCTGCCCGCAGCCTGCTGGACCGTGCCCCGGCGACCGAGGCCGACCTCGAGCTCGGTCCGCAGGAAGGACGCGGTCCGAGCCTCCTCTCGCACAACTGCTCCGGCAAGCATGCGGGTTTCCTCGCGGTCTGCCGCGCGCGAGGCTGGCCAATCGAGGGCTACCGTCTGGCGGAGCACCCGCTCCAGCAACTGCTGCTGAGGGAGACCGCGGCTGCAGCCGACCTCGGCGAGGACGACGTGGCGAGGGCCGTCGACGGGTGCGGCGTCCCGACCTTCGGAATGAGCCTCGAGCGCATGGCCTATACGTTCTCACGGCTCGTCCAGCTGGAGGGAAGCGCGAGGATCGTGGCCGCGATGACGGCCCATCCCGAGCTGATCGGCTACGAGCGTGGCGCCGTCGACACCGACCTGATGCGCCTCCGTCCGGGCTGGGTCGCCAAGGGTGGCGCCGAGGGCCTGATCTGTGCGGCCACGCCCGAGGGAGCCGGGATCGCGCTGAAGGCGGAGGACGGCGCGATGCGTGCGCTCCGGCCCGCGCTTGCGGCGTTCCTCGGTCTCGACGGCGGCTTCGGAGTCGCGCCGGTCCTGAACAGCCGGGGAGAGCGGGTGGGGGAGATCGGCACATGATGTGGGCGAAAGTCGCCGTCACCGCGCTCGCATGGCTGACTGCGGCTCCGCTCCCGCAGCCCCGGACGGAGGTCGGTGCGGCGCTGCTCCGCGGCGAGATCATGGTCGTCGGCGGGCTGACGGCCGACGGCGTCCCCTCCGCTCGGGCCGAGGCATTCTCTTCGGCAACGGGCCGCTGGCGGACGCTTCCGAACCTCCCCGTTGCCGTCCACCACCCGCTCGTCGCCTCGGGCGCGGGCCGCGTGTACGTCGCCGGAGGCTACGGCGGGCAACTCGGGGCGGGGGAGCGACTGCGAACGGTGTTCGCCTTCGACGGCGTCCGCTGGCGTGCCCTCCCGCGAATGCCGGAGCCCCGTGCGGCCGGAGGTGCTGCCGTCGTCGGCGGGCGGCTCTACGTGGTCGGGGGCGTCGGGCCTGCCGGCCTTGCCCGCCGGGCCTTCGCCCTCGACCTGCGCACGAACCACTGGTCCGTGGTGCCGGCACCGACGCCGCGTGAGCACCTCGCCGTGACCGTCGCCGGCAGCCGGATCTACGCCCTCGGGGGACGAAGGGCGGGCTACGACACCAACCTCGCGACGTTCGAGAGCTGGACGCCCGGGGCGAGGCGGTGGCGGCGGCTGCCCGACGTTCCCCGCCCGCGCGGCGGCACCGGAGCAGCGGTCGCCGGGGGCCGGCTCGTCTCGGTTGGGGGCGAGGAGCCGGCCGGCACGATCGCGTCGGTGTATGCGTGGGACCTCGCCCGCAGCGGCTGGCGGCGGCTGCCAGACCTGCGCACGCCGCGCCACGGCCTCGGCGTCGTCGCCGTCGGAACGCGTGTCTACGCGATCGGCGGGGGGCCGACGCCGGGCCTCGCCGTCAGCGGCGCCGACGAGTATCTCGACCTGAAGTGAGGCGTGCGGCCTTGACGCTCAGCGCCGTGCTCCTCCTCGCCGGCTGTGCCGGCTCGAGCTCACCCGCTCCCACCACCCTGGTCGCCACCCTCGGGGACTCGATCACCGCCGGCTCCCCGGGCTTCGACCCCGACTCTCGCATGCGCGAGACGCTCGGGTTCGGCGCCGACGAGAAGAGCCAGTGGCAGTACTGGACGCAGAAGGCGCATCCCGGCCTGCGATTTCGCAACTGCGGCGTCTACGGCCAGCGCACCGACGAGATCGCACGTCGCCTGGACGAGTGCGCAAAGGGCGCGCGGGTGCTGGTCGTGCAGGGCGGGATCAACGACATCGCGCAGGGCCGACAGCTCGTGACCGCGGCGGAGAACCTCCGCCGCATGGTCCAGCGCGGGAAGGAACTTGGCCTCGAGGTCGTGGTCGCGAACCTGCTGCCCTGGAACAACGGCTATCCCGAGGCCGACCCGAAGATCCGCAGGCTGAACCGTTTGATCGGCGAGCTGGCCAAGGCCGAGCACGTTCCCGTGTTGCCCTTCTACTCCACGCTCGAGGACCCAGCACGGCCGGGCCGGATGAGGGAGCAGTGGACTTCGGACGGCGACCACCCGTCGGTCGAGGGCTATCGCCTTCTCGGCGAGCGGGCCTTTCGCCTGCCCTAGAGAACCGGTAGAGTTCGTGTTTCCTAAGCCCTGCGACTCCAGGAGGTGGCACAGATGACGAATACCGCGCTTGCCGATCGCCTCCGGCGCAGGGCGCACAGCTAGCTCTCTCCCGAGCAGCGCGAGCTCCTGCCGCCGGCCGTTCCGGCTGTCCTTACGTATCCAAAGGAGATTTCGCGTTGCTTACGCACCTCGGCTGGGATCCAGCCATCGAAGACCATTTCGCCCCGTTCGTCGCCGACGGCCTCGAGCCCGCGCGCGTCGCGGTCGAGCAGCGGGGTGCCTACCTGCTCTACACCGAGCGCGGGGAACGGTGGGCCGAGCTCTCCGGCCGGCTTCGCCATGCCGTCGAGGAGCGCGGCGACCTGCCGGCGGTCGGCGACTGGGCCGCGATCGCCGATCCGGAGGGGGCCGAGCGGGCCCTCGTCCAGGCAGTCCTGCCGCGCCGCACCAAGTTCTCGCGGATGGCCGCCAACGATCACGGCGGAACGGTCGAGCAGGTCGTCGCCGCCAACGTCGATGTCGTCTTCCTGACCGCCGGCCTCGACGGCGACTTCAATGCACGCCGCCTGGAGCGGTACCTCACCCTCGGCTGGGAAAGCGGCGCCTCCCCGGTCGTCGTTCTGACCAAGACCGACCTCTGCGAGGACGTCGAGGCCGCACTGCTCGAGGTCGAGTCGGTGGCGATCGGCGTTCCCGTGCATCCGGTCAGCAACCTGACCGGCGAAGGGGTCGACGCGCTGGCGCAGTACCTCGGCGAGGGCAGGACCGTGGCTGCGCTGGGCTCGTCGGGCGTCGGCAAGTCGTCGCTCGTCAACCGCCTGGCCGGCGAGGAGCTGATGGCGACCGGCGATCTGCGCGCCGACGGTCGCGGCCGCCACACGACCACCCACCGCCAGCTCCTGCTGCTACCGGGCGGCGGCCTGTATCTGGACACGCCGGGCATGCGTGAGCTGCGGCTCTGGGAGTCGGACGAGGGGCTTGTGAGCGCGTTCGACGACGTGGCGGCGGCCGCCGCGAGCTGCCGGTTCGCCGACTGCTCGCACGAACGCGAGCCGGACTGCGGCGTCCGCGCGGCCATGGCCGACGGCTCGCTCAACCGGGAGCGCTACGACAGCTGGCGGAAACTCCAGAACGAGCTGCGCTGGCTGGCGGTCAAGCAGGACGCCCGGCTTCGCTCGGAGGCGAGGAAGGAGTGGCGCCGCCGCGAGCGGAGTCGGCGGAAAGCGTCCTGGTGAGGCGGACGAGCAGGGCGACGGCGACGATCGCCATCAGGCTCCCCGCCACGACGAAGGTGGTGCGCGGACCGAGCAGGGTCCCGCCGACCCCGCCGAGGAGCATCGCCGCCAGCGAGCTGCCGCGCACCATCCCGTTCACCGTCGCCAACACCCGGCCCCGACAGAATTCCGGGGTACGGCTCAGCATCAGCGTGCTCGCGTCGACGTTGGCGATGCCGTTGCCGATGCCGACGAAGGCCCAGGCGGCGGCGAAGATCCACACGGTGGAGGCCAGCCCGGCGAGGCCCAGGGCGACGGCCAGCCCGAGCACGGCAACCGCCGTGCGCACGGCTCGGACCTCATCGGCGACGTTCCTACCTGCGAAGACCGAGCCGGCGACGACCCCGAGGGCCAGCACCGCGGCGACGAGGCCGAACACGACCGTCCCTGCACCCAGCGTGCCGCGCAGGAGGAAGACCTCGACCACGTTCGTCGACTCACCGACCAGCACGAGCGCGCAGATGCCGACCAGAAGAGGCCAGAGGAGGGCGTCCTTGCGGAGGGAGAACGAGGGAGCCGGCTGTTCTCCCGCTGCGGCGTCCGGCGTCTCGCGCCTGCGGGTAGCGCGGATCGCCAGCGCCGCAGCGGCGAGCCCGGCGAACGTGGCCGCGTCGATCAGCAGCGGCGCTCCGTAGCCGAACGCCCCGGCAAGGATGCCGGCGACCGCGGGGGCTGCGACCGCGGCCACCGTCGACAGCGACTGCGAGGCGCTGATGGCGTTTCCGACCTCGTCCGGCTCGGCGATGTCCGGGACGAGCGCGATCCACGCGGGGTTGGCGACGACTTGGCCGAGCTGGAGCACGACCACGAGGGCGTAGACGAGCCACAGCGGGTCGGCGAACGCGAGCGCGACGCAGCATGCCGCCTGCCAGACCGCGGCCACGGACGCGAGCGTCCGGAAGGGGGCGGTATCGACGAGCCGGCCGGCCACCGGCGCGAGTACGACGATCGGGACGGTCGCGCAGAGCAGCAGGATCGTGATCGACCAGGGGCCGCGACCATTCGAGTACACGCGCAGCGTCAGCACGAGCAGCGCCATGTCGTCGCCGAACGCGCTGATCGCCCGGGCCGGAATCATCAGCCGGAGGTCGCGGTGCCGCCAGATCGACAGATAATCGTGAAGCATTCGCTTCGCGATTATGAAGCAAATGCTTCGCGTCGTCAAGCCCGCCGCGTACCATCCCGGCATGGGCTCAGCGCGACGTCTCAAGGGCGAGGTCAAGCTCGACGATCCGGGCGCCCTACGCGCACTCGCGCATCCCGCCCGGCTGGCAGTCGTGGACGAGCTCTACCAGGGTGTCGAGCGGACTTCGAGCGAGCTCGGCGAGCTAACAGGCCTGTCGGCGAGTGCGATGAGCTACCACCTGCGCGCGCTCGAGCGCTGGGCGATCGTCGAGCGGGGCGCGCCGCGCAAGGACGGCAGGGAACGACCATGGCGCGCCGCCGGTCGGACGCTCAAGCTCGACCCCGAGACGGTCTCCACGGCGGCCGTCGACGTCGTCGCCGGCACGACCTTCCAGCACCTCCGGGACGAGTTTCGCCGCTGGGCCGCGGTCGAGCAGGGCGAGCCGAAGGCGTGGCGCGATCTCGCGGGCGTCAGCCGCGCGTACCTCTGGCTGACGGAGGACGAGGCGGCGGCGTTCGACGCAGATCTCGGCGCTGTTCTGAAGAAGTACACCGGCGACCGCGACGCGGCGCACCATCCCGAGGGAACGCGCCGTGTCTTTTGCCTGATCGCGACCGTCCCCGAGGTCTAGCGGCCTCCCCGCAACCAGCCGCGCCGCGGCCCGGTCTTCTTCCACTCCGAGCGGCTCGGCAGGTTGCCTGCCTCCCGCGCTCGCCGGACGCACTCCGTGTGCGCGTGGCGCCGCTGCGCGTGGTCGCCCTCGGGGAAGAGCAGCACATGGTCGCTCATCGACGCGAGCCGGCGGCCGCACAGCGGGCACGTGTACGTGGCGGGCTTGAGGTTCTGCGCGCGTCGGAGCTCCCACCAGCGGGGTTCGGCCGAACGTTGCTCGTCTGACGGCACAGCCCTGCTTCGCCGAGCGCCGCCAAAACGGGTAGCGCTCGTCACTTCCCTGTCGTCGTGGTGGTCGGCGCCGGCGGCACCGGGCACTTGAAGCCGGTGCGCGATTTCAGCGTCCGGCAGCTGCTCGACACGACCTTCGGGCCCTTCCGCGCACGGGCGACGCTTAGCACGTCGCTGGAGATGGTGACGACGTAGCCCTTGCCGTTGCCGCTCGTGCTCAGGTCGATGATCAGCGGCACGGTCAGCTCCTTCGCCAGCACCTTGTCGGCGACGACGAAGTCCGCGAGGCTGTCGGTGTACCTCCCGGACTTGGCGAAGTTGGCCTTCTGAGCCCTGTCGATGCGGAGCATGGCGTCCCGGGTCATGATCGCCCGGTCCTTCGACGAGAGCGTCTTCGAGCCACCGCCCTTGAAGAGCTGGGGCAGGATGAACAGCGCCGCGAACGCGATCAGGATGATCGGGAGGAAGCGGCGCATGTCCACGGCGGAGCAACCCTACCGGCACGCCGGAGCGGAGCGGCGCGTGAACCTAGCGGAGCAGGCGCACGAGGTCGGACGACCTGGCCGATCCTGGCCCGAGCGGCTGCGAGGTGAAGCTTCCGCGCATGCCCAGGTACGCTCCGGTGCCGCCGAGGACGGCGAGCTCGTCCGGCGCGCGGTCGAAATCCACGTAGCCGTAGATCCGGACGGTCCCATCGGGCAGGAAAACAGTGGCGGCGCAGTTGCCGGTCCTCCGGGTCGCGAGGATGCACAGGCGCCAGATGTGTCCCACGCGCGGCCCGCCGCGGGATCCGTCCCAGCGGAACAGGTCCGAGGCCGACGCGATCGAGTCGCCCATATCCGGCAGGTGGTTGCCGTTGTGGTCGATCAGCCGTCCATGTGTCGTCCGGGCGATTTCGAGGAGGCGGATCGTTCGCGGTGACTCTGCCGCCGGCAGCGCCAGACTCGCCGCGGTCAGGCCGGCCCCGACGATTGAGGCGAGGGCGAGGGCCGCCCTCAGCAGGAAACCGGCAGGACGACGAGGGCGGCGGTGCCGCCTGGACCCTGCCTTGCACCCCCGGTTTTCATCGGTCACCGCAGAACCTGCCGGACGATACGACATTTCCCGCGAACCGGACCGGAGAGGGTTGAGTTGTGGGGGATTTGCCGGTATGACGAGAGGTGGATGTCGGGGAGAGGGGAACGGCTTCGGCTGTCGGCCGCGGCTGCAGTCGTGGCGCTCATCGCTCTCGCGACGGCGGCCGCCGCCGTCGCCGCGGGACCGAGGGAGAAGGCGACGGGGCTGACCGGCTCGTCGCAGTGGGCATCCGCCGGTTACGCGATCTCGGGCACCGTCGAGGGAGGTCTCGGCCGCGGGACGTACTCCGGGGCGCTGACCGTCGCCGGCGCTTCCTTCACCTCTGCGACCTGCGGCCCCGTTTGCGCCGCCGTCAGCGGCAGCATCACCTTCTCCACGCGCGCGGGCGGGCTCACCGCCTCGGTCCAACGGGGCAGCGTCGTGTCGATGGAGGAAATCGCCAGCCACTCGTTCCGCGACTTCCGACTTCAGCTGCGGATCGTCGGCGGCACCGGCCGTTACGCGCACGCGCGCGGCCTGGCGAGCCTTTCCTACTCGTCGGTGTGGGAGCACGAGTGGGTGAACGGCACCTTCGTCGACGATATCGCCGACGCGGGGACGCTGGCCGGCACGATTTCGCTGATCCGTCCTTCGTGAGCGCGGCTCAGGCTGCGGCGACCGCAGCCGGCCGGGCGGGCCGCTGTGCGAGGAGGAGCTCGACGACGTCATCGGCGCGAACCGGCCTGCTGAAGAGGTAGCCCTGGCCGAGCCCGCAGCCCAGCTCGCGCACGCGCTCGGCCTGCGCGACGTGCTCGATTCCTTCGGCGACCGTGACCAGATCGAGCGAGCCGGCCAGCCGCAGGATCGCGTCGACTACGTTGGCGTTGTCGTCGTCGTTGGCGAGCTGGTCGATGAAAGTCTTGGGGATCTTGAGCATGTCGATGGGCAGCTCCGCGAGCCGGCTGAGCGAGGAGTAGCCGGTTCCGAAGTCGTCGATCGAGACCCGGACGCCGAGCTCGCGCAGCCGCGTGAGCGCCCGCACCGCCCCCCGCTCGTCCCGGCTCATGCTCGACTCGGTGATCTCGAGCGTGATACGTCGCGGGTCGAGGCCCGTCCCCCGCATCGCGATCGCGAGCTCCTCGACGAGACGCTCGTTGGTGAGCTCGCTCGGAGCGAGATTGACCCAGATGCCGATGTCGGCCGCCTCGGGGACGAGCTCCTCCCACATGCGGGCCGAGCGGAACGCCTCCGCGAGGACGCAGCGTCCGACGTCGAACATCAGCCCGCTCTTCTCCGCGGTGTCGATGAACTCGCTCGGAGGCAGCAAGCCGCGCTCGGGATGTGGCCAGCGGACGAGGGCCTCGAACGCCCGGATCGAGCCGTCGACCAGTGAGACGACCGGCTGGTAGTGGGCGACGAGCTCGCGGCGCTCGACCGCGTGCTCGAGCTCGAGTGCGAGTCGCCCCTGCTGGCGGAGGTGGCTGTGGAGGGCATGCTCGTAGAGGGCCGAGCAGCCGTGGCCCTTGCGCTTGGCGGCGTACATCGCGGTGTCGGCGTTGCGGATCAGCTCCTCGGCGGTATCCGCGTGTGGCCCCGTCACCGCGATTCCGATGCTCGCGTGGATCTTCGTCTCCTTGCCCGTGACCAGGAACGTCGTGTTCAGGCTCTCGACGATTCGCCGAGCCGCGTCCTCCGCATCGACCACGCCGGTGTTCTCCAGCAGGACGGCGAACTCGTCGCCGCCAAGCCGGGCGGCGACGTCGCCCGGGCGAATCTGCCCGCGGAGGCGGTCGGCCACCTGCACGAGCAGCTCGTCACCGGCAGCGTGGCCCCAGCTGTCGTTGATGTTCTTGAAGTGGTCGAGATCGACGAAGAGGACGGCGTGGGTCGTCTCGTTGCCGGTTTCCCGGGCGAGCGTCTCGGTCACCTGGTCGGTGAAAAGCACCCGGTTCGGCAGCCCGGTGAGCGCGTCGTGGTAGGCCTGGTGGCGGAGCTCCTCCTGGAGCTCGGTCACCTGCGCGAGCGACTGCTCGAGCCGGCTGTTCTCCAGCAGGACGCTGGCATGGCCGGCGAACCTCTCGAACAGCTCGCGTTCGGTCTCGGTGAACGTGCCGATGTCGCCCGCACGGTTGCCGACGATCAGGAACCCGAGCGCGCGCTCCTCACCGCGCAGCGTGCCGACGATCGCGTCCCCCAGTCCGCGCTCCGCGAGGAAGCGGTCGAGCGGGTGGGAGCTCCGGCGGCGGCCGAGCAGGAGCGGGCGGTGCGCCTGCGCGATCCGGTCGAAGGCGAGCTGATCGGCCGGCGCCACCGTCTCCGGGTGCATGAGCGCTTCCCCGGCCGTGCCGCTGATGCTGCGGAGCACCGGCTCGCCCGGCTTCGGGGCGAGAAGCTGGATCTCGGCATACTCGCCGCGCACCAGCCGCCGTGCCGCAATCAGCAGCTGCCCGATCGCGAGGCCGAACTCGGGCGCGCCCTGCGTCTCGCGCATGGACTCGTACAGGAACTCGAGATGCTCGCGCTGCTCGCGCTGGCCCATATAGGCGCGGAACGCGGCCACGCAGGCGAGGGCGGGAACGACCAGCAGCAGCCCGGCCGGCGGCCGGTAGGCGACCAGCACGACTCCGGCGATGCCCAGGCTGGCGGTCGCCAGCGCTCCGACCAGCGACACACCGAGGGTCCGGTGCAGCTGAGGCGCCACGAACTTTGCCTCCGCCACCCCGATCACCGCCGAGACGAGACCGACCCCGACAGTGTGGGCGATCGCCACTGCGAGCAGGACGACGCCCCAGGTCTGCACGCTTTCGGGCCCGTTGTGGGGGAGCGAACGGAAGACGAGGAGCGCGATGCCGGTGCAGAGCGGCATCTGCGCGAGGTTGAAAGCCAGCTTGATCGGCCTTTGTCGGCGATGCACGGAGAGGGCAACCGCGGCACCCGCGACCTGCGCCGCCAGGAGGTTGGCCGGTGACGCGAAGAACAGCCCGAGGACGAGGCCGATCTCCGTCAGTGACAGGGTATGCGCCTGTTTCCGGAACTGGAGGTGGACGACGAACACCTCGGCCAAGTAGAAGGCGCCGGCGAGCTCCCACCAGCCGATCGAGATCCCGTCGCCTCCGGCGGGCGGCCCTCCGTGGGCCAGGATCGGCGCCCAGACCTCCGCCGACAGGGCGGCGACCGCTGCGATGAAGAGCCACACGCGCGCCGGCCCCAGCCAGAGCAGGAACCGTCTCGCGGCCTTCTCCTTGTGGGGCGTCGTCGTCATCGGCGGTCGGCGGGTGCTACTTGCCCCAGCTGGCGCCCAGCCAGGCGGCGCTCGACCAGCTGGAGCCCGACCAGCTGTTCCCGCTCCAGCTCGAGCCCGACCAGCTGTTCCCAGACCAGCTGTTGCCGCTCCAGCCCTCGCCCGACCAGCTGTTTCCCGACCAGGTGCCGCTCGACCAGCTCGAGCCCGACCAGCTGTTGCCGCTCCACGAAGCGCCGGTCCAGCTCGTCCCGGACCAGTCGGTGCCCGTCCAGGTGCTGCCGTTCCAGCGGCCGCCGCGCCAGCTGTTGGCCATGCCCTCGAGCCTCGCCATCTCGGCCGAGTCGAACGGCTTGCCGAAGATGTCCTGCTCGCCGCTGAGCACGACGCCGTCGCGGGTGAGGTGATCCTGGCCGCGGGCGACCTCCAGCGAGCCGGTTCCCGTCGCTGCGGGGTGCGATTGACTGCGGTTCCAGGACGGCTGGTCGGCCAGCATCGCCCCGAGGTCGATCTCGCCGCGTCCCTGGGAGAGCGGGCTCTGGTCCGGCAGGTCGACGGCATTGCTCTTGAAGAACGCCTTCACGTCGTCCGGGTCGAGCCGCGGAAACCTGTCGAGGACGAGCGCGACGGCACCGGAGACGACCGCCGCCGCCTCGCTGGTTCCGGTGCCCCGGAAGAACCGCCTGCTGATCGCGCCCTGGGGCTCGGTCTGGTCGATGTAGGAGCCCGGGACGCGAAGGCCCTGGAGGTGCGAGCCGGGCGCGACGAAGTCGGGCCGCTTGCAGGGGCCGCACCGGGCGCTCGCCGAGTAGGCGCCGACGGTGTCGTCCGAGATCGTGGGCGTTCCCGTCGAGTCGGACCCACCGGCGGCGATCACGAAGGGGTTGTAGGCGGGGTCCGCCACTCCCGGTGCTCCGCCGCCGACCTGGTACCCGCTGTTGCCGGCCGCCGCGACCACGACGATGCCTCGCTTCCAAGCCTGCTCCACCGCGTAGGAAAGCGGATCGACCTCCGCGCTCTGCGCCGAGTTCGTCCCGTACGAAAGGTTGAGCACGCGGATGTCGAGGCCGTTGTCTTGCCGGTGCTCGACCACCCAGTCGATCGCGGCGATCACCTGACTGACGTCTACGCCGCCGTCTGCGGTGCCGACCTTGAGCGAGACGATGCGGGCATCCGGCGCCATGCCGCGGTAAGCCGAAGGCTGTACAGCGGAGCGTGGGCCCCCGTCGCGGCCCGCGATCAGCCCCGCGATGAAGGTGCCGTGGCCGGACGTGTCGAGGTTGGTCAGGTTCGGTGCCTGCGACTCGAGCGAGAGGTCGGGGCCGTAGATCACCTTGCCCGGAGCGTCGAGGCCCGCGACCCGGGAGACGCCGGTGTCGATCACGGCCACGTCCACTCCCTTGCCGGTGAAACCCGCGTTCCACCACGCCTGGGCGCCCGAGTACAGCGTCGTGTTGTACATCGAGTTCATGTCGGCCGCCGCGTCGTAGCTGTTGGCGCCCCAGCTCGCGCCGGCGCAAGCGAGCGCGAGCACGGAGAGCCCCGCGGCGAGGCCGAGCCAGATAGCGACCAGTCCGCGCCTGGGGCGAGACCTTCTCTCCGAGCGACTCCGTCCGAGCACCGTGTCATTCCTTCCTGTCTGCGAGGCGAGGCCTGCGCTGCCGACGTTCCGTTCCATGCTTCAGGGCTGTTCTCAACGTACGAACGGGACCAACGAGGGCATCCCGAGAAAGGGTTAGGCCACGCGAAGATCACTCGAACGAGCGTCGCTCGAGCTGCGGCATCCCGCGGTGCGGGCCGGGCCGGCAGGGTTCTATGACAAGCTCCAACGACTGCCGGTCTGCAGGGCGCGCGCGTGTGCCCTGCCCGGCGACCGGCCGATCGAAGGGAGCGTCCATGGTCGCGCGCATGGCTACATATCGCTTCACAGTCGACCCCGAGGAACTTGCGAAGAAGGCCGAGCAGGGGCTGCTGCCGATATTCATGAAACAGCCCGGCTTCCGCGATTACTCGCTATTCGCGGACATGAGCGAGGTTCAGCGTGAGCAACAGGAGCCGGGGGCTCCGCGCGAGCGGCAATTCATCGCGATCACGCTCTGGGACAGCCTGGACGAGGCCAAGGCGGGCGTCGCAGCAGCCCGGGCATGGGTGGACGAGAACATGAGCGACGAGCTCGATTGGACCGACACCGCGTTCGTCGACGTTCTGCTCAGCACCTCCTTCGGCATGAGCCCTTCGTGGGAGGATCCCAAGTAACGTCGAATCGGCCGGGCAGGCACCGGACCCGGCTGCAAATCGCGCTTTTCGGCCGGCGGTATCAGCATCGACACGAAAACCCCCGTCGCTCGTTTCACGGACGGCGGACCTGCTGCCGGGAATGAGCGAGCGGCATCTCTCTCGGTGGCAATACCGGCGCCCCGCCGCTGGTGAAGACGCAGCAGGCGGCGGGTGGCTTCGATGGTCGGGCATCTCGTCGACGCGTCCTGAGTCAGCCGAGGCGGCGGGGAGACCGATCGAGATCAGGACGCCGTTGCCGGCGCTCTCGGTCGAAAAATGCGTACAATCGTCGCCGCGAGCCTGAACGAGACAGGCTCCCGACAGCGTTGTGCGGGCCATAAGAGCCGGCCCCGGTCGATCCGCCCTCAGCCTCTTGGACGGACCCGTTTTCCGATCGGACGTTCCCGATCGTGGCGAATGGTTTCGAGAGAGGAGCCCGGATCTACCGCTCTTTTCAGCGTGGACGGTGCCAGGCGGCGCAGATACCGCAGGTCGCGGGTATCCCGCGGTTTCGCGGCGTGTCACATCAGTTCGCGTTCCCGATCGCGGTCTCCGTAGGCTGCGCGCTGGCGATCTACGCTCCGACGCCGACCGCGCGCGCCTCTGCAATCGTCTTCGCCGCAAGCGTCGCCGCGATGTTCGGGGCGAGCGCTCTCTACCACCGGTTTCCGTGTTCCCCGGAGCGGCGACGACTCCTCCGGATGCTCGACCACGCGATGATCTACACGCTGATCGCCGGCACGTATACGCCGTTCGGCTTTCTGGTCCTTCACCCTGGATGGCGGGTTCCGATTCTCTCGACCGTGTGGGGAGGCGCGCTCCTTGCGATTGCCGTCCAGTGGTGCTGGCCCGGTCGACCGTCCTGGCTCGCCGCGGCCCTCGGCGTCGTGCTCGGTTGGATCGCAGTGATTGCATTTCCGCAGATCGTCGGACGAATCGGCGTTCCCGGCTCGGTTCTGCTCGTGGTCGGTGGACTCGCATACACGCTGGGCGCGATCGTGTATGCGCGGGAACGTCCCGACCCGGTGCCACATGTCTTCGGGTATCACGAGGTCTTTCACGGACTCGTGGTGGTCGCGGTCGCTTGTCAGTATTCGACGATCGCGTTCTTCGTCTTGCCACGAGCGTGATGCCGGTAGCCGGAGGCCGGCTGCGAGTCCATGCACGCGGTGCCGCCATCTTGGCGACGACGCTTCGTGTCCCCGGAACCCAGGCGGTCCAGCGGCTCGGGAGGACACTGTCGATCGAGGAGACGACTCACGGCGAAGTCCCCATCACCGTGCTGCGGCCTGGAACCCGGCCTCCATGGCCCGTCCTCGTGTTCGTCAACGGCGCGACACCGGATGGGCGCAAGCACCCGATCGTCCGTCGGCTCGGTCTCGGACTCGCACGGGCGGGCTTTCTCGTCTTCGTTCCCGAGCTGCCGGGCATCGGGCGGGGCGAGCTCACACCCGCGACGTTGCGATCGACGATCGAGCTGGTGACCGCCGCCGGCGATACGCCCGAAGCCCGGCAAGGACGGGTCGGGCTTGCCGGCGTCTCGCTCGGAGGGAGCCTGGCCCTGCTCACGGCAGCTGCGCCTGCTCTGGCCGAGCGCATCACGGTGGTCGCCTGTATCGCCCCCTTCACGGATCTCGCCAACATCGTCCGCCTAGCGACGACCGGCGTGTACCGCAACGGGGATCGGCTTGTGACCCACGCAGCACCTCCCTTCCTCCTTCTCGGAATCGCCCGTTCGCTTGTCGGCACGCTCCCCCGCAATCCGGAGAACGAGAACCTTGCCTCGGAGCTCCGAGCCGTCGACCCGAATTCAGGGGATCCCCTTCTTCCATTCCGGACATCGGGGCCGCTCGACGACGGCGCCGCAGCTCTCCACGCATTGCTCGCGAACCAGGACCCCGAGCGCTTCGACGAGCTCTACGGGGGCCTGCCCGGCGTGGCGCGCGAATCCGTCGAATCGCTCTCGCCCCTCCGAGTCGCCTCGCGGCTCGTCGCCCCGGTCGAGATCGCTACCGCGCCACACGACACGTATTTCCCAGTCGCCGAGTCCGTTGCACTTGCAGGCATGAACCCGAGGGTGACCCTGACCGTCACCGAAGCCCTTGCTCACGCCGCGCCGACGCTCACGAGGCCGGGTCTGGCCGGCCTGGTCCGGCTCCACCTCTTCTTCACCCGCTCGCTAGCCGCAGCCGGCGCGTCAAGGACGGAAGGGCCGGTGCGCTTCTGGTAACAGCCCAGCGCATGAACAGCGTCAGCGTCGAGCATGAGGATGGGAGGATCGATACCGCTCAGCGTGCGCGAGTGGAAGCGACGTTGGATGCGCTGCGGCTTGAGCAGCTCTACTGGGCCGAGATTCGGCGAGTGACGTTCGGCCTCGCCCGCTTCTCGAGAGGCTCGATTCGCTTTGTCGGTGTCTGGCCCGTCATCGTGCGCTTCGGGCCTCTGGTCGGTGGCCGACGAGCCGTCCTGGGCGGGCTGGTCGCTCGCCGGCCGGGCGGGACGATTGCCTGGCGAGCCGCCGGCGAGCAGGCGTCGGTTGAGGTTGAAGGTTTCGCTCCGCTTCTCCGAGGGCCGTTCTGGCAGCTCGAGCAAGTCGTTCCACGATCGAGTCGGCAGGCGGTTCCTGGCACGGGTCGCACGCGAGGCCCGCTGGGGTGCGTGTCGCTGTCGTCGGCTCGACCGGCACAATCGGGCGCCCGTTGGTCGAGCAGCTGTCCCGGCAGTACGACGTGGTCGGCATCGCAAGGACGCCTCCGCCAACGGCGCGAAACCGGGTGGAGTGGATTGCCGCAGATGCAACCGATGCCGCTGCAATGCATAGAGCGCTGGACGGGGTCGACGTGGTCTACCACCTCGTGCACTCTCTTGGAAGCGGCGACTTCGAGGTGCTCGACCGCGCAGCCGCAGCTGCTGTGACGAGTGCGACTGAAGCAGGAGGAACCCAGCAGATCGTCTATCTCGGTGGACTCGGAGACGGCTCCGGCGACCTCTCTCCGCATCTCAACAGTAGAGCCGAAACCGCGAGGATTTTCGCGGAGGGGCTAGTTCCGGTGACGACGCTTCGCGCAGCGATGATCGTCGGTCCCGGCAGCGCTGCGTTCGAGACGATCCTTGCGCTCGTCGATGTGCTGACCGCCCTGATCGGTGTCTGCGGCAACGAGTCGACCTATGGCCAGTCCTTCGATCTGGGGGGCCCGGAGGTGATGACGTATCGCGCCATGATCGAACGGGTCGCCCAGGTGCGGGGCAAGCGTCGGATTCTGATCGAGGTGCCTTTCCTGACCCCGAGGCTCTCGTCGCTGTGGCTGCACCTCGTCACGCCGGCGAGGGTGGCCGTCGCGCGTCCGCTCGTGGACGGACTTCGGACCCCGACCGTGGCTCACGACGATCGGATCTGGAAGCTCCTCGACGTGCAACGAACGACGTTCGACGAAGCGATCGAATCGGCGCTCCTCGAGCGCGGCTGACCGGGTCTTGGGACTTTCCGGAGGGTTGATCGAGTTCGCTGGTGATTCTTGACCGGGCTATGCCTCGGCTACTGGATGCCCCTCTCTGAGCGTCAGCGTGGCGTCGATCGCGGAGGTCGTTACTCCTCAACGACCACGGTGCGCTCTTCGGTCTCTGCCACGGCGTCGGCTGCCGACGTGGCCTCCTCCTCGCTGGCGTGGTCTTCGATCACGCCTTCGCCATAGTCGACGTGCCACATGTCGTGTTCCTTGTAGACCCGGATTGGCAGTCCGCTCTCAGGCATGTCTCCCCCCTCTCCGTCGCCTCGCCGCTCGCCGGCGGAGCTGCCCGAACCCAGGAGCAAACGCTCAGCTCAGCGATCTCGCCGGCAGAAGAGGACTTCTGGCCCAGGCGGTTAGGTCCCTGCGGTGGGAGGCGCCTCGCCGTCACGACCACCGTTTGCCTTCTCCTGCCAATCTCCGCGTCGTTCCGTATCTTTCGCGAGCGCCTCCTGCCGTAACTCTTCGGCATCAGCCGCTTCCGTAGTGGTCAGAGGGCCTGTAGGCGGCCGATGACCACCTGGCAACCGATCAAGAAAGGCGCGCAGGCGCTTCACGAACAAAGCGTACACACGTCGTCTTGCCGCTCTGAACGAGAGTCCCCGGACGTGGCTGCCCGGTATTCGACAGCCACACGGACTGACGCTCGGAAACGTGCTGCTTCCGACCAGTCCGATGCGAGCAGCCCGTCGCGCGCGCCGATTTCGCGAGAGGGCGGAGGGCCCGGCGCGAGCCGGGCCCTCGCGGGCAAGTCCTGTTGAGCTAGACCAGGGCGGCGACGCCGTCGCTGTACGCGACGACCTTGCCGCTCGTGATCTTCGGCGGGTTCGGGATCGCCGAGGCGAAGTTCTCGTCGGTGATCCACGTGGAGACGATCTTGTT
>JBKPRA010000032.1:0-26894 GCA_046734335.1 Actinomycetota bacterium | reverse complement strand
CAGCTCACCACGAGCGCGGACCGCGACCGGAACATCGAGGTGGCGGGGGACCTGGTGGCGCGGGCCGCGGAGGCGGGCGCCCGCCTGGTCGTCCTGCCGGAGAAGTGGCACTACATCCACTCGCCCCTGCACACGGCGGCCGGCGGCGCGTCCGACGGCCCGCCTCGCGGCCCGACGACCGCGAGGCCCTTCACGCATCGGGGTGCCCGGATTTGAACCGGGGACCTCTCCGACCCGAACGGAGCGCGCTACCAGGCTGCGCCACACCCCGAGCCCGGACAGGGTACCCGAGCGGCTGAAAGAATCGCCGTCAAATGGCACGGCGTGACGAGATCCTGGCGTTCGCTGCGGAGCTGCTCGAGCTCGAGTCGTTCCGCGACTACGGGCCGCAGGGCATGCAGGTGGCCGGGGCGGAGTACGTGTCCAAGATCGTCTGCGGCGTGTCCTCGTCGCTCGAGCTGTTCGAGCGGGCGGCCTCCGCAGGCGCCCAGCTCGTGATCGTGCATCACGGCCTGCTCTGGGACAACGAGCCGCGCATGATCGATGCTCGGGTCCGGCGCCGTCTGCAGGCGCTGTTCGACGCCGACCTGACCCTTGCCGGCTACCACCTCGCGCTCGACGCCCACCCAGAGGTCGGCAACAACGTCCTGCTCGCGCGCGAGCTCGGGCTCGAGGTCGACGGGCCGTTCGCCGGGATCGGCGTCGGCGGCCACCTCCCGGCGCCCGAGCCGGTCGAGAGCCTCCTCGCGCGGGTCCGCGCGCGGATCGCGCCAGAGCCGATGGTCTTCCAGGAAGGCCCGGCGACGATCGAGCGGGTCGCGATCGTCTCCGGCGGAGGCGGCCGTCATCTCGCCGAGGCGGCTGCGGCCGGCTACGACCTGTTCGTGACCGGCGAGCCGGAGGAACCGAGCCTCCATCTCGCCCGCGAGCTCGGCATCACATTCGTCGCCGCCGGCCACTACGCAACCGAGCGCCTCGGCGTCCAGGCCCTGGCAGCCCGGCTCGCGGAGCGCTTCGACCTGGCGTGGGAGTTTGTCGAGCTCCCCAACCCGGTTTGAGCACGTCGCCCCCGGAGAGTATTCTCCGAGGTGACCATGATTCGTCCGGAGGAGCGGGACCTCTGATCTCCCGCACTGAGAACCGGAAGGCTTTCACCGAGCCCATCGGCCCAGCGTCAAACGACAGCTGTGCGCCGGTGGGTTTTTCGTCTCTCTGGAGGAAGGAGCGTCATGCCGAACCACCTCACGCCTGAGGAGCTGTCGAAGGAGCTCGGGATCGACCGGACCGAAGTGATCCGTGTCTGCGTGCAGGAAGGCGTCCCGATCTACCAAGGCAAGATCGACAAGAGCCTGTTCGCGGCGCAGCTCCAGGCGATCGGCGCGACGCCCGCAAAACACTAAGCGACAGCTCGTCTACTTCTTGGCCGCCGCACGCCGCGCGCGTGGCTTCGCGGCCGGCTGGCCGTCCTCCCCTGTCGGGGCCTTGCGCTTCTTCGCATCGGCCACGCTCTGCTTGAGAGCGGCCATCAGATCGATCACCGGCGCCTCCTCGACCTCCTCCGGCTCCTCGATCGGCTGGCCGTCGAGCTTCGCCTCCAGCATCTTGCGCAGATCCTGGCGGTACTCGCTGGTCAGCTGCTCGCGCGGGTCGAACTCGCCGACGAGGCTGTCGACGAGCTGCCGCGCGAGATCGAGCTCCGCCTTCTTCGGCGCCTGGCCGTCTCCAGCAGCCTCGTCGATCTCGGCCTGCGAGTAGACATCCTCGGCGACGTACAGCGTCTCCAGCACGAGCGCGTCGCCCTTCGGCCGGATCAGGCAGAGCTTCTCTTTGCCGGACAGAACGAAGCGACCGATCGCGCCGACGCCTTCGTCCGCCAGCACGGTGCGCAGCAGGACGTACGGACGAAGCGCGGCCGCAGCGGCCGCGGGCACGAGGAAGTACGTGCGATCGAAGTAGACGGGATCGACCTCGTCGAGCGGGACGAACCGCTCGATGTCGATCGAGCGGGACGTGTTCTGGCGCTCGATCGCCTCCAGGTCCGCGTCCTCGACGATCACGAACTGACCTTTGGCGACCTCCCAGCCGCGGACGATCTCGTCGCTCTCGACCTCACGCTCGTGCACCGGGCACCACCGGCGGTTCTTGATCGGCGTCTTGCACTCGGCGTGCAGCTGGCGAAACGAGACGTCGGAGGCGCGCGCCGACGGCTTCGTCGCCGGGGCCAGCCCGACGGGAATCGTCACCAGACTGAAGCTGATCGCGCCGTTCCAGGTCGTACGCATGGGGCACTTGGAATTCTAGGCGTGGACCCGTTTCCCTCCGCGCACTACCCTTGCGAGGATGCCCAAGGCGAGGACGATCGGCGCTCTGTGGCGGAACGCTGCGGCCCGCGCCTCGAGCCGTGCGCCCTATCTGGCCGAGCGCGACGGCACCTGGGTGGAGGTGTCGTGGCCCGAGGCAGCCCGGCGTGTGGACAACCTCGCAAACGGGCTGCTCGCCCTCGGGGTGAAGAAAGGCGACGCCTTCTCGATCTTCGCGTCGACCACCCTCGAATGGTGCCTGTTCGACTTCGCGCTCGGCCTGATCGGGGCGATCGGCGCCCCCGTCTACGCGAACAGCTCGGCCCGCGACGCCGCCTACGTGCTCGGTCACTCGGAGGCGATCGGCGTGCTCGTCGAGGACGACGAGCAATGGGCCACGATCGAGTCCGTTCAGGACGAACTGCCCAAGCTCCGACACCTGCTCGCCTTCGCAGACCTGCCCCAGCTCGAGGATCGCGGCCGCGAGCACGCGGCCGCTCATCCAGATGCCCTGGCCGACGCCGAAGCGGCGGTCGACGAGGAAGACCTGTTCACCTACATCTACACGTCGGGGACGACCGGCCCGCCGAAGGGCTGCATGATCCGCCACCGCAACTACTACGAGATGGCTGCGGTTGTCGACAAGATGCCGAAGCGCTTCGTCGGCCCCGACGACACGCTGCTCCTCTACCTCCCGCTCGCCCACAACTACGGCCGCCTGATCCATCTGCAGGCGCGTTACGTCGGGTACACGCTGGCCCTGTGCAGCGACCCGCTGCACGTCGGCGAGGCCCTGACCCGCGTCAGGCCGACCACGTTCCCGAGCGTGCCGCGGGTCTACGAGAAGGTCCACACGGCCGTCGTCTCCGGGCTGGACGACGCCCACGGGGCGAAGCGCGCGATCGGACAGTGGGCACTCCGCGTAGGCAAGGAGGTCAGCCGCCGGCGCCAGGCAGGCGAACCGATCCCGCGGCTGCTCGACGTCCAGCACCGGCTCGCCGACCGCCTCGTCTACTCGAAGGTGAAGGCGCGGCTCGGGGGACGCCTCAGGCTCGCGAACTCGGGCGGCGCGCCGCTCTCGCGCGAGGTGATCGAGCTCTTCGCCGCCTTCGACCTCCCGATCTACGAAGGCTACGGCCTGACCGAGTGCACGACCGCAGCCTCGGTCAACCGTCCCGATGCCTTCAAGTTCGGCACGGTCGGCAAGCCGCTCCCAGGGGTGGAGGTTCGCCTCGCCGAGGACGGAGAGCTCGAACTGCGGAGCGAGACCGTCTTCGCCGGCTATTTGAAGGACCTCGAGGCGACCCGCGAGGTGCTCCGCGAGGACGGGTGGCTCCGCACCGGCGACATCGCCGTGATCGACGAGGACGGGTTCATCAGCATCACCGACCGCAAGAAGGACATCCTCGTCACCGCCGGCGGCAAGAACGTTGCGCCACAGAACCTGGAGAACGATCTGAAGGCGTCGCGCTTCGTCTCGCAGGCGATCGTGATCGGCGACCGCCGCCCCTACGTCGCCGCGCTGCTCACGCTCGACCGCGAGGAGATCGCGAAATGGCGGGCCGACGGCGGCAGAGACGAGGCCGCGCTCGTCCAGGGCATCGTCGACGGGGTGAACGAGCAGCGGTCTCGCTACGAACAGATCAAGCGCTTCGAGGTGCTCCCGCGGGATTTCTCGGCCGAAGAGGGCGAGATCACGCCGACGCTGAAGCTGAGGCGCGGCGTCGTGCAGGAGCACTTCGCGACAGAGATCGAGCGACTGTACGCCTCGTGAGTCGCATCGACGCCGCCGGAGAAGAAGACGGGGGAACCAGGGGTTCACCCGTGAAGCGAGCGGAGCGAGCGTCCTAGGTGATGCGACGCGCCCCGACGTAGGTCGCGGCATACCAGGACTCGTTCAGGCTCGAGATCTTGACCACGTCGCCCGTGTGCGGAGCGTGGATGAACTGGCCGTTGCCGATGTAGATCCCGACGTGCCCGAGCCCGTCGAAGAAGACGAGGTCGCCGGGCTCGAGCTGGTCGCGCGAGACCGGGACGCCGTAGTTGTACTGGTCGGCCGCGTGATGCGGCAGCGAAACCCCGACCTGCGAGTAGGCGAACATGACGAGGCCCGAGCAGTCGAAGCCACCGGGTGAGGAGCCGCCCCATACGTAGGGCGTACCCAGGTACTGCATGGCGATCCCGACGACGCCTCCGTACTGTGACGGCGGCGCGACCGTGACGATGCCGTCCGGCGACACGGCGGAGGCGCCGACGACATCCTGCTCCTGCGCCTGCTGCACGGCCGCGTGCTGCGCGGCGAGCTGGGCCTCCAGCCGCGCCCTGGCCTCGGCGGCGAGCCGCGCCTGGCGCGCTTCCTCCTCCCGCTGGAGCCGCGCGATCTCACCGCGGATCGAGCCGAGCAGCTGCTGACGCTCCGCCAGACCCGACTCGATCTGCTGCTTGGCGGCGGCCCGCTCGGCCACAACCTGTTCCTGTCGGATATGTGCCGTCTTCAGCTGCGCGGCGCGCACGGTGACGTCGTGCTTGAACTTCCTGACCTCGCCGACCACCTGTGAATCCTGAGACGCGACGCTGTTCACGGTGTCCACCCGGTCGAGGAACTCCCCGATCGAGTTCGAGCCGAGCAGGATCGCCAGCGTCGAGTCCTCTTCGCCGTCTGTGTACATCGATCGCAGGCGGGCCCCCAGCCGACGCTGGGACACGTACAGGTTGTGCCTGGCGACCGCCAGCTCGCGCCCGTTCAGCGCGCGCTCGCGTTCGATCGCCGACAGCTGGTCGGTAGCCCCGTTGTAGGCCTCGATCGCCTTCTCCATCTGGACGTCGAGCGAATGGATCTCACCCAGCACGCGCTCCGCCTCGGCCCGCTTGGCCGTGATCTGGGGCGGCTCCGCCGTCGCCGCCTGGGCAGCAAGCAGCGCCGCGAGGAGCGCGATCAGTACGAAGGTTGCCTGCCGGCTGTGGGCGCGCGAGGCGATACCCCACACCACTCTCGACAGGCGCACCGGGAGGGGCCGGTACGTCACGAAGGCAGCACCCTAGCAGGGGGTACGGACACCGGCAAACGGGAACAGGCAGCAATTTGCGCCAAAAGACGCGAAAAATCCGCCGAACGGCCCATCGTCTCGGGCGCGCGGGGGTGTGGTACGGTCGGGCGGCACGTGCGGGCGAGATGTCACAAGCTCCCTCGTTTTCTCGCGGTGCTCGTCGGTTTCCTGCTGATCCTCGGCGCGCCCGCGACACTCTCGGCGCAGAGCCCCGGAGTCGAGGGACTCCAGCAGAAGCAGGCGGCGCTGGCCGCCGAATCACGGGCGGCCGTCGTCCAGCTCTACGGGCTCGAGAGCCGGCTGGCGCAGGCCCGTTCGGACCTGGCCCGAGTCCAGGCACGAGCCGAGGCGCTGGGACGCGAGCAGGCGAGCGTCCGGCGGCGCGTGCGTGCGGCGAGGCGGACGACCCTGATCGCGGAACGGCGCCTCGGCGACCAGCTCCGCTACCTCTACGAGCAGGGCGAGCCCGATCCGATCGCGGTCGTGCTCGGGGCGACCTCGCTGGAGGAGGCGATCGACGGGCTCGACGCGGTGCACCGAACCGCCCGGGCGACGCAGTCGGTGCTCGACCAGGCCGATGCCGCCCGCGGCCGCCTGGCGACCGTCCAGCGAGAGCTGGCCGGGCAGGTGGCCCGGACGGACGAGACGCGGTCGCACCTCGCTGAGACCACCGCCGGCCTCGAGCAGGCACGTGCTGAGCGCAGCTCCTACATCGTCGGCCTGCGCCGCGAGCAGCAGCTGACCGCGGCGCAGATCTCGAAGCTCGAGGTGCAGGCGCAGGAAGCACGCCGGCGCGCACAGGTGGTGACCCGGACGGCGACCACCGCAGCGACGCCCACCGAGACGAGCGAGCAGCCTGCGACGACCGCCGCCGTCGCCGCGTCCGAGCCGCCGCCTGCCCCTGTCGACTCGGTCGCTTCGGCGCCGACGGCGCCCCCGGCTGCGGCACCGCCGCCGCCGAAGCCGGGCGGAACCATGTCGGTCTACGCGACGGGCTACTGCCTGAAAGGCTCGACCGCCACCGGTCTGCCGACCGGCCCCGGCATCGTCGCCACCGATCCTTCGGTGATCCCGCTCGGAACGCGCATGACCATCCCGGGCTATGGCGAAGGAGTTGCCGCAGACACCGGCGGATCGGTTCAGGGAGCGCGGATCGACGTCTGGTTCAAGTCGTGCGCCGATGCGGCCGCATTCGGCCGCACGGTCACGATCACGTTCCACTGACGTTCGACTTCGACTTCGATCGAAGAAGCACTAAGATGCCACCCGTGCGGCGCCCGGGGGGAACATGGCCGATCTGGTGAACGGCACGCCTGACGCGGTGCGGGTCGTGCTGGTCGATGACCACGACCTCTTCAGGACCGGTCTCCGCAACCTGCTGGAGGAACAGCAGGGCGTCCAGGTGCTGGGCGAGGCTGCGGACGGCCTCGAGGCCGTGCGGCTCGTCCGCGAGGCCGCGCCCGACGTCGTGGTCATGGACCTGAACATGCCGAAGATGAGCGGCGTGGAGGCGACGAAGCACATCACCGCCCAGTCGCCGCTGACCAGGGTGATCGTCCTGACGATCTCGGACCAGGACGCCGACGTGATGGACGCGATCGTCGCGGGGGCGTGCGGCTATCTGCTCAAGGACGCGTCGATCGAGAGCGTCGTCTCAGGTATCCGCTCGGCCGCCGTCGGTGCCTCGCTGATCTCGCCGTCGATCGCGTCGAAAGTGCTCCAGCGCGTGCGTTCGACCACGGCCGACACGGAGATGGCGAACGCGATCCGCGCAGAGCTCTCCGACCGGGAGCTCGAAGTCCTGAAGCTGATCGCAAACGGAAAGGACAACGCACAGATCGCGGCGGAGCTCGTGATCAGCCCCAAGACGGTCAAGAACCACATCTCGAACATCCTGATGAAGCTCCAGATCCAGAACCGGATCCAGGCCGCCGTCTACGCGGTGCGCAGCGGCCTCGCATAGGCAGAGGGCGTTTTAGGCGATCCGCAGGCGGTTCAGCCTGGCGGCGAGCTCGGCGAGCGCCGCACGAAGCTGCGCGATCTCTCCGTCGGCACGTGCGATCCCCTGTGCCAGCGCGGCGATCTCGACCACCTCGTCCCGGCCGGCCTGCTCGAGGCTCCTGGCGCGCTGCTCGAGACTGCTCCGCAGCCTGAGGCGCTCGCCCTCGGCGCGCAGAACCCACGCGTAGCCGTCCGTGAGCACGCGCTCGGCGTCCTCGATCGGCGGCGACGGCGCGTCGCGCAGCCGCCGGACGTCGTCCAGCACGGCCGCTGAATCGGAACCCTTCCCCACCATCCGTTCCGATTATCCGAGCCGCTTCGCACCACTCCATGGGCCACGCGTCCTATCTTTCTCGTAGATGAGTCCCAGGGCCGTGACCCGTGCGTTCCTGGTGTCCGCATTCGCGGCTGCACTCATGGCCCCGCCGGCGGGAGCGGCCGGCCTCCGCGCCCGCCTGCATGCCGCCCTCACGGGTTTCACCGGCTCTGGCACGGCAGCGCTCGCCGTCGATCTCGCCACCGGCCGGGTCGTGTACGCACACCACCCGCAGACCGCCCTCCTGCCGGCCTCGAACGAGAAGCTCGTCGTTACCTACGCGGCGCTCGAGGCGCTCGGGCCCGCCTTCCGGATGCAGACCTCGGTGCTGGGGGAGGGTCGCCTTGGCCCGGGCGGGGTCTGGGCCGGCAACCTGGTGCTGAAGGGCGGCGGCGACCCGACTCTCGACCGTGCGGGTCTGGCTCGCCTGGCCGAGAATGTCCGGGCAGCCGGCGTGAGCCGCGTGACCGGTAGCCTCGTGGCGGACGAGTCGTGGTTCGACTCCAGGCGGTCAGGGCCTGGGTGGAAGGCTGGCTTCGTTCCGTTCGAATCGCAGGCGCTCTCGGCACTCGCGATCCAAGGCGTGGACGGCTCGGTGGAGACGGCGGCACTCTTCCGAGCGGCGCTCGCCCGTGCCGGCGTTCGGGTGGACGCGCCGACGAAGCGCGCCCGCGGAGGCGGGTGGCCCCTCGCCGTGCGCTGGTCGCCGCCGCTTGCCGAGGTCCTGCGGCACATGGACGTGGTCAGCGACAATTTCACGGCGGAGCTCCTGCTCAAGCAGCTGGGAGCGGTCGTCGCCCGGGAGGGGACGACCGCTGTGGGCGCCCAGGTCGTCCGGTCGGTGCTGGCCGCACACGAGGTTTCGCTCGTTGGCGTGCGGATCGCGGACGGATCCGGCCTGTCCGATCTCGACCGGATCACGCCCAAGGCACTGGTCACAATTCTCCAGCGGGGATGGGCCGACCGCGAGATCCGCTCGGTGCTCTTCGGTGTCCTCCCGGTCTCGGGCCGCGACGGCACCCTCGAGGACCGGATGACCCGTCCGCCCGCGCGGGGGAACGTCCGCGCGAAGACCGGAACCCTGAACGGTGTCTCGGCGCTCTCCGGCTACGTACGCGAGCGGTACGCCTTCGCGATCCTCGTCAACGCAGCGGGTCTCTCCTCCTACGCCGCCCATGCGGCGCAGGACCGCTTCGCGTCGGTCCTAGCGCAGCAACGCTAGAAGATCGGCCTCGGTCAGGAGGGCCACGCCCTCCCGCTGGGCCTTCGTCAGCTTCGAGGCACCGGGCTCCTCACCGACGACCAGGCCCGTGGTCTTCTTCGACACCGAGCCGGTCACCTTCGCCCCCTTCGCCTCCAGGGCGGAAGTCGCCTCCTCGCGGCTCATCGACTCGAGCGTTCCGGTGACCACGTAGGTCGAGCCTGTCAGCGGTCCCTCGGCCGGCCGATCCTCCTCGCCGACCTCGAAACGGAGGCCTAGCTCGCGCAGCTCCTGGACGAGGGCGAGGTTCTGGTCGTCGGCGAACCACTCGACGACGATCTCGGCGCGGTCGGGTCCGTAGCCCTCGACCTCCGCGACCTCCTCCTGAGCCGCGGCGGCCAGGCGGTCGACGTCGCCGAAGTGCCGGGCGAGATTCTGGGCCAGCACCCAGCCCACGCCCGGAATGTTGAGACCGAGGAGAACGCGGGAGAACGGCACCTGCTTCGAGCGCTGAATCGCCTCGATCGCGGCGGTCGCCGAGATCTCCGCGAAGCCCTCAAGCTCTAGCAGTTGCTCCTTCGTCAGCCGGTAGAGGTCGGGCAGGGAGCGGACGAGCCCCTTGTCCCAGAGGATGCGGATGGTCTGCTCGCCGACGCCGTCGATGTCGGCGATCCCGGTCCAGTTGATCAGCGTCTCCAGGCCGCGCGAGGGGCAGGCGCGGTTCGGGCAACGGTGCATCACCTCGCCCTCGGGCTTGATCACATCAGTACCGCAGAGCGGGCACTGCTTCGGCATGCGGAACCGCTTCGTTCCGGGCCGGTGCGGGCCGGCCGGCCCGACGATCTGCGGGATCACGTCGCCTGCCCGCTGGACGATGACGTCGTCGCCCTCGCGGATCTGCTTGCGGTTGATGTCCTCCTCGTTGTGCAGGGTCGCGCGCGTGACGGTCACGCCGCCGACCTCGACCGGCTCCATCACCGCCCAGGGATTGAGCGCGCCGGTGCGGCCGACGCGGATGTGGATCTTCAGCAGCCGCGTCGTGGCCGTCATCGGCGCCCACTTGTAGGCACGCGACCACCTGGGCCTCGAGTGCAATGCGGCGAGCCGGCGCTGCTGGTCGAGCGAGTCGACCTTGATCACGATCCCGTCGATCTCGTAGTCCAGTTCGACCCGCCGGGTCTCCCACTCGCGACAGGCGGCCGCGACCTGCTCCATGGATTCGAGCCGCTCGGCGTACGGATTCGTGCGGAAGCCGCGTCCACGCAGCCACTCGAGCATGCCGAATTGGGTTTCGAACTCGACGCCTTCGCGGTGGCCGATCCCGTAGATCCAGGTCGAAAGCGGCCGGTCGGCGGTGATTGCCGAGTTCTTCTGGCGAAGCGAGCCGGCTGCCGCGTTGCGCGGGTTCGGGGCAAGCTTCTGGCTCGTCCCGGCCAGGCGCTCGTTGAGCTCGCGGAAGCCGGAGAGCGGGAGGTAGACCTCACCCCGCACCTCGATCACGGCCGGAGGGGCGTCGCCGTGCATGCGCAACGGAATCGCCTTGACCGTCCGCAGGTTCGGAGTCACGTCCTCGCCCTGGACACCGTCACCGCGGGTCGCGCCACGGACGAAGAGGCCGTTCTCGTACGTCAGGTTGACGGCAAGACCGTCGATCTTCGGCTCGATCACGTACGCGACGTCCTCTTCGCTGCCCAGCCGCTTGCGGATGTCGTCGGCCCACTTGGCGAGCGCCTCGTCGGTGGTCACCTTCTCGAGCGACCCCATCGCCTCCAGGTGCCGCACCTTCTGAAACCGGTCCGACGCCGGCGCGCCTACCCGGTGCGTCGGCGAGTCCGGCGTGACCAGCTTCGAGTTTGCCTCTTCGAGCGCAACCAGCTCGTCGTAGAGGCGATCGTATTCCGCGTCGGAGACCGACGGGTCGTCGAGCACGTGGTACTCGTAGAGGTACCGGTTGAGCAGCTCGCGCAACTCGGCGGCGCGGCTCTCGAGCGTCGCGCTAGAGGACGGCATAGAGCTCGTCGGCCGTGTCGACAACCGCGTCCGGTCCCTCCGCCTCCATCCGCTCGCGCGTGTGGATGCCGCCCCAGGTGACGCCGATCGCGTGCACACCGGCTGCCTTCGCAGCAGCGATGTCGAATGGTGCATCGCCGATGTACGCGGTGTCGTCGGGGTCGACGTCGAGCCGGTCGAGCGCAACGAGGATCTGATCCGGGTACGGCTTGCCGCGCGGCGCCTCGTCGGAGCCGACGACCACGTCCATCAACTCTCCGAAGCCGAGCGCCTCGAAGGCGAGCTGGACGACGTCGTGGCGCTTCGCGCTGACGATCCCGAGCTGCCGGCCTTCACCGTCGAGCCTCTCCAGCAGCTCAAGCATCCCCGGGAACGCCTCGAGCTCGGAGTGGAGCGGCTTGTAGAACTCGCGATAGGCGTGAGCCAGCTCGTCGGCCTTGCCCTCGTCGAATGCCCGCATCTGCTCCTCGAGATGGCCGCTTCCGACCTTCGCCATCAGGACGTCGTCGGGAAACGTTCGGCCGAGCACGGTCTCGGTCGCGTGCCGGTAGGAGGCCAGGATCATCCAGCCGGAGTCGACGATCGTGCCGTCGAGGTCGAAGAGAACGACCGGGAACCGCATTTACGTGATGCTAACGACGCGGCCCTAGCATCAGATCGTGACCCGTGGAACGCTCTCTCTCGGTGTTGCGCTCCTGCTTCTCGGCACCGGCACGGCGCTCGCCTCGCCGCCGAAGTACGGCTCGCTCAAGACCCCGTCCCGGAACATCGTCTGCGGATACGGCATCGACCAGCACGGACACGCGTCGATGGAGTGCGGCGTCAAAAGCGGCCTGAAACCCCCACCGCGGCGGATCCACTGTGATGCCGGAGACCCGAACGACAAGCGCGTCGGCCTCACGGACACCGGCCGCGCGATACCCGTTCTCTGCGCCGGCGACCCAGGCCCGCTGCTCCCGCAGATCGAAGCGAAGGCGATCGTCCTACAGTACGGCCGGAGGATCACCTTCGGCGGGATCACGTGCTCATCGGCGATCACCGGCCTGACCTGCCGGAATCGAGTCGGCCACGGTTTCTTCCTCAGCCGCCAGCGCTGGCGTCTGTTCTAGCCCTCAATACTCGATCCCGACGAGGTAGAGGCCCCACGGCGGCGCGGTCGAGCCCGCCTCGGCGCGGTGTCGTCCTTCGAGCAGCTTTGCCATCGCCTGCGGCTCCTGCTCCACCATCGTGCCGACCAGCGTCCGCACCATGTGCCTGAGGAAGCTGTCGGCGGTGATCTCGAGCTCGAGCGCATCGCCGCGCAGGTGCCAAGCGGCGTTCCGCACCTCCCGCCGGAAGACGCTGTGTTGCGTCTCGGTCGGAGTGAAGGCGCGAAAGTCGTGCTCGCCGACGACGAGGTCTGCAGACTCGGCCAGCTTCGCCTCCTCGAGTGGTCGGGGCATCCACCAGCTGCGCCGCCGCTCGAACGGCGAGGGGGTGCGCCGCCGCCAGATGCGGTAACGGTAGGTGCGGGACCTGGCGGAGTGGCGGGCGTGGAAATCGGCGGCGACCTCGCCGGCGGCGGCGATGGCCAGGTCATCTGGGAGCACAGTGTTCAGTGCCTCGGCGGCGCTCGCCGGCGGTGGTCCCCCCTCGACGTCGACGGTCGCGACCTGCCCGAGCGCGTGGACGCCGGCGTCCGTCCGTCCGGCGACCGCGAGATTGCCGACTGCGGGGTAGAGCGCGTCCACGGCCTTTCGGAGGACGCCCTCGACAGTGCGGAACCCGGGCTGCGCAGCCCACCCGGAGAAGTCGGTACCGTCGTACTCGATGTCGAGCCTGAGACGCATCAGCTTGATCCTTGCACTGGCAGCGGTGGTGCTACTCGCCGCCGGCTGCGGGGGCAGCGGCGACGAGGAGAGCGCAACGACCATGTCGAGCACGACGACCACGTCCGCATCCGGGCGCCCGGCCCTCGACCCGGGGAAGACCTACACCGTCACGCTGAAGACGAACCAGGGCACCTTCGCGTTCGACCTTGACGTCAAGAACTCGCCCAACACGACCGCGTCCTTCGCAGCCCTCGTCCGCAAGGGCTTCTTCGATGGCTTCACCTTCCACCGCATCGTTCCCGGCTTCGTCATCCAGGGCGGCGACCCGAAAGGCGACGGGACGGGCGGGCCTGGGTACACGACCGTCGACCCGCCGCCGTCCGACGCGAAGTACACGAAGGGCGTGGTTGCGATGGCGAAGACTGCGGCCGAGCCGCCCGGGACCGCCGGCAGCCAGTTCTTCGTGGTCACAGGCGCCGACGTCGGCCTGCCGCCCGACTACGCGCTGCTGGGCAACGTCTCGAGCGGGATGGACGTGGTCGACAAGATCGGCACCCTCGGCGACCCGAACGACCCGAACGGCGTTCCGACGAAGCGCGTGGTGATCGAGAAGGCGACGATCGGCGAGAGCTAGCCGGGTCAGGCTTCAAGCCCTGGCCCTGCTTCTCGAAGTGGCACCACGGCCCAGCTGGGACAGGCTAAGGCCTGTCCCTCTGCAGGTGCTCGCGCAGGCGTGCGAGCCGCTCGTCCCACCGGTCGCCGATTCGCTCCATCCACGCCAGCGCTTCTCCGAGCGGCTGCGGCGTCAGGCAGTACCGCATCTCCCGGCCGCTGCGTCGCCCCTCGACCAGACCGGCGTCGCCGAGGGTGGCGAGGTGCTTAGAAACGGCCTGCCTCGTCACCGGGAGCTGCGCGGCGAGCTCTGTCAGCGAGGCCGATTCGCGGTCGGCCAGCGTCTCCAGCAGGCGCCGACGGCTCGGGTCAGACAGCGCTGAGAAGACGCTGTCTTCCGGCATGCGCCTCCAGTGCCCAGGCCCAGTCGCAGGACGCCGTCTCGGTGACCACCAGCCGCGTCCCGGCCGGGATCTCCTCGAGCGTGAACGTGACCTCGCTTTGCTCATCGCCGCCCGGATCCCACCAGCGAATCGCCAGCCGCCGCTCGGCGTCGACCTGCTCGACCACCGCGTGGCGGACCTCGCCGTCGTCCCAGCGGAAGACGCCGCCGCGGTCGAGATCGAATTCGACGTCGTTGGCGAACCACTCCTCCAGCTGCTCCTCGTCGGTCAGCGCCTCCCAGACCTCCGCCGGCGGCGCGTCGAGCAGGACTTCGCGTTCCACCTCCATCGGGCAACCTCCTGGTTGCATGTATTATCGGCAACTCTTGGGTTGCGCAATCTAGCAGGAGGAACCGATGAGCACGCTCGTCCCCATGGTCGTCGAGTCGGACGGACGCTTCGAGCGCTCGTTCGACATCTACTCGCGGCTGCTGCGCGAACGGATCGTCTTCCTCGGCACCGAGGTCGACGACCACGTCGCCAACCTGATCACCGCCCAGCTCCTCTTCCTCGAGGCCGAGGATCCGGACAAGGACGTCTCGCTGTACGTGAACTCGCCCGGCGGCTCCGCCTATGCGGGCATGGCCATCTACGACACGATGCAGTTCGTCAAGCCGGATGTGCGGACGATCTGCGTCGGCATGGCGATGTCGGCCGCAGCGATGATCCTCTGCGGCGGCGCCGCCGGCAAGCGCTCGGCGCTGCCGAACGCGAAGATGATGATCCACCAGGGCTCAGCCGGCTTCCGCGGCGCGCCGTCGGACATCGACATCCACGCCCGCGAGGTGCTCTCGGTCACGCGCCGGATGGCCGAGATCATCGCGCGCCATTCGGGCCGCGAGGTCGACCAGGTGATGCTCGACATCGACCGCGACAACTTCATGGCGCCGCGGGAAGCCGTGGAATATGGACTGATCGACGAGGTCGTGGCTCCCCGCAACGGGCGGCACTAGGGCAGGGCGCGCACCCGGCGCGCCCTGATCAGGACTTGTGGATTATGGGACGGCCTCTGCAGCCGCTCCGCGGCCGTTTCTGCAGGGTCAGACCCTGCAGGTCTGACGCTCTAGGAAGCGGCCGGAGCCGGCGACTCGGCCGAAGCCGCTTCGGCCTCGGCGCGCTCCTCGGCCTCCTGGCGGCGGCGCAGGCGGAGCCGGCGGCGCTCGGCCTTCTCCTCGGCCTGCTCCTCCGCCGAGAAGTCGACGAGCTCGAGGTACGCCATCTCGGCGGCGTCGCCGGGGCGGGGGCCGAGGCGGACGATCCGCGAGTAGCCGCCCGGGCGGTCCTTGAACCGCGGCGCGACTTCGGCGAACAGCGTGTGCACGACCTGCTGCGAGCGCAGGTAGGCCATGGCCTGCCGGCGCGCATGGAGGTCGCCGCGACGCCCGAGAGTGATCATCTGCTCGGCAATCGGCCGCACCGCCTTCGCCTTCGTCACGGTTGTCTTGATCCGACCGTGCTCGATCAGCGCGCCGGCGAGGTTCGCGTAGAGCGCCTTCCGATGCGAGGCGTCGCGGCCGAGCTTCCTACCCGAGCGATGGTGCCTCATGACTCTGTGCCGTTGCTCCCGTCGTCGCCGCGAAGCCGCAGGCCCTGGGTGGCGAGCGTCTCCTTGACCTCCTCGATCGACTTCTTGCCGAAGTTCGGGATCGCGGCCAGCTCGTTCTCCGACTTCATGACCAGGTCGCCGATCGTCTCGATGCCGACGCGCTTGAGACAGTTGTACGAGCGTACGCCGAGCTCGAGCTCCTCGATCGGGAAGTTCTGCATTGCGTGCACATACGGCTCGGCCGGCCCGCCATCGTCGGTGACCGGTTCCCCCTCGCGGACCAGATCCATCTTGTCGATATCGGTGAAGATCGCGAGCTGGCGGATGAGGATCTCGGCCGCCTGACCGATCGCCTCGCGCGGGTCGATCGACCCGTCTGTGGTGATGTCGAGCCGCAGCTTGTCGTAGTCGGTGCGCTGCCCGACGCGAGCGGCCTCGACGTCGTACGAGACCCTGCGAACCGGGGAGAACATCGAGTCGATCGGAATCACGCCGATCGTGTGCTCGGGCCCGCGGTTCAACTCGCCCGGGACGTAGCCGCGGCCGCGGCCGACGGTCAGCGTGACTTCCAGCTTGCCCTTCTCGGCCAGGTTGGCGATCTCGAGGTCCGGGTTGAGGATCTCGAGCTCGGCCGGCGCCTGGATGTCCGATGCTTTGACGGGACCGGGGCCCTTCTTCTGGAGCCTGACCTCGACCTCGGGCGAGTCGCCGTGGAGGCGGCAGATCAGGTTCTTCAGGTTGAGGATGATGTCGGTGACGTCCTCGCGGACGCCAGGCAGCGTGGTGAACTCATGTGCGACACCCTCGATCTTCACCGAGGTCACGGCGGCGCCCTCCAGCGAGGAGAGCAGCACGCGGCGCAGCGAGTTGCCGAACGTGTAGCCGAAGCCGCGATCGAGCGGCTCGATCACAAAGACGCCGCGGTCCTCTTCGACCTCCTCGTGGACGATCTTCGGGACCTGAAATTCGATAATGCGAGTTGCCAATGCAGTCCTTTCCCTAAGCCGGCTGCTGGGCCGGCGACCTCCTACTTCGAATAGAGCTCGACGATGAGCGACTCCTGCACCGGGGTGTCGATCTCTCCTCGGTCGGGCCACTTGAGGATCTTCCCGGTCAGGCCGTCGTGGTCGGCCTGGAGCCACGGCGCGACCGACGCGGTCAGGTCGGTGGCGTCGCGGACGGCTTGCTCGGCCGACGAGCCGGTGCGCATCGTGATCACGTCGTTCGGCTTGACCTGGTAGCTGGGGATGTTCACGCGCCTGCCGTTGACCTGGAAGTGACCGTGGCGGACGAGCTGGCGCGCCTGCGCGCGCGAGGCGGCGAAGCCGAGCCTGTAGACGACGTTGTCGAGTCGCGTCTCCAGCATGCGGAGCAGGTTCTCGCCGGTGATACCGCTCAGGCGGTTCGCCTTCTCGTAGTACGTCCGGAACTGTTTCTCGAGCAGGCCGTAGTACCGCCGCGCCTTCTGCTTTTCGCGCAACTGCAGCAGGTACTCCGACTGCTTGATTCGGCCACGGCCGTGCTCGCCCGGCGGGTAGCTGCGCCGCTCGATCGCACACTTCTCGGTCAGGCAGCGCTCGCCCTTGAGGAACAGCTTCATCCCCTCGCGGCGGCACTGCTTGCATTTCGGCGAACGGTCGCGAGCCACTAGACGCGCCTCCGCTTCTTTTGGCGCACGCCGTTGTGCGCCTGCGGTGTGACGTCGCGGACACCGAGGATCTCCAGACCGGCAGCCTGGAGCGACCGGATCGCCGTCTCGCGACCCGAGCCCGGGCCCTTGACGAAGACCTCGACCTTCTGGAGACCGTGCTCCATGCCCTTGCGGGCGGCGGCGTCAGCGGTCACCTGCGCGGCGAAGGGCGTCGACTTGCGCGAGCCCTTGAATCCTGCCGAGCCCGCCGACTCCCAGACGATCACGGCGCCGTCCTTGTCGGTCAGCGAGACGATCGTGTTGTTGAACGACGTCTTGATGTGCGCCTGGCCAATGGCGATGTTCTTCTTGACGCGGCGGCGCGTTCTACCGCGCCCCGCTTGCTTTCTGGGTGGTGCCATCTAGGCGTTCTCCGTCTGCTTCTTCGTGATGGTGTTTGGGTTCTCTCCGGAGGGAATGCGTGAGCATTTCCTCCGCTTAGGCCTTCGCCTTCTTGCCGCGCCCGACCGTCTTCTTCGGGCCCTTGCGTGTGCGCGCGTTCGTCTTCGTCCGCTGACCGTTCACCGGGAGGCCGCGGCGGTGGCGGATGCCGCGGTACGCGCCGATCTCGGTCAAGCGCTTGATCGCCTGCTGCCGCTCACGACGCAGGTCGCCCTCGACCTGGTACTGGTCGTCGATGTGGCGCTGGAGCTTCGTGACCTCCTCGTCCGTGAGGTCCTTGATCTTCTCGTCGGGGGACAGTCCGAGCGCGGCGCAGATGTTCCGCGCGCTCGTCGGGCCGATCCCGTAGATGTACGTCAGCCCGATCTCGAGCCGCTTCTGGTTCGGGAGGTTCACTCCGGCGATTCGTGCCACTGGGTCTCCTCTATCCCTGTCGCTGCTTGTGCCGCGGATTGGAACAGATGACCATGGTCGTGCCGTGCCGTTTGATCACCCGGCACCGCTCACACATGGGTTTGACGGACGCTCTGACCTTCATCGGTTCCTTTTCTCGGTTCGACCGGCCGGCGCTCGCGGCCAGTCAGGGGTGAGAGATATAGGCCACGGCACAGCGGCGGCTGCGCCGTGAGTCGTCATCGTAGCAAAACGGGTGCCGCCGTCAGGATGCGCGGACCGGACGTCGTCACGGCCACCGTGTGCTCGAAATGGGCCGAAAGCGAGCCGTCGGCGCTCGAGATCGACCACTCGTCGTCGTGCACGACGATGTCTGGATCGCCCACGTTGATCATCGGCTCGATCGCAAGCGTCATCCCTTCGGCAAGCAGGGGCCCACGCCCCGGCTGGCCGTAGTTCGGGATCTGCGGATCCTCGTGCATCGACCGACCGACGCCGTGCCCGACGAGGGTTCGGACGACGGAGAAGCCGGCCGCCTCGGTCACCTGCTGCACGGCGTGGGAGATGTCGGAAAGGCGGTTGCCGACGGCACACTGCTCGATCCCGGCGTTCAACGCGGCCTGACCGACGTCGAGCAATCGCTCGGCGTCGGCGGAGACTTCGCCGATCGCGAAGGTGTAGGCGGAATCGGCGACGAAGCCGTCGAGGGTGACGCCCACGTCGACGGAGAGAATGTCGCCCTCCGCGAGTTGGTAGGGGCCGGGGATGCCGTGGACGATCATCGCGTTCGGGGAGATACACGTCGCCGCCGGGTATCCGCGGTACCCCTTGAAGGTCGGGTAGCCGCCCTGGCCGGCGATGAACTCTTCGGCGAGCTGGTCGAGGTCGGCGGTGGTGACACCCGGGCGAGCGTGCTCGCCGATCAGGGCGAGCGTGTCGGCGACGATCCGGCCGGCCCGCGCCATGCGCTCCAGCTCTTCTGGCGACTTGCGGATGATCATGTCAGGCCGCCATCTGGTCGAGGGCAGCCCGGATCTCGGCGAAGACGTCCTCGATCGTCCGGCAGGCGTGGATGCCGACGACGTTCCCTCGGGTCGAGCGGTAGTACTCGACGAGCGGGGCGGTCTCGCGCTCGTAGATCTCGAGGCGCTTGCGGATCGCGTCGGGGGTGTCGTCGGTCCGTCCTTCCTCGGTCGCGCGCCTCGCGAGGCGCTCGAGCAGCACTTCCCGGTCGCCGATCTGGAGCTCGAAGACGACGTCGAGGTCGCGCCCGAGCCGAGCCAGGAGCTCGTCGAGCGCCTCCGCCTGCGGAGTGTTGCGCGGGAAACCGTCGAGAATGAAGCCTGGAATGGTGTCGCCACGGTCGAGCCGCGACTCGATCAGCTCGACGATGGTCGCGTCGTCTACGAGGTCGCCACGGTCGTAGATCTCCTTGACCCGCCGTCCGAGCTCGGTGTCGAGCTCCTTGATCTCGCGGATCATGTCGCCGGTGGCGACCTGCGGGATGCCGTAGGTCTGCGAGATGAGCTTCGCCTGGGTTCCCTTGCCGGACCCCTGAGGCCCCAGGAGCAGGATGTTCACAGGATCCCGTCCGCGGCTCGGGACGATCGTCCGCCGGAGCCGGGCTTTGCCCGGCGGGAGGCACACGACGACATGGGCAACGCCGGGCCGACCACGACCGTCGCCGGCTCCGCGGCGCACAGACCCAGCGAAGGCGCGCGCAAGGAGGGCGCTAGCGGGGGAACCAGGGGTTCCCCCGCTACCGTAGGAATCCTTCGTACGAGCGCATCATCATCTGCGACTCCATCTGGCGCATGGTGTCCAGAGCGACGCCGACGATGATCAGCAACGAGGTTCCCCCGAGGAAGGTGCTGGTCGACTGCGAGAAGTGGAAGAACTGGATGAGGAACGTCGGTAACACGGCCACGACCGCAAGGTAGAGGGATCCCGGCAGCGTCAACCGCGAGAGCACGCGGTCGAGGTACTGCGCGGTGGGTGGGCCGGGTCTGATTCCGGGGATGTAGCCGCCGTATTTCCTGAGGTTCTCGGCCTGGTCGACCGGGTTGAACTGGACAGCCGTGTAGAAGTACGTGAAGACGATGATCAGGATCGCCTCGATCGTCAGGTAGGGCCAGTCGGTCTGCGTGAAGTTACGGTTGATCCAGGGCTGCGTCTGCGGGAAGAACTGCCCGATCGTCGGCGGGAAGGCCATGACTGCCGCGGCGAAGATGATCGGGATGACGCCGGCCATGTTCACGCGCAGCGGCAAGTAGGTCGACCCGCCCGCGGTCATGCGTCGCCCGACCTGGCGCTTGGCGTACTGGATCGGGATGCGCCGCTGCCCCTCCTGCATGAAGACGACGGCGACGATCACGGCGAGCGCCAGCAGCGGGAAGAACAGCTTGGTGGTCGGCCCGCCGTCGATCCAGGCGCGGACGGCGAGCGGAGCGCGGTCGATGATCGAGGCGAAGATCAGCAGCGAGATGCCGTTGCCGACACCCCGCTTCGTGATCTGCTCGCCAAACCACATCAGCAGCGTCGTGCCCGCGGTGAGGGTGACGATGATCAGGACGAGGCGACCCGTGTTGGCGCTGAGAATGTGCTGCCGGCGGAAGAGATACGAGTAGCCGACCGCCTGGGCCGCGGCCAGTACGACCGTCAGGTACCGGGTGTACTGGTTGATCTTGGCGTAACCTGCCTCGCCTTCCTTCTGGAGCTGCGCGAGCGTGGGGACGACCACCGCACCGAGCTGGAGGATGATCGACGCCGTGATGTACGGCATGATCCCGAGCGCGAAGATCGAAAAGCGCGAGAGCGCGTTGCCCGAGAACAGGTTGAGCAGGCCGAGCACCGTTCCGCCCTGGTTGCCGAAGTAGGTCTTGATCTGATCCGAGTCGACGCCCGGTGCGGGGATGAAGCTCCCGAGGCGGTACAGGGCGAGAACGAAGGCGGTGAAGAGGAGCCGGCGGCGGAGCTCCGGCACCCGCCAGGCGTTCGCGATCCAGCTGAGCACTATTCGCCCTCTACGGGCTCCGGGTCCTCGGCCGCCGGAGACTCCTCGGCCGCGGCTTCGGGCTCAGCGGCTGTCTCGACATCGGCAGCCGGCGTCTGGGAGGAGGCGGGCGCCTTCTTGTGCTTCCGCTTCTTCGGCTCGTGCGGCGGCTTGAGCCAGGTGACGCTGCCGCCGGCCGCCTCGATCTTCTCGACGGCGCTCTTCGAGAACGCATGCGCAGAGACCGTCAGCTTCACGGCGAGATCGCCGTGCCCGAGCACCTTCACGTCGCGGTTGAGGTTGCGGACGAGGCCTGCCTCCTTCAGCAGCTCCGGCGTGACGTCGGTACCGGCGTCGAAGCGCGCCAGGTCCCGGACGTTCAGCGCCCACACGCTGGTCCGGAACGGGCCGATCGGCATTGCGTCCTTCGAGGTCGAGCCGCGCTGCTTGCCCATGCGCATGTAGGCCGGCATCTGGCCACCCTCGAAGCCGGCGCGCATCGCGTGCGAGCCGGACCGCGACTTCTGGCCCTTGATCCCGCGGCCCGAGTAGCGCCCCTTGCCCGAGCCCATGCCGCGCCCGACCCGCTTGCGCTCCTTGCGCGGCTGCGCGGGCTTGAGATTCGAGAGGTTCAGGTCGCCGGCCATCTAGGGCTTCTCCACCTTCACCAAGTGGTTGACCTTCCTGAGCATTCCGGCGAGCACCGGGCCTTCCTCGTGCTCGGCACTGCGGCCGATCTTGCCGAGTCCGAGCGCGCGCAGCGTGCCCCGATGGCGCTGGGTCTGGCCGATCTGGCTCTTCACCTGGGTGACGCGGACCTTGCTCATTTCTCCTCGCTCGGCTGCTCGGTCGCAGCCTCGTCTGTTGCGAGCGTCACGCCGGGGTCGGACACATCGTGATCGCCTGTCTTTGCCGAAACGGCCGGCACCGGAAGCACTTGGGAAATCGTCAGGCCGCGGATGCGCGCCACGTCCTCGGGGCGGCGCAGATTCTTCAGGCCGTCAACCGTTGCCTTCAGCATGTTGATCGGGTTGGTCGTGCCGAGGCTCTTGGCGAGGATATCGCGGATGCCGGCCAGTTCGAGCACGGCGCGCACGCCGCCGCCTGCGATCACGCCGGTGCCCTCGCTGGCTGGGCGGAGCAGCACTCGGGCCGCGTCCGAGCGCCCGAGGATCTCGTGCGTGATCGTCGTCCCGTGCTTCGGGACGGTGAAGAGGTTCTTCTTCGCGTCGTCAACAGCTTTCGAGATCGCCAGCGGCACCTCGCGCGCCTTCCCATAGCCGACGCCGACGCGGTCGACCTCGTCTCCGATCACCACCAGCGCAGTGAACGAGAACCGCCGGCCGCCCTTGACCACCTTGGCGACGCGGTTGATCTCGACCACCCGCTCCTTGAGCTCGCGCGTCTCCTCGCGCGCGAACACCTCACGCTCGACACTCGTCAAAACGTCAATCCTCCCTCGCGTGCGCCCTCGGCGAGCGCCTTCACGCGTCCGTGGTAGAGGTAGCCGCCGCGGTCGAAGACGCATGCCTCGATGCCGGCCGCCTTCGCCTTGGCGGCGATCAGCTTCCCGACCTCCTTCGCCTGATCGGTCTTCGACCCCTTGAACTTGGTCAGGCCCTGCCAGCTCGCAGCGGCGACCGTCTTGCCGGCCTGGTCGTCGATCAGCTGCGCGCTGATACCGAGGTTCGACCGGAACACGGCCAGGCGCGGACGGTCGGCCGTACCGGCGATCTTCCCGCGAATCCGCCGTTGTCTACGGGTGCGCAACTGACGTGTCGTCAGCGCAGGCATCAGCGCGACCCCTCCGGCGGAAATTGCGCAGCAACCTTCGCGGCAGTCATGCCCGCTTCCCGACCTTCCTACGGACGTACTCACCCTCGTAGCGGATGCCCTTGCCCTTGTACGGCTCGGGGGGGCGGACCTTGCGGATTTCGGCGGCAATCTGGCCCACCTGCTGCTTGTCGATCCCCTTGACCACGATCTCGGTCTGGGTCGGCACCTCGTAGGTGATTCCGGCAGGCGCGTCCTTGACCACGGGGTGCGAGAACCCGACGTTGAGCTCGAGCGCGGTGCCGCGCATCGATGCGCGGTAGCCGACGCCCTGGATCTCGAGCCGCTTCTCGAAGCCCTTGGTCACGCCCTCGACCATGTTCGCCACGAGCGAGCGCGTCAGGCCGTGGAGCGCGCGATCCTCGCCACGGTCGGTCGGCCGGGTAACGGTGATCATGCCGTCGTCCTGCGCGATGGTCATTCGCTGCGGCACGTCCTGCGCGAGCTCGCCGAGCGGGCCGTTGACCATCACGCGCCCAGGGCTGATCGAGACCGAGACTCCGGCCGGCAGCTCAATTGGTGATCTTCCGATTCGGCTCATGGTTATCTCACTGATGAAAAGTCGTGAGACTCTTCACCACACAAAGCAGATGACCTCGCCGCCGATGCCGCGCTCCTGCGCGGTGCGGCTGGTCATCACGCCACTGGAAGTCGACAGGATAGCCGTGCCCATGCCTCCGAGGACGCGCGGCATGCGGTCCTTGCGCGCGTAGATGCGCCGGCCGGGCTTGGAGATCCGCTTCAGATTCGTGATCACGCGCTCGCGGCTTCGGCCGTACTTCAGCTCGACCACGAGCAGATCGAACGCCTCGCCCTTCTCGACGCGGAAGTCGCGGATATAGCCCTCCTCCTTGAGCAGGCGAGCGATGTCCTGCTTCATCCGCGAAGTCGGCATCGAGGCGGTCTCCTGCAGCGCCTTGTTCGCGTTCCGAATTCTGGTCAGCATGTCTGCGATCGGATCGGTCAGCATCTTCTAGTCCTCCACCCCTGAAAAATGCGCAGCATTTTTCACGGCTTTACCAGCTGCTCTTCGTCATGCCGGGGATCACGCCCGCGTGGGCGAGCTCCCGCAGGCAGATGCGGCAGAGCCCGAACTTCTTGAAGACCGCACGCGGCCGGCCGCAACGGTTGCAGCGCGTGTACGCGCGCACCTTGTAGCGCTGGGGGCGGGCTGCCTTGGCGATCATCGACTTCTTGGCCATTACTCCTGTTCCCTCCTGTCGTCGGCGAACGGCAGGCCGAGGCCGCGGAGCAGCGCCCGCGCGCTATCGTCGTCTGCCGCCGACGTCGTGATGGCGATGTCCAGGCCACGCACCGTGGCGACGTCGTCGTAGTTGATCTCCGGGAAGATGATCTGCTCGCGGATGCCGAGCGAGTAGTTGCCACGCCCGTCGAACGAGCCCGGATCGAGGCCGCGGAAGTCGCGGATGCGCGGCAGGGCAATGGAGACGAGCCGGTCGAGGAACTCGTACATCCGGGCGCCGCGCAACGTGATCCGGGCGCCGATCGGCATCCCCTCGCGGAGCTTGAACGCGGCGATCGATTTCCGGGCCCGACGCATCTGGGCGCGCTGTCCGGCGATCGTCGAAAGCTCGTCCATGGCGGCGTCGAGCGCCTTGGCCTCGGTCTTGGCCTCGCCGACGCCCATGTTCAAGGTGATCTTCGTCACGCGCGGCACCTGCATCACCGAGGAGAGCCCGAGCTCGTCCTGCAGGCGCGCTCGGAGCTCCTTCTCATAGAGGTCCTTCAGCCGTGGCGTGTACGTCTCGGCCTCGGTCGCAGTCGCGCTCACTTGTCCAGCTCCCCTCCGCAGCCGTCGCGACGGCAGACGCGGATCTTGACCTTCTTGCCCTTGACTTCGCGGAACACATGGCCGACTCGCGTCGGCAGGTTGCACGACGGACAGACGACCATCACCTTCGAGACCGCGAGCGGCGCCGGCTTGTCGATTACGCCGCCGGGCATCATCGTCGTGCCGCCCATGCGGTTGGCGTCGCGCATCGGGCGCGGCTTCGTGTGCCGTTTCACCACGTTCAGGTTCTCGACGATCACGCGGCCCTCGGAGGGACGCGCATCGATGACACGGCCCTGCTTTCCGCGGTCCTTGCCCGACAGGATCTGAACCAGATCTCCCTTTCTGACCTTCATCGTTGCCGCCATCGCTAGAGCACCTCCGGTGCGAGGCTGACGATCTTCATGAAGTTCTTCTCGCGCAACTCGCGGGCGACCGGCCCGAAGATGCGCGTGCCACGCGGGTTCCGCTGTGCGTCGATGATCACCGCCGCGTTCTCGTCGAAGGCGATCTGGGTGCCGTCGTCGCGGCCAAAGGGCTTCTTGGTGCGCACGACCACTGCCTGCACGACCTCACCCTTCTTGATCGCGCCCTGCGGGGTTGCGGTCTTGACCGTGCCGACGATGATGTCGCCGACCCGTGCGTAGCGGCGGTGCGACCCGCCCTTCACGCGAATGCAGAGCAACTCGCGGGCACCCGTGTTGTCGGCCACGCGGACTCTCGACTCCTGCTGGATCACGTTACTTCGCCACCTCGAGGACCTCAGCGAGCCGCCACCGCTTCGTCTTCGACAACGGGCGCGTCTCGACGATGCGGACAACGTCGCCGGCCTTCGCCTGGTTCTGCTCGTCGTGGGCGTGGAACTTCTTCGAGCGCCGGATTACCTTCTTGTACTTCGGGTGCGCCTTGATCGAATCGACGCGAACAACGATCGTCTTGTCCATCGCCGCCGAAACGACGACGCCGCGGCGCTGCTGGTCGCGGCCCCGCTCGGACTCCGGTTTCGGGAGCCGAGTGATGGGCTTGCGCTCGCCTGTCGGCTCCCGCTTGGGCTTGGCGTGCTTGTGTCGCTGACCACGCGGTAGCCTCTTGCGCTTCGGCTTGGGGCCTCGCATTCTCACTGGGCTCGGCTGCTCGGTCGCAGCCTCGTCCGTCGGCGGTTCTGCGGCGTTCGTCTCCTCCGCGACCGGCTCTTCGGCCGCAGAATCGGCGGCGACCGGTGATTCGGCTGCTGCGGCTTCTGCCTCGACGTCCGGCTCGGGCTCGTCCGCGGCAACTGTCTCCTCGGCACGAGGTTCGTCGGCCACGGGCTCCTCAGGCGTAGAGTCGGGCTCCTCGGCGGGAGCCTCCTCGGCCACCGGCTCGTCGGCCGGAGCCTCCGCGACCGGCTCCTCCGGGGTCGGCTCCTCGGCGGGAGCCTCCTCGGCCAACTGCTCGGGAGCGGGCTCGGCCTCGACCTGCTCGGCCTCCGCCTCGACCTCCTCCGCAACCACCGGTGCCTCGGCGGGCTCGGCGGCGGTCTCCTCGGCCTTCTTGCGCGTGCGCTTCGGCTTCTCGGCAACCTCCGGCGCAGCGGCCGCCGGCTCCTCCTTCTTGGCGCGTGTCCGCTTCGGCTTCTCTTCGGCCGCCGGCGTCTCTTCCAGGATCTCGTCGGTCTTCTTCGTCTTCTTCTCGTCAGCCATTCCTAGGTTGTCCTCTCCAGATCTGCCTCGCGCTCATTGCGAATGGTCAGGATGCGCGCGATCTCGCGCTTCGCGAGCCGGAGACGCGCCGAGTTCTCGAGCGCGCCGGTCGCCGACTGGAAGCGCAGGTTGAAGAGCTCCTGCCGAGTCTCCTCCAGGTGTTGCGTCAGCTCGGCATCGGTCAGGTCGCGCAGCTGTCTCGCCCTCATTCGAACAGACTCCCTTCCCGCTTGACCACTTTCGTCCGCACGGAGAGCTTCGTGCCGGCGAGGCGCAGCGCCTCGCGGGCAAGCGGCTCCGGGACACCGGCCAGTTCGAACATGACGCGGCCGGGCTTGACGACCGCCACCCAGTGCTCGGGTGAGCCCTTACCGGAGCCCATGCGTGTCTCGGCCGGCTTCTGGGTGACCGGCTTGTCCGGGAAGATGTTGATCCAGACCTTGCCGCCGCGCTTGATCTTGCGCGTCATTGCGATCCGGGCCGCCTCGATCTGCCGGTTGGTCAGCCAGCCGGCGTCGAGGGACTTGAGCCCGTAGTCGCCGAACGCGACCTCGGTCTGCCCTTTCGAGGTGCCGGCGCGCCGGCCGCGCTGCTGCTTGCGGTACTTGGTCTTCTTGGGCAGCAGCATCAGTCGGTCGTCTCCTCCGTCGCCGCGCTCGGCGTCTCGGGCGTCTCTGGCGTTTCGGACACTTCGGCCGACGGCGTCTCGGGCGTCTCGGGCGTCTCGACCTGTGGCTCGGTCACCTGAGGCTCCGCCGGGGTCTCGTCGGTGCGCGGGGGCGCAACCTCACGCGGTGCGCCGCCGCCTCCACCACGCCGGCCC
>JBKPRA010000031.1:0-26059 GCA_046734335.1 Actinomycetota bacterium | reverse complement strand
GGTCTCAACCAAAGGCGTGGGCGGGAAACTCTCTCGGTGTGCCGAGTATCCCACGTGCATGATCGAGGCCGCCCGCGGCGGTCAGTCGAGCGTGTGGATCACGAAGGCCGTCGCGAAGCCGAGCGTCGTCACAACCCCGACGAGTTTCCCGCCGTTCTCGTACGCCTCCGGCATCATCGTGTCCGCGAGCATCGTCAGGATCGCGCCGGCCGCGAACGAAAGGACGAACGCGACGGTGTCGGGCGACGAGCTCTGGAAGACGCCGTAGCCCGCGAGCGACGCAAGTCCCGAGACGAGGGCGATCGCGACCCAAAGCCAGAGGATCCGGGCCCTTTTCCAGCCGCTCGCGACGAGGCCTGCGCTCGAAGAGATGGCTTCGGGCAAGTTGGAGATGAAGACCGCGGTCAGATACGCCGCGCCGACCTTGCCGCCCTGGTAGATCGTCAGCCCGATCACCGCCGACTCCGGGATGCCGTCGAGGACCGTGCCGAGGACGATTGCGAGCGCCGAGCCTTCCGCCTGCGCGCCGGACGCATCCTTGCGGTCGGCGCCGCCGTGCCGGTCGATCACCCAGTCCCCGGCGAAGAACACTGCACACCCCGCGAACAGCCCGAACAGCGTCGCGCCGCTCCCGGTGGCGGTATTCGCTGCTTCCTCGACGAGGTCGAACGCCACCGCGCTGATCAGCACGCCGGCTCCGAAGCCCATGACGAGCCCGATCGCCCGCGACGGCAGCCGAACGGTCAGCGCGATCGCACCGCCGATGACGAGCGACGAAGCTGCCAGGAGGCCCCAGGCGAACGCACTTGCCATCGGTCCATTCTCCCAGCCGTTTCCGCCGGGTCGCGACGTAACGTCCGCCACGGTGAAGCGGCCCACACGCGACCCGGACGCGCTCGCCTACCTCCGCCTCGTCGGCCTCGGAGCGGTGATCGGCATCCCAGCCGCACTCCTCGCCGCCGTCTTCCTCGCGCTCGTCCACGACCTCGAGCACTGGCTCTGGGACGATTTGCCGAGCAGTCTCGGCTACACATCGCCGCGTGGTACCTCGTGATCGGCCTGCCCTAGTAGGCGCCTGCATCGTGCTGGTCGCGCGCCGGTTCCTGCCCGGCGACGGCGGCCACCCGCCGCTGGAGGGGATCGGCGGAGGCGCTGTCCCGGTCGTGAACGGGCCCGGCATCGCCCTCGCCGCGCTCGGCACGCTCTCGTTCGGAGCAGTGCTCGGCCCGGAGGCTCCGTTGATCGCGCTGGGTGCGGTGGTCGGCGGCGTGGTCACGCTCTTCGCCCGCGTCGACGAGAAGGGAGAGGGGGTTCCTCGCCACCGCCGGATCGTTCTCCGCGATTTCGGCGCTGTTCGGCGGGCCGATCGTCGGTGGGATGATGCTGGTCGAGGGCGGACTCGGAATGGGCAGCGCCCTCCTGCCGATCCTGCTGCCAGGCTTCGTGGCCGCCGCGATCGGCTACGTCCTGTTCATCGGCCTCGGCGACTGGGGCGGCCTGTCGGCCCAGGCGCTCGCCGTGCCGAGCCTGCAGCCGTACATCGGAACCCACATCTACGACCTGATCGTCGGCGTCGCGGTCGGCGTCGTGGCGGCGGTGATCGTCGCGGTCGTCCGCCGAGCAGCCGGGGAGCTGACCAGGGAAGGACCACGTCGCGTCGGAATGCCCGTGCTCCTCATCGGCGGTGGACCTTGCAGTCGGCCCGGTCGCACAGATCGCCGACTGGCTCGGAGCGGACTCGCAGGACGTGCTGTTCTCCGGCCAGGCCGGAGTGCCCGACGAGGCGACCGCCTCGGCGAAGATCCTGGTGATCCTCCTGGTCGGAAAGGCGCTCGGCTACGGGGTCAGCCTCGGCTGCGGATTCCGCGGAGGCCCGGTATTCCCCGCCATCTTCCTCGGCATCGCCGTCGCCGAGTTCGCGCATGCCTGGTTCGACGTGTCGCCGACCCTCGCCGTCGCGGTCGGATCCGCGGCCGGCATGGCGGCGGGAACCCGGCTGCTGATCACCTCGACGCTCTTCGCGGGCCTCCTCGTCGGGCACGCCGGGCTCGATGCGATCCCAGCCGCCGTGCTCGCCGCAGCAGCGGCATGGCTGACGATGCAGGCACTCGACCGGCGCTCCACCCGGGCTGCAACGACGGCCGCGACGACGTAGCGTTCCGCCGACATGGTCACACCGGACGAGATCCAGGAGGTGACGGTCTTCGCCGCGCTCGATGCGAGCGCCCGTGAACGTCTCTCCCGCGTCGCGGCCGACATCACGCTTCACCCGGGCGAGTGGGCTGCCCCCGAGGGCAGCGAGCGCGCCCTGTTCGCCCTCCTCTCGGGCCGGATCGAGGTGACCAAGCTCGTCGACGGCATCGAGCGGATAGTCGGCGAGCGGCTTCCCGGCGAGATCTTCGGCGAGGTGCCGATCACGCTCGGAACGGTGTTCCCGGCCGGGTTCCGGGCGGCCGAGCAGTCGAGGGTGATGCGGATCGAGCCACACGACTACCACGCGGTGGTCGCGCTCGAGCCCGACGTCGGCAAGGAGGTCGGGAGGCTGGCCGGCCACCGGATCGGCGGCCCGGGCGGGCTCCAGGGGATCGTCGCCGAGCCGTCGCCCCCGCGGGCAGTCGTCGTCGGGCACCGGCTCGACCCCGCCTGCTCCGAGCTGCGCCACTTCCTCGACCGCAACCAGATCACCTTCGCCTGGGTCCAGCCGGACTCGCCCGACGCGGAGGAGCAATGGGGGGGCCGGCTGCCGGCGGAGGCCGATTGTCCGGTCATCAGAGTGGTGAACGGCAAGACGGTGGTGCGACCGCAGTTGCGCCGCGTGGCCGAGCTGCTCGGCCTGGAGACCGAGCCGCAGCGGGCGGGGTACGACACGGTCGTGATCGGCGCGGGCCCCGCGGGCCTGGCCGCGGGCGTCTACGGAGCGTCGGAAGGGCTGCGCACGATCGTGATCGAGCGCGAGGCGCCCGGCGGCCAGGCCGGAGCGTCGTCGCGGATCGAGAACTACCTCGGCTTTCCGCAGGGAGTCTCGGGCGACGAGCTGGCCGGACGCGCCCTCAAGCAGGCGAGCCGACTCGGCGCCGAAATCCTCGTCACCCGGACGATCGAGCGGCTCGACGCGACGGCCCGGCAGGTGCACCTGGACGGCGGCGACGTCCTGCGCGCGCAGACGATCATCCTCGCGTGCGGCGTCTCGTGGCGGAAGCTGCCGGTCGAGGGCTGCGACCGTCTGCTCGGCAAGGGGGTGTTGTACGGCGCTGCCCGCGGCGAGGCGCCGGGCACACACGGGCTCGACGTCCACATCGTCGGCGCCGGCAACTCGGCGGGGCAGGCGGCGATGCACTTCTCCACCCATGCACGGAGCGTGACCATCCTCTGCCGCGGCGAAGGCCTGGAGAAGAGCATGTCTCGCTACCTGATCGACCAGCTCGCAACGCGCTCGAACATCGAGGTGCTGACCAACACCGAAGTGGTGGCCGTGCACGGGGACGACGCGCTCGAGGCGATCGACGTCAACAACGACTCGAGCGGCGAGACGAGGAGGCTGGAGTCGGGCGGGCTCTTCGTTTTGATCGGGGCGGACGCCGAGACGTCCTGGCTGCCACCCGAGATCGCGCTCGACCCGAAGGGCTACGTGCTCACCGGAGCCGACGTGCGGGACGCCGGCCGCTGGGCGCTCGAGCGCGATCCGTACCTGCTGGAGACCAGCATGCCGGGGATCTTCGCCTGCGGCGACGTCCGGCTCGGCCCGGTCAAGCGTGTCGCCGCCGCGGTCGGCGAGGGCAGCATGGCGATCGCCTTCGTGCATCAGTACCTGCGGGACGGCGACCAGAAGGCGACGGCACAGGCAGTCAAGTTGCGGGCCTGAGTCAGCGGTCGAGCCGCGAGACCTCGAGGTCGAGGTCCCGCTCGACCCGGCGCATCACCTCGTCGCTGATCTCGCCGGTATTACGGAGCTCGACCACCGCGTGCCGCTCGGCGTCGAGCAGCTCGCGCCGAAGCTTCTGGTACTTCGCCGACCGCTTCTCGATCTTCCCGTCGCCGTCGGGGTCGACACGTGCGTTGAAGCGGTCGATCCGGAAGCGGTACAGCCCGCGGAGCCGCTCGACCGTGTCGTCGAGCACCCAGACCTCCGGCTCGAGCTCCTCGAGCCGCTCGAGCGCCGCCTCGGCGGCGCGAACCCGGGCCAGAGCCTCTTCCTCGTCGGCGCCACCGTCGTCCGCCTCCAGCCGAAGCGCGCGGATGACCAGCGGCATCGACAGGCCCTGGCCGACGAGCGTCGCCAGCACCACCGCGAACGAGACGAAGACGATCAGGTCGCGGCCCGGAAGCGGTCCACCGGCATCGGTCCGCAGCGGGACGATCAGCGCAGCCGCGATCGTCACCGCCCCGCGCATGCCGTTCCACGCGATGAACGCGGGATAGCGCAACGGCGGCGACGGGTCACGTTCGCTGAGGCCCGGGACGAGCCAGCGGGGCAGATAGGTCGCCGGGAAGACCCAGACGATCCGGAGCGCGATCACGGCGAGGACGATCACTGCCGCGTCGCCGACGAGCGACCAGCCGCCGTGGTCGGAGAGCCCGTCGAGCACCGGGCGCAGCTGCAGGCCGACCAGGCCGAAGAGAAGCACGTTGAGCAGGAACGTGAACACGCTCCAGAATCCCTCGCCCTGCAGCCGGGTCTGCACCGTCGTCAGCTCGGGCGTGTACCAGCCCATGTAGATGCCGGCGGTGACGACGGCGAGCACGCCGGATACGTGAATCGCCGAGGCCGGCAGGAAGGCGAAATAGCCGGTGAGGAAGGCGATCGTCACCTCGAGCGGAGGGTTGTCGAGCACGCGCCGGAGACGCCGGATCGGGTAGCCGACCGCGAGGCCGACCGCAATTCCGCCGACGATGTTCACCGCCAGGTGCCAGCCGGCGTCCCAGACGGAGAACGAGCCGGCGACAGCGGCCACGATTGCGGTGCGCAGGAGCACGAGCGCCGTGCCGTCGTTGACGAGGCTCTCGCCCTCGATGATGTCGATCAGCCGCCGGGGAACCCCGAGCCGCCGACCGATCGCGGTGGCCGCGATCGGATCGGTCGGCGAGACGACCGCGCCCAGGACGAAGGCCTCCGCCCAACCGAGGTCGGTGATCGCGTGCGCGACCACGGCGACGCCGCAGGTCGTGAGCAGGACCAGGCCGACGGCAAGGAGCGAGATCGGCCGCAGGTTCCGCCGCAGCTCGCGAAGTCCCGTCGCGTACGCCGCCTGGTAGAGGAGCGGCGGCAGGATGCCGACGAGGACGACCTCCGGCGGCATGGTCACCTTCGGCACGCCCGGGCCGAAGGCGAGCAGCAGCCCACCGAGCACGAGCAGAATCGGGTAGGGGATGCGTAGCGGCCCGGCCAGGATCAGCAGCGCAGCGCCTGCGACGAGCAGTCCGAGCAGCTGGAGCTCCTGGCGGGTACCGAACTCGAAGATCACCATGGCGTACGACCCGGGATCACAGTAACGAGCAGAGGGTCAGGAGACCCCGCCGGCAGCTTCCGGCGCCCCCGACAGCTGCCCGCCGGGGCACTGCTCGGCCTTGACGTGGCGGCGCGGGTTGACGATCCCCGCGAGCCCGGCCACGCCGCCCGCGGCGACGAGCGCCGCGCAGATCGCAACCGCGACGTGAAACGCGTGCACCGACTCCTGGTTCGGGGCGAAGGTGTCGCCGGTGAGCGCCCCTGCGACCACGACGCCGACGACCGCGACGCCGACGAGTCCGGCGACCCGAGCCACTGCGTTGTTCACCGCGGACGCGATGCCCGCGTCGCTCTCGTCGGCGTCTGCGAGCACAGTCGCGGTCAGCGGGGAGACGGTTGCCGTCAGGCCGAACGCGAAGATGAGTAGTGCTGGGAGCAGGTCGGTCAGGTACGACGGGTGCATTCCCACCCGTAGCAGGAGCAGGATCCCGCCGGCGGCAACGAGCGGCCCGCAACCCATGAACAGCCGCGGGCCGTGGCGGTCGGCGAGCGCGCCGAAGCGGCGCGAGAGCGCGAACATCACCACCGTGACCGGCACCGTGGTCAGGCCGCTGCGCACCGCCGAATACCCGGCGACCTCCTGGAGGTAGATGACCAGGAAGAAGAAGAGGATCGCGACGCCTCCGTACATCGCGAGCGTCTCGGCGTTGCCGACGGCGAAGTTGCGCCTCGAGAAGAGCTCCAGCTTCAGCATCGGCTCTGCCGTCCGCCGTTCGTAGGCGACGAAGAGCACGAGGAAGCCGATCCCGGCGACGAGCGGGATCCAGATCACCGGGCTCGACCAGCCGTGCCGGGGCTGCTCGATCAGCGCGAAGACAAACCCGCCCAGCCCGAGCACGCAAAGGATCGCGCCTGTGACGTCCACCTTCCGACCGACGACCCGAGCCGTGCGCGGGACGGCAGCGAGCACGAGAGCGACCGTCGCGACCACCGGGGGCACGTTGATCGCGAACACCCAGCGCCAGGAGGCGTTGTCGACGATGACGCCGCCGAGCAGCGGCCCGACGATCGCAGCGATCCCGCCCCAGGCCGTCCAGGTGCCGATCGCAGCCGCCCGTTCGCGGAGCGGGAACGCGGCGACGATGATCGCCAGCGCGCTCGGCGTCAGGAGAGCGCCCGCCGCGCCCTGCAGCGCCCTGGCGGCGATCAGGGCCTCGATCGTCGGCGCCAGCGCGCACGCGACCGAAAACACGCCGAACAGGCTGACGCCGAGCGCGAAGATCCGCCGCTCGCCGTAGATGTCGCCGAGCGAGCCGCCGATCAGGATCAGCGACCCCAGCGAGAGCAGGTATGCATTCGCCACCCACTGCTGCGCCGACAGCCCTCCGCCGAGGTCGCGCTCAATCGCGGGCAGCGCCACGTTGACGATCGTGCCGTCGAGCATCGCCACGCCCGAGCCGACGATGGCCGCGGCGAGCGTCAGCCGCTGCCGGCGGCTCATGTGATCGGCGGGCAGAACGACGAGACGAGCTCGCCGCGATCCCAGCCGGCAGCGTCGGCCCCCGCCTCGTACGCGCTCTCGAGGAAGTCGAGCAGCATCGCCTTCGGGTCGAGCGCCGTACGGACGTCCTCGTACGGGAGGATCGCCAGTGAGCCGCCGCCCAGCTCGACCCAGCGAACATGGCCCGCGGGTGAAAGCTCCCGGCCGCGTAACCGGTCGGGCTCCGGCGCCGCGTACGAGTAGTAGGCGGGCTCGCGGACGTTCTGGTCGCCTGCCCAGAAGCCGAACGAGACGACCTCGTGCGTGTACGCCTCCCTGCTCACCGGATCCGCGTCCGGCTGATCCGGTGCGCGACGGCCGCTGAAGCGGGTCAGCGCCAGATCGAACGAGTGCCAGAAGAGGTGGACCGGACTCTGCTTGCCGCAGAACCAACCGGCGAACTCCTCCAGCACCTCCCCGCTCCAGTCCAGCACGCGCCAGAAGCGCTCGACGGCCTCGGCGTCGTACGAGTGGTGCTCGTCGTCCTCCGCGAACGGTGTCGTCGTCGGCACGCCAAACGGGTGCTCCACGATCGTCATGTCGAGCCCGAGACCGCCGAGCGCGGCGTGCAGCTCCCGGTCGAAGGCAGCCACCGACAGGCCGTCCACCAGCGCGAACGACTTTTCGGCCCGGGGCGTCTCCACCACCAGCCGGTGGGCGGCGAAGTCGAAGCGGATCTCGAACGGCGTGCCGTCGGCGCTGTGCAGCAGCCGGGTGGTGAGGCCGTGGACGTCGAGGTAGAGGGGCACGTGCCACCAGTGGTTCTTCGGCGGCGCCGACGCCAGCTTCACCTTGCCGACGATCTGCGCCCAGAGGTGCAGCGTCTGCTTCGTCGGCTCCCACTCCGGGTACGGGAGCAGCGGCAGCGACGTCATTCGAGGACGAACGCGACCTCGTCGACGAAGCACCAGCTCCAGTCCTCGCCGGGCTCGGCCGAGCGGGCGATCGGGTGACCGGCTTCGTGCGCGTGCTTCGACGCGTGGCGGTTCGGCGACGAGTCGCAGCAGCCGATCTTCCCGCAGATCTCGCACATCCGGAGGTGCATCCACCGACCGCCGATCTTCAGACATTCCTCGCAGCCGGCGATCGTCTCGGGCAGTTCTGTCACCTGGATCTGGTCGAGGTGGGTGCAGACGGGCGTGGCCATTACGCGAACCGTTGCACGAACGCGTTCGCGTTGGCGCGGTCGACGTGTGCTTCATCGTGGTCGCTAAGGGCCGACATGCCGTTGAACGCTACCCGCAGGACACTCCCCGGCAGCGGCAGTTCAGCCAACCGGGTCGCTGCCGTTCAGCGCCCGCGCTCGACCGGCCAGCGCGCCGCGATCTCGCCGCCTCGCACGGCCACCAGCTCGTCGGCGAGGTTCACGGCCAGGCAGACGTGGTTCGGCACGATCCGCACCTGCTGGCCGAGCTCGAGCCCGTCGCCCGGCTCGACGTAGCCGTGCTCCTCGTCCAGCCGCACGAGGCGAGAGGTCGGCGCCCCCAGGACGAGGCCGAAACCGTCGTCGGCCGCCTCGGAGCTGAGCGCCTTGCTGCCCGCGTCGACGATCGCGCGGCCACCGCGCCGACTCACGACCGTGGCGGCCACGGTCAGCGCGACCTCGTCGAGCGAGGCGGCCCGGAGGCGCACGGTGTTGCGGTCGTTGAACACATACGTGCCGGCGCGGTACTCGGTGACTAGGGGCCGGAGCCGGTCCGAGCTCCACATCGTCGGCGTCCCGCCTGCCGAGACCGTCTCGACCGCTGGCCCGTCGCGTCGGATCAGGGTGGCGGCTTCCTCGAGAAAAGCGTGTGCTGCGGGCAGCGCCGGGAACGTAACGAGGCCGGCGAAGCGCAGACCGGAGGTGCGTGCGATCGCGCCGGCGAGCTCGGCCGCCTCCTCAGGCGAGGCCACGCCCGTCCGCCCGAGCCCCGTGTCGCAGTCGACGAGCACCCCGAGCTCCCGTCCGGCGCGGTCGGCCGCTCGGGCAAGCCCGGAGAGCAACGACGCATCGTCGGCGGTGACCTGCACGACTGCGCGTCGGAGGAGCGCGGCGAGCCTTTCCAGCTTCCCCTCGCCGACGACGTTGTACGGGACCAGCACGTCGTCGATTCCGACTTCGATCATCATCTCCGCCTCGTGCAGGGTCTGGCAGGTGACGCCGCGCGCGCCGAGCCCGACCTGGCGCCGTGCGATCTCGACGCACTTGTGCGTCTTCACATGCGGGCGGTTCGCGAGGCCGGCCCGGTCGCAGTAGTCCTGCCACCGCCCGAGGTTCGACTCCAGCCGCTCGAGGTCGACGACCAGGGCCGGCGTGACGACGTCGAGCTCCATCACGGACGGCTCAGGCGACCTCCAGCCGCACACCCGTGTCGGCGTCGAAGAAGTGCGCGTCCTCCCCGCGCAGGCAAAGCGACACCTTGGCCTCGCGCTCCGGCGCGGAGCGCGCCTCGGTGCGGGCGACCAGTCTGACCGGCTCGCCCTCGTGATCCGCGGCGCAAAAAACGTAGGCGTCCGCCCCGATCTCCTCGACCATCTCGACCCGCGCGTCGATCCCGCCGGGAGCGAGCTCCAGCGACTCCGGCCGCAGGCCGAGCACGACCTTTCCGTTCGACGTGGTCAGCGAGGCCGGCAGCGGCACCTGCACGTCGCAGAACGAGCAGCCGGCGCCGTTCAGCGGCACCTCGAGCAGGTTCATCGACGGCGACCCGATGAACCCGGCGACGAACGTGTTGGCCGGCCGCTCGTACAGCGCGCGCGGCACGTCGCACTGCTGGAGCCGCCCGTCCTTGAGCACGGCGACGCGGTGCCCGAGCGTCATCGCCTCGGCCTGGTCGTGCGTGACGTACACGGTGGTGACGCCGAGCCGAGACTGCAGAGCTGCGATGTCGGCCCGCATTTGCACGCGCAGCTTCGCGTCGAGGTTCGAGAGCGGCTCGTCCATCAGGAAGACGCTCGGCTCGCGGACGATCGCGCGGCCCATCGCCACCCGCTGGCGCTGGCCCCCGGAGAGCTGTCCCGGCTTGCGGCCCAGGTAGTCGGTCAGCTCGAGCAGCTCCGCTACCTCGTGCACACGCCGCTCGCGCTCGGCCTTCTTCACGCCCGCGACCTTGAGCGGGAAGCCGATGTTGGCGGCCACGGTCAGGTACGGGTAGAGCGCGTAGTTCTGGAAGACCATCGCCACGTCGCGATTCTTCGGCGGCAGGTCGCTCACGTCGCGCTCGCCGATGAAGATCCAGCCCGAGTCGACCTCCTCGAGCCCCGCCAGCATCCGCAGCGCCGTCGTCTTGCCCGACCCCGACGGTCCGACGAGCACCATGAACTCGCCGTCCCCGATGTCCAGATCGAACGCGTCCACGGCCGGCTCGTCGTTGCCCGGATAGACACGGGTCGCCTGCCGGAAGTGCACCTCAGCCATCGTTCACCCCCGCTGCCGCCATCACCTCGGCCCGGACGCGCTCCTGCGCCTTCGGGCCCGCGCCGGCCGAGTCGAGCGCCAGCAGCGTCGCCCCGACGATCGGCGGCGTCCCGGTCACCCGGACGCTCGCGACCTGCGACCGCTCGCGCAGACCCTCGCGGATGCGCTCGACCACGCGCGAATTCTCACCCCTGAGCAGCCCGCCACCGAGGAGGACCTCGACCGGGCGCGAGTCCAGGTCGAGTCGGGAAAGCGACGTCCACGCCAGCGCGACCACCTCGTCGGCGAGCCGGTCGACGATCTCCGCCGCGACCTCGTCATGCTCAGCCTCGGCGAAGACGATCGGCGACAGCTCCAGCACCCGCCGCTCCGCGATCTCCTTCCGGTGGATCGCCTCGGCGAGCTCGTACGGCGTCTCGAAACCGTAGTGCGCGGGCACGGCGTGCTCGAGTGTCGTCTTCCGGCCGCGGCCGTCGAAGCTGCGCGCCGCCTTCGAGACAGCGGTAAGCCCGACGTCGAAGCCGCCGCCCCAGTCGCCGGTGATCGCCCCCAGCGCAGGAAAGCGGACCTGGCGGCCGTCGGATGCGACTCCGACGCAGTTGATGCCCGCCCCGCAGACCACCGCAACGCCCCAGCCCTCCTCCGTGCCGGCTCGGAGCACCGCGAACGTGTCGTTGAGGACGGTCGCGCGCCGGGTCCAGCCGCGCGCGTCGACCAGCTCGGCCAGACGCTCCTCTTCGCGAGGGAAGTCGACGCCGGCCATGCACAGCGTCGCACCCGAGGCGACCCGCCCGTCCAGGCCCACTTCCTCGACCAGCCCTGCCAGCACGCGCATGCAGCCGTCCTCGCCGAGGTGATGAGGCGAGCTCTGCGGCCCGCGCGCGAATGCGAGCAGCCCGCCGTCCTCGCCGATCAGCACAACGTCGGTCTTGGAGTTCCCGCCGTCGACCGCAAGCAGGACTTTCATGCCGCCACCGCCTCCAGCGCCAGCCGCTCGAGCAGCTCCTCGCTCAGCTCGTACTGCGCGATCAACGGGTGGGTCAACAGCGCCTTCTTCGCCGTCACCGGGTCGCGGGACACGGCCGCCTCCGCGGTCAGGCGCTCGTAGGCGGCGACATGCTGGACGAGCCCGAGCAGCTCGGGCGCGAGCGGCGGCTGCTCGAGCGGCACGATTCGCCCCGCCTCCACGCGCGCGGGCACCTCGACCACGTCGTCGGCGGCCAACCCGGAGAGGACACCGTCGTTGCGCAGGTCGACCTCGTGCACCTCGGCGATGTCGTAGGCCAGGGATCGCACGAGGCCGGCCGCGGCCTCGCTGTAGAACGCTCCACCACGCTGCTCGAGCAGCGCAGGCTTCTCGTCGAGCGAGGGGTCGCGGTAGAGCTCGAGCAGGCTGCGCTCGATCTCGGCGACGGTCTCGGCGCGGGGCACGCCCTCCCGCTGCTCGGCGAGCACCGCGTCGTGCTCGTAGAAGTAGTGCAGGTAGTACGAGGGCACCGCACCGAGCTCCTCGAGCAGCCGCGCGGGCAGCTGCACCTCGTCCGCCAGCTCCTCGGCCCGCTCGGCGAGCAGATCGGGGAGCACGTCCCGGCCGTCGAGCCGCACAGCGCGCACCCAGGTCAGGTGGTTGAGGCCGACCTGATCGACGACGAGGCGCGCCGGCTCGACGTCGAGCAGCGCCGCGAACCGCCGCTGGAAAGTGATCGCGACGTTGCAGAGCCCGACCGCCCGGTGCCCGGCGTCGAGCAGGGCGCGCGTGACGATCCCAACCGGGTTGGTGAAGTCGACGATCCACGCGTCGGGCCCGGCGAGCTCGCGCACCCGCTCCGCGATGGCGAGCATCACGGGCACGGTGCGCATCGCCTTCGCGAAGCCGCCCGCGCCGGTCGTCTCCTGGCCGATGCATCCGCACGGCAGCGGAGCAGTCTCGTCTTGCAGGCGGGCAGCCTGGCCGCCGACGCGAATCTGGACGAGGACGAAGTCGGCGCCCTCCACCGACTCGTCGAGCCGGTCGAGCAACTCCAGCTCGCCGCGGAAGCCGACGCGGTCGAGCATCCTGCCCGCGAGGCCTCCGACGACCTCGAGCCGGGACGAGTCGACGTCGTGGAGCGCCAGCCGCTCGAGCTCGAGCCCCGCGAGGCCCGCCACCAGCTCGGGCGTGTACGTCGACCCGGCGCCGACGACGGCGAGCCTCACCCCTTCACCCCCGTGAGGGTCACGCCCTCGACGAAGGCGCGCTGGGCGAGGAAGAAGAGGATGATCACCGGCGCCATCACCACCAGCGTCGCCGCCATCGTCAGGTTCCACTGCACCTGATGGAGGTTGCGGTACTGGGAGAGCCCGACCGAGACGGGCCAGTGTGCGGGGTTCTCGCCCGTGTACAGCAGCGGCAGGAAGAAGTCGTTGAACGTGTACAGCACCGAGAACAGTGCGACCGCGGCGATCGCAGGCTTCGCCAGCCGCAGCACGACCGTGCTCAGAATCCGCAGCTCGCCGCAGCCGTCCACCCGGGCGGCGTCGAGGTACTCCTCGGGGATGGTCAGGAAGAACTGCCGGAGCAGAAAGATCGAGAAGGCATCGCCGAGCCAGGCGGGGATGATCAGCGGCCAGAGCGAGCCGACGAACTGGAAGCCGATCGCGTTCCCCAGCTTCGCCCACATCACGTACAGCGGCACGACCGCGACCTGGGGCGGCAGCATCAGCGAGACGAGCACGATCAGGAAGACGGCGTCGCGGCCCCTCCAGCGGATCTTCGAGAGCGCGTAGGCGACCGGGATCGAGGAGACGAGCACGCCGAGTGTCGCGAGGCCGGCGTACATCATCGTGTTCAGGATCCAACGCCAGAGCGGCGCCTGCCGGAAGACCTCGATGAAGTTGCTCCACTGGAACGGGTGCGGCCAGAGCGTCGGAGTCAAGGCCTGGTCGTCGGTCATCAGCGCGGTCAGCGTGATGAAGACGAGCGGCGCGAGAAACGCGATCGCGAGGACGATCAGGATGCTGTGGTCGGCGACCGCGACCAGGAAGCGCCGCCTCCGCACGGCCGCCGGCGCCCTGCGCCGGACGACCGCAGCAGTCTCCGCCGCCGCAGCCATCTATCTGATCGCCCCGCCGTAGTGGACCCAGCGCCGCGAGTTGCGGATGATCACCAGCGTGACCGCGAACGAGACGAAGAGCAGCAGGACCGCCAGCGCAGACGCGTAGCCCATGTTGAAGTACTTGAAGCCGTGGTAGTAGAGAAGGATCGGGTAGAAGAGCGTCGAGCCCTCGGGGTACCCGAGCTCGAGCGAGCTGACCGACCCGGCCTGTGAAGCGTTCCCGCCCGCGATGCTCGCGGCCACCCATGCCTGAGTGAAGTACTGCAGGCCGTAGATCACCCCGAGGACGACAGAGAAGAGGATCACCGGGCTGATCGTGGGCAGCGTCACCCAGCGCAGCTTCTGGACCGGCCCGGCGCCGTCGAGGTCGGCCGACTCGTACAGGTGCCGCGGGACCTCGAGGATCGCAGCCAGGAAGATGATCATGAAGTTGCCCACGCCCCACATCGCCAGCAGGACGAGCGAGGGCTTCGCCCAGGCCGGGTCGTTGAACCACAACGGCCCCTGGATGCCCAGATGCCCGAGCAGCGTGTTCAGCGGGCCGGTGCCAGGATTGAGGATGTAGACGAAACCGAGCGTCGCCGCGACCGGCGGGATCAGTGCGGGCAGGTAGAAGACGGTCCGGAAGAACCCGGCACCGGATCTCGCCCGGGTCAGCATCGTCGCGATGCCGAACGCGAAGATCACCTGTAGCGGGACGCCGATGGCGATGATCCAGAGGGTGTTCTTGATCGCCGGCCAGAGGTCGGGGTCGTTGGTGAACGCGTAGCGGTAGTTCGCAAGCCCGATCCAGCGCGGCGGGTTGAGCAGGTCGTAGTGGGTCAGCGAGAGGTAGACGTTCATCCCGAGCGGATAGAGCAGGAAGACGCAGAACCCGACGATCCACGGGCTCATCAGAAGGAGCACGAGGCCCCGCCGCCGCCACGCCGCCTTTCGCTTCGCCCGCCGGCGGTCGGACACCGGCAGGGCCGGGGCCAGAGCCCCGGCCTCAGCTGCCGGCGCGATACTCATGGAACAGGGTTACCGCCTCCGCCGCCCTTGTTTGCCTGCTTGATCTTCGCGTCGATCTGCTTGTCGACATTCCGCAGCCCGCTGACGAGATCCTGCGCCTTCACCTTGCCCGCCTGCCATTTGACGATGAAGTTCGTGAACGTCGTCAGGTGGTCGAGGCCGATCGTCGTGATCGGCGTCGTCTGCGAGTTCTTGTTGACGAAGATCTTCAGGAACGTCGAGAACTTCTTGTCGGGGATCAGCTCGGGCGAGCGCGCAGAGCTGACGGTCGAGGGAACGTTCCTGATCCCGTTCGAGAACTTGGCGAGGGCATGGTCGTTCGTAGTCAGGTACTTGACCAGATCCCAGGCCTGGTCACGGTGCTTGCCGCCCTTCGGGATGCCGATGATCGTCCCGTTGACTGCGCCGGCACCGTAGAGCTCCGGATGGCCGTCTGCAACGGGCATAGGTGCCGTCGCGTATTTGAGCTCGGGGTGCTCGTTCTTGATGAACGCCACGCGCCACTCGCCGTCCAGCATCATCGCGAGCTTGCCGGTCTCGAATGGATGCGACGGCGCGAACTCGTCACCCGCGCCGGCCTGCCAGCGAACCAGCTTGTCGTAGCCGAAGAAGTCGACCAGGCGCTTCTGCCAGCGCAGGAAGTTCGCCCAGGCCGGGTCGGTGCCGAGGCTCGAGTGCCCGCTCTTGTCGAAGTAGTGAGCACCGATCAGCGGCTGGTAGCCCGATGCGCCGTTCCCGTAGCCGCCGAGGTAGAAGTTCATGTTCGGGTCGTACCCGACCACCTTCAACGTGCCGTCCTTGTTCTTCTGCGTCAGTTTCTTCGCGTAGGCGGCGAGCTGCGACAGCGTCTTCGGCGGGCCCTTCAGACCGGCCTTCTTGAAGAGCGCCGTGTTGTAGTAGAGCCCGGTCGAGTCCGCCAACAGCGGGAGGGCACAACGGGTGCCCTTGTACTGCGTGTAGTAGCGCGACGTCGCCGGGAACTGATTGACGTCGATGTGGTCGCGCTTGAGGAGCGGCCCCAGGTCGATCCAGCCGCCGGACGGGCAGAAGATGCCGACGTTGGAGGACATGAACGAGCTGACGATGTCCGGAACGTTGCCCGAGCGCAGCGCGGCGAAGATCTTGTCGTCATTGATCCCGCCCACCACCTTCACGTCCACGTCCGGGTGCTTCTTGTCGTATTCGGCCACCACCTTCTTGAACTCGGTGAGCTCGTGGCCGGCACTCCAGCCGACCCAGGCGGTGATCGTCGTCGCCTGCCGGTGCCTGGTCGATGCCGAGCCCACCGACACCGCGACGGCGCCGGCGGCGATCAGCGCGAGCAGGGCGATCCCCGTGGCCACGCGTTTCATCATCCTCCTCCTCTGTCCGTGACGGAATCCGTTAGTTAGGTTTCCGAACGAGCGCGATCCTATGACCGTCGATAGCAGGAAGTCAAGCGGAAGAATGTGCGGTTTTGCGTTAATGTTGTTGACGTGACGCGACCCCGTGCGGCGATTCCCCCGCTGCTCAAGCAGCTCAACGAGCGCACGGTGCTGGAGACGATCCGCAGCGCTGCGCCGATCTCGCGCGCCGAGATCTCGCGCCAGGCCGGCATCTCGAAGCCGACCGTCTCCCTCGCGCTCCAATCCCTGCTCGAGTCGGGCCTCGTCCGCGAGACGGAGCCGGCGCTTGGCCGCCCGCGGTACGGCGCGGTGTTCTTCGAGGCTGTGCCGGACGCGGCGCTCGTGCTCGGCCTCGACCTCGGTGCCCGCTTTCTGCGCGGTGCGATCTGCGACCTGTCCGGCGCCGTGCGTGCCCGCCAGGACATCGAGCTCCCGGACGTCGAGGTCGGGAAGGCGCTCGACACGATCACGAAGCTTCGCAGCTCCCTGGTCGAGGCGTCAGAGCTGCCGGCGCACCTGATCGACTCGGCGGTGGTCGGTGTGCCCGCCGTCGTCGGCGGCGAGACGGGGCGGCTGAGCATGGGGACCAACGTGCCCGGGCTCGATGGTCGCGACTTCCGGACCGACCTGATCGAGCGGCTCGACCTGCCGGTCACCCTCGACAACGACATCAACCTCGCCGCCCGCGGCGAGCAGTGGCTCGGCGTCGCCCGAGGGATCGAGGACTTCGTCTTCCTCTCGGTCGGCACCGGGCTGGGCGCAGGTCTCGTGCTACGCGGCGAGCTCCACCGCGGCCGGAACGGCGCCGCCGGCGAGATCGACCTGGTCGCCTCGGGCCGTGCGGACGAGATCGACCCGTGTGCCGCGGCCGTGTCCGAGCTGACCGAACGGCTCGCGGGGGAGGGGGTGGAGACCAGGCTGACATCGCCGTACGATGCGCGCGCAGTCTTCGGTGCGGCGCGGCAGGGCGACCCGCTCGGGCGAGCGGTCGTCGACGAAGAGGCGCGCCGGATCGCGTTGCACATCGCCCCGATCGCCGCCGTCACCGATGTCGCACTGGTCGTGCTCGGCGGCGGCATCGGCACGAACGGTGATCTGCTCCTCGACCCGATTCGCCGGCTCCTGGCAGAGTGGCTGCCGTTCCCGCCGCAGGTCGAGGTGTCGGGCCTCGGCGACGCGGCGGTGCTGACGGGCGCGCTGGCAGTCGGCCTCGAGCTCGCGCAGGAGCGCGTGTTCGACAACCGGCACGACGGTCAGCGCGCAGCGACCGGGACCGCCGTCGGCGCCTGAGCGCGCCGTAGACTCCGCCCATGTCGACCTGCTCCCGCTGCGGGGCGGCGAGCGGTGAGGACGCCCGCTTCTGCGCCGCCTGTGGCGCTTCCCTGGGCGGGTCACCTGGGAGGGAAGCACGGAAGGTCGTGACCATCCTCTTCTGCGATCTCGTCGAGTCCACGAGGCTGGCCGAGCGCTTCGACCCGGAAGCGCTCCAGCGGCTCCTCGCTCGCTACTTCGTCGGCGCGAGGACGATCGTCGAGCGCCACGGCGGCACGATCGAGAAGTTCATCGGCGATGCCGTCTGCGCGGTGTTCGGCATGCCGGCGGTCCGCGAGGACGACGCGCTGCGCGCGGTCCGCGCTGCGGTCGAGATCCGCGAGGCGGTCGTCAGCCTCGAAGCCCAGCTCGGGCCGGGCCTCGCGACCCGGATCGGCGTGAACACGGGCGAGGTCTTCGCGGCCGGGACCGACCTGTCGGTCGCCGGGGACGCGGTCTGGACGGCGAAGCGCCTCGAGGAGGCGGCGCCGCGCAACGGAATCCTGCTCGGCCCGACCACGTGGGCGCTCGTCGGCGGCGAGGTCGACGCCGAGCAACTGCCGCCGGTCTCGCTGAAGGGGAAGCAGGAGCAGACCGACGTGTTCCTCCTCAAGGAGCTTCGGCCGGGCGTCCCCGGAGCGGCGCGCCGGCTCGACTCGCCGCTCGTGGGACGTACGCGTGAGGTCACCGAGCTCCGGGCCGCGCTCGCGGACGCCGAGCAGCTCCGCAAACCGCAGCTGGTAACGCTGCTGGGCCCGGCCGGGATCGGCAAGACCCGCCTCGTCCGCGAACTGGCGGTCGGGGCTCCACACGCCCGCCTGCTCGCCGGCCGCTGCCTCCCCTACGGCGACGGGATCACGTACTGGCCCCTGGTCGAGGTCGTGCGGCACGCGGCCGGCCTCGGCGGGGACGAGCCCGCAGCCGAGGCGCGCGAGAGGCTCGGGAAGCTCGTCGACGACGCACCCGACGCCGGCCGGATCGTCGACGGTGTCGCGGCGGCCGTCGGGCTGGGCGGCGATGCAACCCCGACCGAGATCTTCGTCTCCGGTCGCCGCCTGCTCGAGTGGCTCGCCCGCGAGCAGTCCCTGATCGTCGTCGTCGACGACCTCCAGTGGGCGGAGCCCGTCTTTTGCGATTTCCTCCAGTACGTCACCCGCGAGAGCCTGGATGCGCCTCTGATCATCTGTTGTCTCGCCCGTCCCGAGTTCCTCGAGGAACGCCCGGACTGGACGGCGGCGAGGACGATCGAGCTCCAGCCGCTGCCCGCGGAGGAAACGAGACTGCTGATCTCGAACCTGCTGGGCCAGGCGCTCGGCGAGGTCGCGGGTGACCGGGTGGCAGCGGCTGCCGAGGGCAACCCACTGTTCGTCGAGGAGCTCCTGCGGATGCTCATCGACGAGGAAGTCCTCGTCCCCGAGGACGGCAGCTGGCGGATCGCCAAGGACCCGGGAGGCGTCACGATGCCTGCCTCGATCACGGCGCTGCTGAGCGCGCGCCTCGACCGGCTGCCCCGCGAGGAGCGCCTGGTGATCGAGCGCGCCGCCGTCATAGGCGAGGTGTTTGCATTCGAGGCGCTCGGCGCACTCGTCGACGCTGGAGAGGTCGGCGACCTCGAGGCGGTTCTCGGGGAGCTCTCGCGGAAGGAGCTCCTCCGACCGCGGCCGGAGCGGCGCGGCGGTGACGGCGAGTGGCACTTCGGCCACATCCTCGTCCGCGACGCCGCCTACGCGGGCCTGCCCAAGCTCGCGCGCGCCGAGCTTCACGAACGCGCCGCCGGGTCGATCCCCGATTCCGCCGGCGAGCTCGTGGTGGACGAGATCGCCGGCTACCACCTCGCCGAGGCGGTCGGTGCCCTCACCGACCTCGATCCGCTGGACGATCGAATCCCCGCGCTCTCGGCGGAAGCGGCGGTTCGCCTCGAGTCCGGAGCGCGGCGGGCGCTCGCCCGCGGCGACCGCCACGCCACCGCAGCGCTCTTGGAGCGGACCGTCTCCCTCCTCGACTCCGACGATCACGCACGGCTCGGGCTGATGGTTGATCTCGCGGCCGCCCTGAAATGGACGGGCCGGCTCGAGGAGGCCGAGGCCTGGGTCCGCAAGGCGGCCGACGGGGCCGAGGCAGCCGACCTGACCCTCGTTGCCCACCGTGCCCGCCTCGAGGTCGCCGACCTCCACTGGTACACGGCACCCGACGAAGGCACCGAGGGGCTCTGGCGCGCGGCCGTCGCCGCGATCCCCGTCTTCGAGCGGGACGAAGCGTCGGCGCCCCTCGCCGAGGCGTGGTGGGCGGTTGCAGAGGTGCACCTCTTCCACTGCGAGTTCGAGCAGATGCGCGCGGCCCTCGAGCGAGGCCTCGAGGCGGCCCAGGGCGCCGGCCGAGAGGAGCGGGCCCGGCTGCAGCACGCAGTCGGGTTGGCGGCGACCCTCGGGCCGACTCCCGTCGGCGAAGCCAGGCGTCTATGCGCGGAGCTACGTGACGAGGTCGAGGGGCACCCCGTCTACGCCGGTCTCCTACTGCTGTACGAGGCGTACCTCGAAGCACTGGACGGTCGCTTCGCGGAGGCGCGGGCGAAGGCCAGGGCTTCGCGCGGGCCGCTGGAGGAGTTCGGCAGACGCATCCTGCTCGGATCACAACGCCGTTTCGCCGGTCAGATCGAGCTCCTCGCGGGCGAGCAAGGTGCTGCCGAAGCTCTGCTGCGAGAGGGGTACCGGACGCTGCGCGAGCTCGGCGAGCGAGGAAACGCGGCGTCGGTCGCGGCTTTCCTCGCCCGGGCCCTGCAGGCGCTCGGACGGGGCGGCGAAGCTCAGGCCATGGCCCTCGAAGCACTGGATCTGGGTAGCCCCGAGGACATCGAGATGCGCGTATACGCCTATCTCGCCCATGCAGGGGCCCGCCTAACCGCCGGTGCCGTCGACGACGCCGTTGGAACCGCACGCCAAGCGGTGGACATCGCCGAGCTCACCGACGCATCGACGATGCGCGGCGACGCCCTCCTCGAGCTCGGGCGTGCTCTCATGAGCGCCCAGGCAGACCGAGAGGCCGATGACGCGGCGCGCCGAGCACTCGAGCTCTACCAAGCCAAGGGCAACCGGGTCGGCGCCGCAACAGCGATCGAGTTCCTCGCTTCGCCGGGAGTCAGCCTCCGCTGAGCTCGAGCGCCTGCCGCGCCTCGGGGTCTACGGGAGGCCGGCCGGCTCCGGGCACACAGAGCGTCGACATCACGGACGGCGAACGATCCTCGGCGTCTCCGAGCTCGAACCGGTCGACGGAATGAGCCGTGCCCGGGTATGGAGAGGCTTCGTAAAGGACTGCCTCGCGATCCGGGCCGTAGAGCTCCACCAGGCGGTCGAGGAGGTGGCGGAACCGAGACGCCACCGCGTCGGTGGCAGCCCCACCCGTCTCGCCCAGCATGCCCACCTGGAGCAGCACCAGAGCTGCATGCGGATCGACCGGCGGCCGCCGGACGAAGAAATACGTCGCCTCGTATGTCTGCAGCCCCGATGTTGCGGGGTCGATGCCGAGATCCGCCATCAGGCAGTCGAGCGCGGACACAGCCGGAAGCATCCGCGCCGGCAGACCGGCTGCGCGAACACGCTCCATGGCTTCGTGCCCCGAGAGCGCGAAGGCACCTGGGTGTCCGTAGAGGACGGCACAAACACGTACGTCTGCGAGTACGGCCTGCACGATCGTCTCGACGACTTCCGCGTATGTGTCGCGCCGCGGCTTTGTCGGGCCGTAAAGGTGGTCGAGAGAGCTTGCGCGGGGGTTCAGTGACTCGACGCGGCGCGCGGCCACCGGGTCCGCGAGCAGGTAGAACACTTCATCGGCATCCTCGATCGCCCCGCGTGCTGCGGGTGTCAGCTGCGAGACGGCGTCGATGCCTGTGCCGACGACGGTCAGGGACCCGCGGCGGACACGACGGCCCGCCGGAGCCTCGGGCACGCTTACGCCTCGCGGGCGCTACCCGTCGTCCGGCTCGTCGCCGTCGTCATCGCCGTCGTCATCGTCGTCGTCCGGGCCACCGTCTCCCTGGGTCATCATCCGCGGCGCCGTGACCAGCCGTCGAAGCGCCGGCTCGGCGGCCAGTTCGGTTTCCAGGGCAGAGCGCACCGCGTCGGATCCGCCACGGACGACGGCGTCGATCTGCGCGTGGGTCATCCCGGCGGCGGCGAGCGCCGCCTCCGGATCGCGCTCGTACCGTTCGAGCAGCGACGGGTCGTCGGCCAGCCGAAGAAAGAAGTCGGACAGGCGAGGTTCGGGAGCCACCGCGGTCATGAAGCCTCCTCGATCGGAAGGTTGTGACGCGGCGACGATATGTGCGGCCCGCGGCGGTGTCAACGAGACGATTTCCAGTGACGAAGCTGGGTGTCGCCACCGGTTGCCCGAGATCTGTTACCCGCCGGCGCCCTCCTTGGCGAGCGCAGCGTTCAGCAGGCGGACGGTGTCGCTGCCGACGATGCCGTCGGGCGCAAGGTTGTTCGACTGCTGGAAGTCGACCACCGCCGCCTCGGTGGTCGCACCGAATTTGCCGTCGGGCTGGCCCGCAGAGAACCCGAGCGCCACCAGACCCTTCTGGAGCTGCGTGACCTCCGCACCGCTGTCACCACGCTCGAGCCTCGTCGCGCCCGCCGGCAGGGTTACGCGCAACGCCGCGCTGGTCGTCGTCGGCGTCGTGGTGGTCGTGGTCGTCGAACGCTCCTGAGTCGTCGTCGGAGCGGTCGTGGTCGCCGGAATCGTGGTCGCCGGCGTCGTCGTCTGCTCGGCGCTGTTCCCGCCCCCGCCGAAGACGACGAGCGGGATGACGACCGCGCAGCCCAAGAGCACGCCCAGGGCGGCGAGCGCGGCGATCCGCCGTCGCCGGATGTCGGCGTGTCGCCCGGGAGGCGACGAAGACGGCTGGCCGCTTTCGTCCCGGTCGGCTCCCGGGATCAGGCCGCTTCGCTGCCGCGCGGGCGGCTCTTCGGCACCGGGCTGCGAGCTCGGCCTTTGAGCACGCTCGGACCAGTCGACGTCGTCCAACTGCCAGTCGTCGCCGGGTGGAATGTGATCCGGCACGCGACCATTGTCACAGCGACGCAGGGGGAGCGCGACTGAGCGGCGCAGGAGTCGAACCTCGGCGCCCGGGTCGCGCGGGAAAGAGACGCGTTCGTTCCGCGTCTAGATGGGTATGACGAGAGGGACGCCGCCGAAGGCCGGCCGGGGAGAAAAGGGGTTCGCGTGAAACTCGTGTTGCTGACCGTGCTGGTGTTGTTGGCGTGCGTGACTTCGTCCGCCTCGTCACACAGCGCGCCACCCATGCCGACGTGCACGAGCGCCACGTCGTCGGTCGTCTACGGCGAGGAGCCGGTCACGACCTGGTACCCGCCCGGTTGCGTGCACTCCTAGGAGGGTGACCGCAGCTCCGACTGCTGCGGACGAGCCTCAGTCCGGCAGGAGGCCCGTGATGAGCCTGCCTCGCGGATTCCCACCACGCGTTCCCGCGGGCTACGCTGCCAAGGTGGTCCTGTTCCCGATTGCGTTCCTCTGGCTCCTGTTCGTGGTGCTGTGGGCAGTTCGGCAGACCGTCGAGCCCAGTGACGGTCCATGGCGTCCATGGCGCAAGCGGACGCCAGCTCGGCGGGACGGTCCTCACAGCCATCCATCGCGAGGTGGGGCGACCACCCGACGGGCCACGGGGTCGAGGGCAGCCCGCAACTCCGCTCGCCGCTAGCCGGGTCGACGGACGGAACGGAGCGGGGCAGGAGTCGTCGCGCAGAGGGTAGCCCGCTATCAACCCGGGGGCGACCACCGCCGCCGACCGGGTGATCATGTTCGGGAACGCCTGTCCCATCATCCCCCCACCCGCCGCCGAGCGGCTTGCCGGCGACCGGCCCTTCGATCGCGAGTTGCTGCTGTGTGCCTGCTGGTTGCACGATCTCGGTCTGTTCACGGTGAGCCGCGACCCATACGTGACGGAGGGCGCGCGCCTGGCCGCCCGAGTACTGAAGCCCTACGGCTGGCCGCCCGAGAGGTTGCAACGCTGCATGGATGCCTGCGAGCAGCACCACGCGCCGCGCTCGCGGCTGGCAATGGGGCTCGAGGTCGAGCTCGTGCGTCAATCGGATCTCGTCGACGTCACCGCGGGGCTCGTGAACTTCGGCCTTGACCGCCGCTGGCTACGTGAACTGTTCCGCGAGGTCCCGCGAGACGGGCTCTGGCGCCCAATCGGCTCGGCGGTTCTCGACGAGCTGCGCCACCGCCCTGCGAGCCTCATCGGTGTCTTCGTCTCCCCACGCCGCACACGGCCCTAGGCTGCGCGAGGGCAGCCAGCCAGCCGACGCCATTGGCCGAAAGAGCGACCAGGCAGCGGGCGGGTCACCGCGTAGCGTCATCACTGCCCGACAATCGCGGGAAAGCAGTTTGTCCGGCCGGCGAGAGTTCGACCTCCCACGCCACGGACAGTGGGCCGCGGGACGGAACGCAGCCGCATCGCGCCCGTCCCGCTCCTTGCCGAGGCCGCCAGCCCCGTATGCCCTTAATGGCCCTCTTGGCGGAACTGCCCGTTTGTTACCGCGGTTCCAGCTTTGAAACCGCTTGACGCGTAGCGGCCGGCGAAGGGGGTCGGTCCTCCGTCACTGGCTGTCGCCAGAACTCTCTGGGGGCAGTTGAAAGGCGGTCAGCAGCTCGTTGATCTCGTAGTCAGCTTGGGCGACGTGCCTCATCCTGACTTCGCCGTTCAGTCGATAGTGGCTGCGACGGCCGACCCTCTCGCGATCGATATAGCCCGCCTCGACGAGGTCGGCGACGATGCGCTGAGCCGCTCGTTCAGTGATTCCGACCGACTGGGCGATGTCCCGGAGTCGCATGTCTCGATCTCGAGCGATGCAAAGGAGCACCTGCGCGTGGTTTGAGAGGAACGTCCAGCTGTGCCCACCTTCAGTACTTGACATGACTTCCTTGTCTTGTATTAATTTGCGCGCATCGAGATTCGGGTCAAGCCAACCGCGATTCACCAGGGAGGATACAAAAAATGTCCGGTCTCGTCGAAGTCGATCCCCAGAAGACGACGCCGATCGTCGCGACCACCTGGCGGCGGCCCACTGTCGCCGTAGTCACACTCGAGGGAGAGCACGACATGGCATCCGTGCCGCAGCTCGACCAGGCCCTGGGCAACGCGCTCCTCACCTGCTCCCAGCTCGTGGTCGACCTTTCTACCGTTCAGTTCATCGACTCCAGCACCATCCACTGCCTCATAAGGATGAAGCGAGAAGCCGACGACAAACGCTGCGACTTCAGACTCGTGCTCAACGGAGACGCACCGAACATCGAACATACCCTTGAGATCTGCGGCGTCCTTGGAGTGCTCAACAGGGTCGCCACCGTCGATGCTGCCCTCGAGCACGTCGGCTCGGGGACTCCTATGCGGAGGAGGGGTGTGGTGCCTGCTTAAACGTTCGCCACTACTTCGCGAACCTCGACACTTTCGAGAGTGACCGACTCAGAAACCATCTGCGGCACTTGATCCGCCGCAGCCCGCGCAGCGTCCTCTGACTCGAACACGACCATAGACAAACCGTCTGGGCCGTCAGAGCGAGTCCAATACCCCGCTACGACGCCCGGAAGCTGCGAGACGCGCGGAAGGGTCTCTTCTCGCAGTCTCTTCTCGGCTGCTTCGCGGTCGTTGATGGTGACCTTGACCACTACTGCGTGCACGTCGCCTCCAATCGGAAAGCCGAAGCCTAAGCAACCGAGCGCCCGTATGTGCAGCCGTGACAGCCGACCAACCCTCCGCGGGCCGTCTCATGACGAGCCATACGGGATGCTCGCGGCCATGGCTGAGAGAGCGGCTAGTCAGGTCCAGCGTCGGCGAGCAGCTTCGTGAGCGGCCCGGCATCGCGAGGAAACGCTCGTACGGAACGGTAGGGCCGCTCTCGTCCTAGTCACGTTCCTGACGCGATCGTCGAATGGCGCCGCTACTCTGGCGCGCCGGCGGGTGTCTGCCGTGCCGTCAGGGCAACTCTCTCCCTTCGCCCGGACAGGCGATCCGGGCACCCGCCTCTATAGCCTCGCCAGGTCGATCAGAACTGGAAGCAACACGCACGAGTACTGCACGGGTCTAGCCCCGACGGTTCGCTTCAGGCCATGTTGGGAAGTCAAGAACAATGAAGCTCCTCTACAAGCCGTTCGGGTTAGTCGTGAGCGTGCTCGGGGGCGTTCTCGCGGGGGCCCTGTTCAAGCGGGTCTGGCGTACGGTGGCTGACGACCGCAAAGCACCCAGCGCCAAAGACCAGGACAGGACATGGCGCGAAGTGGTCACGGCAGCAATCATCCAAGGCGCCGTGTTCGGCGCAGTCAAGGCGCTGATCGACCGAGCCGGCGCAACCGGCTTCGAGCGACTAACGGGCGTCTGGCCAGGCAAGACGAACACCAAGTAGGCATAGAGCCTCCCACGGCCAAGCACCCAGCGCGCAGCAGCCACCGGCTCAAGAGGGCCGGCGGTCAGTCGGCCGCCACGAGGGATCCGCCTTCGGCGACCGTGACGCGGGTGAGCGGGAGATTGAAGCGGCTCGGGCGGTCTTGCCGCTGCCCTCCTCCAGCCAGCCGCCTTCATCGTCGGGACGAGTGAAACCCGTCCGTGGCGACGAAGGCCGTCGGCATTCGTTGCTCGCTGCTACACCGGGTGGTCAGCGACAGCGACCTCGCGCCTAGCTTCGGAGTCCAGCCCCGGCATCAGGTGCTTGGCGAACTGCTTCCAGGGGTCACTTCCCAGGGCGCGGGGGTTGCGCTAGTCTCGGGCGCGCCGAGGGGGTAGCCGTCAGGGTGCTTCTTCAACTCTTGCAGGCGACGTTTGGTCGGTCGGGTGCTCTGAGGCCCTTCCCGGTGGAGAGATCA
>JBKPRA010000030.1:0-56685 GCA_046734335.1 Actinomycetota bacterium | reverse complement strand
CGACGACATCAACCCGGGCGACGTGTTCGCGGTCAACGATCCGTACGTCGGCGGCACGCACTTCAACGACGTGCGCATCGTGCGGCCGATCTTCCACGAGGGCGAGATCATCGCCTACGCCCAGTCGAACGGGCACTGGGCTGACGTGGGCGGCAGCGTGCCCGGCTCGTTCGACGTCAACGCGAAGGAGCACTTTCAGGAGGGGATCCGCATCCCGCCCGTCCGGATCTGGGACCGCGGGCGCTACCTCTCCGACGTGGTGGGCCTGATCGTGTCGAACACGCGCGTCCCGACCGACGCAGAGGGCGACCTGCACGCCCAGGCTTCCGCGACCGCGGTGGCGGAACAGGAGATCCTCCGCCTCGTCGACAAGTACGGGATCGACACGGTCCTGACCGCCTTCCAGGAGGTGCAGGACTACGTCGAGCGGCTGACCCGGCAACGCGTGGCCGAGCTGCCTGACGGGACGTGGGAGACCGAGGACTACATCGACTACGACCCGTCGAAGGGCGAGGGCCTGATCCCGGTGAAGGTGAAGATGACGATCGACGGCGACCAGCTCTCGTACGACCTGACCGGCTCGCACCCGGCGATCGGGAGCTTCATCAACGCGGGCTTCGGCTCGGCCTTCTCGGGCGTGATCGCCGGGACGAAGACGTTTTTCCCGGACGTCCCGCTGAACTCAGGCTTCTACCGCGCCGTGCAGGTCGACCTCGGACCCGAGGGGTCGGTTGTGAACGCTCCCTGGCCGGTCGCGGTGACCGGGTTCTGCGCCGGGCCGTACGAGAAGATCATGAACTCGATCTTCGAGCTCTGGTCCGAGCTCCGGCCCGAGCGTGCGCTCGCCTGCTCGTTCAACCTCGAGTACCTGCTCGTCGGGGGGCGCGACGCACGCCACGAGAGCCGCCCGATCTTCATGTGGTACGACTGGATGGTCGGAGGCTGGGGCGGCCGGAACGGCAAGGACGGTTCGAATGCGACCGCTCCGATCTTCGGCGTCGGGCTGGCAGTTCAGCCTCTCGAGGCGCAGGAACGACTCTGCCCCGTGTTGACGACCGGGCACGAGATCCGGACCGACTCGGGCGGCCCCGGGAGGTTCCGAGGCGGGTGTGGCGTCGAGAAGGGCGCGATCCTGCGCGAGGCGGAGGGGACGGTGATGTCCTACATGTGCGACCGTGCCCGGTCGATCACCTGGGGGCTCAACGGCGGTCTGCCGTCCATCCCGCATGGGGTCTGGCTGACCCGCGACGGCGAGGAGTCCTTCCTCGGAGCGGTCTTCTCGGGCGTGCCGTGCCAGGGCGGTGACCGCTTCACGCGGCCGTCCGCCGGCGGCGGCGGATTCGGAGACCCGCTGGAGCGCAGTCCCGCCGCCGTGGTCGAGGACGTCGCCGACGGCTATGTCTCCGTCGAGCGCGCCAGGAAAGACTACGGCGTGGTGGTGCGGGAGGTGGATGTGGAGCTCGCCGAGTACGAGGTCGACGAAGAGGAGACGGCTGCAGCGCGGAAGCAGATCGCGGCTGACCGGCACGGGTGGCTCGAGGAGGATCCGAAGGCGGTAGCCGAGCGCTACCGGGCAGGGGAGGTCGACCAGCTCGACGTCATCCGTCGGCACGGCGTGATCCTCGACTGGGGCACCGGCGAGCTGCTCGCGACAACGACCGACCAGTTCCGGGCGATGCTCCAGCGACGGACCGTCGCCCACTGGAGACCGGCCTGATGGCGGTCGAGCCGGGCGCTCCGCCGTTCGCCGACGTCCTGGCGTCGGCCGACGAGGTCGCCGCCCTGTACGGATCGCCGGTCGAGGCGGTCGTCAGCAAGATCATCGACCACCTCGACGGCCATTGCCGCGACTTCATCGCCCGCTCGCCGTTCGTGCTGGTCGCGACCGCGGACGAGCGGGGCACCTGCGACGTATCGCCCAAGGGCGGCCCGGCGGGCTTCGTGTCGGTCCTCGACGAGAAGCGGCTCGCGATCCCGGATGCGCCGGGGAACCGCCTCGTCTACTCGCTGCGCAACGTCGCCGCGGGCGGGCGCGCGGGGCTGCTCTTCGTCATCCCCGGCATGGAGGAGACGTTGCGGGTCAACGGACGGGCCTGGCTGACCCGCGACCCGGCCGTGCTCGAGCCGCTCGCAGCAGGAGCCAAGCCACCGAAGGTCGCGATCGGGGTCGAGGTCGAGGAGGCGTTCCTGCACTGCGCCAAGGCGTTCAAACGGTCGGCCCTGTGGCGCCCGGACGAGTGGCCGGATGCGGCGGGCCTGGCTGCGGCTGCTCAGATCTGGCGCGATCACATGGCCCTGGACATGACCACGAAGGAGGTCCAGGAGTTCGTGGACGACGACTACGCGAACAACCTGACCTGGCGATGACCGCCGTCCGTGTGGCGGCGGTCCAGGCCGCGCCCGTGTTCCTCGACCGGGACGCGACCATCGAGAAGGCAGTGAGCCTGATCGGCGAGGCCGCGGCAGGCGGAGCCGGGCTCGTTGCGTTTCCAGAGACCTGGATCCCCGGCTACCCGGCCTGGATCTTCGGAGCAGCCGGCTGGGACGACGCCGCGCAGAAGCGGGTCTTCGGGCGGCTGAGCGCGAACGCCGTGGAGGTGCCGAGTCCCGCCGTCGACGTCCTCTGCCGGGCCGCCAAGAAGGCAGGCGTCGTGGTCGCAATGGGCATGACCGAGCGCGACGCGCGGGCTTCGCGCGGGACGCTCTACAACTCGATCCTCTACGTGTCCGACCTCGGTCAGGTCCTCGGCGTCCATCGCAAGCTGATGCCGACGCACGCCGAGCGCATCGTCTGGGGCCAGGGCGACGGCAGCACGCTCCACGTGTTCGAGACGCCGGTCGGCCGCGTGGGCGGACTCGCCTGCTGGGAGCACTGGATGCCGCTGACCCGCTTCGCGATGCACGCAAAGGGAGAGCAGATTCACGTCGCCGCGTGGCCGGAGGTCGGCGATCCGGAGCTCCACCGCTTCTGCACCCGCCACTACGCTTTCGAGGGTCGCTGCTTCGCCCTCTGCGTCATGGGTGCGCGGGTCGGGCCAGAGCACCTTCCGGAGGGCTTCGAGCTTGCCGACGCGATGGGTGCGACCGACGACTTCGTGAATCGCGAGCCGGTTGGCGGCACGTGCGTCTTCGCTCCGGACGGGACGGTCGTTTCCGACTCGGTCGCGGGCGACGAGACGATCGTCTACGCCGATCTCGACCTCGGCCGGATTCCCGAGGAACAGGCGGCGCTGGACGTGGTCGGACACTACAACCGACCGGATGTCTTCACCTTGTCCGTGGACGAGCGGCCCCGTGCGCCCGTCGCGACGACCCCGGGCTAGGCGGGGTCGTCGATCAGGAAGAGGCGGGTCGCGGTCGGGCCGGTGTTGCGGCCCCGGTGGCCGGTGCCGGCGGCGAGCCAGAAGCCCTGTCCCTGCGTGATGGCCAGCGGCGGGGTGCCGTCGTCGAACTCGTACTCGATCGAGCCGGCGAGGACGTAGCCGCGGTGGCCGTCGGTGCACCACTCGGCGCGGCCGGCGCCGGCCTCGTACTCGACGATCGCCCAGCGCTGGCCGAGCGCCGACAGCGCCTGCGAATGGATGTCGGGCTGGTCGTCCGCCCACTCGGTCGTGCCGAAGTCGAGGGTGCCCCCGGCGCTCACATCGCGATCCTGCCCGATGCCGCTCCACGCTGCTCGAGGAACTCGACGTGGTAGTCGCCGGCCCGGACGGCCGGGTCGTCCAGCAGCTCGATGTGGAAAGGAACCGTCGTGCTGATCCCTTCCACGACGAGCTCTCCCAGCGCCCGCCGCGTCCGCGCGATCGCCTCGTCGCGGTCGCGGCCCCAGCAGATCAGCTTCGCGACGAGCGAGTCGTAGAACGGCGGTACGTGGTAGCCCGCGAACGCCGCCGTGTCGATGCGCACGCCAGGGCCGCCGGGCAGCGCGAGCGCCGTGATCTCGCCCGGCGACGGCAGGAAAGCCCGCGCCGGATCCTCCGCGTTGATGCGGACTTCGATCGCGGCGCCGTCGAGCTCGACCTCCTCCTGCGCGATCGACAGCGGCTCACCGGCCGCGATCCGCAGCTGCTCCTTCACGAGATCGACACCGGTGACCAGCTCGGTGACGGGATGCTCGACCTGGATCCGCGTATTCATCTCGATGAAGTAGAAAGCGCCGTCGCGGTCGAGCAGGAACTCGATCGTCCCGGCATTTTCGTAGTTCGCGGCCTCCGCGATGCGCAGCGCCGCCTCGGTCATCGCCGCGCGCGTCTCCGGGTCGAGCGCCGGCGCCGGCGACTCCTCGAGCAGCTTCTGCCGTCGGCGCTGGAGGGAGCACTCGCGCTCGAACAGGTGGATCAGGTTCCCGTGCGAGTCGCCCAGGACCTGCACCTCGACGTGGCGCGCGTCCACGAGCAGCTTCTCGAGGTAGACCGACGAATCGCCGAAGGCCGCCTCGGCCTCCATCGCCGCCTGCCCGACGAGCTCCGCGAGCTCGATCTCGTCCCGCGCAGCCCGGATGCCGCGGCCGCCGCCCCCGGCGGCGGCCTTGATCAGAACTGGGTAGCCGATCGTGCCCGCGACCTCGAGCGCCTCCTCGAGCGACGCGGTTCCGTCGGAGCCGGGGATCGTCGGGGCATCGGCGCCGGCGGCGATCTGCCGTGCCCGGGCCTTGTCGCCCATCGCCTCGATGGCCTCCGGGCTCGGTCCGACCCAGACGAGGCCCTCGTCACGGCAGGCGGCTGCGAACGGCGCGTTCTCGGCGAGAAAGCCGTACCCGGGATGGACGGCGTCGGCGCCCGTCGTCTGCGCCGCTGCGATGATCGCCTGCTGGTTCAGGTAGCTCTCGCGCGCGTGGGGCGGCCCGACGCAGACCGCCTCGTCCGCGAGCCGTACGTGCAGGGCGTGCTCGTCCGCGGTCGAGAAAACGGCGACGCTCGCAAGGTCGAGCTCGCGGCAGGCGCGGATCACCCGCACCGCGATCTCTCCCCGGTTGGCGACGAGGACCTTCTGCACCGACGGCGCCCGGGTCAGTCGCTCTCGAGGGCGATGATGTCCTGGCCGGCGTCCACGAGCGCCGAGTTCTCGACGAGGAACCTCGCGATCCGTCCGGCCGCGTCGCTGTGAACCTCGTGGAAGGTCTTCATGATCTCGACCAGGCCGACGACATCCCCGGGCGCGACCTTGTCGCCCTCCTGCACGTAGGGCTCGGCGTCCGGACTCGGCCGCCGGTAGAACGTCCCCGGCAGCGGGGACTTGATCGTCTGCTCCATCAAACCGTCTCCACGCTGGCGTCGGTCAGGGCCTCGTCGAGAGCCCGGTCGGCCTCGACCGCCTGCTCGAGCGTCACCTCGCGAAAGCGTACGGTGTCGCCGACGGGCCGGAACTGGCCGATCTTCCAGAAGTCGGCGTGGGTGACGGTCGCGGCGACCACGAAGCCCCCGGCGGTGGGCCCGTCGGGCCCGAGGATGACGGGGAGATCGCCGTTGACGTTGATCGCGCCGACGGGATAGCTGTTGTCCAGGATGTTCGACGGGTGGCCGCCGGCGATCCCGCCGGTCCGCCGCGCCCACTCGAACTTGTGGGACTCGAGCCGGATGCCCGTGCGGTTGGAGTTCCTGTCGATCGGCCAGGCTCGGCCGAACAGCGTCTCCAGGTCTCCCTCGGTCAGGTAGTCGGGCGCCGCCTGAGGCCCGCGCATGACCCGAACCTCCCACTCCCGTGAGTACTCGGGCCGTGTCTCCTGCACGAGCCGCGTTCGACCGTTGCCGCCCGGCTCGCCAAGCGGCAGCCGGTCGCCTTGCTGCAGCGGCCGGCCGTCCAGTCCGCCGAGGGCGCCCATCGTGTACGTCGCGCGGGAGCCGAACAGCAGTGGGACGTCGAAGCCGCCGTCGACCGCGAGGTAGAAGCGGAACCCCGCCTCGGGCGGGATTCCGATCGCCAGCTCGGCGCCGGCGGGCACCTCGTGGCTCTCCCAGACCGCGATCTCCGTGCCGTCGACCGTGACCGGCGCCTCCGCTCCGCAGACCGCGATCGTCGCGTCCGAATCCAGGCGGGCCCGGAAGTTGCCGAGCGTGATCTCGAGCGTCGCCCCCGCTACGGGGTTTCCGACCAGCAGGTTGGCCGCCCGGTGGGCGAGGTGGTCCATCGGCCCCGCCGGAAAGAAGCCCTGTGCCTGCATTCCGCGGCGGCCCGGGTAGTCCTGGACCGTCGTCTGGATGCCGGCCTCGACGATCTCCAGTGCCCTCATGGAACCGGTGTTGACGCGGCGGCCTCCTCCCGCCGTCGCCTGCGCTCCTCGGCCTCGTGCGCGACCGTCGCCGACCACTCGAGAAACGTTCCGACGTCGAAGGTCGCGTCCTCGATCCGGTACCGGTACGCGTCCGCGTGCACCTGTTCGAACTGCTGAAGAAGCTCCTCCTCCGTGACCCGATGGAACTTGACGCGGTCTCCGGCGCGGAGCAGCAGCGGGTTCTCGCGGAACACCTCGTTGCGCGCCCGCACGTCGTAGATCGGCAAGCTCCGGCCGATCAGCTGGTAGCCCCCGGCGGACTCGACCGGGTAGATGGCGTAGCACGGGCCGCCGATCCCGACCGCGCCCTCGGGCGTCCACGTCCGGGTCGGGTTGTACTTCGGTACGAAGATCGCATCGCGCGGATCGAGCGGGAACATGAAGGGCAGCCCAGGAAAGAAGCCGATGAATCCGGTCCAGTGCTCGGTGGCGAGAGCGGTCTCGTACAGCTCGTCCCGGTCGCGCAGCCCGTTGTACCGCACCACGTAGTCGATGTTGGTGCCGCCCTCCGCATTCGGTGCGTCCGAGCGGATCGAGTGGACGTAGCGCTCCACGGCCGCGCGTGTCTCGGAGTCGTCGAACGCGATCGGCAGATGGACGACGCGGCTCGGGATCGTGATCCCGCGCTCGGGGTCGAGCGCGTCGTGAACCGACAACAGGTGGTCGAGGAGCTCCGCGGAGGAGAGCGCGAACGGGTCGTAGGACACGAGCATCGACCGGAAACCGGGCGCGGTCTCGATCAGGCCGGTCGGCGGTTGCTCGTCGAGTGCGTCCTTGGCGGCCAGCACGAGGAAGTTGAGCGCGAGATCGAACTCCATCTCGCCGTACTCGACGAGGACGGCGCGCTCGCCGGCCTGGCGATACGTGATGCCGGGCTTGCCGTCCTGGCCCGGCTGCTGCGCGATCACCGGCGAGACCGTCGTCGTCACCGCGCCGATCCTAACCGGCCTTCGCGGGCACGCTCGCGCGCAGCTTGGCGAGCGGCGCGAGCTCGAACCCTTCCGTTTCGAGCGACGCCCGGATCGCCTGCGCGATCTCGGCCGCGTTCGGCGCATCGCCGTGGACGCAGATGCTCTCTGCGCGAAGGCGGAGCTCTCCGCCGTCGATGGTCGGGACGCTCCCATCGCGGACGAGCCGCAACGCGCGCTCGCCCATCTCCTGGGGGTCGCGGAGCTGCTTCACGCGCTCGAGCACGAGCTTTCCCTCGGCGTCGTAGTCGAGGTCGACGTAGCCCTCCGGCACGAACGGCACGCCCGCTCTGGCGGCGGCAGGCCCGACGGCGGGAGGCATCAGCAGGATCACGTCCGCGCCGAGCTGCGCCACCGCCTCGGCGACGGCGTCCGCGTGCTCGCTGCTGTCCACGATCGTCGTGTACAGGGCGCCGTGGGGCTTGACGTGCTGGAGCGTTCCCCCGGCCGCTTCGACGAACGCCCGGATCGCGCCGGCCTGGTAGACGACGTAGTCGGACACCTCCTCCGGGCTTGCGGCCATGCGACGCCGGCCGAACCCGATCAGGTCGGGGAAGGCGACGTGGGCGCCGACGCCGACGCCGTGCTCGAGCGCAAGGGCGACCGTCCTCCGCATCACATGCGGGTCGCCGCCGTGGAACCCGCACGCGATGTTGGCCGAGGTCAGGTGCGGCATCAGCGCTTCGTCGTCACCGAGCGTCCAGCGGCCGTAGGACTCGCCCATGTCCGCGTTCAGATCGACCTTCGACGCCATCCCGACCTCCTCCGCTCGCTCGAGGGGATTATCGGCCTCCGAGACTTTTCGCGTTGCGCGGAGTAATCTCACCTCCACGGTGGCGATCACGCACAGCACGGAGAGCCAGCGCATCCTCGCGGAGCGGTCGCGGTACGTCGCCCGCGGCGTCGCGGTCTCGCCTCTCGTCGTCGACCGCGCCGAGGGTGCCCGGATCTGGGACGTCGACGGCCGAAGCTACATCGACTTCGCCGGCGGCATCGGTTGCCAGAACACCGGTCACAACTTCCCCGCCGCCGTCGCCGCGATCCACGAGCAGGTTGACCGTTATCTCCACCAGTGCTTCATGGTCAGCGCCTACGAGCCGTACGTCGAGGTCTGCCGGCGGCTGGCCGAGCTCTCCCCGTGCGGTGGCGGCGAGCAGCGCAGCATCCTCGTCAACTCGGGCGCCGAGGCGATCGAGAACGCAGTGAAGATCTCGCGCGTCGCGACCGACCGTGAGGCCGTCGTCGTCTTCGACTACGCCTTCCACGGGCGGACACTGCTCGCGATGACGATGACCAGCAAGGTCGTCCCGTACAAGCTGGGCTTCGGGCCCTTCGCGCCGGAGGTCCACCGCACAGTCGCGCCGTACCCGTTCCGCGGCGTCGATACGGACGCGGCGATCGCGGCCCTCGAGCACTTGTTCAAGGCCGACGTCGACCCCGGCTCGGTCGCGTGCGTCGTGCTCGAGACCGTGCAGGGCGAAGGCGGGTTCATCCCGATGCCAGGCGAGTTCCTTCAGCACCTGAGCGCGGTCTGCCGCGAGCACGGGATTCTCTACGTCGCCGACGAGGTGCAGTCGGGAGTTGGGCGAACGGGCCCCGTCTGGGCGGTCGAGCACTTCGGAGTCGAGCCCGATCTCGTCGTCTCGGGGAAGTCGCTCGGCGGTGGGCTTCCGCTCGCCGGCGTCACCGGCCCGGCCAAGATCGTCGATGCGGTGCCGCCCGGAGGGCTCGGCGGGACGTTCGGCGGCAACCCGGTCGCGTGCGCGGCCGCGGCGGCCGTTCTGGACGAGGTGGCGACGGACGACTTCCGGGCGAAGGCCGAGGCTCTGGGAGCCCGGATCCGGGCGAGCCTGGACGACGTCGCGGCCCGGGTGCGCGAGATCGGGGAGGTCCGCGGGTTGGGGCCGATGCTCGCGATGGAGCTCGTGGAGGATCCGGACTCGCGCCGGCCGGCGAGCGAGCTCGCGAGGCGGACGACCGAGATCGCGCGTGAGCGCGGGCTCGTGCTCCTCACCTGTGGCCTGTATGCGAACGTGCTTCGCGTCCTCGTCCCGATCCTCGCGGAGGAGAGCGACGTCGAGGAGGGACTCGAGATCCTCCAAGGTGCGCTCGTCCAGGCCGCGTCCGGCAGCTGACAGAGACGGCGCGGGTCGTCGCTTGATTCGGCGACCGTGGCTGTCCGATAATCGAGCGCAAGGGTCGTCAGCTGCTGGCGACCGGATCGGAACCGGGAGGTTCTGACTCGTGATCGCGACCGTCGGCAGCTGATGGGCTTCCGCATCTCCGTCGACACCGGAGGCACGTTCACAGATGTGATCGTCGCCGACGAGCGAGGTGCGCTCCATCTCGCGAAGGCGCCGACCGACGTCGGGCGCGCTTTCCACAGCATCGAGAACGCTCTCGCACAACTCGAGCCCGAGCTCGGCGTGACGGTCGCCGAGCTGCTGGGCCGGACAGACGTGTTCACGTACGGCACGACGCGCGCCACGAACGCGATCGTCGAGGGCCGCACCGCCCGGACCGCGTTCTTCACCACCGAGGGGTTTCCGGACATCCTCCTCTTGCGCGAGGGCGGCAAGCCCGAGCCGTTCCGGCAGCTTTCGTATCCGCCTCCGTACGTTCCTCGTTACCTGACGTTCGAGGTCCACGAGCGCATCGACTCGGAGGGCGACGTCTTCGTGCCGCTCGACGAACTGAGCGTGCTCGATGCGATTGCGGAGGCGCGCCGCCTACGCGCCGAGGCGGTCGCGGTCTGCCTGATCTGGTCGATCGTCAACCCCGCGCACGAGCTTCGCGTCGGCGAGTTGCTCGCCCGCGAGTGGCCCGACGTGCCGTTCACGCTCTCGCACGAGCTGAACCCGATCATCCGCGAGTACAGGCGAGCCTCCTCGACGGCGATCGACGCGTCGCTGAAGCCGTTGATGCAGGACTACCTGCGCACGCTCGAGCAGGACCTGCGCTCGGCGGGGCTGCGCGGGCACGTCTTCGTCGCGACGTCGTTCGGCGGGGCCTGGCGGCCGCAGGAGGTGACTGAGCGGCCGATCTATTCGATCGGCTCGGGCCCGTCGATGGCGCCTGTCGCCGCGCTCACCTACGCCGAGGCGGAGACGGCCGACCGCGATCTGATCGTCTGCGACACGGGCGGCACGACCTTCGACGTCGGGCTCGTCTCCGCCGGCGCGATCAACTACTCCGCCGAGACCTGGCTCGGCGGCCGCTGGATCGGCCACATCACCGGCATCCGGGCGGTCGACGTGAAGTCGATCGGCGCCGGCGGCGGTTCGATCGTGTGGATCGACCCGGGCGGACTGCTGCGCGTCGGCCCGCAGAGCGCCGGCGCCGATCCCGGCCCGGCCTGCTACGGCCAGGGCGGCACCGAGCCGACGATCACCGACGCCGCGGTCGTCCTCGGCTGGATCGACCCCGGCTACTTCCTCGGCGGGCGGCTGCCGCTGGACGCGGCCGCGGCGTATGCGGCGGTCGAGCGAGTGTCGGCGCCGCTCGGCCTCTCCATCCACGAGGGCGCCCACGCTGCGCTGACGCTCGCCTCCGAGAACATCGTCGGTGCGATCCGCGAGATCACGATCGCGCAGGGAATCGATCCCCGTGAGGTAACGATGGTCGCGGGCGGCGGAGCGTCCGGCCTCAACGTCGTCCCGATCGCCCGCGAGCTCGGCTGCCGTCGCGTGCTGCTGCCCTCGACGGCGAGCGCGCTCTCTGCCTGCGGAGCGCTCTTCGCGGACATCGTCTCCGAGTTCTCCCGCAGCCGATACGAGGAGACCCGCTCGCTCGACCGGGAGAGCGTGAACGACGCGCTTGCCGACGTCGAGAGCCGGGCCGACCAGTTCCTCCTGGATCTCGCCGGGCTACCGGTGATGGCGGAGCGCAAGGACTTCTTCGTCGAGGCCCGATACCGGGCCCAGGTGTGGGAGCTCGACGTGCCCGTGCCCCGCCGGATCGAATCGGACGAGGATGTCGGTGCGGTCGAGGAGGCATTCCACGCCACGCACGAGCGCATCTTCGCCGTGCGCGAGCCGGGACAGTACCTCGAGTGCCTGCTGTGGAAGGTGCGCGCGACCGCAGTGCTCGACAAGCCGGAGCTGCAGCCGCGCAGGCCGGAGCCGGCCGGTACCCACGCCGGTGGGCAGGTGGAGGCGTACTTCACGGAGACCGGGCTCGCGACCGTTCCGCGCCACGACGGGCCGTCTCTCCCTCCCGGCACGCGGATCGACGGTCCCGCGATCCTGCGCGAGCCGACGACGACGGTCGTCGTCTACCCGGGCTCGAGCGCCGTCGTCACACAGCACGGGAACTACCTGCTCGAGCTCGCGCCGGAGCAGACCGAGAGCTCTCCCATCGCCGAGGAGGCGCTCGCGCGATGAGCTCGTTCGACCCCGTCACGCTCGCCGTGATCGCGAACCGGCTCGACTCGATCGTCCGCGAGATGGAGAACACGCTTCTTCGCACCGGCCGCTCGGCCGTCCTGAACATGGCCCGCGACTTCTCCTGCGCGCTGATCACGGGCGACAACCGCCTGCTTGCGTCAGCGGAGGGCCTGCCCGTGCACGTGATCGGCATGGAGTTCCTCGCCGAGGCGATGACCCATCTGCACCCGCAGCTCGTCGAGGGGGACGCCTTCCTGCACAACGACCCGTACCTCGGCAACACGCATCCGGCCGACCACGTGATCCTCGTCCCGGTCTTCTGGGAGGGCCGGCATCTCTTCACCGCAGCCGCGAAGGCGCATCAGGCAGACTGCGGCAACGCCCAGCCGACGACGTACATGCCGTACGCGCGCGACGTCTACGAGGAAGGGAGCCTGATCTTCCCGGCGGTCCGTGTACAGCAGGACTACCGCGACGTCGAGGACGTGATCCGCCTGTGCCGCCGCCGGATCCGCGTCCCGGACCAGTGGTACGGCGACTACCTGGCCATGCTCGGCGCCGCCCGGATCGGGGAAGCGCGCCTGAAGGAGCTCTGCGCGAGATACGGCGCGGAGACCCTGGCCGAGTTCGTCGAGGAGTGGTTCGACTACTCGGAGCGTCGGATCGCGCACGTGATCTCGACCATGCCGGCAGGAACGATCGTCGGCGAAGGCATGCACGATCCCTTCGGGCCGGCGCCGGACGGGATCCCGATCCGCGTGTCGATCACGATCGACCCGCAGGCGGGGATGATCGAGGCCGACCTGACCGACAACATCGACTGCCTGCCGGCCGGCGTGAACGAGTCGCGGACGTGCGCGATGAACAACTGCATGACGGGGATCTTCAACTCGATCGACCCGGACATTCCGCACAACGCGGGAACCTTCCGCCGGGTGAGAGTGAAGCTGCGCGAGAACTGCGTGGTCGGCATTCCCCGCTTCCCGCACTCCTGCTCCGTGGCCACGACGAACGTCGGCGAGCGGCTCGTCGTGACGACGCAGCGCACGATCGCCGACGCCTGGGACGGTTACGGGCTCGCGGAAGGCGCCTGCGGGATCGGCCCCGGCTTCGCGGTCGTCTCGGGCAGTGACTGGCGCAAGGACGGCAGCGCGTACGTCAACCAGAAGTTCCTCGGGTCCCAGGGTGGGCCGGCGGGACCGGAGCACGACGGCTGGGTCACGTACGGCAACGCGGTCACGAACGGGCTGATGTTCCGCGACAGCGTCGAGATCGACGAGCAGAAGTACCCGATCCGGATTCGCGAGATCAGGGTGAGGGCCGACTCCGAAGGCGCCGGGCGGAGGCGCGGTGCGCCCGGGACGAGGGTCGCCTACGGGCCCAAGCGCGACCCGATGACGGCCGCGTACGTCACGGACGGCCACCACCATCCGCCGCGCGGCACGCAAGGAGGGGGCACGGCAGCGTCGTCGATCGCGTTCAAGGTGAACACGGACGGAAGCGAGGAGGACCTGCATCCGATCGCGCAGGTCGTGCTCCCGCCGGGCGAGCTGCTCGGGCACCTGCTCAGCGGCGGCGGCGGCTACGGCGACCCACGCGAGCGCGAGCCGGAGAAGGTTCGTGACGACGTGCTCGCGCGCTTCGTGGGCTTCGACCGTGCGCGGGAGGTCTACGCCGTTGCGTTCGAGAACGATGTCCTCGACGACTCGCTGACGGTCGACGAGGCGGAGACGAAACGTCTGAGAGGTCCCCGATGAGCCGATTCCCGTCGGCGAGGGTCGACGGCAAGGTCGTGGTGGTCACGGGCGCGAGCTCAGGCATCGGTCTCGCCTGTGCCGAGGCGATGTCGGAGGCGGGCGCGAAGGTGGTCCTCGTCGGCCGCGACGAGGAGCGGCTGGCGCGGTGCGCGGCGCGCTGCGGCGAGCACCACGTCGTCGCGGTCGATCTCGTCGACGATGCCGCTGCGGGGCGGATCGTCGAGGAGACGCTCGCTGCGTTCGGGGCGATCACGTCGCTCCTGCACATGGCCGGCATCTTCCTCCCGAGTCCGCTCGCGGAGGCGCCGCTCGAGGACTTCGACCTGCAGTGGCGCGTGAACGTCCGGGCGCCCTACGCGCTCACGAAGGCCGCGGTTCCGCACCTCGGCCGCGACTCGTCGGTGACCTTCGTCTCGTCGATCGCCGGCCAGATCGCATTCCCGAACTCGGCCGCGTACTGCGCGACCAAGGGAGCGGTCGAGCTGCTGACGAAGGCACTCGCGGTCGAGCTGGCGCCCGCGGGAATCCGCGTGAACGCCATTGCCCCCGGCAACATACGGACGCCGATGAACGAAAAGCTGCTCGAAGACCCCGACTACGAGCAGATGTACCTCGATGGCACGCCGTACGGCAGGGTCGGGGTGGTCGCGGACATCGCGCCGCTCGCGGTGTTCCTCGCCTCCGACGCGGCGGCGTACATCCACGGAGAGAGCATCCTCGTCGACGGTGGGTGGGCGGCCCGGTGACGCCCCGTCGCCGACGAACGATGGTCTTTGTATACAACGGCGGATTCTCTTAGAGTCGACACACCGTGAGCGACGGCCGCACCTCTGCGGCTCGAAGGGAGGAAGAATGAGGAAGCGACTCGCCCTGCTCGGCGCCGTCCTGGCGCTCGGGGCGCTCGTCACGGCTCTGACGGTCGGGAGCGCGTCAGGCAGCCGGAATGCCTCCGGACCAATCCTGATCGGAATCTCGGCCGCGAAGACCGGCATCCTCGCCCCGTACGACCTGCAGTCCGGTCAGTTGTTCCAGATGCGGATGGCGCAGATCAACAAGGCGGGCGGCGTGCTCGGCAGGAAGATCAACGTCCAATGGATCGATACGAAATCGGACAAGCCGACTGCGGCGACGAACGCGGAGGAGCTGATCTCGAAGGGTGCGGTCGCGATCATCGCCACCTGCGACTTCGACTTCTCGTTCCCGGCGATCAACGCGGCGAAGGCTCACAAGGTGCCGGGCATCGCGCTCTGCGCGTCGTCACCCAAGGTCGCCACGCCGGCGATCGTCGGTGACTACGGCGGCTCCATGGGCCTCGGCTCCGACACCGAGGGAACGGCCGGGGCGGAATGGTTCCGCAAGAACCGGCCGAGCCTGAAGCGCGCATACATCTTCAAGGACACGTCGCTCGAGTACTCGAAGGCGACGGCGGACTACTTCAAGGCCCGCTGGACTCAGCTCGGCGGCACGGTCTGCGGCGAGGACACCTTCGTCGGCGGCCCGAACCTCGACCTCTCCTCGCAGATCACGCGCCTGCGCGGCAAGGTCAAGGGCTGTGACGTGATCTACGACGGGTCGTGGCAGCCCTACGGATCGCAGCTCGTGCGGTCGATCCGCGACGCCGGTTTGAAGACGGCGATCCTGACGAATGCGTCCGTGAACGGGACGCTCGTCCGCCAGGTCGGCGGCAAGGTGTCGAACTTCTACGCACTCGGCTTCGCGTGCCTGCCGACCTACTGCACCGGGACGCAGACGCCGCAGGTGCGCACGATCGCCACGCAGTTCCGGGCGGCGTACAAGACCCCGCTCGGCAACCACTACGCGCTGCCGGGTTACGCCCTGGCGGACGCGATCGTCGCCGCGATCAAGGCAGCCGGAGGCACTGACGGCACGAAGATGGCGAAGGCGCTCTTCGGCGGTCCGGTGAGGGTCAACTACTTCGGCAGCAGGATGAAGTTCACCGCGAAGTGCCACCGGCCGCAGCCCGCCGCGTACTCGGTGGAGCTGTGGACGAACGGCGTCGACAAGCAGATCGCCACCACGAAGGTGAACACGGTCCCGACCATCGGCGACGGCAGCCCGTGCACGGGCAAGCCACCGGCGGTCCGGTAGCGAGTCAGTAGGAGCAACAGCGTGGAAAGCGCCGTCGACGGTCCTGAGCCCGCGAAGCTGGTTGCGGAGGGCATCCGCGTCCACTTCGAGGGCGTCAGGGCCGTCGACGGCGTCGATCTGACGCTCGAGCAGGGACAGATCATGGGCCTGATCGGCCCGAACGGCGCGGGCAAGACGACGTTCATGAATGCCGTCAGCGGCTTCGTCCCGCTCACGGGCGGGACCGTGACGGTGGACGGAGTGGACATGAGCCATTGGCCCCCGCACCGACGCGTCGCGAGTGGCCTCGTCCGCACGTTCCAGGACATCGCCACGTTCCCGGGTCTGTCGGTCTTCGAGAACGTCGAGCTGGGTGCCCTCGGATCCGGGCTCAACCGCCGAGCCGCGCGGAAGCGCGCGTGGGAGCTGATCGAAGGGCTCGGCCTGACACACGTCGCCCGCCTGCCGGCGAGCGCACTTCCGCACGGCGACGAGCGCCGCGTCGGGATCGCGCGGGCGGTGGCCGTAGCGCCTCGGTTCCTGCTACTGGACGAGCCGGCTGCCGGGCTCGACGATGCCGAGAGCCGCGCCCTGACGACTTCGATCGCAACGCTGCGCGACGAGCTCGGCTGCGGCGTGCTCCTGGTCGAGCACGACATGCGGATCATCTTCCGGGTGTGCGAGCGGATCCAGGTCCTCGACTACGGGAAGACGATCGCCGTCGGTACGCCGGAGGAGATCCGGACCGACAGGCGAGTCGTGGTCGCCTATCTCGGCGAGAAGGGAGCGAAGCTTGCTGCAGCTCACTGACGTGTCGGTCCACTACGGACGGGTCACGGCCGTCAACGATCTCTCGCTCGAGGTCAACAAGGGCGAACTCGTCGGCCTCGTCGGTCACAACGGCGCGGGCAAGTCGACGACGCTGTGGACGATCACCGGTGTGAACAAGCCCACGTCGGGAGCGATCACCTTCGAGGGCGGGTCGATCGTGGGTCTCTCTCCGGACGCAATCTTGCGGCGGGGCATCGCGCTCGTCCCGGAGAACCGCCGGATCTTCGGTCGGCTCTCCGTGGGCGAGAACCTGCACATCGGCACATCCGCCCGGCGCGACCGGCGCGCGGCACAGGCCGACGTCCAGAAGATGTGCGAGCGCTTTTCGGTGCTGGGGTCGCTCTACGATCGTCCGGGCTCGAAGCTGTCGGGCGGCGAGCAGCAGCAGCTCGCGATCGCCCGGGCGCTCCTTTCGCGCCCCCGGCTGCTTCTCCTGGACGAGCCGACGCTGGGTCTCGCTCCGCTGATCGTCGACCAGGTGTTCGAGATCCTGCAGGAGCTGAAGGAGGAAGGGGTGACGATCCTGCTCGTCGAGCAGAACGCAGCGCGGACGATCGAGGTCGCCGACCGGACCTACGTGATGCGTTCGGGCGGGCGAATCCAGTTCCAGGGAACGGCCGACGAGCTCGCCCGCATGGGCGACTTCGAGACGGCCTACATCGGGCTGGCGGAGACGGTCTGAGATGAACGAGGGCCCTCGCCGCTACGCCGCCGTCTCGGGCGGCTTCGTCGTCACCGTCCTTCTGGTCGTGCTCGTGCTGTCCCTGATCGTCGGGGCAGGCGAGGGCATCCAGTACACGCTCGACTCGCTCGCCTACGGGAGCCTCTTCGCCGTCATGGCGCTGGGGCTCGCGCTCCTCTTCAACGTCATGGGGCTGATGAACTTCGCCTACGGCGAGCTGATCATGGCCGGGGCCTACGTGATGTTCTTCACGCGGAGCTGGGGCTGGCTCGGGATGATCCTGATGACCGTCCTGGTCGTGACGATCCTCTCGCTGCTGATGGAGCTGATCGCATTTCGGCCAGTGCGAAACGCCTCGCCCGTCGTGCTGCTCGTCACGTCGTTTGCCGTCAGTTACGGCATCCAGCAGCTCGCCTGGACCGACGTCTTCGGCCTCGCACACCGCTTCGACTCCACGATCGGCACGGGGCCGCAGAAGGGAGTCGAGCCGTACCCGTGGCTGACGAACCAGATCGACGTCAGCGGGGTGCTGATCTCCCGGCTGGAGATCGCGACCTGGATCGTCACCGGTGCTCTGCTGATCGGGCTGACCCTGCTGCTCAAGAAGACGACGCTCGGCATCCAGCTGCGGGCGTCGTCGGAGGACTTCCGGATGGCCCAGCTGACCGGGGTGAGGGCGAACTGGGTGATCTCGGCGGCCTTCGGCATCACCGGCGTCCTCGCGGCAGCAGTGGCCGTCCTGTACGTCCTGCGTACCGGGGCGGTCGCGCCTGACATCGGTCAGGGGCCACTCTTCGTCGCGTTCGTCGGCGGGGTGATCGGCGGTTTGGGGAGTCTCGGCGGCGCAGCCCTGGGCGGATTCGTCCTGGGCGCGATCATCAACGCGCTTCAGGCGACGCTGCCGATCACGCTGAAGAGCCACACGCAGCTCTTCGCGTTCCTGGTGGTGATCGCGATTCTCGTCCTGATCCCGAACGGCCTCGTCTCGATTCGCGGCGACGCGGTCAAGCGCCTCTGGCGGCGCGTGCGTCGGAGTCCTGCGCCGGCCGAAGGCGCGGCGTGACGGCACTACGGCGAGCCGAGCCTGCGGCAAGAGTCGCCTGGCCGCCGCTCGCGCTTTGCGCGTTCCTGGTGATCACGTGGGCGCTCGTCGACGGCTTCGGCAACGTCGTCTACAAGGACACGGCCGTCAGGCTGTTCCTGACGCTGATGGTCGTTCTCGGCCTCCAGATGTTCAGCGGCAACTCGGGCGTCCTGTCGTTCGGCCACATCGCGTTCATGGCGATCGGCGCCTACATGTCGGCGCTGCTGACCATTCCGCCCGAGATCAAGAAGTTCACCTATCTGTCCATGCCGAGCTGGCTCGGCTCCTGGATCCTGCCGGCGAAGCTCAGCCCGCTCGAGGCGACCCTCGCCGGTGCGGGGGTCGCGACGCTCTTCGCCCTGATCACGGCGGCGCCGATCGTCCGGCTGGCCGGCGTCGAGGCAGGGATCGGGACGCTCGCGCTGCTCATCATCGTCTACGTCTTCGACGTTCAGACGTCCGCGATCACGCGCGGGACGAGCACGCAGATCGGGGTTCCGCAGACGACGACCTTCGTCTCGGTGCTCGTCTGGGCGCTGATCTTCATCGGCGTCGCGTTCGTGTTCAAGCAGTCACGGCGTGGGCTGCGGCTCCGCGCCTCGCGCGAGAACGTGCGGGCCGCCAAGTCGGTGGGTGTCCGGGTGTCGGTCGAGCGGGCGGTCGCGTGGGTTCTCTCCGGCTTCGTCGTCGGCGTTGCCGGAGCGCTCTACGGCCACTACTTCGTCACGTTCGGGCCCGACGACTTCTTCTTCAACCAGGGCTTCAACATCGTCCTGCTCACGATCGTGATGCTCGTCGTCGGCGGCATGACGAGCGTCACCGGCGCCGTCGTGGGCTGCTACTTCGTGACCGTCATCTACGAAGCCTTCCGGCGCTGGGAGGTCAACGGGCTCGGCGATGTCAGACCGCCGTCCGGCACGGCGAACTTCGTCCTCGCGGTGGTCCTGGTGCTGACGCTCGTCCTTCGTCCGAACGGGATAACCGGCGGCAGGGAGATCCCGTGGCCCGGAGACTGGTCTCTGGACCCGTTGCGCCGCCTGGCGCGCAGGCCTCGCTCCAGTGGCGACGACCCCGTCGCCGCGGAGTCGGCGAAATGACGAGCGTGATGCGCGACACGATCTGGCGCCAGCCGGACGATCTGAGGACGCTGCTCGGAGACGTCGCGGCCGTCGAGACGCAGGCCGACCGGCTCCGCGAACGCCGCCTGGTCGTCGTCGGCACCGGGACGAGCTGGCATGCGGCGAACCACGCCGTCTGGTTGTTCCGGGAGGCGGGCGTCGAGGCCGCGGCCGTCCAGGCGATGGACGCGGCCCAGTACAACCTGCGGCTCGGTGAGCAGGACGCGGTTCTCGTCATGAGCCACCGGAACACGAAGCGCTTCTCGACCGAGGTGCTCGAACGTCAGCGCGGCGCTGGTTCGGTGCCCGTCGTCGTCATCGGCGGCCGGGGCTCTCCCGGCGTCGACATCGAGACGGTCGAGCAGGAGCGTTGCGCGGCGTTCACGGCGAGCCACCTCGGCGCCCTGATGCGGCTGGCGCAGCTCGCCGTCGCCCTCGGCGCATCTCTCGACGGCGTGGACGAGGTCCCCAACGCGGTGGAGGCGGCGCTCGCGCGCGACCTCGGCGTGCAGCCGCCGCCCAGGCTGCTCGAGCTGATCGGTGCCGGGCCCAACCAGTGGACGGCGGCGGAGGGCGCGCTGAAGATCCGCGAGACGTCACGGATCGCGACAGAGGGGCTGTCGGTGGAGCAGTTCTTCCACGGTCCGTCCGTCGCAGTCGACGAGCGCGACGCGCTCGTGTGCCTCGACGGCGGTGGACCGGGGCAGGAGCGGCTGCTCGCAGTCGCGCGCGCAACCGAGCAGTGCGGGGGGCGTGTCCACGTGCTGTCCGAGACCACGCTGCCCGAGCCGCTCTCGATCTTTCCGCTGACAGTGTTCGTGCAACGCATCGCGCTCGAGCTCGCGGAGCAGGTCGGGTCCGACCCGGATGCGTTCGGCTACGACGTTCCGGGCCGCAAAGAGGCCTGGACCGCACTCGCTCTCTAGCCGAGCCAGACGACGAGGTTCGCGGCCTCGTCCACCTCGAGTGTCTGGCCGGGATGGACGAGCGCAGTCGTCGTCTCGTCCTCGACCACGACCGGCCCGGGAGCCTCGAAGCCGACCGGCAGGTCCCGGCGGTCGAAGACCATTGCTTCGTGCACCCCGTCGGCGTCGAAGTCGACGCTGCGGCGGCCTTTCGCAGCCGGAGCGGGGGTGCCGGCCGGGGGAGGCGGGTACGGCACCGGCGCGCGCCCGCCGAATGCGGAGACGTGGCAGGTGACGACCTCGACCGGGTCGCCCTCGAGATCGAAGGTGTACTTCTGCCGGTGGAGGGCGTGGAAGTCCGCCTCGACGGCCACGACCGAGACCGGCCCGGGGGCGATCGGCACTCGCACCGCGTGCTCCTGGCCGCGGTAGCGCATGTCGGCCGATCGCTCGTGGCGGGCCGAACCGGCGTCTCCGCCCTCGGCCACGAGGGCCTCCGTCACCTCCCGCACGAGCTGGCCGAAAACAGCGTCGAGCTCCTGCGCGGTCGACGTCGACACCTCGAGCACGCGTGTCCGTGCGGCGTCTGCGCGCGCCTCGGCCAGGCCCATTCCCCAGGCGGAGAAGACGCCGGCATGCGGTGGGACGACGACACGCTTGACCTGGAGCTCCGCTCCGAGCGCTGCCGCGTGCATGGCTCCCCCGCCACCCGCGGCGACCAGCACGAAGTCGCGAGGGTCATGACCCCTCCGGACCGAGACGAGCTTGAGCGCGCTGATCATGTTCGCGTTCACGAGCCTGATGATCCCGTTCGCCAGCTCCGCCGGCGCCAGGCCGAGGCCGTCTCCCAGCCGGCGCAGTGCGTCCCGGGCGAGCTCCGGGTCGAGCCGCAGACGTCCGCCCAGGAAGAAGTCAGGATCGAGGACGCCGGCTGCGAGCTTCGCGTCGGTCACTGTCGGGCTCTCGCCTCCGCGGCCGTAGCACGCGGGCCCGGGCTCGGCTCCCGCGCTCCGTGGACCGACGCGGACGGACCCACCGTCGTCGATCCACGCTATCGATCCTCCCCCGGCGCCGATCTCGACGATGTCGACGACCGGCACCATGATCGGATAGCCGGCGTAGTCGGGCCGCCACTCGATCCGGTACTCGGTGGTCGTCTTGGGCTCGCCGTCTTCGATCAAGGAGCACTTCGCGGTCGTTCCGCCGATGTCCAGGTAGAGGACGTTGGGCTCCTCGAGACGCTCACCGAGCCGCGCCGCCCCGATCACCCCTGCCGCAGGCCCCGACTCGACCAGCCTGATCGGCATCGCCCTCGCGGCGCGAAGCGAGGTCGTGCCTCCGTTGGACTGGACGATGCGAACCGATCTGCGAAGCCCTTCCTCGTGCAGCCGCTGCTCGAGCGCGCCGAGATACCGCTCGACGGCAGGCTGCACGTATGCGTTCAGCACGGCTGTGCTTGAGCGCTCGTACTCGCGCCATTCACGGGTGATCTCCGACGAGATCGTCACGGGGACCTGAGGGAGGGCGGCCACCAATGCGTCGCGGACGGCCTGCTCGTGCGCCGGATATGCGTACGAGTGCAGGAGACAGACGGCGATCGCCTCGATGCCGTCGCGCCTGCAGGTGGTGATCACTGCATTTAGGCCGTCGAGCTCGAGCGGCCGGAGCACGGTGCCGTGACGGTCGACGCGCTCGCGAACCTCGAACCGGTGCCGGCGGGGAACGAACGACGGCGGCTTTCGCGACACGAGGTTGTACATGTCCGGCCGGTTCCCGCGCCCGATCTCGAGCACATCGCGGAAGCCGTACGTGGTGACGAGCGCTGTGCGCGCCCCGCGCCGCTCCGTCAGTGCATTGATGACGACCGTCGTCCCGTGCGCCAGCTCCGCCACGTCCTCCAGCGAGACGCCTGCGGCGGCCACCGCGTCGAGCACGCCGTGCGGAAGGTCGTCCGGAGTCGTGGAGGCCTTCCCGATCGTCAGCGCACCCGTCTGCTCATCGAAGCCGACCAGGTCGGTGAAGGTGCCACCGATGTCCGTCGCGAGCCGGAGCCTCATCCGGCTCGCAGCGCAGCGGTCTCGGCGGCGTCGACCTCCAGGGTCTCCGGGTCGAGCGCGACGGCGTAGACGTCACGCGCGCACTCGAGCGTCACGTAGCCGTCGCGGACGTCCTCCCGGACCCGCTCCGGCTCCCGCTCGCGCGGATCCCCGAAGCCGCCGCCGGTACCCGTCACGGAGCGGACGAGCTGCCCTTCCTCGAGCGAGACCCGCGCGACCCGGCCCCAGCGCTCCTCCACGCCTTCGCGGACGTACTCGAGGTAGTTCGTCGTTCCCTCGCTGCCGCCGGCGAGGCCCCACGGCCTGCGCTCCGAGCCGCCGATCGAGCCGTACCCGTAGCTGTCGACGCCGCCGTGCAGCCGGTACTCACGGACGACGCCGAACCCGCCCCGGTTCCTGCCGGCGCCGCCCTCCGCGGCCACGTTCAGCTCGTAGCGCTCGACGAGGACGGGAAACCGGGCCTCCACGACCTCGGCCGGGAAGTTGTAGGTATCGCCGTCGGTGGTCGCGATCAGCGCGCTCTCGCCGTCGCCCAGCGCGCTGCCTCCCCAACCCCCGACGTTCGGCTCGGCGAGCACGAACAGCTCGCTCGTCCCCGCGTCGTGGCCGACCACATATGAGCAGCAGAGGCTCGTGTAGGAGCCGGCGCCGAGGCGGTCGGGGCACGCCGGCGCAAGCGCCTTCCAGAAGAGATCGTTCGCGAACGCGGCGCCCTCGTAGTACCAGCCGGTCGAGGCGGGGGGCTCCGCGCTGAACACCGTCCCCGGTGGGATCGTCAGCGAGAACGGCGCAAAGAACCCGTCGTTCGACCGCGCGCCGGGCGCGGTGATCGCCCGCACAACGGTCTTGCAGGCGGAGAGCAGTGCTCCGGTCGAGCAGTTGACCGGTCCCGCCGCCTGAGGCGCACAACCGGTGAAGTCGGCGTGCACCCAGTCGTCGCCGACGGTGACCGCGACCGTGATCGGGAGATGTGCACCGGAGACCCCGTCCCCGTCGATCACGCCGTCGGCGCGATAGAGGCCGTTGGGGATGCGCCGGAGGGCGGCTCGGGCGGTCTGCTCGCCGTGCTCGAGCACGCGTTCGAACGATGCGAGCACCAGGTCGAGCCCGTACCGCTCGCATGCCTCGAGCAGGCGGCGCTCGCCGATCGCGACGGCGGCCACGCCCGCGTTGAGGTCGCCGATGCCCGTGCGCGGGAGGCGGATGTTGGCCGCGATCAGCGCGACGACCGGGTCGTTGCGTCGGCCGGCGTCGTAGACGCGGACGCCGGGAAGTCGCAGTCCCTCCTGGTAGATGTCGGTCGCGTCCGGCGGGATGCTCCCGGGCACGCTTCCGCCGATGTCGATCCAGTGCGTGATCGAGACGGCGAACGCGACCACCTGGCCGGCGGCGAAGATCGGCTTCACGAGGCAGACGTCGCACGTGTGCGTGCCACCCCGATAGGGGACGTTCGTCGCGAAGACGTCTCCCGGGCGCATTCCGTCCAGGCCGTAGTCGGCGATCACGCTCTCCACCTGCGGTCCGAAGGTCCCCGTGAAGAGCGTCAGCCCGTTCGTCTGGGCAACGACCCGCGCCTGTGCATCGGTGAGTCCGCAGGCGAAATCCAGCACCTCGTACACGATCGGACTCATGCTCGTCCGCGCGAGAACGACGCCCATCTCGTCCGCCGTTGCGGCGAGCTTGTCCTTCAGGATCTCGACCGCGAACGGGTCGATTCGCACGTCCACGCGGGAACTCTACGCAGCGGTGTGATGATCTACACGACGTCGTCTAGAGGAGGCAGGAATGGCCAAGCAACTCGTGCTGCTCACCTACACGCCTCGGGAGCTGAGCGAGGAGGAGTACGCGAAGTTCATCCGCGAGATCGACTACCCCGCGTTTCGGCAGAACCCGCACATCATCGACTACTCGTGCTGGCGCGTCGTCGACAGCGTCCAGGGTCGGGAGGAGTTCACGCACTTCGACCTCATGGCGGTCGACGACCTCGCCAACTGGCAGGCGATCGTCTCCGACCCGGCCGTGGCGGCGAACGTCCAGCGCTGGACGAAGGACTGGTCGAAGCACGGGCCCGACCATGCGGACCAGGCCGAGAACCTGAAGATCTCGTTCTGTCACCGCTACTGGGGCTGACACGTGCCCACGAAGATCGGGATGCTGTTCTCAGGCGATGGCATGTCGCTCGCCGATGTCGTCGAGCTCGGTGTCTCGGCAGAAGACGCCGGGCTCGACAGCGTCTGGCACGTTGAGATCAACCGCGAGCCGTTCGTTCCGCTGGCCGCCGTTGCTGCCAGGACGAAGCGCATCCGGCTCGGCACCGGAGTCGCGATCTGGGCGCGGAGTCCGATCCTCGCGTCGCTTGTCGCCGCGAACCTCGACGAGCTCTCCGGCGGTCGGTTTCTCTACGGCCTTGGTACGGGGCCGCCGGACTGGAACCGCCGTTTCCACGGAATGAGCTACGAGCGCCCGGCCCGGCGGATCCGCGAGTACGTGGACGTGATGCGCGGCGCCTGGAAGGCAGCCCACGACGGATCGTCTTTCGACTACGACGGCGAGCTCTACCGGATCGAGGACTACCGCCGGCCACTTCGGCAGGAGCGCGCGCGGATCCCGATCGTCCTCGCCGCCGTGCAGGCCGGGATGTGCGAGCTCGTCGGCGAGATCGCCGACGGAGTGCTCTACAACGTGCTCTCGACACCGCGGTACGTCCGCGAGTTCGCGGCGCCGCACCTCGAGCGCGGCGCCGCACGATCGGGTCGGAACCTCGCCACCCTCGAGCGTGCCGCTGCGATCACGGCGGCCGTCCACGAAGACGCAGTGACAGCACGCCGTTGGGCTCGCCACCACATCGCCTTCTATTCAGTGATCCCGTACTTCGACGTGATGTTCGAGCTTCACGGGTTCCAGCGGGAGGCGGCTGCGATCCGTGACGCGGCTGCGCAGGGTGACCCGGGCGGAATGATCGAGGCCGTCAGCGAGGAGATGATCGACACGTTCGCGATCGCCGGCACGCCGGACCAGTGCCGGCGGCAGCTCGAGGCATGGGACGACCTCGACCTCGCCGTGCTCTTCCCACCGACATTCCAGCTCGAGCCTGAGGAGATCCTCTCCAACCACCGCGCGTTGCTCGAGGTTTTCGCCGCTTGAGGCGCGGGTGGTCGTAGCCCTGGATTTCTCCTCCTTTACGCCTCGCCTCTGCGCTCGACAGCGACGTAGCCGAGCCGATCCTCCCAGATGCAGCCGCAGCCGAAGCGCGTCAGCTCGCGGAACCTACGAAGCTCGACCACCGACCCGGACTCGAGGCGCCAGGTCTCGGGCGGCGGCGCCTCCAGGCGGACGCTTTCGCCACTCGGCGTTCCGTCCTCAGCGCAGATCGGGATCTCGAGCACCGTGGTCATCGAGATCAGGCGGCCCCGGCAGGTTCTGCCCGCTCGAGCTCCGTGCCGAACGCCGAGAAGAAGTCCCGGATCATGCTCTTCGCAACGGCCTGCATGAACCGCTGGCCGACGCCGCTGAGGACGCCTCCGGTCTGGATGTTCATCGTCGAGGACACCTGGGTTTGGCCGGCGGCATCGACGAGCTCGAACAGCGCGTCCCCCTTGACCCAGCCGAGCCGCCCCTTGGCCTCCCCCCGCAGGCGATAGCTGTCGATCGGCTGCTTCTCGACCACGCGGACAGTCCCGTCGTAGTTGCCGGTGATGCTCGGCACGAGCACCTTCACCGACAGGCGGCAGCTCTCCTCGTCGAGGGGCTCCAGCGCCTCGATCCCCGGCAGTGTCCGGCCGAGCACTCCGAAGTCCATCAGCTTGTCCCACACGTGCTGCCGAGGGTACGGGAAGACCTGTGTCTGGCTGACCTCCATGGTCAGCCGCGCGCCGCGGCCGCAGCCTGGATCGACTCGACGATGAACTGGTAGCCCGTGCAGCGGCAGAGGTTGCCGGAGATCGCGTGCCGGATGTCGTTCTCGGTCGGCTTCGGGTTCTCCTCGAGCAGCGCGAGTGCTGAGAGCACCATTCCCGGCGTACAGAACCCGCACTGCAGGCCCTGGTGGTCGACGAACGCCTGCTGCACGGGGTGCAGCTCGCGCACGCCCGCGGACAGGCCCTCGATCGTGAGGATCTCCGAGCCGTTCACGTCCGCGGCGAAGATCGAGCACGCTTTGACGGTCTTGCCGTCGAGGAGAACGGTGCAAGCGCCGCAGTTCCCCGTCGTGCAGCCGACATGCGTGCCGGTCAGGCCGAGGGTCTCGCGCAGCAGGTAGACGAGCGTCAGGCGCGGGTCGATCTCGACGTCGCGCCGCGTGCCGTTGACCGTCACGGAAGTCTTCAACGCTCCTCCCTCTGCCCGTCGCAGGCTTCGAGTGCGAGCTCGACGGCACGCCGTGCATAGACGCCTGCCATCGCGCGGCGGTAGTCGGCGCTGCCGCTGAGGTCGTCGTAGGCGTCGGCGCAGGCGTCCCGGGCGGCAGCCGCGACGCGCTCGAGCGTCGCTTGGCCGGCGTGCGTCGTGTCGAGGTCGACCTGGACGACGACCGGGGCCGGCACGGCGCCGCCGATCCCGATCACGCAGTGCGTCCCGTCGACGACAGCCGCTGCGTTGACGATCGCGAAGCTGCCCTCGACGCGGGCGAGCCTCGCGTAGCCGGACCCGGCGCCCGCCGGCAGCTTGGGCACGCGGATCTCGGACACGATCTCCTCCGGCGAGAGCGCGGTCAGCATCACGTCGAGGAAGAAGTCCCGCGCCGGCAGCTCACGCTGCCCATTGGGCCCCTGCAGGACGATCGCGGCATCGAACGCGACGAGAACTGGCAGGTAATCGGCGGCCGGATCGGCGTGGGCGACGCTGCCGCCGATCGTCCCGCGGTTCCGGACCTGGACGTCGCCGATCACGGATGCTGCTGCAACGAGCGCGGGCGCGTACGAGCGGATCACCGGGTCGGCGACGATTCGCGCGTGGCGGACGAGCGCGCCGATCCGTAGCTCCTCGCCGGAGTCGTCGACGAAGTCGAGGCCCGCCACGTGGTTGAGCGAGACGATGCACTCGGGGCGCAGCAGGCCGAGGTTGACCGTCGGGACCATGCTCATCCCGCCCGCAAGGACTTTCGCTCCCGGCCCTTTCTCGGCGAGCAGCTGTACCGCTTGGGCCAGGTCGGTCGGCGCGTGGAACTCGAAGTCGGCCGTGAGCATCTCGGCTCCTTACGCGGCCGCGGGGGCCCGGGCGGGCGCGTCTTGGATCGCCTGCCAGATCCTGCTCGGGGTCAGCGGCAGCTCGGACAGGTGCAGGTCGGCCTCGGGCAACGCGTTCTCGATCGCACTGCAGAGCGACCCGAGCGTGCCCCCGACGCCGGATTCGCCGACGCCTTTCGTCCCGAGCGGAGTGAAGGGGGCCGGCGTCTGCTGGTGGCCGATCTCGAGTCGCGGCAGCTCCACCGCAGTCGGCAGGGTGTAGTCCATGAACGTCGCCGTCAGCGGTTGCCCTGCCTCGTCGTAGGCGATCCGCTCGAACATCGCTCCACCGATCCCCTGCGCGATCCCGCCGTGGAGGTTGGCGTCCACGAGAAGTGGGTTGACGATCGTCCCGGCGTCCTCGACGAGGCAGTAGCGCAGGATCTTGACGTGGCCGGTGTCGGGATCGACCTCGACGATCGCTGCCGCGGCTCCGTACGGCCATGACGGGTAGGCGCTGAACCGTCCCTGTGTCTCGGGCTGGTGGTAGACGTTCGGCATCTTCCACTGACGCACCGATTGCAGCATGGGTTCGATGCCGTCCATGTTCTTGCCGTGCGGGTTCGAGTAGACCTCGCGTGCCACCTCCTCGAAGGTCACGCCCGCGCTCGCCGGCGAGCCGCGGATCGCGAACCGCTCCTCGACGACCTCGATGTCGTCGACCGAGGCCTCGAGCATGTTCGCCGCGACCAGGCGCATCTTCTCGTGGATCTCCTCGCCGGCGACCTGTCCTGCGGAGCCGCCGATGATGATGCTCCGCGAGCTGTAGTTGCCGAAGCCCCAGGGGCACGTCTCGGTGTCGCCCTGCACCACGCTGATGCGAGAGATGTCGCAGTGGAGCGCGTCGGCGAGGATCTGCGCGATCCCGGTCTCGTTCCCGCTGCCGGGGGAGGTGATGCCGGTGAGGACGATCACGTTGCCGTTCGGCGTGATCCGTACCTCTGTCGAGTCGGTTCCGTTCAGCATCAGCGAGCCGGGCATCGAGCAGCCCTCGGGCGTCAGCTCCATCGCGATGCCCAGCCCGATCCTTCGGCCTTCCTGCCGCGCCTGCACCTGCAGGGCCGGGAAGCCCTCGTAGTCGATCATGTCCATCACCTTGCGCAACGCGCCCGGGTAGTTGCCGCTGTCGAGCATGGCGCCCGAGACCTGCGGATACGGGAAATCCTCGGGTTGGACGAAGTTGCGGAACCGGATCTCCGCCCGGTCGATCGCGGTCGCCCTTGCGACGTGATCCATGATCCGCTCCATCAGGAGCGACGCGGCGTCCTTCCCGTAGCCACGGTACGCGTTCCAGGGGCACTTGTTGGTCACGACCGAACGCAGGTGCGTCTCCGAGTTCTCGCATTTGTAGACGCAGGGGAGGCAGTACCAGGTCACGAAGGACATGCCCCACCCGCAGAGCGCACTCGGCGCCCCGACGTCGGCGATCACGTCGAGCCGGATCCCGGTGAGCTCGCCGTCGTCCTTGTAGGCGGCCTGGTAGCGGAAGCTCGTGTCGCGGGCGTGGCCGCCGACGAGCAGGTTCTCGGCGCGCGTCTCGATCCACTTCACCGGCCTCCCGACCTTCATCGAGAGATAGGCGCAGAGCGGCTCTTCCTGGAAGGTCGGGAGCTTCAGCCCGAATGCGCCGCCCACGTGCGGCTGGATGACACGGATCGACGTGTCCTGGATTCCCAGCGTCTTCGCGAGGTACATGCGGACCGCGTGTGGTGCCTGAGTCGAGTCCCAGAACGTCAGCGTCTCCTTGTACGGGTCCCAGGAGGCGACGCAGCCGCGAGGCTCGATCGCCGCGCCTGTGATCCGGGCGGACTTGACGACTCCTTCGACGACGCCGTCGGCGTCCGCGAAGGCCTGGTCCGGGTCGCCGAGGCGGATGTCGCGACTGGCCATCAGGTTGTCGCCCCACTCGGGCTCGACCAACGGTGCGTCGGGCTCGAGAGCCTTCTCGGGATCCGCGACCGCTGGCAGCTCTTCGTAGTCCACCTCGAGCAGATCGAGCGCCTCGTACGCGGTGAAGCGGTCCTCGGCCACGACTGCGGCCACCGCCTCACCGACGAAGCGCGCGCGATCGACGCACAGCGCGTACCAGTTCACCCCCTTCGCACCCACGGCGGCGGTGTCGTACGTCTCGGGGATCGGGTTCGTCTGCTGTCCGATCTCCTCGCCGGTGACCACCTGGAGGACGCCGGGAAGGGCCGCTGCGGCGGAGGCGTCGATCCCGCGGATCCGCGCGTGCGCGTACGGGCTGCGCAGGACGGCCATGAACGTCATCCCCGGAAGCTGGACGTCGTCGACGAATGTGCCCTTGCCGGCGGCGAGCTGGGCGTTCGTCATCATCGGCATCGACTGTCCGACGTACGACACGTTCCCTCCTTTGGTCCGGTCAGCGGTCGTTTCCGAAACGCTCCTAGGCGGGCAATGCCGCCACGGCCGGGATAATCTCGCGGCCGACGATCTCCATTTCCTCGAGGCGTCCGTTGAGGTAGCACGGCGCGACTTCGTCGACACCGACTTCCGCGAGGGCATGCAGCATCTCGACGATCCGCTCTGGCGAGCCGTTGAACGCGAAGTCGTCGAGAACCTCCGTCGGATACTCCCCGCGTTCGACCGACGGATCGAGGTGCCCGGCGTAGTCGTAGTGGCTGTCCGGCATGTTCACCAGCCGCATGATCGGCTCCGGCATCCCGTGGTCGGGGACGCGGCGCGCCACGTCTACGAGGTGGTTCCGGGCACAGGCGGCGGCCCACTTCGTCTGGGTGCGCGCGTAGTCGAGGTCGTCGGAGACGACCATCGCCGTGTAGAGCGTGATCTCGACGTCCGCCGGGTCTCGTCCGGCAGCCTCGGCGCCGGCGCGGACCTGCTCCACCCCCCACCGGCAGGCTTCGGGATTCACACCGACCTGCATCATCACGATGTCGGCCAGAGCACCGGCGAGGCGGAGGTTTCGGGGGCCGCTCGCCGCCATCAGGATGGGCACGTCCGCCTCGTTCGACCACAGACTGCGGACCTCGTGCCCTTCGACCGTGACGGGCTTTCCCGCCATGAGGTCGCGGAGCATCGGGACGATGTCGCGCATCCGATCGGTCGTCACCTGCTTCTTGCCGAGCGTCCGCACGGAGTTGTCACCGCGGCCGATCCCGAGGATGACCCGACCGGGATAGATCTCCGCAAGCGTTGCATGTGCGTTTGCGAGCACCGACGGATGGCGCGTGTACGGGTTCGTGACCGCGGTCCCGAACGGGATCCTCTCGGTCGCGTCGAGCCCGAGCGCCATGTAGACGAACACGTTGCGCCAGAGGAGCTGCCCGTCGACGAGGTACGCCCGCGCGTATCCGCTCTCCTCCGCCTTGCGCACCGATTCCTGGAAAACGGGCAGGTCGCCCGGCATGAACTGCGCGCTGATCTGCATCGACGTCCTTTCGCGTAGGGCGACGTCGGGCCGACCATAACGGGCAGACGTCTTGATGGCAAGATATTTCGCGGTCGCGGCTACTCGAACCGCGCGAGCATCTGCCGCAGCAGATCGGCGACATCGGCGCGCTGCTCCGCCGTCAGGGAGTCGAGCAGCTCCTCCTCCCGCTCGAGATGGCGGACGACGAGGTCGTCGATCAGGGCGAGCCCCGCCGGGGTCAGCTCGACTCGGACGAACCGGCCGTCGTTCGCATCCTGCCGACGGGCGACGAGCCCGGCCTCCTCCAGGCGCTGCAGTCTGGCGGTCATCCCGCCGGACGTGACCATGCACCAGTCGTCCAACTCGCCAGGCGTCAGACGGTACGGAGGGCCGACCCGTCGAAGCGTCGCCAGAACGTCGAAAAGCCCGAAGTCGAGCCCCTTCACCCGATAGACCGGGGCGAGCTCGCGGTCGAAGTGGCGGGCGAGACGCAGGATCCGACCGATCGGGGCCATAGGTCTGGGATCGAGATCGGGTCGCGCCTCGGTCCAGAGCCGGACGATCTCGTCCACCCGGTCCGTGCCGATCTGTCTTCTCACCACGGGCGGCACAACCATAATCCTGCTGCGCTAGCCCGTGGGCGAGGCGACTCCGGCGTCGATCGCAGCCAGGATGTCGCACGGTCGCAACGGCGTCTGGTCGAACGAGACGCCGAACGGCGAGAGCGCGTCGGCGATCGCGTTCACGATCGCGGCCGGCGCACCGATCAGGCCGCCCTCGCCCATCCCCTTGATCCCGCCCTCGGTGACGGGGGAAGCCGTGACGAGATGGTCGACCTCCACGTCCGGGAGCTCCGGTGCCGTCGGATAGAGGAACTCGCCCAGACTTCCCGCGAGGAACTGGCCGTCGTCCCCGTACGGCAACCCCTCGTACAGGACCGCCCCGACGCCCTGGGCGATCGCGCCGGCGACCTGCCCGTCGACGAGGAGCGGATTCAGGACGGTGCCACAGTCCTCGACGGCGACGATGCGCTCGATCGTCACCCTGCCCGTGTCGGCGTCGACCTCGACGATGCACGCGATGCAGGCGTTCGAGTAGGTCGCGGGCGGGTCGTAGCTGCGCGTCGCGGTGAGGCTCGGGTCGACTCCGGCCGGAGCGCGCGCCCCGTAGGCGGCCGCCGCGACCTCCGCCATGGTCAGGCTCCGGTTCGGCGAGCCACGGACCGTGACCGTCGCGTCCTCGAGCTCGAGGTCGCTCTCGCTGGCCTCCAGCTCGTTCGCCGCGATCTGCAGCAGCTTCCGGCGGACGTCTGCCGTAGCGCGCAAGACCGAGCCACCGGCGATCACGGCGGTCCGGCTGCCCCAGCTGCCGGTCGAGTACGCAGTGGTCGCGGTGTCGCCCTGCACGACGCGGACGTCCTCGGGCCGCACGCCGAGCCCGTCGGCGGCGAGTTGGGCGAGAACGGTCGCGTGACCCTGCCCGTTCGACTGGAGCCCCGTGGATACGGTGACCGACCCGTCCGGCTCGACCGTCACGGCCACCGAGTCGAGGTAGCCGGCGCCGGGAAAGCCCATGTCGGTGGCAATCTCCGCTGCCCATCCGCCCTGCTCGACGAAGGGACTGAAGCCGACCCCGACGTATCTGCCTTCGGTGCGCAGTCGAAGCTGCCGCTCCCGGAACGCCTCGTAGTCGACGAGCTCGCGCGCCCTGCGGATCGACTGGGCGTAGCTGCCGCCGTCGTAGCGGCAACCGGTGGCGGAGACGGCCGGCTCGCCGTCGGGCAGGCAGTTTCGGAGCCGCAGCTCGAGCGGGTCGAGGTCGAGCAGCCGCGCCGCGTCGTCGATCAGTGCCTCACGGGCGGTGTGGCCGGACGTCCAACCGACGCCGCGGTAGGCGGTGCTGGGGCACTTGTTCGTCGCCGGAGCGTCGACCTCGTAGCGGACGGCGGGGATCGCGTAGATGCCGGGCAACATCGCCGCGGCGCACAGCGGGTCGATCAGGCTCGTCCACGGGTGTCCTTGATGCGCACCGCCGTCGCCGACCAGCCGTCCGCGGACGGCGAGGAACGTGCCCTCCTCGTCGAGTGCGAGCTCGAGCTCGCAGACCACCTCCTTCGAGTGGCCACTTGCCGCGAGGTGCTCGTAGCGGTCCTCGGCCCACTTGACGGGAGCGCCCGCGAGCCGCGAGAGGAGCGGGAGGACCGCCTCCTCGACGTAGAGGTGCACCTTCAGTCCGAAGCCACCGCCGACGGCCGGCACGAGCACGCGGACCCGAGTCTCGGGCAGCCCGTACAGGCCCGCGAGCATGGAGCGTACAAGGAACGGCATCTGCGTGGACGACCACACCGTCAGGTCACGAGACCAGTCGGCGATCCCGCCGCGGCCCTCCAGCGGCGCTGCATGCGTGCGTCCGAAATGGAAGCGCTTCACCACGACGTGGGCCGCATCGGCGAATGCCCCGTCGACGTCGCCGTGCTCGAACTCGATGTGCGCGAAGTTGTTGGAGTCGGTCCCCTCGTGGAGCAACGGTGCGTCCCGCCCGAGCGCCTGCTCCGGATCCACGACGGCGTCCAGCGGTTCGTACTCGACCTCGACGAGCTCGCACGCGTCCTCGGCGAGGTACCGAGTCGACGCGACGACGGCTGCGACCGGCTCGCCGACGTAGCGGACACGGTCGCGCGGGAGGAGCGGCCGGCGCCAGGTTCCTGCCTCCGGCCGTGACGAGGCGGTGACGAGTTCCGGAGCATCGCCGAGCTCGTCGCCTGTGACGACGAGTGCGACGCCCTCCTCCGCGCGCGCCGCGTCGGCACGGATCGCGACCATGCGGGCGTGGGCGTACGGGCTTCGGACGAACGCCACCTCGAGCATTCCCGGCAGCGGTATGTCGTCCAGGTAACGGGCCCGGCCGGCGAGGAGCTCCGGATCCTCGACTCTCGGGATGCTCCGTCCCACGTACCGGAACGGCCTGCTCACGACGCCTGCTCCCGGAGCAGGCGCGCGGCTTCCTGCACGGAGGCGACGATGCCGGCGTACCCGGTGCAGCGGCAGACGTTGCCCGACAGGTGGTCGCGAATCTCGGCATCCGTCGGCTCCGGTGTCTGCTGGAGCAGCACCTGCGCCGTCAGCAGCATCCCCGGCGTGCAGAAGCCGCACTGAAGCCCGTGGCGGGCCTGGAACGCCTGCTGGATCGGGTGGAGCTCGCCGTCCTGTTCCAGCCCTTCGACCGTGTCGATCGTCGATCCGTCTGCCTGCACGGCGAGCGTCAGGCACGAGAGGGCGAGCCGGCCGTCGAGCAGCACCGTGCAGGCGCCGCAGCCGCCCTGCTCGCAGGCGACATGAACGCCCGTGACGCCCAGCTCGTGACGGAGGAAGTCGCTGAGCAGGAGCCGCGGCTCGGCGAGGCCGGTCCGCGAACGCCCGTCGACCGAGACCGTCACGGCACGGGCCTCAGCCACCGGAACGTGCCTCCTCGACGGCACGGTGGACGAGGACTGCGGCGACGCGTCGGCGGTACGCCCCGTCGGCGTGCACGTCGTCCACCGCATCGAGGTCTCTCGTCGCGAGCTCGGCGACCTCGGCCGCGGGAGCGCCCTCGTCCAGAGCCTGCTCGGCCGGCACCCTGCGCTCCGGCGCACCGCCGAGCCCGAAGAGCACGACCCGCGCGGGACGGAGCATCACGATCGCACCGGTGAGGGCGAAGTCACCGTGGCGGCGGGACAGCTCGGAGAAGCCGAACGGCCGCGACTCTTGCCACGGCAGGACGAGGTCGGTCAGCAGCTCGTCCGGGCGGAGCGCTGTTGTGAACGGACCCGTGAAGTACGCCTCGGCGCCGATCGTGCGCTCGCCCGTCGTGCTCCGGGCGACGACCTCTCCGTCGAGGGCGAGCAGGACGGCGGGCAGCTCGGCAGCCGGATCCGCATGCGCAAGCGAGCCGCCGATCGTCCCGCGGCTGCGGGTGGCGGGATGCCCGACGTGCCGCAGCGCCGCGGCGAGCACAGGCACGGCGGCGGCGGCGGGCGAGGCGAGCACATCCGCCTGACGCGCGAGCGCACCGATCCGCACATTCCCGTCCAGCTCCACGCGGTCGAGGTCGGGCACGCGGTTGACGTCGACGAGCAGGGAAGGCCGGGCGAGGCGCATGTTCAGGAGCGGGACGAGGCTCTGCCCGCCGGCGAGCACCTTGGCCTCGTCGTCCGCGATGGCCTCGAGCGCCTCGTCGGTCGACGCGGCCGCGACGTAGTCGAACCGCGCCGGCTTCACTGCAGCCGCGCCGCCTCGAGCTCGGTCGCCGCCGGCAGCACCTCCGCTGCGAACCGCTCGACGATCTCGAACAGCTCCTCGATCGTCCCGGAGGCGACCTCGAAGTGCATCGTCAGGTGCGAGTACCCGTAGGCGGCGAAACGCTCCAGGTCGCCGAGCACCTGGTCGGCGCTGCCGGTCAACGTACGCCGCCGGCCGTCGGCGACCGGATCGGTGACGAGACCCGACGCGAACGCGTACAGGCGAAAGTCCGAGAGGTCGCGGCCGACGCGCTCGCCCTCGCGGAGGACGACCTCGCGGAGCGGGTCGAACCGTCCTGGATCGGCGTAGGCGTCGAGGAACATGGGGTAGAGGCCGTCGCTCGTCCGAGCGGCGCGGCGCGCGCCGGTCTCGGTGACCGCGCCGAACACGATCGGTGGGTGCGGCTTCTGCGCCGGCTTCGGCTCGAGCGACACGTCCGTGATCTCGTAGAACCGGCCGTGCCAGTCCACCCACGGCTCCGTCCATGCGTGCTTCCAGATCTGGATGCACTCTTCGGTGACGGCGCCTCGGTGCTCGAAGTCGGCGTCGACGGCGGCGAACTCCTGCGGATCCCAGCCGGAGCCTGCACTCATGATCAGCCTGCCGCCCGAGAGAACGTCGAGCGTTGCGAACTGGTGCGCGACCGTGAGCGGATGGCGGTACGGCGCGATTAGAACCGACGGAGCCAGGCGCACACGTTCCGTCACCGTGGCGAGCGCACCGATCGTCGCGACCACGTCGAGCATCACCGGCTGGTCCGGATAGGCACGAGTGCCGGACTCGTTCGCGGTGTGCTTCGCGCCGAGGTCGCGGCCCATGCAGACGTGGTCGGAGAACCACAGCGAGTGGTATCCGAGCCGCTCGGCGAGTTGCGCCAGCTGAACCGGCCTCATTGCGTCCGCCTCCAGGCGCTGCAGGAAGAAATCGCGCTCGTCCCGCGTGAGCAGCCCGTGCGTCGACATGGCCAGCCCGATGTCCATCTACCGTCGGGGCGCCCAGCCGAGCGAGCGCTCGCACGTGGCGGCGATCGAGAGCAGCCTTGCGTCGTCGAAGTGGCGCCCGACGAGCATCACGCCTACCGGAAGCCCACCCGCCTCGGCGAGCGGGAGCGACAGCGCCGGGTGCCCGGTCATGTCGGTCGGGTACGTGTTCGAGAGGTTCGCCCATCCGCGGAGCACCTTGTCGGCGAGCGGAGGCTCCGGCTCCAGCTCGTGCGCGCGCCATGGTGTCGTCGGCAGGAGTAGAGCGTCGACGTCAGCGAGTGCCCGGTCGTATGCGCCCCGCAGCCAGGGGCGGAGGTTCTGCCCCTTGGCGTACAGAGCGCCGGAGTAGCGCGATCTCAGCCAGCGGCCGGCGATCAGCGTCACCTTCATCTGGGGCGAGAGCTCCTGGGCGTGCTCGTGCAGGCCGGCAGCGAGTGCCGGGGGAAGATCGTCCCAGTAGCGGCCTGGCCACGAGTAGCCGTTCCCGCCGGTCTCCATCAGGTTCGTCATCCCCTCGACGAACCCGATGAAGGCGATGCCGCCCGCCTGCAGGTGCTCGGGCAGCGAGACGTCGACGGTCTCGGCACCGAGCGCGCGAAGCCGCTCGATCGTCTCCCGCACCGCCGCTGCCGTTTCGGGTTCGACTCCGATCTCTTCGGCGAACCCCTCGGTCACGACGCCGATGCGGGTTCTGGCTAGCGAGTCCGCCGCCTGGTCGACGGCCGCGGCGTAGTCGGTGGTCGGCACCTCGCGCTGCCTCGGATCCCCCTCGTCTCGGCCGGCGATCGCCTGGAGCAGCGCGGCCAGGTCGGCGGTCGTGCGCGCCAGCGGGCCGCAGTGGTCGAAGGTCTGGTCGATGCCCGTGATGCCGACGTAGGGGACGAGCCCGTGGGTCGGCTTCAGCCCGAGGACACCGCACCACGATGCCGGTGCGCGGATCGAGCCGCCCTGGTCGCCGCCGATCGCGACGTCGGTGCCGTCGTAGAAGAGCGCGGCCGCCGAGCCGCTCGACGAGCCGCCGGCCGTCCGCGCCTGATCCCACGGATTGCGCGTGGCCCCGTACCAGCTGGACTCGCCGCCGCCTGAGAAGGCGAGGTCGTCCATGTTCGTGATCGCCACCACCTCGGCGCCGGCGCGCAGCAGCCGGTCGGCGACGATACTGTCTTCGCCGGGCACGTACCCCTGGAGGATTCGCGAACCGCAGGTGAGGGGGATGCCGGCGATCGCGACCGCGTCCTTGACCGCCACGCGCGTGCCGGAGAGCACTCCCTCGCAGCCTTCGGCGCGGACGCGGCAGAGGCGGACGATCGCGTTCAGCGGGTCGTCGGCAGCCTCCGGAGGATGACCGGGATCCCGAATCGCGTCCACGGGCTCGACCGTCGAGCGCTTCTGCGAGTCGAGCAGGTCGAACGACTGGAAGACGGCCTCGGCGACCACGAGGAGCTGCTCGGCTTCGCCGGTCTCGAGCGAGAATCCCCAGGAGCGCGCCAGCTCGTGGAACTCGTCCGGCTGGATGCGCGGAATCACCGCAGCGCTACTCGCTCCAGAACGGTGTTCGGACCCAGCCCTCGTCGAGCGGGCTGAACGTCTGGCAGTCGAGCACGACCTCCGTGAACTTCCACCCGTCCGGTTCGAGCCGGTAGCGGTCGGCGTAGCGCCCGGTGATCACCATCGCCCGCGGCCCCTCGCCCGTCGCGATCGTGCACGGCTCGAGCAGGTACCAGCTGCCCGTGGCGGTGCCCCCGCCGTCGGCGACCTCGATCAGCGGCGCGACCATGTAGTGCAGCGCCCAGACGATCGTGCTCGAGATCCCGGCGAAGAACTCGCAGATCGCGTCGACCCCCTCGTAGCGGCCGAAGCGCGGGCCGCCGTCCCAGACGGCGTCCTCGGTGAAGAACGGCCGCATGCGCACGGGGTCGTACCCCGTGTCGCAGACGTCTGCATAGCGCGTCTTCAGCTCGCGGATCGACTCGATCGCCTCCAGGCGGGCGAGCCGTGCCTCGAGTCCGCCGTCCACGACGCGATCATGTCACGCCTGTTAGAAACAGCGGGCCGTGAGCTGGGACGAGCTGCCCGTCGTCGTCACCGTTGCGCCCGTGGGCGCGGAGGTCACCCGCGCGGACAACCCAGCCCTGCCGCACACGCCGGCCGAGATCTCCGCAGACGTGGCGGCCTGCGCGGAGGCGGGGGCGTCCGTCTGCCACCTGCACATGCGCGAGGCAGACGGCTCTCCGAGCGGCCGCCCCGAGCTGTTCCAGGAGGCGATCGCGCTGATCGGCGAGCGGACGCCGATCGTGACCATGGTTTCCACCGGCGGTGCCGTGTGGATGTCGATCGACGAGCGGATCACGGGACTCGAGGCGCGACCCGATCTGGCGGGCGTCGAGACCGGTTCGATGAACTTCGGCGAAGACCTCTTCGTGACCAGCCCTCCGGACGCACGCCGGGTGATCGAGTCCGCCACGGAGCTCGGCATCGGACTCGAGGCCGAGATGTTCGACGTCGGTCACGTCGTCCAGGCAGTGCGCATGCTCGAGCGGGACGAGCTCCCGTCGCCGCTGCGCGCGAACCTCGTGTTCGGCGTGCCCGGCGGGATCGACGCGACGCCGGATGCGCTGGAGGCGATGCTGCGGCCGCTGCCGCCGGACACGCACTGGTCGATTACCGCAGTCGGACGCCATCAACGGCGGATGCTCGGGATCGCGATCCTGCGCGGCGCGGGCGGGATCCGGGTCGGCTTCGAGGACAGCGTCTATCTGCGCCGCGGCGTGTTGGCGGCGTCGAACGCGGAGCTCGTCGCCGATGCCTGCGAGCTCGTGCGCACGCTGGGGCGGCGGCCGGCGACGATCGACGAGGCGCGAGAGCTGCTCGCGTGCCCTGGTCGGTAGCGGCGTGTTCGACCTTTCCGGCCGCACCGTCCTCGTCACCGGCGCCTCGCGGGGCATCGGCCGCGCGGCGTGCCTGGGCTTCGCGCGCGCCGGTGCCGACGTCGTCGTCCACTACAGGTCGGCAGCCGCCGACGCCGAGTCGCTCACAGCCGAGATCCGGGCTCTCGGCCGGCGGGCCGAGACGGTGCAGGCGGACGTCACCCGGGGGGACGAGGTGAGGCGGATGCTGGCCGCACGGGAGCGGCTCGACGTGTTGTTCAACAACGCAGGCGTCTATCCGCCCGGAACGCTCGAGTCCCTGACGGAGGAGGAGTGGGACGAGGTCTTCGCGGTGAACGCGCGCGGGCCGTTCCTCGTCACGCAGGCGGCGCTGCCTCTACTCGCCGCGGCGGACGAGGCGCGCGTGATCAACATCGGCACCGTGATGGCGTACCGCGGCGCTCCGGGGAACCTGCACTACGTCGCTGCCAAGGCGTCCCTGATCGGGCTCACGCGCGTGCTGGCGCGCGAGCTCGCCCCCCACGGGATCACGGTGAACATGATCGTGCCGAGCATGGTCGAGACGGAGACGGCGGAGCGCGACTACCCGAGCATCTCCGGGGCGATCGTCGCCGACCAGGCGATCCGTCGGTACGAGCAGCCCGAAGACCTGGTCGGGTTGCTCGTGTTCCTCGCCTCGCGCGAGAGCGCCTTCGTCACCGGCCAGACGATCCTGATCGAGGGAGGACGTACATTCCTCTGATGGGAATCAGGGTCGGCATCGATACGGGCGGAACGTTCACGGATCTCGTCGCCGTCGACGACGAGGGCCGTTCGTTCCTGGCGAAGGTGCCCTCCGACCCCGACGACCCCGTTGCGGCGGTAGCCTCGGCGCTGCAGCAGGCGGGGATAGAGCCGCAGGCGATCGAGTCGGTTGTGGTCGGGACGACGATCGGGATCAACGCCGTCCTCACCCGACGTGGCGCCCACGTCTTCTACCTGACGACGAAGGGGTTCGAGGACATCCCCTACATCCAGCGGATCAACCGGAAGCACCACTACGACTTCCACTGGCGCAAGCCGACACCGCTCGTTCGAAGGCGTGACTGCCTCGGCGTCGGCGAGCGGCTCGACGAGGAGGGCAGCGTCCTGATACCGCTCCACGTGGACGCCCTCGAGGCGACGCTCGACGCGGTCGACCTCGAGGGCGACGGTGCAGCCGTCGCTGTCTGCCTGCTCTTCGCGTATCTGAACCCGGAGCACGAGCTGCAGGTCCGCGACGCGATCCACGCCCGCTGGCCGGGACTGCCCGTGTCCCTCTCGCACGAGGTGGCGCCGATCTGGCGAGAGGACGAGCGCGGGACGACGGTGACGGTTGACGCGTTTACGAAGCCGCTGTTCGAGAGCTACGTGAACGGCGTCTCGCAGGCGCTCGAGGATGTCGGCGTCGACGCCACGTGGTCGCTGCTGAAGTCGAACGGAGGGCGCGCGCTCGCATCGGAGGCGCGGTCGACGCCCGCTCACCTGCTCCTGTCGGGCATCGCGGGCGGGGGCATCGGCGGCGCGTACGTGGCGCGTGCGGCCGGAGTCGGTCGCGCGCTGGCGTTCGACATGGGCGGGACGAGCTGCGACGTCTGTCTCGTGCTCGACGGCGAGCCGCTCTACTCGTCCGACTTCGAGGTCGAGTTCGGGTTTCCGGTCAGCGTCCCCAGCGTCTCGACCCGGACGATCGGCGCCGGCGGTGGGTCGATCGGATGGGTCGACCCCGGTGGATTCCTCCAGGTTGGCCCGCAGAGCGCCGGTGCTTCGCCTGGGCCCGCCTGTTACGGCGACGGGGGGACAGAGGCGACGATCACGGACGCGAACCTCGTGCTCGGCCGGCTCGACCCCTCGTTCTTCCTGGGCGGACGCCTGCAGCTCGACACCGAGCTTGCGACGGGTGCGCTCGTACGGCTCGGAGAGCGGCTCGGACGCGACCCGCTGGAGACCGCGTCGGCGATGGTGCGCATCTGCAACGAGAACATGGCGAACGCGATCCGGATCTTGACCGTCGAGCAGGGGACGGACCCGCGCGAGCATGCGCTCATCGCATTCGGCGGTGCGGGCCCGACGCACGCGTGCGAGATCGCAGACGCGCTCGACATCGGCCGAGTCCTCGTTCCACCTGCGCCGGGGCTGTGCTCCGCCTTCGGCGCACTCGCGGCCGGCCCTCGAATCGATGCCGTCCGGAGTGTCTATCTGACGGACGTGCGTACGACTGCAGCCGAGGTCGGCTCGATCTTCGCGGAGCTCGAGGAGCTGGCACGCCTCGACTTCGCGGCTCAGGGCCTGGGGGAGGCCCCGACCATCAGGCGTCTCGCCGCGATGCGCTACCAGGGACAGAACTACGAGCAGGAGGTGCCGTTCCGTGAGGGCGGGATCGACGACGGCGCACTCGAGGACGCCTACGAGCGCTATGGGCAGCTGTACAGCGAGTTCTACGGCTATCGCCTCGACGGCATCCCCATCGAGCTCGTGCGGCTGGCGGTGATCGCGACCGGCGAGGCTCCGGAATACGCCCGTCTTCCCGGCGTGCCGGACCCCGGCGAGGGCGAGTCGGCGACCCGTGACGTGTACTTCCCCGAGGGCGGGTTCGTCCCGGCGACGATCGTTCGCCGCGACGCACTCGCGCCCGGAGCCACGCTCGCAGGGCCTGCGATCGTCGAGTTCATGGACTCGACCGTCGTCGTCCCGCCCGGCTGGATGCTGGGAACGCGAGAAGACGGAATCCTGGAGGTGACGCGCTGATGGCGATGGATCCCGTGACACTGACGGTGCTCGGGAATGCGTTCGTGAACATCTGCCGCGAGATGGGCGTGACGATGACGCGCACGGCCTTCTCGCCGATTTTCAACGAGGGGCTCGATTTTTCATGTGTCCTCTTCGACCGGCGCGGCAACATGATTGGACAGGCGGAGTTCTGTCCCGCGCAGATCGCGGCCAGCCTCTTCATCGTCCGCTGGACGCTCGAGGAGCTGGGCGTCGACGCGTTCGAGCCGGGGGACGTCGTCCTGCACAACGACCCGTATCGGGGCGGTGCGCACATCCCCGAGCACAGCGTGATGCGGGGCGTCTTCCACGAGGGCGAGCTCTTCGGCTTCGTCGCCAACGTGGGTCATCTCGCGGAGATCGGAGGCAAGGCGGTCGGCTCGTTCGCCGCCGACGCGACCGAGGTCTTCCAGGAGGGGCTGCGCATCCCGCCCGTGAAGATCGTCAAGCGCGACGAGAACGACCTCGAGCTCTGGCGGCTGATCATGGCCAACCACCGCACACCTCGCGGCACCTGGGGCGACCTGAACGCCCAGATCGGCTCCCTGCGGGTCGCGGAGCGCCGCGTGCTGGAGCTGCTCGACCGGTTCGGGCGGGGGTTCGTCGAGGAGGCGGCGGACGAGCTGATGAACTACTCGGAGCGCTGGATGCGGGCCGAGATCGCGGCGATCCCCGACGGTGTCTACGAATTCACGGAGCGGATGGAGGACGACGGCGTTGTCGACCGGCCGGTGACGTTCCACGTCACGGTGAACGTTCGCGGCGACGAGCTCGTGGTCGACTGGACCGGCACCGACCCGCAGGTGCGCGGCCCGATCAACGCGACGTACGGCGTCACCGCCGGCGCGACGTACAACGCGATCTTCCACCTGACGGACATGGGGATCCCGAAGAACTCGGGCGCCTACCGGCCGATCCGGATCATCGCGCCGCCCGGCTCCGCGGTGAACGTCGTCTACCCCGGCCCATCGGTGGGCGGGAACACGGAGACGCACCCGAAGCTCGCGGACATGGTCGTCGCCGCGCTTGCGCCCGCGCTGCCGGATCGGGTAGCCGCCGCCGAGGGCGGCACTGCCTGCAACTTCCTCTTCGGCGGGCTGCATCCGCAGACGGGCGACTACTACGCCAACTACCACCTCGAGGGCGGAGGCTGGGGAGCGAAGTCCTACGACGACGGCAACGACGCCATCGTCGTCAAGAACGGCAACTGTCGGAACACGCCGGTGGAGATCTTCGAGACGCGCTACCCGCTGCGGGTCCTGGAGTACTCGTTGATCGACGACTCCGGTGGGCCGGGACGGATGCGCGGCGGGCTCGGTACACGCCGTGTTCTTCGCGTCGAGCGCGGCGCCGAGGTGACGGTCAATGCGCTCTTCGACCGCACGAAGCCCGGATTCGGCGCCTACGGGCTCGAGGGCGGCCGCCAGGGGGCAGGGGCCGCGATCCTCGTGAAGCGCGCCGGCGACGACGAGTTCCGGACGTTTTCGGAGGTCTTCGGCACTGTCTCCCCCTCCAAGTTCACGAACATCGTCCTCACGGAGGGCGACGAGGTCCTGATCGCGTCGCCGGGCGGCGGCGGCTACGGCGATCCGCGTGAGCGCGACCGCTCCCGCGTCGCCGAGGACGTCGAGCAGGGCTTCGTCTCGGCGGGCGCCGCTCGTGACATCTACGGCGGGACGCCGTAGGCTCCCGCCGTGGCGTTGCACGCTCCGCAGCTGATCGTCGGCGCGCGCATGCTCTATCTGGTCTGGCTGCCCGAGGATCCGGCCGCCGCGAAGGCGCTCGTTCCGGACGGGCTACAGGCGGCTCCGGGCGCGCCCGTCTTCATGAACCAGTACGTGGTCGACGACGGCGGCCAGACCTCCGGGGCTGCGTCGGACGAGGCCTGGGGCGCGTACGGGCTCACCTATCTCGGCGTCGATCTCGCCGGGTTGGACACCGAGGACGGGACACCCGGCCGGTGGTGGACGCACTACTTCGACTCGTCCGAGAGCATGATCCGCTATGCCGCCGGACACGGGATCCCTGCCGGGAGCGGCGAGACACAGCTCGACCTGGAGAGCGGCAGGCTCGTCGCGACGACGCTGCTCGACGGCGAGCCGGCTATCCGCACCACGGTGCGGGTCGAGCTCGGCACGCCTGGCCACGTCACCGGACAGCTGAGGTACCTGACGCAGGTCGACGGAGAGCTGGTCAGCGGCCGGTACCCGTTCGTGATGGACGCGGCCGAGACGTTCGAGGTCGAGTCGGTCGACTTTCTCGGTGGAGGACCGGAGTCGCTGCAGGCCCTGCGCCCGGCCGACCCGCTCACCGTCACCTCCGGCTTCTACTCGCCGTCGATCTCCTTCTGCTATCCGGGCGGCGAGGGCCCGCTCGGCTCGGAGCATGGCTCCTAGCGCGACCGGCGAGTGGCGGCCGCTCAGGCCTCAGATCTGGGAGACGGTCGTCACTCCGTGCGCGTGCTGCGGGCAAGTCGTGGCGAAGCAGCTGTGGGTCGTCGAGATCGAGGGCGAGGAGCGCGGGTTCTGCAGCCCCGACTGCGAGCAGCTCTACCGCGACTACGTCGTGCCGCAAAAGCGAGGGGAGGGCTAGATGGCAACAACGGCGACGACGATCGAGGCGCTGAGCGCGCACTACCTCGAGCAGCTCGCCGACCGGACGCCGGCGTCGCATGAGCTGAGGCGCGAGGCCGAGCAGGTGCTCGCGGGCGGGGTGAGCTCGCACTTCAAGGCCTGGCAGCCGTTCTATGTGCGCGAGGCGAAGGGCGCGCACCTGACGGACGTCGACGGCAACGACTACGTCGACCTGGTCATGGGCTTCGGACCGAACCCTCTCGGCCACTCGCCGGATGCCGTCGTCGAGGCCGTGCGCGAGGCCGTCGGGCGCGGGACGAGCCTGGCGGTCGCCACTCCGCTCGAGGTCGAGCTCGCCCAGACGATCGCGCGTCTCGTGCCGAGCATGGAGGTCATGCGTTTCGTCGTCACCGGAACGGAAGCGACGATGATGGCGCTCCGCACTGCGCGCGCGTTCACCGGCCGCTCCCGCATCGCGCGTTTCGAGGGGCATTACCACGGACAGCACGACGCCGCGCTCGTCAGCGGCGCACACGTTGGCGGAACGGAGGCCCGTCCGGAGGCGGTTCCGGACGGTGCGGGGATCACGCGGGGTGTTCTCGAGGACGTCGTCGTGCTCCCCTGGAACGACATCGACGCCGTTGCGCTGGTCGTGCGCGAAGCCTCGCGCGACCTCGCAGCGGTCATCCTCGAGCCGGTTCCCTTCTCGAACCTCGGCGGCGAGGAGCCGGATCCGGAGTTCCTGCGCGCGCTACGAGAGCTGACCTGGGAACGAGGCGTGCTCCTGATCTTCGACGAGGTGATCACGGGCTTCCGGATCGGCCTCGGCGGCGCAGCCGCCCACTTCGGCTTCGCGCCCGACCTGCACTGCTTCGGCAAGGCGGCCGGCGGCGGCTTCCCCATTGGGGTCTTCGGCGGCCGGCGCGACGTGATGGAGGCGGTGGTCACGCCCGTCCCCGGCGATCCGCACGCGGCCGAGACGATCTTCCAGTCCGGGACGTTCTCGGGCGCACCCCCGACGATGGCGGCCGGCCTCACGATGCTGAGAGAGCTCGAAGAGACGGACGCGATCGCCGTCGCCGATGCCCGCGCCGAGGCAGTTCGGGCAGGGTGGCGGCAGATCGTCGACGAGCTCGACCTCGCGGCGCAGGTGACCGGCATGAGCTCATGGCTGGGCCTCGCGTTCATGAACCGGCCGATCCGGACTCGCCGCGACTCGATCGACGCGGACCGCGCGCGCGCCCGTGCCTTCTCGCTCGGCCTCCTGCTCGGCGGGGTCTATCTGGCGCCCTCGCACCCGGGTTTCGTCTCGGCGGCACACACGGAGGAGGACGTCGCCAGAGTGCTCGAGACCTCCGCGAAGGTTCTCGCCGAGATCGCGGCCTGCTGACCCGCTGCGAGAATCGCAGCGCAGCGCCTCTCGTTTGACCGGTTTCGTGGCAATGTCGTAGGGTCGCTGCGAATTGCCCGCCAAGCGCAAGCGCACGCAGGCTCCCGCCGATCAGACCGACGACCTCGACCGGCGAATCATCGAGGCGCTGCAGGAGAACGGGCGCGCTCCGTTCATCAAGCTGGCGGAGGCGCTCGGCGTTTCCGAAGGGACCATCCGGAGCCGGTACCACCGGCTCTGTGAGGCGGACATGCTCCAGGTCGTCGGCGTGACCAACCCGTTGAGGCTCGGTTTCGATTCGAGCTCCTTGATCGGGATCAAGGTGGCCGGCTCCCCGGTCGAGGTCGCCGAGGCGATCGCCGGGTGGGAGGAGGCGAGCTATGTCGTCGTGACCGCGGGCCAGTTCGACGTCGTCGTCGAGCTGATCTGCACCGACCGCCTGCACCTGATGGAGGTCGTCTCACGGATCCGGGAGCTCGACGATGTCGTGTCGAGCGAAACGCTCGTCTACCTCGCGCTCGTCAAGCAGCTCTACAACTGGGGCGTTCCGGAGCGCGCCCCTGTCCCCGCCTAGGCTGCGAGGGTCGTGAGCGGGCGCAACGGCACCTGGATCGTCGGTTGCGACACCGGCGGGACATTCACGGACGTGTTCGCCCTGAGCGCCGAGGGCGAGGCGCGGGTTGCCAAGGTGCCGTCGACGCCTCCGCACTTCGACGTCGGCGTCGTCGAGGGCGTCGAGGCGCTCGGGCTCGAGCCCGGCGACGTGGGCACTCTCTTCCACGGCACGACGGTGACCACCAACGCCGTGATCACGAAGACCGGGGCGCCGACAGCGCTCGTGACGACGCAGGGTTTTCGTGACGTGCTCGAGATCCGGCGCGCGAACCGTGAGGAGCTCTACGACATCCTGTGGGATCCGCCTCCGCCGCTCGTGCCGCGCCGGCACCGGCTCGAGGTCGTCGAGCGGGTCGACTACGGCGGCGGGGTCGTGACCGCCCTCGACGAGGAGTCGGTTCGGGACGTGGCGAGGAAGATCAGAGCCCGCAACCTCGCATCGGTCGGCGTCTGCCTGATCAACGCACACATGAACCCGGCCCACGAGCGCCGGGTGCGCGAGATCCTCCTCGAGGAGCTTCCCGGTCTCGACCTCTCCCTCTCGACAGACATCCTGCCCGAGCCGCCCGAGTTCGAACGTACCGCGACGACGGTCGCGAATGCGTACTGCGCGCCGGTACTTCGCAGGTACATGGACGCTCTCGAGGAGCGCCTGGCGGAGGGCGGGTACGGGAGAGACGTCGTGCTCGTCATGCACAACGGCGGCGGGACGATGACGACCGACTACGCAAAGGGGGTTGCGGTCAAGACGTTGAACTCCGGCCCGGCTGCCGGGGTGATCGCAGGCGCCGCGGTCGCTGCCTCGGCGGGTCGCCAGGACGTCGTCTGCCTCGACATGGGCGGGACGAGCGCCGACATCGGCGTCGTCCTGGAAGGTAGGCCGCGGCTGACGACGTCGTTCGACCTCGAGTGGGGCATGCCGATCCGGTTTCCCTCGATCGACGTGATCTCCATCGGTGCCGGTGGAGGGTCGATCGCGTGGCTCGATCCGGCCGGATACCCGCGCAGCGGCCCGCAAAGTGCCGGTGCCGACCCGGGACCTGCCTGCTACGGCCGCGGTGGAACGGAGCCGACGAACACCGACGCACATCTCGTGCTCGGCCGTGTCTCGAACGACCTCTTCCTCGAGGGTCGGATGGAGCTCGACGTCGACCTCGCGCGCGAGGCGATCCGACAGCGGATCGCAAAGCCGCTCGGGCTCTCGGTCGAGGAGGCGGCCGAAGGCATCCTGCGCATCGCGAACGCGAACATGGTCGAGGCGATCCGTCTCGTCACCATCGAGCGCGGATACGACCCGCGGGAGCTCAGCCTCGTCGCCTTCGGCGGCGCCGGTCCGCTCCACGCACTCGACCTTGCCGCCGAGCTGCAGATGCCGGAGGTGATCGTCCCGCCGTACCCCGGGGTGACGAGCGCGATGGGGCTCCTGCACGTCGACCCGCTCGACGACTTCTCCTGGGCGTACGTCCAACGCCGCGAGCAGCTCGACCTCGACCACCTCGCCGGCGTGTATCGCGAGATGGAGGAACGGGTCGTTTCGAGCCTGGAGCGGCAGGGAGTCGACCGGGCGGACATTGCCATCGAGCGGCTTGTCGACCTCCGGTACATCGGCCAGCTCCACTCGGTGACGGTGCCGTTGCCGGAGATCACGGACGCCGGCGTCACGGGCGCGGTGACTGCCTTTCACGACGAGCACCTTCGCCAGTACCGGTACTCGCACCCCGACGCTCCGGTCGAGACGTCCACCCTGCGCGTCGCGGCGCGGGGGACGCGCCAGAAGCCCGATCTCAGGACCGTGCGCTACGCGGAGCGGGATACCCGGAACCCGTCGCCGGACCGGGAGCGCCCCGTGCACTTCGGCGCCGTCGGCTGGCTCGACACGAAGGTCGTCGACCGGCTCGGATTGGCCGCGGGTGACGAGGTGGAGGGGCCGTGCGTGGTCGAAGAGCTCGACTCGACGCTCGTTCTCGCACCCGGGATGCGCGGGCGCGTCGACGAGGTCGGCAACATCGTGATCACGCTCGAGAGGAACACGGGATGAACCTCCAGACCGGCAACCGGATCGATCCGATCACCTTCGAGGTGCTCCGGAACGCGTTCATGAGCGTCGTCGACGAGATGGGCCTAATGCTCGAGCGGGTCGGCCATTCGCTGGTCGTCAGCGAGGGACGCGACTTCAGCGCGGCGATCTGCGATCCCGACGGCCGCATGATCGCGGAGGGAAAGGAAGACCTGCCGGCCCACGTCGGAACGCTCCCGCACACGGTCAAGGCGGTGATCTCGTGGGTCGGCAAGGACGCGATCCACGAGGGTGACATCTTCATCATGAACGACGCCTTCCTCGGCGGCACCCACTGCCAGGACGTGCGCACGATCATGCCGATCTTCCGCGACGGGCAGCTGGTCGCGTTCGTCCAGAACTCCGCGCACTGGTCCGATGCCGGGGGCCCGGTGCCTGGCAGTTTCCACGCCGAGGCCCCGTCCACCTACGGCGAAGCGCTCTACATTCCGCCGATCCACCTCGTCCGGGAGGGCGAGCTGGACGACGAGGTCCTGCGGTTCATCCTCCGGAACGTTCGCGTGCCGGAGACGACGCAGGGAGACGTCTTCGCCCAGATCGCCTCCTGCCGGACGGGCGACACCCGGCTCCAGGCGCTGATCGACAAATACGGAGTCGACCTGATCTCGCGCGAGATGGAGGAGCTGATCCACTACTCCGAGGCGCTTCTCCGTGAGGAGTTCGGCAAGCTGCCCGACGGCACCTACACCTTCGAGGACGCGATCGACTTCGACCCGATGGGCGACCGGAAGACGCCGGTGCGAATCCGCGTCGCGATCACGATCGACGGCGACCGAGCGACCTACGATCTCTCGGGCAGCGACCCGGAGGCGATCGGCGCGGTCAACTCGACGCGGTCGATGGCGCAGTCGGCGCTCGTCGTCGCCACGAAGGCGATCTTTCCGCACGTTCCCGCGAGCGAGGGGATCTACAACGCCATCGACGTCGTCAACCCGGAGGGGCTCGTCACCAATGCGCAGTTCCCGCGACCGATCTCGGGCGCGTTCGCGACGTCGTACGAGGTCATCTGCGCCTGTGTGTTCGGCTGCTACCTCCAGGTGCTTCCGGAGCGGTCCATGGCGTGCTCGGGGAACATGACGAACATGGTCGTCGGCGGGTTCGACTCGCGCGAGGGTTACGGCCGCGATTTCGTCATGTACATCTGGAAGGAGGGCGGCTACGGCGCCCGCCCCGGCAAGAAGGACAACCACACCGCGATCAGCCTGTATGCGTCCGGGACGAGGAACGAGCCGGTCGAGGTGCAGGAGCGCGTCTACCCGGTCCTCACGCACCGGTACGAGTTCATCACCGACTCCGCGGGAGCGGGCCGTCACCGCGGCGGCATGGGCGTGACCCGCGACTTCGAGCTCACGCACGGCGACGCGACTCTCTCCGTGCTCGGGAGCCGCGGCGTCGAGCCGGTCTGGGGCTGGGAGGGTGGCCAGACGGCGCTCGGCAGCGGCTTGATCCACGACTGGGGCGGCGCAGACGAGTTCGAGGTCGGCGTGATGCGGTCGGGCGTCCAGGCGCGCAAGGGTGCCGTGATCCGCTTTTGGGAGGGCGGAGGTGGCGGCTGGCGCGACCCCGCTACTCGGCCGCCCGAGTGGGTTCTGGAGGACGTGATCGACGGGTTCGTCAGCGTCGAAGCAGCGCGCGACGTCTACCGCGTCGCCGTCGTCGTCGTGGACGAGGATGCGGCCCTCTATGAGGTCGACGAGGCCGAGACGGCGCGGCTGAGAGGCGCCGACTCTGGCTCCGACTCCGCCTGAGCGGCGCCTCGGGGAGACGCAAGGCCCCGGCCGCGCGATAATCCGCGGCGGTGTCCACCGATGCGGCGTGAGGAGTTGAAAGGACGTCTGATGGCCGGCTGGCTCCCACCGACCCTCGTCTACATCGTCGTCCTGGGGGCGGGTGGTGTGACGGCGAAGCTCGCGCTGCGGACGATCACCTGGGAGCAGATGGTTCTCTGGCTCCCCATCGCGTACATCTTCTTCTCGATCCTGCTGATCGCCTTCCGCGGCGCGTCGTTTCCGGTCGGAGTCGGCAGCGCATGGGCAGGCGTGACCGCGTTTGCGGCATCGTCCGCCCTGATCCTGTTCTTCTATGCACTGACGAAGGGGCCCGCGAGCCAGGTAACACCCGCGACCTCCGCGTACCCGATCGTGACCGTGATCGGTTCGGCGCTCTTCCTCGGCGAGAAGATCACGCTCGTCCGCGGCATCGGCACAGGTCTCGTCATTCTCGGCGTCGTGCTGCTTTCGCGCTGACGTGTTCAGACTGGACGGCAGAGTCGCTCTCGTCACCGGTGCCGCCTCCGGGATCGGCGCGGCCACCGCGCGCGTCCTCGCCGAGGCAGGTGCGGACGTCGTCGCCGGCTGGTATCCGGCCGATCCGCACGACGTCGAGCCGACGCGCGCCGCCATCGAGGGAGCCGGCCGACGCTGCCTCGTCGTCGAGGTGGACGTCTCGGACACGAGCTCGGTCGACGGCATGGTCGACAGGGCCGTGGCGGAGCTCGGGAGACTGGACGTCGTCGTCGCCAACGCTGCGATCGCCCGCGACGTCCCGTCGCCGGAGCTCGACGACGAGCGGTGGAACGCACTGCTCCAGGTCGACCTCGCCGGCGTCTTCCGCTGCTTCCGTGCAGCCATGCCGCACATGATCGAAGCGGGGTGGGGCCGGCTGCTCGCCACGAGCTCGATCGCAGGCGCGTTCCAGGGCTGGGCGAGCCATGCGCACTACACGACTGCCAAGGCCGGCCTCGTCGGGCTCGTCCGCACCCTCGCCGTCGAGCTCGGCCCGCACGGCATCACGACCAACGCGATCGCGCCGGGCCTGATCGAGACGCCGCAGAGCCTCGATCCCGTCAACTCCCTCGGGCCGGAGGGCGTGCGCGAGTTCGCCTCGAGCGTCCCTGTCCGGCGCAACGGGCAGCCGGAGGACATCGCCCACGCGTTCCTCTTCCTCGCCAGCGAGGAGGCCTCGTATGTGAACGGGCAGGTCCTCCTCGTCGACGGCGGCGTCTCGCTCGCGTTCTAGGAGGACGTGGCGGAACGTTGCTCGTCGCAAGGGTGCGATGGGCGAGTGCGATGCAAGGACGCAGGGAGCCCCGATAGTGGGCTAACTATCGGGGCGACTGAGGACGCCGCAGCGCGCCGCCCAGCGCGGCCTTTGCGGCACAGGCCATGTTCCGCCAGGCCCTCCTGGCTATTCGCCCACGTCCGCGACGAGCACGTACTTGACGTCGAGGTACTCGTCGATCCCGACCGAGCCGCCCTCGCGGCCGTAGCCAGACTCCTTGACCCCGCCGAAGGGGGCGTTGGGCGCGCTGATGATGCCGGCGTTCGCTCCGACGATCCCGTAGTCGAGCTTCTCGGCCACACGCAGGAGTCGCGCGTAGTCGCGCGTGTGGAAGTACGCGCACAGCCCGTACACCGAGTCGTTCGCGAGTCGGATCGCCTCCTCCTCGGTCTCGAATCGCGAGATGCCGGCGACCGGTCCAAAGGTCTCTTCCGTGCAGATCAGCATCTCGGGGGTGACGCCCTCGAGCACCGTCGGCGCGTAGAAGCTGCCCCGCTCGAACTCACCGTCGGTCAGGCGCTCTCCGCCGACGACGAGCCGGGCCCCGTGGTCGACGGCGTCGCGGACGTGCTGATCGGCCTTCTCGACTCCGCGCTCGTCGATCAGCGGCCCGATCTGGACGCCGGGCTGGTCCCCGGGCCCGACGACCATGCGCGTCACCTTCTCGGCGACGCGCTCGACGAACTCGTCGTAGACGCCGCTCTGCACGTACGTGCGGTTGGCGCAGACGCACGTCTGGCCCGCATTGCGGAACTTGGAGGCGACCAGCCCGTCGACGGCCTGGTCGAGGTCGGCGTCGTCGAAGATCAGGTACGGGGCATGCCCGCCCAGCTCGAGCGAGAGCCGCTTCACCTGCCCTGCAGAGAGCCGGATCAGGTCCTTCCCGACCTCGGTCGAGCCCGTGAACGAGATCTTGCGGACGCGGCGATCCGAGAAGATCGTCTCGGCCACCATCCCCGACGAGCGCGAGGTGACGAGGTTCACGACTCCGGGCGGCGCACCCGCGTCCTCGATCGCGCGGAGAACGAGTGCGGCCGTCAGCGGCGTCGCGCTCGCAGGCTTGACGACGCTGGTGCACCCGGCCGCCATTGCAGGGCCGAGCTTGCGGGTCATCATCGCGGCGGGGAAGTTCCACGGCGTGATCGCCGCTACGACACCGACCGGCTGGCGCAGGACGAGGACGCGGTTGGCCGCGTTTGTCGCCGGGACGACCTGCCCGTAGACGCGCTCCGCCTCGCCTCCGAACCACTCCAGGAAGCCGGCCGCGTAGTCGACCTCACCGACCGCCTCGGCCAGCGGCTTGCCCTGCTCGGCCGTCATGACGGCCGCGATCTCGTCCTTGCGCTCCCGGATCACGTCCGCCGAGCGCCGCAGGATCCGCGCGCGCTCGATCGCCGCCAGCGACTTCCAGCCTTCCAGGGCGTCCGCCGCGGCGTCGATCGCCACGCGCACGTCCTCCTCGCCGGCATCCGGCATGGTGCCGACGATCTCGCTCGTGGCCGGGTTCGTCACGTCGAACCTTGCGCCCGACTCGGCCGCGACCCAGCGGCCGCCGACCAGAAGCTCCTCGTCTTTTCCGGTGATGACTGCCATGTCTCTCCTTACCGAATCGAGTATCCGCCGTCGACCACGAGTGCCGCTCCGATTGTCGAGCTCGCGCCCGGTGAAGCGAGGTATGCGATCGCATCTGCGATCTCATCGGGCTCGATCAACCGGCCGTGCACCTGTGCCTCGGCATAGCGTGCCTGCTCGGAGACAGGGTCTGTCGATTGTGCGAAGTACGACTCGAGCAGCGGGGTCGTCGTCGGCCCGGGGCAGACGCAGTTCACTCTGATCCCCTCGGCGCCGTGGTCGACCGCCATCGCCCGCGTAAGCATGACCGCAGCCCCCTTCGACGCGCAGTACGCGGCCGCGTTCGCAGCCGCGACGAGCCCGAGCTGCGACGCGACGACGACGATCGCGCCGCCGCCCGCGTCCCGGAGGTGCGGGATCGCCGCCTTCGCGGTCAGGTAGACACCGCGGACGTTGACGGCCAGGACGCGCTCCCATTCCTCGAGCGACGTCGTCTCGACGGTCCCGCGGCCGGCAACGCCGGCGCAGGCGACCACGACGTCGAGGCCGCCGAGCGCAGCAGCCGCCGCGTCGATGCCACGCCTGGCGTCGTCTTCGGAGGTGACGTCTGCGACCACGTGCACGTCTGCATCGGCCTCGCCGATCAGGTTGCCGTCGAGGTCCAGCGCGGCGACGTGCAGGCCGTCGCGCCGCAGGCGCCGGACCGTGGCGGCGCCGATGCCCGACGCACCGCCCGTGACCACCGCTCTGCTCATCCGAGGACGATCTTCTCACAGAGAATGTTCCCATGACCGAACTTTTCCCCGGCTTCGTGCTCGAGCACGTCGACGTCGGCGAGGCGACGCTGCGGGTCCGCCACGGAGGTAGCGGACCACCGCTCCTCCTCCTGCACGGCCATCCGCAGACGCACGTGATGTGGCATGCCGTCGCCTCTGCACTGGCAGAGCGCTTCACCGTCGTCGCGCCGGACCTGCGCGGCTACGGCGAGAGCTCGAAGCCCGAGACCACGCCTGATCACGAGCCCTACTCGAAGCGGGCGATGGCGCGTGACCAGGTCGAGCTGATGCGGCAGCTCGGCTTCGAGCGCTTCTCCGTATGCGGCCACGATCGCGGCGCCCGCTGCGCGTACCGCCTTGCGCTCGATCGCCCGGAATGCGTCGAGCGGCTGGCAGTTCTCGACATTGTTCCGACGGGAGAGGTGTTCCGCCGCGCCGATGCGCGCCTGGGCCTCGCCTACTGGCATTGGTTCTTCCTCGCGCAGCCGGACGGTCTGCCGGAGGCGATGATCGGTGCCGACCCCGACGCGTTCTACTTTCGCCAGCGGTACCAGGCACGCGATCTTTTCGCTTCGGAGGCGCTGGACGACTACCTCCGCTGCGCCCGCCGGCCGGAGACCATCCATGCGATGTGCGAGGACTACCGCGCGGGTGCGACGTTCGACTTCGCGCTCGACGAGGCAGACCGCGGCTCGAAGCGGATCGCGTGCCCCGTGCTCGTGCTCTGGGGCGGTCGGGGACGGCTCCCGGAGCTGTACGACGACGTCCTCGACATCTGGCGTGCCTGGGCAGACGACGTCCGCGGGCGGGCGCTCGACTGCGGCCACTTCCTGCCCGAGGAGGCACCCGCGGAGACGCTGTCGGAGCTGCGCCGCTTCTTCGAGGCGCAGTGAGATAATCGGCCCCCGCTTCCGGCGCGACCGCATCAACGACCGAGAGGAGCCCGCATGAACTCCAACGCTGCAACGCTCAGAGTCGCGGTCTTTCCGCGCGCCGGCCTGCTCACGGACGTGCTGCTCGTGCTCGCCGGGACGGGGCTCATCGCAGCGTCCGCCCAGATCTCGGTCAAGCTGCCGTTCACGCCGGTGCCGATCACGGGCCAGACGTTCGCGGTCGTCCTGGTCGGCGCCTCGCTCGGCCCGCTCTGCGGCACGGCCAGCGCGATGCTCTACCTCTGGCTCGGCGTCGCCGGGGCGCCGATCTACGCACATCACGACTCGGGCTGGGACGTGCTCACGAGCGCGAGCGGCGGCTACATCGTGGGCTTCGTCCTCGCCGCGGCGGCGAGCGGTTTCCTCGCCGAACGCGGCTGGGACCGCCGGTTCTCCTCCTCGATCGGCGCCATGCTGACCGGGAACGTGATCATCTACCTGGTCGGCCTGCCGTGGCTCGCCGTCGTCCTGAACACGAACCTCGAGAAGACCCTCGAGTACGGGCTCTACCCGTTCGTCCCGGGCGACATGTTCAAGCTCTACCTGGCCGCGGCGCTACTGCCCGCGGCGTGGCGGCTCGTCGGCCGCGCCCGTGGCGATACCCGCACATAGTTCGGCGGACGCGCGTGAGAGCGAACGGTGACGCGGCGCGAGACAGGAGCCGAAGGGGGTGGGGTTCGCAGTTGCTTTCCGGCTAGCGATTCGCTCTTCGTGAGTCCTGTATCCGGTCGAGCGCGGCCTGCGCGACGCCCGGCATGGCGTGTTCTGGGAAGGCGAAGGTCGAGCTGGCGTTTATCTCGCAAAGCACATAGCTGTCCTCGCCACTGTCAATCTCGTCTCCGAGCAGGAAGTCTGCATCCCAGATCACGGGGAGCGAGTGCGTCTCGACTCCGACGATCCCTTGCAGTTGCCCCACCCAGCGCGACTCCATCAGATCGCGGAGTGCCCGGTGGCGGCCAGCGGAGGGGAGTTCGAAGACCTTCTCGGTCGGCAGACGCTCAGCGAGGTCGGGGTCGAGAAGACCACGTGGGTACTGGTGAGCGAACCCGACCACGGCGTCGTGGCTCATGTAGACGCGGATCATCCCCTCGGCCAGGCGTTGTTGGAACGGTTGTTCCACCATGAGGCCCGCGTCCGCGAAGTACGGCGCGCAGTGCTGCAGAAAATGGTCAAGCTCCAAGACCTCGGGGCTGCTTCCCGACGCAGCGTGCTGCACTCGCACCTGGCGCGGCGTTTCGCGCTCCACCTTCCAGACGCCTGCGCCTCCCATGCCTCGATGCTGCTTGAGGACGATGGCCCCCCCATCGAGGCGGTCGGGCAACTCGGCCCGGAGCTGATCGTGGGTCGCGTAGAGATGCGTCGGCGCACTCCAACTCATCTGGGCCGTATCGATTAGCACTCGCTTCGTGGCCATTCGGAGGATCACGTCCGGGTGTGCCGAGACCCAGACTCCCTCTTCACCGACCTCGCGCAGGAGCGGATCGAGCTTCGATCGGTCGAGACCTTTCTCGATCGGGTTCACCCAGACGAGCACGCCGTCCAACCCGAGCAACTGTTCTCGTATCGCCTCCACCTTGTCATCGGAAAATACGACCGGCTCCGCCTCGACGCCGAGGGCTCGGAAGGAATCGAACATCGCATGAAGGCGGCAGCTCGTCGGGATGGAACGTCCAGCTTCGACGGGGTCCCATTCAGCCCGCCAGAGCAGACCAACGCGCGTCGTGTCGCTCCGGACAGCCACCGATCAAGTATGAGGGGGCGAGCATCGATCAACTCGCTACCGTGAATCGAGATGATCGAGATCGCGGCTCGTCACCGGCACGGTCGGCACGTCCACGACCATCCAAATCGCGCGGTTCACCGCCACCTGCGCCACCCGCATCGCTCGCGACCAACCTCTGCAGTTGCCCACAACCACGCACGCGATCACTCGCATGGACTCGTAGATCCATCGATTACACGGTCGCGCGAGGGCGTGAGGACGGTGTCGATC
>JBKPRA010000029.1:0-30161 GCA_046734335.1 Actinomycetota bacterium | reverse complement strand
GCCTCTGCCCGTCAAGGTCACCCGCGAGACGGTCTGCTACTTCCGCCCCGAGAACGGCAGGCCGACCCCCTCGCTTGTCTCGTTCAAGCCGGACAGTCACGCGCATGACATGTACTCGCTCGCCGATCCCGTCCACGGCCTCAAGGTCGGCGCTCACCACGGCGGCCCCGAGGTCGACCCGAACGAAACCGGTGAGCCTGAGCCTCGCCTGATCGAGCAGATCGTCAACTGGACGCGCGAGACGTACCGCGTCGCCGAGCCCGATCCTGTTGCCAGCGAAACGTGTCTCTACACGACGACGCCCGACGAGACGTTCATCCTCGAGCGCCGCGGCCGCCTCGTGATCGGCTCAGCGTGCTCGGGCCACGGCTTCAAGTTCGCGCCGGCGATCGGCGAGCGGCTCGCGGAGCTCGCGACGGGCTAGAGTTTCTCTTCATGCCGTTCTATCAGCGCCTCGGTGACGTCCCGCGCAAGCGGCACATCCAGTTCCGTGACAACGGAACGCTCCTGACAGAGGAGGTCATGGGCCTCGAGGGCTTCGTCGGGAACGAGTCGATCCTCTACCACCTGCAGTCGCCCTGCCGCGTAATGAAGCTTGGCGACTTCGAGGAGATCTAGCGCGCGGAATGGGTGCCGGACGCTCACGCGCACCGGCTCTTCAACACCCACGACGTCGATCCCGGCGGCGACGAGATCACCGGCCGGCGGCTGCTGATGTGGAACCAGGACGTCGAGATCTCGCTCGCCCGGCCCACCGAGGCGATGGACTTCTTCTACCGGAACGGCGAGGGCGACGAGGTCATCTTCGTCCACGAGGGCTCCGGCGTGCTGGAGACGATCTTCGGCGACCTGCCGTATCGCGAGGGCGACTACGTCGTCATCCCGCGCGGGACCACCTACCGGTTCGCGAACGGGGGGCCCGAGCGGCACCTCGTCTTCGAGTCGCCGGGGCTGATTGAGATCCCGCGCCGCTACCGCAACGAGTACGGGCAGCTGATGGAGCACGCGCCGTTCTACCACCGTGACATCCACCCACCGACCGAGCTCCGAACACACCGCGACCGCGCCGAGCATCACGTCAAGGTGCGCGTCCGCGACGGGTACCAGACCTACGTCCTCGACTACCACCCGTTCGACGTGGTCGGCTGGGACGGCTACGTCTACCCGTGGACGTTCAACATCGACGACTTCGAGCCGATCACCGGCCGCATCCACATGCCGCCGCCCTCGCACCAGACCTTCCAGGGCCAGAACTTCGTCATCTGCTCGTTCTGCCCACGCAAGCTCGACTTCGACCCGCTGGCGATCCCGATTCCCTACGTCCACTCGAACGTGAACTCGGAGGAGATGATCTATTACGTCTCCGGCAACTTCTCCTCGCGGAAGGCAGTCGACGTCGGGTCGATCACGCTGCATCCGTCGGGGATCCCGCACGGGCCGCACCCCGGACTCGCGGAGAAGTCGATCGGGCTGACCGAGACGCACGAGCTGGCAGTGATGTGCGACACCTTCCACCCGCTTCGCCTGACGACGTTCGCGCGCGGCCTCGACGACGGCACGTACGCCTTCTCCTGGTACGAGGAGCCCGGAGTCGCGACCGCCGACGAAGATCCGGCCGGAGTCACATCGCACCTCTAGAGGCCCGGCTCGTCCTCGACTGGGACGGGACCGTGACGGAGGTGGACAGCCTCCACATGGTGCTGCTCGAGTTCGGCGACACCGGCGTCTACGAGCGCTCCGAGCACGACCTCGGCAGCACGCTGACGCTGCACCAGGTGATTGAGGTCGAGTTCGCGACCGTGCGTGCGCCGCTCGACGAGGTCACGGCGTGGCTGGTCGAGAACGTGCGTATCCGTCCCGGCTTCCAGGAGCTGGTCGCCCGGTTCCGGCCCTTGGTGATCTCCAGCGGCTTTCACGAGCTGATCGAGCCGGTGCTCGCCCGGGAAGGCGTGGATGTCGAGCTCCGTGCGAACCGGCTCGATCCGCGGCCGGACGGCTGGCGGATCCGCTGGCGGGACGAGACGGTCTGTCCCGTATGCGGCGAGCCGTGCAAGCGCGCCTCGGTCGCGAACGGCCCGTTCGTCTACGTCGGTGACGGCTACTCGGACCGCTGTGTCGCCCTGGCGGCGTCGCAGGTGTTCGCGCGCGACGGCCTGGCGGCGTACCTGCACGAGCAGGGCGTCGAGTACGAGCCGTTCGGGACACTGGAGGACGTCACGGCAGCGCTCTCCGAATAACGGTGCCGCTGCTCCGGATTCCCGCGCCGTACGACTTCGAGATCTCGACCGAGCGCTTCCGTGCCTTCGGCCCCGACTACGCGAACCTCTGGCACGAGGGCGGCCTCCACCGCGTCGTCGGCGGGCGCGAGGTGCGGATCGAGGCGGCGACGGGCGGGGTGCTCGTCGAGCCGCTCGACCCGGAGATCGAGGCCGAGGTGGGCATGTTGCTCGGCCTGCCGTTCGACCTCGCCCCCTTCTACCGCTGGGCGCGGCGTGCCGACGACGTCGTCCGTCGCATCGTCCCGGCGCTTGCGGGCTTCCGGCCGCCGCTCGCGCCCACCCCGTTCGAGAGTCTCGTCACCTCGATCAGCGCTCAGCAGGTCTCGCTGTTCGCCGCGTTCGCGATCCGCAACCGGCTGATCGAGCGGTTCGGCCGGCGAGGCGAGCATGCCTACTCCTTCCCGGCGCGCAAACGGCTCGCCGCCGCGAGCGATGACGAGCTCTTCTCCCTCGGCTTCTCGCGGCGCAAGGCCGAGTACGTCGTCGGCCTTGCCCGGTCGGACCTCGATCTCGATGCCCTGGCTGGACTTCCCGACGACGAGGTCAAGAGGCGGATCATCGCCGTGCGCGGACTGGGGGAGTGGACCGCCGACTGGTTTCTCGCGCGCCATCTCGCCAGGCCGCGGGCGTGGGCGCCCGGCGACCTGGGTGTGCGCAAGGCGATCGCCGCGTTCTATGGTGATGTCGATCCCCGCACCGTCGTCGAGCGATTCGATCCCTTCCAGAACTTGACCGTCCACTACCTGCTGACCGGAGCGAGAGTGCTCGGATGAATATTCGTCCCGCGACCGAGGCCGACCAGGCTGCACTGCGCGAGCTCTGGGAGGAGTTCGAAGCCGAGATTCCGGCGCCGCCGGAGTTCGTCGAGACCTGGGAGCAGGAATGGCAGGACGTGTCGGCGGACATCGGTGGTCGCGGCGCCGTCTACATCGCCGAGGACGACGAGGGCATGGCTGGCGCGGTGCGGGCGACCATGCTCCCGGGCCACGTCTGGCACGTCGTGTTGGCTCACGTTCGCCCGCGCGCGCGGCGGCAGGGTCTACTCAAGCGGCTGATGACCCCGGTACTCGACGAGGGTCGCGGGCGCGGCGCTACGCGGGTCACCCTCGACGTGATGTCGAACAATCATTCGGCGCGCACGGCCTGGAAGCGGCTCGGGTTCGAGCCCGAGAAGCTGTACATGGCCGCGCCGCTGGCGGTCGCCGCCGAGCGGGCGGCCGGCGCCCAGCGCCGGCCCTCCCATGGGGCCCTGTTCGTGCAGACAGACGACCACGACCGGGTCGAGCAGGCGGTTGCCAAGTACCTGCCGCGCATCGGCCGGTCGGAGAGCACCGCCGTCGGCCAGCCGAGCAACGGCTGGACGCGTATCGACGACGAGCTGTGCAGCCGCGACCCGAGGGCGCTTCGGCGCCTCGGGCGCGAGATCTCGCTGGCGCTCGGCGCGATCGTGCTCACGCTCGGCGTCGAGGAGAGCGCCGTCGTCCGCTATGTGCTCTGGGACCGGGGCGGCGTCGCCGACGAGTACGCATCGGTGCCGGAGTACTTCGGTGAGCTCCCGCCCGGCGACGTGATCGCGCTCGCCGCCAACCCCACGGTCGCCCAGCGCCTGACCGGAGCCGACCCGTCGCGGGTTCGCGCAGTCGCCCGCACCGCCTCCTCGACGGAGGACCTCCCTGCTCCCGACGAGCTGTACGCGCAGGTGGCCGAGGTGCTGGGGGTAGGCTGAGCCCAGCTCCGATGATCACCCTCTACGACGCCGACCGTTGTCCCTACTGCGCCCGCGCGCGCATCGTCCTCGCCGAGAAGGGCATCGAGTACGAGACCGTGACGATCGATCTGTCCGACCGGCCTGACTGGCTCTACGAGAAGAACCCGCTCGGCAAGGTGCCCGTGCTCGAGGAGGACTCGTTCGTGCTGCCGGAGTCGGACGTGATCATGGAGTACCTCGAGGAGCGCTACCCGGAGCCTGCGTTGCTGCCCGTGGATCCGGCGGCTCGGGCGCTCGTGCGGCTCCTGATTTTCCGCTTCGACAGCAATTTCGGCGACGCCTATTACGCCTTCCGGCGCGGCGAGGACCGGGGGGAGGAATGGCTCGTGCACTGCCTCTCGGCGATGGAACGGAATGCCGGGGAGTGGCCGTTCGACTATGGGCTCGCCGACATCGCGTACGCGCCCTGGCTGATCCGGCTGCGGGACCTCCTCGGCTTCGACCTCTCGCCGTACCCCGCGGTTGAGGCGCGGCTGGGTCAGCTGGTAGAGCGGCCGGCGATCGCCGCCGAGCTCGACGTCGTCGCTGCGCTCCCCAGATGAAGATTGCGTTCCTGCACGCGCTGCCGTTCGACGGCCGGATGTGGGCGCCCCAGATCGACGCGTTCGCGGAGCACGAGACCCATGCGCCGACGCTCTACGTACTCGGTTCGAGCTTCGACGACTGGGCGCTCGGCGTACTCCAGGCCGTCCCCGGCCGGTTCGTCGCCGTCGGCGCTTCGATGGGCGGTTACACGGCCTGCGCGATCGCGCGGCTCGCGCCCGAGAGGCTGGCGGGGATCGTGCTGGTCGGCTCGCGCGCGGACGCCGACCCGCCTGAGCGTGCTCCGCTCCGGGCGGAGTGGATCCGCATTGCGCAGGAGCAAGGCGGCGAGGGCCTCTGGCAGGCGGCGGCCAAGGCCTTCTTCGCGCCTGGAACGCGTGAAGACGTGGTCGAAGCGGCACACGGGATCGCCGCGGAGCAGCAGCCGGACGACCTCGTCCGCGCGGTGACCGCGATTCGCGACCGGCCGGACTCGAGCGAGGCGGTCACCAGCGGGCTGCCGCTCTTGGTGGTCGGCGGCGACGCCGACCCGTTGATCCCGGCGCAGGTGTGCGAGCAACTCGCGGCCGCCTCGCCCAACGGGCGCGCCGAGATCCTCGAGGGCTGCGGACACCTGCCCAACCTCGAGAGGCCCGAGGAGCTCAACCGGATGCTCGCGGCATTCGTCGATTCGCTGTGAGAGACGAAGCCGTCACCACGCTGCCATCGGTCGTCGACGCCGCCTGGGTCGTGGATCACCTGGGCGACGACGGTCTGCTGCTCGCCGACGTCCGCGGTCCGAACGCGCACATTCGCGGGCACCTTCCAGGCTCGATCCCGCTCGTGCTCGGATCGCCGGCGCCCGTCACCGAGCGTTCGGTGCTCGAGGAGCTCGCGTCCGAGGTAGGGCTGCGCCTGCGCCGGCACGGAGTCACCGGCGAGGAGCGACTCGTGCTCTACGACGGCGGCGACTGTATCGGCGCGTGCTCCTCGTACCAGCTCGCCGCGCTCGCCGGGCACCCGTCCGTGGCGGTGATGGCAGGAGGGCTGAAGTCATGGCAAGGTGAGCTCGAACAGGGGGTGGCGGAATTGGAGAAGAACCGAAACGAGCTCGATCCGAAGTTCGAGGCGGTGCCGACGTTCGAGGAGCTCGCTGGGCGGCTGGACGATCCCGAGCTGACGATCCTCGACGTCCGCCGCGACGACGAGTTCACCGGCAAGGGTGGATACCCGTGCGATCCGCGGCAGGGACACATCCCCGGCGCGCGCAACATCGAGGCGGGCGACCTGTTCGCCTCGCCGGGAGTGCCGCTGGCAGCGGAGGAGATCCGCGAGCTGGTCGGCCTACCCGAGGGCGCCGAAATCGTCGCCTACTGTCACTCCGGCTCGCGCTCGGCCGTCGCTGCGATGGCGCTTCGCTCGGCCGGTTACCGCGCCCGCAACTACCCCGGCTCGTGGCACGAGTGGTCGCGCCACGACGAGCTCCCGCTCGAGCGCTAGTGGGAGGGACAGACCCCGGAGGGTCTGTCCCTCGAAATACCTTCAGACCGCCAGCGCCGGGCTGTAGAGACCCACGCTCGGCCGCACGAGGCTGCCGATCCGCGTCGAGTCCATTACCCAGTTCGACTCCCAGGTGCGGCGGCCGTCGAACGAGAAGAACTGCTCCCACTTGAGCGTGTCCTCGTCGATCACCGTCCACTCGTAGCGCACCCGCACGTGGACGCCCAGGACGATGTCGTCGCACTCGAAGCGGCCGATCCCGTCGTCCTCGAAACGGCCGACGACCGGCTCGTCGAGAGCGCCCGTGTTCGCCGGCGACGCCCACCAGATCCGCCAGAGCGCCGTCTGCGGCTCGAACAGTCGCAGCGTGAATGCCTCGAACCCCGGCCGATCCGGGAAGTCCGGGGCAGAGTAGGTGTCGATGTTGCCGAGGCCGCCGATGATCGGGCGCGCCTCGCTGGTGGCTTCGAACTCGACCCACTCGTCGTCGCCCGGGACGACCATGTTCACGCGCTTGCGGTTGGCGATCCGCCAGGCACCGAAGTAGAAGTCGAAGTCGTGGCGGCCGTCGTTGTCTCCCATGTCGGTGACTCCTTTGCTCCGTTGACCGAGCCGCCACCCTACGAGCTATTAAGGACACTTTTTGTCCGCAGCGGTGCTTCAATCAAGACATCTCGCGTCCGGCCTCCCGACTGCTCGCTTTCCTCGAGCTGCTGCAGAGCCGCCCGGTCGTGGACGGGCGGGCGGCGGCGACCGACCTGGGGGTGACGGAACGGACGATCCGCCGCTACGCGGTCGCGCTCCACGACATCGGGATTCCCGTCGAAGGTCAGCCCGGCGTCGGCGGCGGCTACCGGCTGCGGGCCGGGACCCGGCTGCCGCCGCTGATGCTCTCCGACGACGAGGCGACGGCGGTTGCAGTCGGTCTCGTGGTGGCCGAGCGGCGCGGGATCGCCGCCGGTCAGGCGCTCACGAAGATCACGCGCGTCCTGCCGGAGCGGCTGGCGCGGCGAATCGAGCGCCTGAGCGACGAGGTCAGCTTTCTGGGCGAGCCGGCGTCGGCGCCGTCCACGTCGAGCGAGACGCTGCTGGCGATCGCCGAGGCCGTCCGCCGCAGGCGCTGCCTGGTGATCGACTACGTGCGCAGCGACGGCACGCCGAGCACGCGGGTGATCGAGCCCCTCGGCCTCGTCGCCCGGCGCGGGCGCTGGTACGTCCCGGCGCACGACCGGGCGAGCGACGAGCTGAGAACCTTCCGTGCCGACCGTGTCGGCCGTGCCGAGATCGGGGATCCGGCTCGGCCCCGCGAGCCGGACTTCGACCCGGCTGCGCATGTCGTGCGGATGCTTGCGCGGCTACCGTACGAGTGGCGCATCGAGGTCCGGTTCGAGGCACCGCTCGAGGACGTCTCGCGGCGCGTCTCGCCGGCGGTCGCCGAGCTGGCCGCGGACGGCAAGGGCACACGGCTGGAGATGGGCGCCGACTCACTCGAGTGGGCCGCAGGCTTCCTGGCCGGTCTCGGCGCCGACTTCCGGGTCGTCCGGCCGGACGAGCTACGGGCGCATGTCAGGGAGCTGGGGGAGCGACTCGCCCGGTCGGCCGGCTGAAGAGGAGGAAGAAGTGGACCAGACCAAGTCCGGCACTACCAGACTAGGCTGGAACGGCTGCGCGTTCTGCGACCTGCACGAACGAGCCGCAGAGCCGCCGTCCGAGCTCGTTCCACTCGCCGATCCGCTTCTGCGTTTCGGCCCAGAGCGCGTCCCGGTCGAGGTCGAGCGGGAAGTCCTCCTTGTCGTCCAGCCACGAGCGCACGGTCTCGAGCGTGACCTCCGCGTGGAACTGGATGCCCCAGGCCACCTCGCCGAGCCGGTAGGCCTGGTTGCAGCGGGCGCTGTGGGCCAGCTCCTCGGCGCCGGCCGGCAGGTCGTAGGTGTAGTAGTGCCAGCCGAAGGCGTCGAAGCTCTTCGGCAGGTAGGAGAACACGGGGTCGTCGTCGGCCCCGTCCGTCAGCTCCACCGGGAGCCAGCCGATCTCGGGCCCGTCGGGCACGGGATACACGGCAGCGCCTGCCGCCTTGGCGATCAGCTGGATGCCGAGGCAGACCCCGAGTAGCGGCACGCGCCGCTCGAGCAGCTCCCGGATCAACTCGTTCTCGTCGCGGAGCCAGGGGTGACGGTCGTCCTGGTCGGCGTGCATGGAGCCGCCGAAGACGATCACCGCCTGATACTCGTCGAGCGGCCGCGGGGACGGGGCGCCGGTTGCGAGGCTCCACTCGTCGTAGCGATGGCCGGTCTCCTCGACGACGTCCTGGAAGACCCCTCCACGGACATTCGCTCCGTGGATCACGGCGAGGAGCTTCATATCGTCAACTCTAGCTGGCCCGTTTTCGGCGGCTCCAGGCCGCCCGTGGCCGGAATCCCGTGCTCGTCCAGCAGCCCGCGCATGATGGTCGCGCTCCGCGGCGCGTAGTCCGCCCGGTTGTTGTTCATCAGCGCGTACGCCTCCTCCGACTGCTCGGCCAGGCGGGCCAGCGGCTCGACCCACTCGGCCAGCTCCTCCTCGGAATACATCCAGTCGAAGCGCTCGGCCGACGAGCGCGCGTTCCGGATGTTCCAGGTCTTCCAGTTGCGGCCGTGGAAGCGGACGTAGACCACCGGGTGGGTGGCGACGGCGATCCGCGGCATCACGTTGCTCGCCCGCGTCCGCGGGGAGTCGACCGAGACGTACGAGAGCCCATGGCGCTCGAGGAAGGCAAAGGTGTCCGCGCGCTCGTCCTCCTCCAGCCACGAGCGATGCCGGAACTCGATCAGCGGCACGAGCGGGTCGAGCAGCGCTCTGACGGCGGCGAGCTCCTCGAGCGCTTCGCGCGATTTCTTCACGCGCGGGTGGTACTGGAGCAGGACGCCGCGCAGCTTCCCGGACGCCTCCAGCGGCGCCAAGGCCTCCCGGAACTCGCGGAACGCGGTCTCGCGGTCGGCCTCCTCGTGCCCGGTCATCCCCTTGCTGGCCTTGGCGTGGAAGACGAAGCCGTCGGGCGTCCGCTCGGCCCACTTCTGTGCTGTCTCGGGCGCGGGCAGCCGGTAAAACGGCGAGTCGACCTCGACCGTGTCGAAACGCTCCGCGTAGTAGGCGAGCCGGCCCGTGGGCGAGGACACGCCGCGCGGGTACCAGTGCTTGACCAGTCCCTCGTCGGCCCAGCTGCAGGTGCCGAGGCGAATCGTCGCCATATCCGCAACTTAGCCTCAACGCGGACGGGCGAAGCCCGCCTGCGTTGCACGAAAATCCGGCAGCTTACAATCCGGCGCGATGGATACGCGTCCGGTCGGCGTCTTCGACTCGGGCATGGGCGGCCTGACCGTCCTGCACGAGTGCCTCGTAACCATGCCCCACGAGGACTTCGTCTACCTCGGCGACGGGGCGAGGCTCCCGTACGGGCCGCGGCCGCTGCCGGAGGTGGCCCGCTTCGCCCACGAGATCGGCTCCTACCTCGAGGGGCAGGGCGTGAAGCTGATTCTCGTCGCCTGCAACTCTGCGACCGCGGCGGCGCTGCCGGGCCTCCAGGAGTCGTTGTCCGTCCCCGTGGTCGGCGTGATCACCCCCGAGGCGCACGCGGCCGTCCAGGCGACCAGAAATCGCCGGATCGGTCTGCTGGCGACGAAGGCGACGGTGGAATCGGGCCGGTACGAGGCGCTGGTCCGCACGCTCGATGCCGGCGCCCGCCTGACCTCGATCGCCTGCCCACGGCTCGTGCCGCTGATCGAGGGCGACGACCCGTTCGGCAGCGAGACGGCCGGCGCGGTGCGCGATTACGCGCGGCCGCTCGAGGTCGCCGAGGTCGACACGGTCATCCTCGGCTGCACGCACTACCCGTTGATCCGGCCGATCTTCCAGCGCGCCTTCGGCCGAGGGGTGACGCTCGTCTTCTCCGCCGAGGAGACGGCGCGCGAGGTGGCGGAGACGCTCGGTCGCAAGGGAATCGAGAACGAGTCGCGGCGCGAGGGTACGTACCGCTTCATGACAACCGGCGACACCGAGGTCTTCCGTGTGACCGGGGCGCGGTTCCTCCAGCTGCCGATCGGCGAGGTCGAGCACGTCCGGCTCGCCGACCTGGAACGGGCGGCCGCGTGAGCCGCGCAGACGGTCGGCGACACGACCAGCTGCGCCCGGTCGAGATCGTCCCCGACTTCCTGGAGCAGCCGCACGGAGCCGTGCTCTATACGCAGGGCAAGACCCGCGTGCTCTGTACCGCCTCGGTCGAGGAGAGCGTCCCCCGCTGGATGTCCGGCCGCGGGGTCGGCTGGATCACCGCGGAGTACTCGCTGCTACCGGGCTCGACGGGCCAGCGCTCGCAGCGCGAGGCCACGGCGGGAAAACAGAAGGGCCGCACCGTCGAGATCCAGCGGCTGATCGGCCGCGCCGTCCGTGCCGTCACCGACTTCCAGGCGCTGGGCGAGCGGACGCTCTGGCTCGACTGCGACGTTCTCCAGGCCGACGGGGGCACACGCTGCGCGTCGATCTCCGGCGCGTACGTCGCCGCTCGCCGGGCTCTCGACCGCTTCGGACTGTCGAAGGCGATGCCGGAATCGGTCGCGGCCGTCTCGCTCGGAATCGTCGACGGCGAGCTCCTGCTCGACCTCGACTACCCGGAGGACTCGGCCGCCGACGTCGACCTGAACGTGGTGATGACCGGCGACGGCCGCCTGGTCGAGATCCAGGCGACTGCCGAGCGCGTGCCGTTCGGTCGCGACCAGCTGGACGAGCTGCTCGAGCTGGCCGCTCGGGGCATCGGGATGATCGGAGGCGCGCAGCAGGATGCAATCGCTGCTCCTCGCGCTTGACCCGGACCTCTCCTGGCTCCAGGCGTTCGTGCGGATCGGGGCGGCCGCGGGCCTGGGCGGGATCATCGGGCTCGAGCGGGAGCTGGACGAGAAGGCCGCCGGCCTGCGCACGCACATGCTGGTCGCGGTCGGCTCGGCGCTCTTCACCCTGGTCGGGGCCTACGGGTTCGAGGACTTTCCGGCGACGAGCGTCGATCCGACCCGCATCGCCGCACAGGTCGTGACGGGTATCGGCTTTCTCGGCGCCGGGATCATCTTCCGGCAGGGCTTCACCATCCGCGGCCTGACCACCGCCGCCAGCCTCTGGCTGGTCGCCGCGATCGGCATGGCCGCCGGCGCAGGCTTCTGGAAGGGGGCCGTGATCGCGACCGTCGTCGCGCTGATCAGCCTGCGCCCGCTGGAGTCGATGAAAGGGTTTGCACTCCCGCAGCGGGTGGCGTCCCACCTAATCGTCGAGCTGAAAGAGGACGGCATGGCCGGGGACGTTCTCGACTCGGTCGAGCGGGCCGGCGACTTGCTGGCGCTGCGCCGCGACGGCAGACGCGTCGAGATCGAGGTGCGGATCGACCGCGCGCAGCGTTCCCGTGCGCTCGACGCGGTCGCCGGGCTCCCGCAGGTCGAGGAGGCACGCTGGCAGAACTGACGCTCGTCCTCTGCTCGCAGAACCCCCACAAGCTGGAGGAGCTCCGGGCAGCGCTGCCGGAGTGGACGATCGAGCTGCTCGAGGCCGACGACTATCCCCCCGAGGACAGGGACACGTACTACGCGAACGCCCGCATCAAGGCACGCCACGGCCGCGAGCTCGGACCGCCGGATGCCTGGGTGGTCGGCGAGGACTCCGGCATCGAGGTCGATGCGCTCGGCGGCGAGCCGGGCGTGCGTTCGGCGCGCTGGGCGGAGAGCGGCCGGCAGCATCTCCACCTGCTGGAACGGCTCGGCGACGGGCCTGACCGGCACGCGCGGATGATCACCCACCTGGTCGCGATCGCTCCCGACGGTCGCGAGCTGGACGCGGCCGGCGTCCTCGAGGGCGAGATCGCCACCGAGCCGCGCGGCTTCGGCGGCTTCGGCTACGACCCGGTGTTCGTGCCGGAAGGAGAGACACGAACGGTGGCCGAGCTCGGAGACGGCTGGAAGCGGGCCAACTCGCACCGCGGCCGCGCTGCGGAGGCGCTCAGGGCTGCCTTGGAGAGCTCGATCGCCGCCAGTTGATCTCGGCTCCGAACACGATCACGATCGCCATCACGTAGAGCCAGATCAGCAGCAAGAGCGGCGCACCGATCACCTGCGCCGAAGGATTGTGCTTCGAGAAGCCGAGGAAGATCGGCAGTACCTGGAACGTCGCCTCGAGCACGACCGTGGCGACGATCGAGCCGGGCAGCACCTGGGCGAGCGTCAGCTCCACGTTCGTCAGGAACCGGTACGCGCAGATCAGGAAGATGAAGATCGCGACCGACGAGACGAGCACCGATACGGCGTGGGCGACGATCGTGTTCGACAGGAACCCCGGCGCGAAGCGGTCGAGCGTGTGTGCCCCGACGCCGCCGACGAGCAGGCCAAGGAAGAGAGTGATCAACCCGACGAGCATGAACAGGGTTGCCCGAGCCTTCCCGTGGAGGAAGGAACGGTTCGGGCGGCCGTAGACGATGTTGAACGCCGACTCGAGCACGCTGAAGAGCGAGAGCGACGACCAGAGCAAGAAGGCTGCGCCGATCAGGCCGAGGGAAGTGGCGTTCCGCCGGATCTTGTCGACCCCGCTGACGATGCTCGACACGGAGGCGCTCGGGAAGATCTTCTGGAGCTCCTCGACGAAGTAACTCGACTCCGTCGCCCTGCCGCCGAGACTGAGCAGCGCGAGTGCGAGGAAGATCAGCGGCACGAACGAGAGCAGCGCGAAGTACGCGATCATCGCCGCCAGGTGCGTCCCCCGGTCGGCGAAGAACTTCGAGAAGGTTTCGCGAATATGCACTGTGTTAGCGTTTGCCGCCCGTGGACGGCGCGCAAGCCCTATCCGACTTGACCGAGATCTCCTCGCAGATCCAGGCCGCGATCGTGCTCGACGCCGACGGTTCCACTCTGGCGACCACCCTCGACGAGCAGCGCGGGCCTGAGTTCGCCGAGGCCGTGCAGGAACTGCTCTCGGCCGTCCAGCGGGCCTCGGGCGACGACGAGGGCAAGTTGGCACAGGCAGAGATCGCAACCGGCGACGGCAGCGTCTTCCTCGTACGGGACGAGCAGCGGACGATCGCCGCGACCACGGGCCCGGAGCCTACCGTGGGTCTCGTCTTCTACGACCTCAAGAGCTGCCTGCGCGGCTTCGCCGAGCCGAAGCCGAAACCGAAGCCCCGCGCACGGAAGCCGAAGGCAGAGGACGAGGGCGATGCCGCGGCGTAAGGCGGTAGCCGGGCTCGCGCTCGTGGCCGGATCGCTTGCGGGCGTGGTGGCGCTGCGCCGCCGCTCCGCCAGGAGGCGTGACCGGGTCGACGTGTACTTCGAGGACGGCTCGATGGTCTCCCTCGCCGACGACGCGCCCGAGGCGTCGACGGTGCTGCCGCTCGCCCGTCGCATCCTCCAGACGACCCGGGCGTAGTGGACGACGCCGCGCTGCTCGCGGCGATCCGCGAGCACGCCTATCTCGAAGGCGACTTCGTGCTGCGCTCGGGCAAACGCTCGGTGTACTACCTGGACAAGTACCGCTTCGAGACGGTGCCGGAGCTGCTGGAGCAGCTGGGCGCCCGCCTCGCCGCCAAGGTCGCCGAGGTCGAGCCTGACGCGCGTCGGCTCGCCGGCCCCGAGCTCGGTGCGGTCGCGCTCGCGGCTGCCGCCTCGCTGGCGTCGCGGCTCCCGTTCCTGATCGTGCGCGGGGAGGCGAAGGGTTACGGCACTGCGAACCGGCTGGAGGGCGCGTTCGAGCCTGGCGAGCGCGTCGTCCTGGTCGAGGACGTTGTCACGTCGGGCGGAGCAGCCGCCGATGCCGTCCGGGCGGTACGGCAAGCTGCACTCGAATGCCGGACGGCTATCTGCGTCATCGACCGGGAGGAGGGCGGTGTGGACTGCCTCGCGCGCCTCGGAGTGCGCCTGCATCCCCTGTTTCGGGTGGCCGACGTTGTCCCGCCCCGGTCGGCTGCCGCAAAGCGGCATGGCTGAGCGGAATGTCTCGGAGTGGTAGGTTCCGCCCCGTGTTCCATCATGTCCAGAGGAGGAGGACCTAGGTGACCAAGCAAGAGTTCGTCAACGCGGTCGCGGACCGCAGCGGTCTCAGTCGCGGCGACGCCGGCAAGGCGGTCGACGCCGTGCTCGAAACGATCACGGACACGCTCAAGCGGCGCGACCAGATCAACTTCACCGGTTTCGGAAAGTTCGCCACCTCCGAGCGGAAGGCGCGGATGGGCGTGAACCCCCGGAACCCCGGCGAGAAGGTGCACATCCCGGCGGCGACGGTTCCGAAGTTCACCGCGGGCAGCTCGCTCAAGCAGTCGGTTCGGGGCGGCTAGGACGCACGCACCTCCTCCGAGTCAGGCGCTGCATGAATTTGCGAAGGGGCCGCTGCAATGCGGCCCTTCGCATCTAACCTGACCTGATGCAGTCGGAAGCGGCGGTCGCGACCACGACCTTCGCCGACCGCTTGTCCGAGGCGGTCGGCGAGCGGCGAAGCCAGCTCGTCGTCGGCCTCGACCCGCGGCTCGACCTGCTGCCGCTCGAGCTCCGCGGCGACGCGCATGTCGGCCGGCCGGCCGCAGCGGAGGCGACCGCACGCTTCTGCTGCGGGATCATCGACGCGGTCGCGCCCCACTGCGTCGCAGTCAAGCCGCAGCTTGCGTTCTTCGAGGTGCTCGGGGCCGACGGGATCGCCGCCTTCGAGCGGGTGGTGGGCTACGCACGCTCGGCCGGCCTGCTGGTGATCGTCGACGGCAAGCGCGGCGACATCGGCTCGACCGCGCGCGCGTACGCCGACGCGTATCTGGAGCCGGGCCCGAAGGGAGCCCCGTTGGCGGATGCTCTGACCGTCAACACGTACCTCGGGCGCGACTCGCTGGAGCCTTTCGTCGCCGCCTGCCGACGCGGCGGCGGCGGGCTCTTCTGCCTGGTCAAGACCTCGAACGCCGGCGGCGTGGACGTGCAGGACCTCGTCCTGTCCGACGGCCGTCCGCTCTGGAAGCAGGTCGCGCTGCTCGTCAACGAGCTCGGTGAGGAGATGGTCGGCGACTGCGGCCTTTCGAGTATCGGCGCGATCGTCGGCGCGACCTATCCGCGGGCGATCGCCGAAGCGCGGAAGCTGCTCCCGCAGGCGATCCTCCTGCTGCCGGGCATCGGTGCGCAGGGGGCCACGCCCGCCGACATCGCACGGGCGTTCACGAGCGGGCCGGCCAGCGCGCTCGTCGCCGCGTCTCGTTCGGTCATGTACGCGTTCAGAGACGGCGAGGACGACTGGCGCGCTGCGGCAGGGGCCGAGGCCGCGCGGTTGAATCACGAGGTGTGGAAAGTCTCAGGCTGGTAGGTCAAGCCGGCTCTTGGGCGCGCAGCCCGAGCTGGCCCGGCGGTGCGGACGGAAGGCGCAAGCTCCTGCGCTACGCGGCTCCCGCCGCCTTCCTGCTCGTGGTCACGGTTGTCGCGCTCGCCGCTCGCAGCAGCGTCCGCTCGGACGCTGCCCCGGCGAAGGCACACCGCGCTGTCAAGAGGGCGGAGGCGTCCTCGACCGCGACGCTGGCGAAGCCCCCGCCGGCCAAGCGTTGGTACGTGATCCAGAGCGGCGACACGCTCGGCGCGATCGCGGCCCGGTACGGGACGACGGTCGATTCGCTACTCCGCCTGAACCCCGGCGTGGTGCCGACGGCACTCACGCCTGGTTCGCAGGTCCGCATCCGGTAGCGCTACCCTTCGCGGCCGTGAGACTCCGGCTGGCGCTGCTCGCGGCCGTGCTCCTGCTCCTCGCGCCGGCCGCATACGCGGGCGCACCGCAGGTCTCCGCCCGCGCGTACCTCGTCCAGAACGGGGTGACCGGCGAGGTCCTGGCGGAGCAGAACGACCGAGCTCGACTGCCGATCGCCAGCATCACGAAGCTGATGACCGTGCTGATCACGCTCCAGCACGCGAAGCTTGACGACGTCGTCACCGTCAGCCGCCGGGCGGCGGCCGTCGGGGAGTCCTCGATCTACCTGCAGAAGGGCGACCGCCTCACCGTCGGCGAGCTCGTCGAGGCGGCGCTGATCCAGAGCGCGAACGACGCCGCGGTCGCGCTCGCGGAGCACGTCGGCGGAACGCAGGCCTCGTTCGTCGCGATGATGAACGCCGAGGCCGCCAGACTGGGCCTTCGGGACACGCACTTCGCCAACCCGGACGGCCTGGACGCGTCCGACCACTACTCGAGTGCCCACGACGTCACCCGCCTCGCCCGGATCGCGATGAAGAACCCGGTCATCCGTCGAGTCGTCGGCGAGGAGACGACCGAGATCTCCGGGGGGCGGACGCTGAACACCTGGAACGACCTGCTCGCGATCTATCCCGGGATCATCGGCGTCAAGACCGGGCACACGACTGCCGCCGGCTGGTCGGAAGTCGCGGCCGCGCGGTCACGCGGGGTGACGGTGTACGCGACGCTGCTCGGCAGCCCCGCGCGCGACGTCCGGAACGCCGACCTGGCCGCTCTGCTCACGTGGGGGCTGAGTCGCTACCGCACCGTCCACGCGATCTCGTCCGAGCGGGTCTACGCCACCGCCAGGGCGCCGTACGGACGGCACGCCCTGGCGCTTGTCGCCGCCGCGCCGGCAAGGCGGATCGTCCGGGTCGACCACACGCTGACCGAGCGCGTCGTCGCACCGACCGTCGTCTCGCTGCCGGTGACCAAGGGCCAGCGGCTCGGCGAGGTCGAGATCTACGCCGGCCGGAAGAAGATCGCCGACAGCCCGCTCGTGGCCGCTCGGACGATCTCCAAACCGGGCCTCGCCGGCCGCGCAGGCTGGTACACCAAGCGCACGTTGCATCACATCGGAGGCTGGTTCAGCTAGTACCCCACTGATGATCGTCACCGTCACCCTCAACGCCGCCATCGATCGCACGCTGACCGTGCCGAACTTTCAGCTCGGCCAGCGCCATCGAGCCAGCGCCGGCCTGACGCTCTCCGGCGGCAAGGGGATCAACGTCGCCCGCGCGCTGAAGTGGCTCGGCGTCCCTGTCGTGGCGACCGGGCTTGCCGGCGGGCGTACCGGGACGCGGATCATCGAGGAGTTGACCGGCGAGGCGATCCTCAACGACTTCGTCCGGATCAGCGGCGAGTCGCGGACCTCGACTGCGGTGGTCGATCCCACGGGCGGTACGTACACCGAGATCAACGAGTGGGGGCCGCACGTCGAGCCGGACGAGCTGCAGATGCTTATCGACAAGCTGCATTACCTCGCCGGCGGAGCCGAGCTCGTCGTGCTCGCCGGCTCGCTGCCCCGGGGCGTCGAGGAAGGCTTCTACGGCGAGCTGATCCGAGACCTCAACAGGCGTCAGGTGTTGACCGTGCTCGATTCGGAGGGGGAGCCTCTGCGGCTCGGGCTGGAGGCGGAGCCGTTTCTGGTCTCGCCGAACCAGCGCGAGGCCGAGGCACTCGTCGGACAGGAGTTCTACGAGCGCCAGGACTTCGCCCTCGCGCTCGAGCACATCGCCGAGCTCGGCGCGCGGAACGTGCTGATCACGAACGAGGGCGGCTGCTTCGCGCGGCTGCGCGAGGGCCGAAAGACCCGCCGCTACCGCGCGGTCGCGCCGCAGATCGAGGCGGTCTCGAGCGTCGGCAGCGGTGACGTCCTGCTGGCCGCCTACATCGCTGCGCACGCCGCGGGCCGGACTACGGAAGAGGCGCTCCGCGAGGCGGTGGCAGCCGGAGCCGCCTCGACCCTCGAAGTCGGCGCCGGCCGCTTCGACCCCAAGCAGGCCACGGGTCTCCAGCCGGACGTCGAGGTCGGCGAGCTCGAACAGGTCGAGGTCTGACGGCGCGCGGCGCCGGCACGCCGATCGGCCTGCCCAAACCGACGTGTTTTACTTCGTGACGTTTCCAACCCAGTCGCTGAGACTGGAACTGGAACAAGACTGCGAAATCGTGTCCACAGGTGTGCGCGGTTCCGCCGCACGCGGGTTCGGCCGGACGCGGCGTTAAGCTGTTCTCCTTGGAAGGGTTGGAGCTAGGTCGGGTCGAGGTCGAACGCCTCCTCGCGCTGGAGGACAAGTTCGCACGGGAGGGGCTCGCGTTCGACGACGTCCTGCTCGTGCCGGCGTCCTCCGAGGTGCTTCCCAACGACGTTTCGACGCGAACTCGGCTGACACGCGAGCTCGAGCTGGCGATCCCGGTGGTCTCCGCGGCGATGGACACCGTCACCGAGGCCCGCCTGGCGATCGCGCTCGCCCGGGCAGGCGGCATCGGCATCGTCCACCGCAACCTGGCGATCGAAGACCAGGTTGCCGAGGTCGACAAGGTCAAGCGCTCCGAAGCGGGGATGATCGTCGAGCCCGTGACGCTGCCGCCCGACGCGAGGGTCGCCGACGCGCTCGAGCTCATGTCTCGCTACCGCATCTCGGGCGTCCCGATCACCGACGACGACGGGATCCTCGTCGGAATCCTGACCAACCGTGACCTCCGCTTCGAGACCGACACCGCCCAGTCGGTGAGCGCGCTGATGACCGGCCGCGACCTCGTGACCGCGCCCGTTGGAACAACACTCGACGAGGCGGAGCGGATCCTTCACCGGAACAAGGTGGAGAAGCTGCCGGTGGTCGATGCCGACGGCCGGCTCCGCGGGCTGATCACGGTCAAGGACATCTCGAAGCGGATCGAGTATCCCGACGCGACGAAGGACGAGCAGGGCCGCCTGCGGGTCGGAGCCGCGATCGGCGTGGGCTCGGACGCGCTCGAGCGCGCGGAGGCACTCGCAGCCGCCGGGGCAGACGTGCTCGTGCTCGACACCGCGCACGGGCATTCGCGCGGAGTGCTCGAGATGACCGGGCGCATCCGCGCGCGCCTCGACACCCAGCTCGTCGCGGGTAACGTCGCGACCGCCGAGGCGGCGGAGGCGCTGATCGCCGCGGGCGTCGACGGAGTCAAGGTCGGGGTCGGCCCGGGAGCCGCATGCACGACTCGGGTGGTCGCGGGCGTCGGCGTGCCGCAGGTGACGGCGGTCTTCGACTGCGCCCGCATCTGCGCGGCGGAGGGTGTCCCCCTGATCGCGGACGGGGGCATCCGCAACTCCGGCGACATCGCGAAGGCGATCGCGGCCGGCGCGGACTCGGTGATGCTCGGCTCCGTTCTCGCCGGCACCGACGAGGCTCCGGGCGACGTGATCCTCGTTCAGGGCGAGCGCTACAAGGAATACCGCGGCATGGGCTCGCTCGGCGCCATGAAGGCCCGCTCGTTCTCGAAGGACCGCTACTTCCAGGGCGACGTGGAGGACGTGGACAAGCTCGTGCCCGAGGGCATCGAGGGCCGCGTTCCGTACAAGGGGCCGGTCCAGGCCGTCCTCCACCAGCTCGTCGGCGGGGTTCGCCAGTCGATGGGCTACTGCGGCGCCGCCACCATCGAGGAGATGAAGGAGCACACGCGGTTTGTGCGCATCTCCGCCGCAGGCCTGCAGGAGAGTCACCCGCACGACATGACGATCACCAAGGAGGCGCCCAACTATCGGCGCTGAGGTGGTTCGGCTGCCATCTCCGGAGCCTGCTCCGGAGGCTCTGCCAGTCTCGGAACCGAGGCCCGTGCTCGTCGTCGACCTCGGCGGCCAGTACTCGCAGCTGATCGCCCGGCGGGTCCGGGAGGCCCGCGTGTACTCGGAGCTGGTCGGCCACCGCTCGACCGCCACCTCGCTGCGCGCCCGCAACCCGGCCGCATTGATCCTCAGCGGCGGCCCCGCCTCGGTCTATGCGGACGACGCGCCGCAGGTCGATCCAGGCATCTACGAGCTCGGCGTGCCGGTCCTCGGCATCTGCTACGGGATGCAGCTGATGGCCCAGGACCTCGGCGGCCGCGTCGAGCGAACGGGTGCTTCGGAGTTCGGCAAGACCGAGATCCGCGTCACCGGCGTACTCGCCTCGGGGCTCCCCGGGGAGCAGACCGCCTGGATGAGCCACCGCGACTCGGTCACCGCGCCGCCCGCCGGCGCGACCGTCACCGGCGGGTCCGACTGGACACCGATCGCGGCGTTCGAAGCGCCCGAGCGCGGCCTGTACGGCGTCCAGTTCCACCCCGAGGTGGTCCATACGCCGCACGGGCAGGAGGTGCTGAAGAACTTCCTCTACGACGTCGCCGGAGCGCGGCCGACGTGGACGCCGGCGGCGGTGATCGAGGAGCAGGTCGGGCACATCCGCGCCCAGGTCGGCAACGCCCGGGTGCTCTGCGGCCTCTCGGGGGGCGTCGACTCCGCCGTCGCGGCGCTCCTCGTCCACAAGGCGGTCGGCGACCAGCTCACATGCGTGTTCGTCGACCACGGGCTGCTCCGCAAGGACGAGGCGGCGCAGGTGGTCGAGACCTTCGAGGGCCACTTCCACGTGCCGCTCGTCCACGTCGACGCGGGCGCGCGGTTCCTGGCGCGGCTCGAGGGCGTGACCGAGCCCGAGGAGAAACGGCGGATCGTCGGCGAGGAGTTCATCCGCGTCTTCGAGGCAGAGGCCGAGAAGCTCGGCCGGGTGCCGTTCCTCGTCCAGGGCACGCTCTATTCCGATGTGATCGAGTCGGGTGGAACTGAGGGCGTCGCCGCCAAGATCAAGTCGCACCACAACGTCGGCGGCCTGCCAGACGACATGACAATGGAGCTGGTCGAGCCGCTGCGATCGCTGTTCAAGGACGAGGTCCGGCGGGTGGGGGACGAGCTCGGCTTGCCGGAGGCAATGGTCTGGCGCCATCCGTTCCCCGGCCCGGGCCTGGCGATTCGCATCATCGGCGACGTCACGAGCGACCGATTGGAGATCCTCCGCGAGGCCGACGCGATCCTCCTCGACGAGGTTCGGAAGGCGGGCCTCTACCGCGAGCTCTGGCAGTGCTTCGCGGTGCTGCCGGGGATCCGCTCCGTGGGGGTACAGGGCGACGAGCGCACCTACGGCTACCCGATCGTGATCCGTGCCGTCACCTCGGAGGACGCGATGACCGCGGACTGGGCCCGGCTGCCCTACGACCTACTGGAGAGGATCTCCAGCCGCATGACGAACGAGATCCCGGCGGTGAACCGCGTCGCGCTCGACCTCTCGTCGAAGCCGCCGGCGACGATCGAGTGGGAGTAGTCGCGGGAATCCTGTAGCGTCCCGCGCGCATGGCCGACGCCCCCCAAAAGGTCAACACGCCCGATGGCCGCGAGTGGCTCGTCTCGATGGAGGGCCGCAAGCGATCGATGAAGGAGACGCGCGAGACGCCGTTCTTCTGGGCGCATGTCGTCGTCACCGCGATCATCGCGGGGGTGTTTATCTTGATCTTCCGCCACAACACGGGAATCCTGTGGATCCTGGTCGTCGCGACCGTCGTCATCTGGGCGGTCGGGTTCATCGGCTCCACGTTCGGCGTGATGATCCGGGCCGACACGCAGGGCCCGCCGCGGGAGCACCGTCTCTGGAAGGTCACGAAGCGGTCTGCCCGCAAGCAGGCACAACAGGACGTGGTCGCGGCGATCGGCCGCGGCGAGCTGACCGCCGAGCCGTCCCACACGCGCCTCGAAGAGATCTAACGCTCGCCGGGCCGGGAGATCGCCGGCTCGGTACCACCGTCGAGCCGCGCCACCGGATACCGGGCGCGCACGCCGTCCACGAATCCCGCCAGCCGCTCCGCCAGCGCCGGGTCGTGGATCTCCAGGACGTTCTCGGCGTTCTGCTCGCCGGAGTGGGAGAGATTGAAAGATCCGACGAACACGACGTCGTCCGCCACCGTCACCTTCGCGTGCATGTAGTCGTGCACGGTGCCCGGCCCCCAGGGGGTCGAGCGCTTGCCCGCGAACCGGCCCGACGTGACGATCTGAAGCAGCAGGGGCAGCTTCCACGACGCAACTCCCGTCGGGCCCCACTGCACCTGCACCTCCTCGATCTGCGTCTGGTCGAGGGCGCCCGAGACGTCGACCTTGCCATCGGCGATCACCTGCGCGAGCGTCGCCAGCACCGGCGCGGCTGTGAGCACCGGCGAGCAGATGCGGATCCGCCGCTTCGCGCGGCCGATCGCCTTTGCGATCCGGTGCGAGAGCGCGTCGCCGAACCCGGGGCAGAACCAGGGACGCACTTCGACGCCGTCCACGCGCACCGGCCTCGGCTCGACCGTGCCCGTGTCCTCGACGTTTCCCGACTGCCAGAGCTGCTCGAAGTCGAGCGTGAAAGCGTGGGCGATCTGCGGTGAGTCCAGCGCCACGATCACGTTCTCCTCGCGCGACCACGAGTCGTCGGTCCAGTTCGTCGACCCCGTCCAGACCGAGGAGCCGTCGCGGACGACGTACTTGTGGTGCATCAGGTCCGGGATACCGGCGATCGGCTTCGTCGGCACCGACAGGCGGGCGATGTCCTCCGGCGCCGTCTGTGGAGGCGGCGGCACCGGAATCGGCGCACGGAAGTCGGCGTTGTACATCAGCCGAACGGCAACGCCGCGCTTCCCCGCCTCGTCGATCACGTCCACTACCAGTTCCTCGAGCCCGGGCCCCAGCTTGAAGTCGTAGAGGGCAAGGTCGAGCGACGTCGTTGCGGCGGAGAGGAAGTCGTGGAGCGCCTTCGCGATCGTGCCCGGCTCCTGCCCCCCGTCCGTGAGCGTGATCACGTTCATGATGGGACTATGGACTTCGCCGACATCCTCCGCCTCCGGAAGATGGTCCGCAGCTACACGGACGACCCTGTCGACCGCGAGGTGGTCGAACGGATCGTCGCCCGCGGCCGGAAGGCGCCCAGCGGCGGCTTCTCGCAGGGAGTGCGCATGGTGATCGTCACCGACACGGATACCCGGGCGAAGATCGCCGTGCTGGCGCAGGAGCAGGAGTACGTGAAGCTCGGCCACCAGCCGTGGATCTCTCATGCGCCGGTCCACGTCGTCGTGGCGACGCGCGAGGAGAGCTACCACGAGCGCTATCGCCGGCCCGACAAGCTCGACGAGAGCGGGGAGGAGGTCGAGTGGCGTGTCCCATGGTGGTGGGTGGACGCGGGCAAGTCGCTGATGCTCCTGCTGCTCGCAGCGGTCGACGAGGGCCTCGGTGCCGGCCTGTTCGGCCTCGTCGGTGACGACAACGACCGCCTGCGTGAGCTGCTCGGGATGCCGGACGACCTGGAGATCGTCGGCGTCGTCACGATGGGCCGCGAAAAGGCTGCGCCGGTACAGGGGTCGCGCGCGAAATTCCCGTGGAAGCCCCTCGATGAGGTGGTTCGCTGGGAGCGCTGGTAGACGAGCTCGCCGCCGCCCGGATCGGCGACACCTTCAACCAGTACCGGGATTCTCGTCTGCGACGGGAAAGGTTGGCGGGCTACCTCGACCGGAAGCGGGATGCGGGCATCGTTCTGGTCGGCGAGGCGGCCGGCTACCGCGGAGCCCGCGTCAGCGGCGTCCCGTTCACCTCCGAGCGACAGCTGACCGGCTGCGGCGCGGCCGAAGCCAGCGCCACGATCGTCCACCGCGTGCTCGGCGAGCTCGGTATCGAGGAGGACGTATTGCTCTGGAACGTCGTCCCGACACATCCACATGAGCCCGGCCGTCCGTATACGAATCGGCGGCCGTCGCGCATCGAGGTCGATGTCTCCTTCCGGTTCCTCGAGGGTGCAGCGCGCGGCCGCCGCCTGATCGCCGTCGGACGGCTGGCCGAGGAGGTGACGGGCGCGCCGTACGTCCGCCATCCATCGCACGGCGGCGCGGAGGCATTTCGCGCCGGGCTCGCCGCCCTGCTCGCCTAGGTCGAACGCGCCGCGCCGTCTCGTGAGACGGCCGCCGAGGCCCGCGCGGCAGGGGCCACCGGCGTCAGCGAGTACCCGTCGTGCACCTCGACGAAGGAGTGGCCGACCGTGACGGCCTCGTAGCAGGCCACGAAGTCGAGCCAGAGGTCATACCAGCCTCCGACGAACCCGTCGTGCTGGTACATCGTGCGGAGCGTGCGAAGGTAGGCCTGCCGGTGGAGAGGCCGTTTCGGGCGGGCGATCCGCCGTCGCTCGAGTTGAGCGCGGAGCCGATCAGGGCTGGTGCGGAGGGTCAGGAAGGTGATACGTCGTGTCGAGTCGAACAGCGCCAGGGTCGGATCGTTCTCGTATGCCGGGATCCCCTGGTGGAGCAGGCGGAACAGGTCGTAGTGGAAGAGCAGTGCCTCGACGGCGAACGGGCGGGTGCGCACCACGGACCGGGTGTCCAGGCTGGGCGCGCCCTTCGGTACGCCGAGCCGCTCGCGCAGCATGTCGTCGCTGGCGAGACGGCGTATCAGGGTGGATTTGCCGACCGCCGGCGGGCCGGCCACGACGAAGAGGTGTTCGATCGCCCAGCGCTCGTCCTGGAGGTCCGAAGGCGTTGACGGTGCTGACATCCGCTGATTCTTGCCGTTGGGGCCGGACGTTGCAACGGGTCCGCAGCAGGGCAGGGCAGAGGCCCTGCTGCTACCATTCCGCTCCGGCGCACACCCGTGCGCCGCTTTTCCGTGAGCACAGCGTTTCCCCGAAAGACAGTGTTTCCCTAACGACAGTGACGATGCAAAGGACCTGGAACGCGAAGCCCGGCGAGGTCGCTCGCCGTTGGTACGTGGTCGACGCCGAGGGGCAGACACTCGGCCGACTCGCCACGCGCATCGCCGACACGCTCCGCGGCAAGGCGAAGCCCGAGTACACGCCGCACGTGGATACCGGCGACTTCGTCGTGGTCGTCAACGCGGAGAAGATCGCAGTGACCGGCAACAAGCTCGACCAGAAGCTGTACTACCGCCACTCTGGCTATCCAGGCGGCCTCCGCAGCCGGACGCTGCGAGCCCAGCTCGAGCGGCGGCCGACCGAGGTGCTCCGCAAGGCGGTCAAGGGCATGCTCCCACGGAACAAGCTGGCGAACGCCCAGATCGGCAAGCTGAAGATCTACGCAGGTCCCGAGCATCCCCACTCGGCGCAGAGCCCCGAGCCCCTTCAGCTGGAGCCCAAGTGAGCGAACTCGCCACCTACCGCGGCACCGGCAAACGCAAGACCTCGGTCGCGCGCGTGATCCTCCGGCCCGGCGACGGCGCCACTTGGTTCAACGGCCGCACGATCGAGGAGTACTTCCCACGGGCCAGTCACCGCAACCAGGTGATGGCGCCCCTGCGGGCCGCCGGCCTCGAGGGGACGTATGACCTCCGTGTCCGAGTTCACGGTGGAGGTCCGTCCGGACAGGCGGGGGCGGTTCGCCACGGCATCGCCCGCGCGCTCGTCGAAGCCGATCCAGAGCTCCGGACGGTGCTGAAGCGTGAGGGCTTCCTCGCTCGCGACTCGCGGATCGTGGAGCGCAAGAAGGCCGGCCTGCACAAGGCGCGCAAGGCTCCGCAGTTCAGTAAGCGCTGAAAGCTGCGCTTTCAGCGCTTGTGGGTGTTCATTGAGCTCACCGACACTTATGGCCCGCAAGTACTTCGGAACCGACGGCGTACGGGGGATCGTCGGCGAGGAGCTGACGCCCCAGCTCGTCGAGCGGCTCGGCCGCGCGGCGACGCTTTGGGTGGGCGGCGGCGCAGTCTTGATCGGCCGCGACACGCGCGGCACGGGACCGGAGCTGGAGCGTGCCTTTGCGAGCGGGGTGGCCTCCGCCGGCGGCCACGCGGTGCTCGCCGGGATCCTGCCGACGCCGGCCGTGGCGCTCCTTGCGCTCGACCTCGGCGTCGTCATCTCCGCGTCCCACAACCCGCCGGAGTACAACGGCGTCAAGTTCTTCCGCAGGAACGGCAGCAAGCTCGCCGACGAGGAAGAGGAGGCGATCGAGGCGCTGCTCGGGGCTCCGCCGAGCGAGCCCGAGCGCGGGCAGGTCGACCAGCTCGAGGTCGCCGTGGACAGCTACCTCGACCTTGTTCTGGAGCGGTTCGGCACGGACCTGGCCGGCCTGCGTGTCGGCGTCGACTGTGCCAACGGCGCATACACCTGGATCGCGCCCCGCGCCTTCGAGGAGCTCGGCGCCGAGGTGGTCGCGATCGGTGTCGACCCCGATGGGACGAACATCAACGTCGGCTGTGGCGCCACCGACCTGGGCGCGCTGCGCGAGCTCGTCCGCGAGCAGAGTCTCGATCTCGGGGTCGCATTCGACGGCGACGGCGACCGGATGCTCGCGGTGGACGAGAATGGCGACGCGCTCGACGGCGACCAGATCGTCGCCGTGCTCGCGCTCGACCTCGGCGTCGACCAGGTCGCGGTGACGACCATGACGAACATGGGCTTCCACCGGCTGATGGACGAGCACAACATCCGCGTCCTCGTCACGGACGTCGGAGATCGATACGTGCTCGAGGCGCTGAAGCGCGAAGGCGGGCTCCTCGGAGGCGAGCAGTCCGGTCACGTCATCTACCTGGACGGGCACGTGACCGGAGACGGGTTGGCCGCTGCGCTGCTGCTGTGCGGAGCCGTCCAAGGTCGGCCGATGTCCGAGGCGGCCGCGGTGATCGAGCGCTACCCGCAGGTCAAGGAGAACGTCCGCGTCGCCCGCCGGCAGCTCAGTGATCGCATCCGGGACGAGGTCGACCGCGTCAACGCCGAGCTCGACGGCAATGGCCGCGTCCTGGTGCGGCCTTCCGGCACCGAGCCGGTCGTCCGTGTCCTGGCCGAGGCCGAGACGGACGAGGCGGCGGCCGCGCTCTGTGCTAGCATCAGCGCGCTCGTGCAGCAAGAGCTCGGCTGACCGTTCCGACGAAGGAACGGCGAAGAGGCCGGGCTTTTCGTGTTTGTGCGCCATTTGCGGCCGTTTCGCCGATAATCAAGGAGGAGCGCCACGTGTGCGGGATCATCGGATACGTCGGAGAGCGGGCCTGCAAGCCGCTGCTCGTGCAGGGGCTCGAACGGCTCGAGTATCGAGGCTACGACTCCGCAGGCCTCGCGCTGCTCGAGGCGGACGGGCTCCACTACCTGCGCGCCGTCGGCAACCTCCAGCGGCTGAAGCGGGAATCGGAGTCCCACGAGTCGCTCTCGACCACGGGTGTCGGTCACACGCGGTGGGCGACCCACGGGGGCGTCTCGCTCGCCAACGCACACCCGCTCACGGGCTGTGACAACGCAGCCCTGTCGATCGTCCTCAACGGGATCGTCGAGAACTACCGCGAGCTCAAGGGTTCGCTCGCCAGCGAGGGGCATGCCTTCTCGTCGGAGACCGATGCCGAGGTAGTGGCCCACCTGATCGAGCGCTACTACGACGGCGACCTCGTCGGCGCCTTCCGGCGCGCCTACGCGCAGCTCGAGGGCCACTTCTCGATCGTCGCGATCCACCGCGACCACCCGGGCACCCTGGTCGGCGCGCGAAGCCAGACGCCGCTCGTGGTCGGGGTCGGCGACGGCGAGATGTTCCTGGCCTCTTCGATCGCGGCCTTTCTGCCCGAAACCCGCCGTGTGCAGTTCATCGACGACCACCAGGTGGTCGAGCTCCGCCCGGAGGGTGCAACCTTCCATGGCGAGGAGGGCGAGATCGTCCATCCGGAGGTGACCGAGATCGACTGGGACGACGAGAGCGCCGAAAAGGCGGGCTTCGAGACATTCATGCTCAAGGAGATCTACGAGCAGCCCGAGGCAGTCCGCGAGACGATCGGCGACCGGGTTCGCGGCCGGCAGCTGATCCTGGAAGACCTCGGCCTCACCGAGCTCGAGATCCAGAATCTCCGGCGGATCGTGATCGTCGCCTGCGGCACGGCCTACCACGCCGGTGTCGTCGGCCGATACATCATCGAGGAGTGGGCCCGCGTGCCGGTCGAGCCCGACATCGCCAGCGAGTGGATCTACCGCAACCCGGTGCTGTCGAAGGACACGCTGGTGATCGGCGTCTCGCAATCGGGCGAGACCCGCGACACCGTCAACGCGATGAAGCTAGCCCGTGAGCGTGGGGCGCGGACGCTCGCGATCACGAACCTGATGGGCACGCAGATCACGCGCGAGGCCGAGGCCGTGCTCTTCACCCGCTGCGGCCTCGAGATCGGCGTGGCCGCCTCGAAGACGTTCACGGCGCAGGTGGCGCTGCTCTCGCTGCTCGCGCTCAGGCTCGCGGCGCTCCGCAAGACGCTGCCGCAGCAACAGATCGACTACATCCTCGACCGCCTGCACGAGCTGCCCGACAAGATGGCCGAGTTCCTCGCGGGCGACCACCCGATCGACGAGATCGCGCAGCGCTACTACGACCGCCCGTTCTTCCTCTACCTCGGACGTCACATCGGGCTTCCGGTGGCGCTCGAGGGCGCGCTGAAGCTCAAGGAGATCTCGTACATTCCGACCGAGGCGTACTCGGCGGGAGAGATGAAGCACGGCCCGATCGCGCTGCTGGAGCCCGGAACGCCGGTGGTCGTCGTCGCCACCGATCTCCACGTCTACGACAAGATCGTCTCCAATATCCAGGAGACCCGTGCGCGGGGCGCGAAGGTGATCGCGATCGCGACCGACGGCAACGAGGACATCCAGCACCACGCCGACGACGTGATCTACGTGCCGAAGACGCCCAATTTCCTCCAGGCGGCGCTCGCAGTCGTTCCGCTCCAGCTGCTCGCCTATCGGATCGCGCGGCTGCGCGGCCTCAACGTCGACCAGCCGCGGAACCTGGCGAAGACGGTCACGGTCGAATAGCCGGGGGACGGCGCTGTTGCGCCGTCCCCCGGCTGAAAGTCAGAACGCTCGAACCAAGACCTCCCGATCGACCCGGTTGCCGTTGATGTCGTTCGCGTCGATCGTGATGTTGTAGTTGTGGTTCTTGACCGTCTTGAATGGGGCCTTGAAGGTCACCCAGCCGTCGTAGCCGATCACGGAGACCGGCTGCGCAGTCTTCAGCACCTTCGAGCCGTCGTAGATTGTGATCGTCATCCCGACCTTTGCCCCGGCTCCTGAGCGCGACCAGAGCTCGAGCGCTGCGAACTTGACGGTCGGGTCGGTGGTGCCGCCCTTCACGAAGATCTGCGGGTTGCGCCCGTCGTACTGCGTCGCCAGGCTCGTAAACGCGGAGAAGGCCGGTTTCTTCGTCCCGTCGCGCTTGACGAGGCCGCTCTGCCAGGCGCTGGTCGGATCGTCCCGCAGGATGAACCAGATGAAGATCGACACCTTGGGATCGCCGGCGGCGAAGCGGAGCGCTGTCCGCAGGTACGCGGCCTGCTGCGCGTAGGTGACGCCCTTCGGCTCCTCCGGCTTCGTCTCGTGGCCGTACTCGGTGATCCACATGACCACGTTGCGCTTGAACCAGTGACCGAGCTGTTTCTCGAACCGCGGCAGGTTCGAGAGCGTCACGTTCGGCCAACGCGTATTCGCGAGCGGGCGGCCGTTGATCGAGGTCGGGTACGGGTGGTGCGACCAGGCGTCGAAGCGCAGGGCGGGGCGCTGCTTCGACAGCAGCTCCGCGAACTTCCCCGGCGATTCCGTTTCCTGCGTGCCTTTCCTGCCCAGGTAGCGGTCGCGCCCACGGGCGGAGGTCTCGCCGATCCCGACGAGCGATCGGGTGTTGCCGGCCTTGATCCCCGCGTAGGCGGCCCGGTACAGCTTGGCGTAGATGGCCGGCGCGACCGGCTTGCCCTTCGAGTCGTACTGCGGCGACAGGAACTGGCCGAGGTTCGACTCGTTCCACACCGTGTAGTAGCGCACGAAGGGATAGCCCTGGTAGCGGCCGGAGTAGCGTGATGCCAGTGCGCGCGCGAAGCTCTGGAGCGTCGTGTAGCTGGTCGGCGCGAAGTTTTGTCCCTTGCCGCCGTTCGCCCACGAGGGGGTCCCCCAGATCGTGAGCATGACTTCCATGCCCTGCAGGCCCGCGTTGCGGACGAACTCGTCGAGATCGTCGAAGCGGTACGCGGGGTCGAACGGATTCGCCCCGTTCGCGGGCCTGGTCTGCGCGATCCTCGACCAGTAGACCGTCGTCCGGACGATGCCTGCGTGAGCCTGCGCGCCGAGGTCGAAGACGTTGAGCCGGTCGTCACGCCAGCGGAGGCTGGGGTCGTCCTGGAAACCGATCAGCATGCGCGGCTGGGCCGACGCGGCGATCGGGAAGGCGGCGGTCACCGCAAAAACGGCAGCGGCAACGAGGAACAGACGCAAACGCATGGGCAGATGCTCCCTTCGGTCGGGGAAGGTCGAGACAGACTAGCGACGCCTTTCCCAGGAGCCGCCCGTTCTTACACACTGCTTACG
>JBKPRA010000028.1:0-32760 GCA_046734335.1 Actinomycetota bacterium | reverse complement strand
CGAAGGCTGACAAGCGTTCGGTGATCGGAGCGCTCATCCCGGAGGATCAGGCACACCTCCGGGTCGACGAGGTCGAACTCGTACCCGGCCCCGGCCGCTAGCTGGGCGCATGAGCCGGAGCTCCCCAGCCGGATCGGCATGCGTGCTGCCCGAAAATCGTCATGAGTGAACAGGAGAGACATGGACGACGCGCAGATTCACCAGTCGATTGAACAGATGGTCTCAGAGGAGCACGAACTCTGGCAGCGCGAGTCCGCCGGCGAGGCGAGCGACAGTGACCGGCAGCGGCTCCAGGAGCTGAAGGTGCAGCTCGACCAGTGCTGGGACCTGTTGCGGCAGCGCCGCGCACTTGCCGAGGCGGGCCTCGATCCGGACGCCGCCGCCGAGCGTGCCGCTGACGTCGTCGAGCGTTACGAACAATGAGCTGAGGGGAGACCGGGCCAGCTATGAGTCACCCGGATCGCCCTTTCGCTTAGCTCGGTGCCGTTTGCCAGGCATCGTCCTCTGTCGAAAGGTCTAAGCCCCTAACCTTCGCCTCCGCAAGCAGTTCCTCGAAACGATCGAAGCGCAAGCGGCCACGCAGGCTCCCCACCAGAGTCAGCTCGCGGTCGAGCTCGTCGTCGTCTAGCTCCTGCGGCGGTTCAAGGACCAGAAACGCCATCGCAGGGGCTTACGCTGCCGTTCACCATTTCGTTACCCCGTTCCCCCGGCACTCGCTACGGTCCCGAGCGGTGCAGGCGAGGGCTTGCGCTGTCATGCGGCAGCGCTGACGAAGGAGAATCGATATGGCTGATCAGCCGAACATCGTTCTCGTCCATGGCGCGTGGGCGGACGGCTCCAGCTGGGGCGCCGCCATCGAGAAGCTCCAAGCCGCCGGTTACCACGTGACTGCTCCACAGTTCGCGCTGACGAAACTGGCGGATGACGTCGCGCGGCTACGGCAGGTGCTCGCTCGCCAGGACGGGCCGACTGTCGTCGTGGGGCATTCATACGGGGGTCAGATCATCACGGCGCTCGGTGAAGATGCGCCGAATGTCGTCGGACTGGTCTACATCGCTGGCTTTGGGCTCGACGAAGGCGAATCGATCGGAGCTTTGCTGGCACAGGGACCGCCGACCCCGGCGACTGCGCACCTTGACATCGACGAGCAAGGCTTCGCGTGGCTGCCCGAAGACGACTTCGTGAACCACTTCGCGGCCGACGTGGACCCGGTCGAAGCCAAGGTCATGTATGCGGTGCAGCAGCCGTTGCACGCCTCCGCATTGGAGGAGGTGATGGGGACGCCGGCCTGGAAGTCGCTACCGTCCTGGTTCCTCGTCGCCGACGGAGACCAGGCGATCCCTCCTGACGCCGAGCGGCAGTTCGCCGCGCGCATGGGCGCCGAGACCACCGAGGTTCCGACGAATCACGTGGCGATGGTGTCGCACCCTGACGAGGTCGTGGCGATCATCGAGACTGCCGCCGCGGCTGTGCCGGTCGCAACGTAGCGCCCTCCGGCGAGCGGCCGGCTTAGCGGCCCAGTTCGTCCCGAGTCGCAGCGGGTCGAGCTGATGGTTGGCGCCCAGGAGGTCGCGATTCTCGATCCATGACGCCGGCAAGCGATCAGGCGGTCTCCCGTGGGCGACGAACCATTTCAGCCGCTAAGACCCAGAGGCTTGGTTCCTAGCGCGCGCTGGTCGACCCTCAGGCCGTCACTCGCGCCGGGATCGCGACGTCAAGGCGCTCCATAGCGCGCACGGCGCCCATCCCCTCGAACAGCATGCGTGCCTCGACGGCGAGGGGTTGCGCCTCATCGAGCCGACCCGCGCGGACGAGCGCCGCCGCGTAGTCGGCGAGCACACGTGCGATCCAGAGCGACTCGCCGAGGTTCCGGGCGGCCGAGAGTGCGCGCCCGAAGTGCTCGGCTGCGTGGTCGTGATCGCCCGTGAGCGACGCGGCGACCCCGCGTATGCGGCTCACGTCCGCGTCCAACCGACGTGCCCTTTCTCCCGCCTGCGCCGCGTCGGCCAAATCGATGAGCGGCAGCAGGTCGGAGACGTCACCGGTTGGCTGGAGCATGTCGAGCGCGACCCCGAGGGTATGCGCGGTTTGGGTCAGCTTGCGCATGCCCGCGTCCAGACGAGCCGTCTCACCCGCCGCGGCAACGGCGTCTTCGATTCGACGGTCGGCGATCGCAAGCAGCATCCGCTTCGTGGCCAGGACTTCGCGGAGCTGCAGGTCGGCCGTCTCGTCGAGTCCCGGTGCGAGCAGGTCGAGACGACGTTCTCGTGGGAAGCGACGGCGACGACGTCCTCCTCGGCGGGGAAGGCGACGACGTGCTCATCGGCGCCCCGGCCTGGACACGCTCGACGGAGGCCCGGGCAACAACATCACGTCGCCCTCTCCCCCGTCGGCGGTGAGCTTCAGAACGGTCGCGGCGAGCCGGCGTCCAACCAGCGAGATCGGCACCGATCGCCCGTTGTAGCTTTTCCGTCCGGCGAGGGGAGTTCTCCCACGCAGCCCCCGCTAGGAGCGCCCGCAAGCCCAGAACGCTCTGTAGGGCGAAGCCCTCTGACGGACTCGAACCGTCGACCCCCTCCTTACCATGGAGGTGCTCTACCAGCTGAGCTAAGAGGGCAGGCCGCCTACTGTAGCCAAGTTCCGGGCGGCCCCCAGCGTCCGGGGAACCTGTGTTCAGTCCCTGTGTTCAGTTGACGCAGACTTCCCCGAGCGACTGGCCTACGCATCTGACCGACGGCCGGAGCGTGGGGGTCGAACTTCCTCGGCGGTCGGGCGCTTCCCCGCGCTTGCTCCGGCCTCGGGCGAGCGTTGAGAGCCGTCCTGCGGCCAGCAAGAGTCTCTTAAGAACGCGTCCTACTTCTTCTTGGGCTTCGGCTGCGGTGGCGGGATCGGGTTATTCCCGCGCGTCAGGTCCGGCTGCACAACCTTCGCGCTCCGAGGCGGGATCGGGACTCGTCACCGCACGGTCGCAGCGCGGCCACGCCGGTTCTGCGGCGTCCTAGGGCGTTGCCAGTCGCCGCGTCTACGTTAGCCAGCGATTCGCAGTGGGAATACACAGGACGGCTGAGCGAGAGAGCGGGAGTTCTGGGCAGCCCGTTTCGGTGCCAGCTGTAGGGGTCTTCCGGGGTCGGGGATGGCTCGCCGCCAAGAGGGATGGCCGCTGAGCCCTCCCCCCGGAAGCTGAGGCGTCATTCTTGGGAGGCGCTCGCGGGCAAGCCGCCTTCGAATTCCCCACTCGGGGCCTACTGGACTCCCGGCCCGAAAGAGGTTCATCGCTGAGTGGGTCGCGTAACGGCTCGACCGCGTAAGCTGCGTAGTGCACCTACGACCGGAGGTTCGACGAATGGATGAGCCTCGCAGTCATGCGAGCAGGCGCAAGATCGGCCTCCTCATTGCGGTGCCGCTGACCGGAATGGCGATGGGGGCCGGGTTCGCGATGGCCGCTTCTGGGCCGTCTAAGCCCGCTCCTGCTCGCGTTCAGCACGCGAAGCCGGTCCGGCAGCACGTACATCAAGGCTCCCAACGGTTGCAGGCCCCGCGGGTTCAGCACGACGGGCACCAATGCCCGCTCAGCCGCACCAGCGCGGATTTGTAGTCGGGGGACGCTCATGCCGGGGCCGGATCCACGGCCCCGGCATGTTCTACAAGCGCTGCCGCTGCTGGGGCGGGGCGTCCGATACCACCCACGCACCGGAGGGGCTGTGAGGGGCGTGGAACCAGAACGCGCGGGTTGGTGTACTTCGGTGCAGAGATGAAGGCTCGTGCGGTACTGGCGACCGCTGCCCTGGTGACTGCAGTCGCTGCGGCCGTGGGCGCTCCTGCCCTGGCGGACAGAGCGACACCGGCGAAGCATCCGAGCACTGCGGTCGAGAGTTGCGCGACTCAGTCCGGTGCAGAGTTCCCCCACGCCTTCACGAGTCGTCGCAACCTCGTGGTTGGCCCGCTGTCCGTGACCGGAGCCGGTTGGTCACCTGCCTTCGTCTGGAACTCTCACGGGACAGAGGGCTTTCAGAAGTTTCCTCTTCTCGTCAGAAAAGGCCACCGGGTGAAGCTGGAGCTGTCCCCGAAGACCCGTCGTGGCGTCGGTCTTGCGTATGGCCCTCTGCCGCAGGGGGAGAACTACTTACGCGATACCTATCGAGTCGTGACCTTCGTCGCCTGCAAGCGGGGACAGCACTCCTGGAGTAGCGCCGACGGACAGCCGGTCACGTTCTGGTCGGGCAGCGTCCTTGCTCGGTCACCACGATGCGTTCCACTTCTCATCTGGGTGGATGGCGAGTCCGTCCCTCGTCGGGCAATCATCCGGCTCGGTGTCCACCGCTGCGGTTAAGAGCGAACTGCCGTGTGATGGCAGAGGCGGGGGGTCACCAGTACCTACTCGCGCGTCGGAGTCCCGCGCGTTAAGGGGGTGGCCTCGGCCGCCCGGGGCAGAACGGTCGAGGAGCACCGCCATGCCCCTACCGACGTGGTAGGGGGTGACAGCGCGACCCCGCACCAGAAGCTACGCTCAGCGCCTCGGGTCGGAGCTGAGTCAGACGCCCAGACTTGTGCTGGCCCTAACGCCTCTCGACGTTCTGAACCTCGTACACCTCAGGCTCTCCGGGCTGAATCCCGACTTCCGAAAGGATCGGCATCAGACGCTCCCCGAACGCCTCCAGTTTTTCAGTTGAGTCCCAAATCTCGCTGACGCGCAAGTCACCGTCTTGGCCGAAGCACACGTGGTAGTCCATACCGTCTGGGGGCCAGGCTCCGGCCGCCCGTAGCTTCTGGTCTGCCTCGTCGTACTGCTGTCTGGTCATGCCGGTCGGATGGAAGCGGACAACGATGCTCATCACGATCCTCCTCGTCGGGGTCGAGGCACCCTAACTCGGATATCGCTTCGCCGCGTCGCGGGGCGGGCCGAGACGGCCAGCGGTCGACCGCCGCCGCGCGAGGTCGCGCCGGCCGGGCAGTGAACGTCGCGGCGAGCCGAAAGCCGGCGTCAATCCGATCCCGAACGGTCGCGCGTACTTGGGAAGGGCATCTTGAGACAAGCGCGCGACCACAAAGGCGATGTCGTCCTCGAGCGCGGAATCGCACATGCGTTCTGGCTGCGCGCGCCCGGCTGCGGTGAGATCCGGCCGGTCGGGCTGCCCGAGCCGGGGCCGGACGACGTGGTGATTCGCACGGTGCGATCGGGCGTCAGCCGCGGCACCGAGACGCTGGTGTTCCGCGGCGGGGTGCCTCAGGACCTGCGCGCGAGGATGCGGGCGCCGTTCCAGGAGGGGGACTTCCCCGCGCCGGTCAAGTACGGCTATCTGAACGTCGGCGCGGTGGAGCAGGGCCCACCCGAACTGCGCGGCCGTACGGTGTTCTGCCTGTACCCGCACCAGACCGCCTACGTCGTGCCGGCGGGCGCCGTCTCGATCGTTCCGGAGGACGTTCCCCCCGCACGGGCGGTGTTGGCGGGAACCCTCGAGACCGCTGTCAATGCCCTCTGGGACGCGGCCCCGCTCGTTGGTGACCGAGTTGCGGTCGTCGGCGGGGGGATGGTCGGCTGCTGCGTCGCACGATTACTGCACCGGTTTCCGGGCGTACGGGTCACCCTCGTGGACGTCGATCCCGGCCGAGCGGAGGTCGCGTCGGCCCTCGGCGTCGACTTCGCCCTGCCGGACGACGCCGCCGGCGGCCGCGACCTGGTCGTGCACACGAGCGCGACCTCGGCGGGGCTCCAGCGCTCTCTCGACCTGCTCGCACCCGAGGGCACCGTCATCGACCTCAGCTGGTACGGCGACACGGAGGTTCGGCTCTCGCTGGGAGGGGCGTTCCACGCCGACCGCCTCAGCATCCGTTCGAGCCAGGTCGGCACGGTCGCTCCGGCCCGCGGCGCCCGGCGCACGGCGGCGGAGCGCCTGGCCCTTGCCCTCGATCTGCTGCGTGACCCTGCCTTCGACGCGCTCCTCACCGGCGAGTCGCCCTTCGACGAGCTGCCCACCGTGATGGCTCGGCTGGCCGCGGGCAGCCTGCCGGCGCTGTGCCACACGATCACCTACGGCGAGGGGTAGCCGGTGTTCAGCGTCACCGTCCGCGATCACATGATGATCGCGCACAGCCTCCGGGGCGAGACGTTCGGGCCGGCACAGGAGCTTCACGGCGCGACCTACGTCATCGACGCCACGTTCCGGCGCGCGGACCTCGACGCGGACGGCATGGTGGTCGACATCGGTCGAGCGGCCGCTGAGCTGCAGGCCGTGGTGTCCGAGCTCAACTATCGCAATCTCGACGCAGTGCCGACCCTCGCGGGCATGAATACCACGACGGAGGCACTGGCTCGGCTGATCGCGGACCGGCTCGCCGATCGCGCGCGCAACGGCTCCCTTGGTGAGGCCGCCCGGCAGCTCGACGGGCTCGTCGTCACGCTGCACGAGTCTCACATCGCCTCGGCGGCCTACGAGCGCACGCTGTGACCGCTGTGCACGTGGTCGTTCCCGAAGGAATCGACGACCCGGTCCGGCCGAGCGGCGGGAACCTCTTCGACAGCCGGGTGTGCCACGGCCTCGCCGCCGCCGGTTGGACGGTGCACGTGCACGCCGTTCCCGGATCGTGGCCGCAGCCTGATGCGCCGTCGTTCGCAGCTCTTGCGAGTGCCGTCGGCCGGATCCCCGACGGTGCTGTCGTCCTGCTCGACGGGCTCGTCGCCTCGCCGGCACCCGAGGTGCTGGTCCCGGAGGCGGGCCGCCTGCGGCTGGTCGCGCTCGTGCACATGCCGCTGGGTCACGGCACGACCGATAACGGCGCCAGAGGGCGGGAGGGCGCATTGCTGTCGGCCGTGGCTTCGGTCGTCACCACGAGCGGATGGGCCCGGCGACTCCTCCTGGAGCTCTATTCCCTGCCGGGCGACCGCGTTCGCGTCGCCGAGCCCGGCGTCGACGCCGCCGAGCTGGCATCGGGGACGGCGACGGCCGGGGCGCTGCTCTCGGTGGCCGCGGTGACTCCAGGCAAGGGGCATGACGTGCTCCTCGACGCGCTCTCGATGCTGGGCGACCTTCGTTGGCACTGGCAATGCGTCGGCAGCCTGGAGCGAGACCCGGCATTCGCCGAGGATCTGCGTCGCCGGGCCCTCGACGGCGGGATGCGCGGCCGTGTGCGCTTCTCGGGGCCGCAGACGGGGACCGACCTTGCCCGCAGCTACGACTCGGCGGATGTGTTCGTGCTCCCCTCGCGCGCGGAGACCTACGGCATGGTCGTCACCGAGGCGCTGGCACGCGGCCTGCCGGTTGTGGCCGCCGAGGTCGGTGGGGTGCCGGAAGCTCTGGGGCACGGCGCCGACGGTGCCCGTCCAGGGCTGCTGGTCCCGCCCGCGGATCCGGGTGCGCTCCGCGACGCGCTTCGACTCTGGCTCGAGAACGATGGCCTGCGCCGGCGGTTGCGGCGGGCTGCGCGTGAACGGCGCGCGTCGCTCTCCCCCTGGTCGACGACCACAGCGGTCGTGGCCGACGTTCTCGCGGGGGCGGCGCGATGACGGTCGAGGCGATCCGGGTCAGCCAGGGCTGGCTCGACCTGCGCGAGGGCGCGGACGCCGCAGCTCGGAGCCGAGGCCTCGTCGAGCATCTTCGTCAACGTCTTCCAGCCGGCGGCTGCTGGGTCATCCACGACCTCGCCTGCGGCAGCGGGGCGATGGGCCGGTGGCTCGGGCCGCTCCTGCCCGGTCCGCAGCGCTGGCTCCTCCACGACCATGACCCCGACCTGCTGGCGCTCGCCGCAACCGACGTGCCGCGGCGGGCCGCCGATGGGGCTGCTATCGCCGTCGAGACCCGTCTGTCCGACGTCACGCAACTCGGCCGCGACGAGCTCGCCGGCGCGACCCTCGTCACCACGTCGGCGCTGCTCGATCTGCTGACGGAGGACGAGCTGACGTCGCTCGTCCGGGCGTGCGCCGGGGCCGGGTGCCCGCTGCTGTTCACGCTCTCCGTCACCGGTCGCGTCCGCCTCGACCCGGCCGATCGGCTCGACTCACGCGTGGCGGCCGCGTTCAACGCGCACCAGCGCCGCGTGACCCCGCGCGGCCGCCTGCTCGGTCCGGATGCCGTCGAAGCCGCCGTTGAAGGCTTCCGACGCCTGGGGGCCAGGGTCATCGTCAGGCCGAGCCCGTGGCGGCTCGGCGCCGCGGAGGCAGGCCTCGTCGCGGAGTGGCTCACCGGCTGGGTCGGTGCCGCCTGCGAACACGAGGGCGGGCTGGCCGCCGGCGCCGATCTCTATAGACGCCGGCGTCTGAGAGAGGCGAGAGCCGGCCGGCTCGCTGTCACCGTTGGTCATGCCGACCTGCTGGTGCTGCCGTGAGAACCGTCTCTCGGTGGGTGCGTCTCGCGGCCGCGCCAGCCACGCTCGCCGTCGTCATCTGGCGCCTCGGTGCCGGCCCGTTCCTCGACGGCGTACGCGCGGTCGACGGCCGTGCTCTGTTGGCGACGGCGGCGATCGGTTTCCTCACCACGCTCTGCTGTGCATGGCGGTGGACGGTCGTCGCCCGTGGCCTCGGCGTCCACCTGTCACTGCCCGCCGCCGTCGCGGCCTACTACCGGTCGGTGTTCCTCAACCTCACCCTTCCGGGCGGCGTGGCAGGGGACGTCCATCGCGGCGTCAGCCACGGGCGCGACGTGCACGATGTCGGGCGCGCCCTGCGGGCCGTCGGCTGGGAGCGCGCCGCCGGACAGCTCGTGCAGGTGGTGCTGACGATCGTCGTCCTGCTCGTGCTGCCGTCGCCAGTGCGCTCGTTCATGCCGCTGGTGGTGGTCACACTGGCCGCGACGGCGGTCGGCGTCGTCTTCGTCGGTCGCGCACGCGCCGAGGGCGGGCATTCCCGCGGGGCGCGACTGCGGAACGCGGTAGTGGCCGACATCCGCGCCGGGCTGCTTCACCGGAAGGCTCTGCCGGCGGTCGCGCTGGCGTCGGCAGTGGTCGTCCTCGGCCATGCGGTCACGTTCCTGATCGCCGCGCGGACGGTGGGCGTCACCACGGCACCCTGGCGGATGCTGCCGCTGGCGTTGCTCGCGCTACTGGCCATGGTGCTGCCGAGCGTCGCCGGCTGGGGACCGCGGGAGGCTGCGACCGCGTGGATCTTCGCCGCGGCCGGCCTCGGTGCGGGTCGTGGCGCCACGACGGCCGTCGCGTACGGCGTCATGGTGCTCGCCGCCAGCCTGCCGGGAGCCCTCGTGCTCGTCGCAGGGTGGCTGCCCCGAAGGCGGTTGCAGTCGCCGCTCGCGCGGCGCGTGTCGGTCGTCGTAAACCCGGACACAGCCGCGGATGCTTGACCGTCCGTACACCCTGCTCTCCTGCAGCGTGTCGATCGACGGCTACATCGGCAACGCCGCCTCGCGACTGCTTCTGTCCAACGAGGCGGACTTCGACCGCGTCGACGCCGTCCGAGCCTCCTGCGACGCGATTCTGGTCGGTGCGACGACCGTTCGGGTCGACAATCCGCGGCTTCTCGTGCGTTCGCAGGCTCGCCGCGAGCAGCGGGCCGCGGGGGGCCTCGCGGCCTCGCCGATGAAGGTGACGGTGACCCGCCGCGCGGAGCTCGATGCGCGCGCCGACTTCTTCGCGGTCGGTGGCGCCGAGAAGGTCGTCTATTGCGCGAGCCCGTGGGTGGCCGACGCGCGCAAGCATCTCGGCCCGGTCGCGACTGTCGTCGACGGCGGCGAGACCGTCGAGATGCGAAGGCTCACCGCCGACCTCGCTGCACGAGGCGTCGAGCGGCTGATGGTCGAGGGCGGCGGCACGGTCCACACGCAATTCCTCACCGAGGACCTCGTCGACGAGCTGCAGCTGGTCGTCGCGCCGATGTTCGTCGGCGACTCCGACGCTCCCAGATTCGTGCGCGACGGCACCTTCCCCTGGAACACGCGCCGTCGGGCGGCACTCGTCGACGTTCGCAAGCTCGGCGACGTGGTGCTCCTGCGCTACGCCCTCTCTCCACGGTTCCGGGACGCCGAGTGAGTCAACGGATGGCGACGCCGGCTCCCACCGCGATGATCCGCACACAGGTCGACCTGCCCCTCCGGTTCGCTGACGGATACGCGACGGATGCCCGGGTATTCACCTTCGACGGGCTCGTCGACGGCCGGGAGCACCTCGCCTTTGCGCTTGGTGATCGCACGGCGCCGTGCCAGGCGCGCGGACGCCGCGCTGCGCCGCTGATCCGCCCCCACAGCGAGTGCCTCACCGGCGACGTGTTCGGGAGCCAGCGCTGCGACTGTGGGCCGCAGCTGCGAGAGGCCGTCGAGCGAATCGCCGACGCCGGCGGCTACCTCCTCTACCTGCGGCAGGAGGGCCGCGGCATCGGGCTCTACTCGAAGCTGGAGGCGTACGCGCTGCAGGACACGGGCGTCGACACCTACGAGGCGAACGTTGCGCTGGGCCACGCCGAGGACGAGCGCAGCTACGTGGCCGCGGCGCAGATGCTGCTCGCGCTCGGGGTGCCGCGCGTCATCCTCCTCAGCAACAACCCGGACAAGGACAGGCAGCTCCGCTCATGCGGCGTGACCGTCGTCGCGCAGGTACGGACGGGCGTCTACCTCTCCGATGCGAACGTCCGCTACCTGGAGACGAAGGCGCTTCGGGGCGCGCACACGCTCGATCTACCGCTCCCCGCCTGATGAGCCCGCGCTAGCCGAATGCGTCGAAGAAGCGGTTCCGGAAGGCGCTCATCGGCCAGGTCGGCGTCGCGGAGTCGGGACGCATCCCGTCGACCCAGTTCCAGCCTGCGATCTGCCGCATCACCGCCGGGTCGTGGGCGATGACCGAGATAGGCACGTCGTGACCGGGGCGGTAACCGGAGGCGACCCTCGACGGCTGGTGGTCGCCCAGTACGACGAGTACGAGGTTCTTGCTCCCGTAGTGCTGGACGAACGAGAACAGCGCGCGAAGGGTGTACTTGATCGACTGCGAGTACCCCTGCTGGGTGTCACCGAGGCCGGACGTGTCGATCGGCAGCCCGTTGAAGATCGACCCGTCGCCGACCCGGTTCCAGTCGATCAGCGGCGGGATGCGGGTCCACGGCGTGTGGCTCGAGACGAGGTCGACCTCGGCGAAGACCGGCCGACGGTGGGGCTTCGCCAGCTCGAGCCGCTGCAGGGCGAGCATGACGTACTGGTCCGGCATCGAGGCGAATGCGTATTTCGGGCCGCGATACCCCAGATTCCGACGGTCGTAGATCTGGTCGAAGTGGTAGAAGGACGTTCCTTCCGGCCAGTTCCGGGTGTCGGACGGCACGTCGGCGACCGTCCTCCACCCGGCTTGCCAGAAGCCCTTCGTCAGCGTCAAGCGATTGCTCTTGACGAGCTCGTCGTAGCGCCCCTGGCTGTCGACCCAGGCCCCGGACTGCAGCGTGGCGTGCGCCAGCCAGCTTCCTCCGCCGAAGGTCGCGGAGGTGAGCCACCCGCTTCGGGCGGAGAAGCCGGCGGCGGCGAGCTGTCGGGTTCCGTCGTCGAGAACGCCGTCGATCCCCGGCGAGATGGGGGATCCCTCGACCGCCAGTCTCCCGTAGCTCTCGACGAACACGAGCAGGACGTCCTTGCCGCGGAGGTTGGTCAAGAGGCTGCTGCCGGACGTGTCGAGATAGCGATCGTGATTGATCTGGGCGCTGAAACGCGCCCGATCGCGAAGAGCCGACTGCACTGCCTGCACCTCGTCGACAGCCAGGTGGGCCTCGCTCGTGGACGCGATCCCCGCGCCCGAGACCACCTCGGCGCCGAAGGCCCAGCAGACCATCCAGGCGGCGGAGAGCGCGGCGGTCGCCCAGAGCGAGCGGCGGCGGTGACCGGCTACGACGCGGGTCAGGCGGAGCATCGCCAGGGTGGGGAGTACGAGCGCGGTAACGCCGATCAGGACGCCGCCGACGACGACGAGATCGGCATCCGTCCTGCCGAAGGTGTCGCGCACCGTCTCCACCCCGATAGAGGCGTAGCTCCAGTCGTCGACCGGATTGAACGGGCGGTCGAAGGCGACGAAGAAGCCGATGTCGAGGAGCTTCACCAGCACCAGCACGCCGAGCAGCGGCCCGATCACCCACGGGATGATGCGCCGGACGGGCGTCGGCAGGGCGACGACCAGCACGACGAGCGCGATCCCTTCGAGCGGGATCCTCACGAATGCGCCGGGGGTGAGAAGCCACGGTCGCACTGGAGCGACCAGCGCGGCCCACACGACGATGAGGGCGACGAGGGTGAGCGCCAGGGCCCCTCCGGGACTGTGTGCCGACGCCGCGGCGGCTCGTGGGCCGGTGTCGCGTCGGTGGCGCCACAGCCACCAGACGTCGCGGCCGAACGACTCGGCGAGCAGGGCGAGCGCCGCGGCGAGGGCCGCGCGGGTCAGCGCCGGAGGCAGGACCCCTGCCGCCGCGATCGTCAGTGTGATGCCCTGTGCCGCTGCGACGACCTTGCGCCAGTCGCGCCGCGGCAGCGGCGCCCGCATCCAGGCGAACGCCCACTCGCCGGCGAGAAATGCATAGCGCGCCGCGCCGATCGCGAGCACCCAGACGCCGGCCGATCTGGCGACCTCCACGCTGAGGGCGAGAATCAGGAAGGCGTCGACCTCGCCGTCCAGCCTCGCGCCCAACGCCGAGGCCGAGCTGGTGCGCCGTGCGACCTTTCCGTCGACGAAGTCGAGGGCGAGCGCAACGGACGCGAGCGCGACGAGGGTCACGGTCGCCCCGCCTCGTTCGAAGGAGTCCGCGGCCAGCGCCGCGACGCCGACGGCGAGTGTCGCCCTGGTGAGCGTCACCCAGTCGGCCGGGCCGAGCCTCGCTGCGGGGTTGCGCCAGAGCGCGCGTGCGAGCGCCGCGTCCAGGATCAGCGCTGACGTGATCCCGACGAACCAGCCGGCGTCTCCCAGGCCGACCGTGTGCGCAAGCGCGGCCAGGAGCAGCAGCTGGGCGCCCAGTCCCGCCAGCGGCCCGGGCGCCGCCCGCAGCGGTGCTCCGCGCTCGAGCGTCTGCAGCGTTGCTCCGCGCTCGACCATCTGCAAGCGAAGTACCGTTGGCGCCGTGGATCGGTTTGTAGCGAGGCCGTGAGACAGGACGACCGTGGTACGTTCGTCCAGGCGTTGCGGCGAGCCCGTGAGGGGGCGTACGAGCCCGGGGAGTACGTCGAGCAGGAGAGCTTCATGCGCGCGAGCGAGATCCGGGCGCTCGCGGAGCGGGCAGGAGTCGCGCCCGGTGTCTCCGTCCTCGACCTGTGCTGCGGCGTCGCCGGACCGGGTCGGTTCCTCACGCGGGAGCTCGGCTGCGAGTACGTCGGAGTCGACTCGAGTTCGAGCGCGGTCGGCATCGCCCGTGCGCTCGCCCGCAGCCTCCCCTGCCGCTTCGACGTCGCCCACGTCCCCCCGCTCCCGCCAGGCACCTTCGACGTCGTTCTTCTGCTCGAGACGATGCTCGCGTTTCCGGACAAGGAGAGCCTGGTGAAGGGAGTCGCCGGCGCGCTGTCCGCCGGCGGCCGCTTCGGCTTCACGCTGGAGGAGGGCATGCCTCTCAGCGAGTCGGAGCGGCTGCGCATGCCCGACGCCGACACGGTCTGGCTCATCCCGCTGGACGAGATGAAGAAAGTGCTCGCGCGGCACGGTCTGGCCGTGCGCTGGCAGGACGACTGGAGCCGGTCGCACCGCGCGGTGGCGGAGTCCTTGATCGATGCGTTCGCCTCCGACGCACCGGACATCGCTGCGCGGATCGGACGCCGGGCGCTCGACGAGCTGCTGGCAGCGCACCGGCTGTGGAGCGAGTGGCTCGCGACGGGGCGCGTTCGCAAGTTCGCGGTCGTGGCGGAACGGCGAACGTGATCGCCGCCGCCGTTGCCGCCGTCGCGCTGACCCGAGGCCCCGTGGCCGAGAGCGTGACGCAGCGCAGAGCCATCATCTCGTTCCGCACGGCGTCCCCGGGCCACGCCTTCGTGATCCTGCAGAACGGGGCCCGTGTCGACGCCGGCACCGGCGTCGGCCACGTCGCCAGGCTGACCCGCCTGACGCCGGGGATGCACTACACCTACACCGTCCGGGCGGGCTCCGGCGTGCTCGCGAGGGGAACGTTCAGGGCCGCTCCGGCCCGTGCCGGCAGGTTCACCTTCGCGGTCGTGGGCGACTTCGGCAGCGGGAACGAGAACGAGGTGGCGGTCGCCTCGATGATCGAGTCCTGGAACCCGGACTTCGTGCTCACGGTCGGCGACAACGCCTACCCGCTGGGCTCGGCGGGGCTACTCGATCGCGACATCTTCGGCCCGTATGCGGCCGTCATGCGCAGGTCGGCCTGGTTCCCGGCGCTCGGCAATCACGACGTCAAGGCGAACGGTGGGAGCCCCGAGCTCGAAGCATTCCACTCGCTCGGCAACGAGCGCTGGTACCGCTTCGCCTGGGGGAACACCGGCGTGGTGGTGCTGGACTCCAACGTCTCGGTCGGCCCCGGCTCGCAGCAGCTGCGCTTCGCACGAAGCGCCCTGGCGCTGCCCTCCTGCTTCCGCTTCGCCGCCTGGCACCATCCGCCCTGGGAGCCGCCGGGCAACCGCATCGCGCCCGGGCTTCGCCGCAACATCGTGCCGCTCGTGGAGAAGAACGGCGTACAGGTTGTGTTCGAAGGCCACCTGCACGCCTATGCCCGAAGCCGCCCTCGCCACGGCGTGCTGTACGTGGCGGTGGGTACAGGGGGAGCCGAGCTGGAATACGACGCCGGCGACCTGACGATCCCGTCCGCCCGCGTCGTCCAGGGCCACTACGGCGCCCTGCGGGTGGACGTCTCCGGTCGCGCGGCGCGCTTGCGCTACCAGACGGTCGACGGGAGCGTACGCGACGACTTCCGTCTGAGCTGCTCCCGGGGACACGTACGAAGCTCTTCAGGCCGATGACGCCATCCGACCGTCACCGTCCGGAGCCGCTTCGCGACCGGCCTCGGCCAGCCGCGATCCGCCTAGGGACGTGGGCGCCCTTTCGTCGCCCGAACCACCAGCCCCGCGACCGGCTCGCCCGCCTCGAGGCGGAGCTCGGCGGGGACGATCTCGCACTCCAGGCCCGCATCAGCCAGCACGCGCTCGAGGTATCCGGACGCGTGACGGTAGCGTCCGTTCGGGTTGATCGAATAGCCGGCCCCATCGGAGAGCTCCTCGACGGTGAAGAGGAGGACGCCGCCCGGGCGCAGCGCGCCGGCAGCAGCCGCGGCGACAGCATCGAGCGGGCCGAAGTAGACGAGGGTATCGGCGGACACGATCACGTCGAACGAAGCGGGGGAATCGCGTAGATACGCGGTCAGCTCGCGCCTGGCCAGCTCGTCGTAGACGTTCCGCGCGCGGGCGCGGGCGAGCATCCCCTCGGACAGGTCGACCCCGACCAGGCGGCGGGCATACGGGGCGACCAGCGGCCCGCAGAGCCCGGTGCCGCAACCGGCATCGAGGACGTCGAGGCTCCGCGATGCGGCGACGCCTGCGTGCGCGAGCATCTCCGCGACCAGTGAAGGTGCCCTGTACGCCAGGCTCGCGAGCTTCGCGTCGAAGCTCGCCGCGAAGCTGTCGAAGGTCTTCTCGACGAAGGCGTCCGACGCTCGTTCCGGCACGTCCCGACCGGAACACGCTGCCAGCATGTGCCGGGCGATCGGATCGTCCGGCTCCTCCCGGACCCATTCCTCGAAGACGCTGATGGCCTTGTCGACCTCGCCGAGTGTGTAGTGCGCGAGGGCCAGGAGCCGCCGCGCCTCCGGATGCCTCGGCCTGAGCGTGATCACCTTCGAGAAGGAGCGCGCTGCCTCGCGCCGGCGGCCGAGGCCGTGCAGCAGGACGCCGAGGTTGTGGTGGGCATCGGCGTGGTCGGAATCGATGCGGATCGCCGTCCGGTACGCCGCTTCCGCATCGGCGACGCGTCCCAGCGCACGGAGGACGACGCCGAGGTTGTTGTGGGCGTTGGCGTGGCGAGGGTCGAGCTCGATCGCGCGCTCGTAAGCTGCGGTTGCCTCGTCCAGCCTGAGACGATCCTGCAGGACGATCCCGAGATTGCTGTGCCAGTCGGCGCGGTCGGGCTGGAGCTCGATGCTTCGCTCGATCAGCGCGACTGCTTCGTCGCCTCGCTCCTGCTGATGGGCGAGGACTCCGGAGAAGTGCAGGGCCCCGGCATGATCGGGCGCGGCTTCGAGAATGCTGCGGTAGATCTCGGCAGCGGCCGCGTACTGCTCGGCCTGCTGCAGCGCGATCGCGACCGAAAGCGCCTCGTCGACGGTCAGCGCGCGGTCGTCACCCGGCAGTGCTTCGCCCGACTAGAACTCCTTGTTGGCCTTGATGTCGTACTTGAAGTGGATGCCCGCGTCGAGGGATCCGTCCGACTTGCGCGGCCGGTATTCGACGTCGACCTTCGCGAACGCCAGTGTCACCGTCTCCACCTGGCTCGAGCCGCCATCGTCGGATTCCGCCACGGACGTGACTAGCACGTCGTTCATCTTGATGACGAGGAACTCCTGCTGTCCCTTGCCCGCCTTCCGGCGCGTGATCGTCGCTTCCTTCAGGTGCTGTCCCGTCGCGCAGCCCTTCAGAAGCAGCGGCGAGGCCTTGTCGATCTTGTGCGTGAAGGAAAGATCATGGAAGGTCGCCTTACCGGCGCCGGCCCCGCTTCCGACGCCATGCGGTCTGGGATTGTCGACGCCCCAGGACCAGCTGAGCACCTCGATCTCGTCCTTGTGCTTGTCGTCGAGCGACTCGCCCTTGATGTCGCCGATCTTCGCGAAGATGTCCGATGCCACGACGACCTCCCCCGCGTGGCCGATTCGTCGAGCTGCCAGCGCGAGACTACTGCGCTCGTGACGAATCAGTCAACCCCTCCCGGGCCGGCCGGGTCAGGCCTCGGCCTTCGGCACGGCCGACCAGCCGGGCTCACGCAGCGGGCGCTGCACGGCGGGGCCCCGGGCGGCTCTACCTCCGGTTGCCGTGTGACCTCGCCGCGGATCCTGAGCGCGTCCGCTTCCTCCTCGGCGCGCGCCTCGAGCGTGAGGCGTCAAGCGAGGACGGATGCCCGCTGCTCGAGCCGGTGCGCCTCGACGAGATCAGTTCTGCGGAGCGCCGCCGCCGGGCTCGCACTTTCTCGGTGAAGGCCACAGACCAGGCCGGCAACACGGGCACACCCGCTACTCGCACGTGGACCCAGGTGCCGAGTCTGCCGCCCGGCGGCTCAGCGACGTTCTCCTGGTCGACCTGCAAGGTCGCCGTCTACGCGGCGGTCGTCGACCGGACCCAGGCCGTGTCCGAATCGAACGAGTCGAACAACACCGCCAGTCTGAGCAACTCGTGCACCTGACCCGGGCAAGGAGAGTGAGATGAACGGAAGCTGTTCGCCGACTGCGGCGTGACGGACGCCACGCTCACCACCAACGGCCTCGGCAACGGCCACGTCAAGGTCCACGAGGAGAGCGTGAGCTCCCACGCATACGTGTTCATCGAGGACGGCCCGGCCGGCCAGTTCTACGTCACCGAACCGTATTCCCACTAGCTCGCGGCCGATTGTGCCGCCTGTCGGGTCCGGCAGGACTGGGCGGGCGGCACACTGAAAACATCCCAGTGCGCAGGACGACGCCAGCTGCCGTGCTCATCCCCGTGGTCCTCGCCGCGGTCTTCGCGCACTCAGGGCATGCCGGTGCCCGACCTACGCCCGTCGTCCCCTCGCTCGAGCCCGCTGCGACCGCGAAGCTCTGGAAGCAGCTGGTCGAGCAGCCGCGCCGGCTTCATGCGACCAGGCAGGCCAACTGCAGGCCGCTCCGCGGCATCTTCTACGCCCAGACCGATTGGCTGCGGCTCGCGACCAGGCTTGCCGCGCAGGCGTCACCATGCGCGCAGTACTACATCTCCGTGCCGCCGCTCGCGGCAAGCAAGACGACGCTTCGGAACGGCGAGGCGGCGAAGATCCGCGCGCTCGGGCCGAACTTCCACGCGCTCGCGGAGATCAACTGGTCCGGCTGGCAGACGTGGGTCGCGCAGAACAGCTCGACCTGGTTCGAGGCCGGGGTGGAGGCTCGACGGCGAATGGCCGCGGCCGGATACGACATCTCCGAGGGAGACACGTGGGCGGTGAACGAGTTCCCGTCCTCGGTGCGCACCGGCACGGGTAGCGACCGGCAGAACGCGCGGGACCTCGTCCGTGGCCTCTTCAGCGGCGACGGTGGGCCGGAGGTGAAGGGCACCGTCTTCATCGTCGGCGTCGGCCAGTCGGTGTTGGACACCACGCTCTATCAGACGAATCTGCAGAACTGGTTTGGCGACTCGGGCTTCTGGACCGACATGACCGCCTACGTCGCCGACTGGTCTCAGGAGGTCTACGGCGACTACCGGCGTGTCGGGGTGGCGGGGGCGCCGCCGCAGCTGCGGCGCGACCAGCTGAACGACTACCTCCAGCACCAGGTGTTCCTCGCCCGCGCCGCGCCGCCCGCGATCGAGCCGGGCCGCACGTTCGTGCAGTCGACGTCCAGCCCGCTGGCGAACGGCGCGTGGTCCTGGGCGTCGAGCTATGGCTACACGGCGATCCCGTTCGACCAGATGGAGTCCTTCGTCTCCGAGCAGGTCTATGCGCTGCGGTCCTTCAGCGCCGTCAGCGGGCAGCCGCAGGACCATTGGGGCTTCGCCTGGGCGCCGCGGAACCCGGGTCTCACAAACGCGGACTACGTCAACCAGAGCCGCGCGATCCTCGACCGGCTCGCCGCGGCGATCCGCGACTCCGGCCAGCAGAGCAACCCGGCCGATCCCGGCATCGAGGCCTGCACGGGCTCCTGCAACGCCGTCGCGTCCGGCGCATCGTTCACGCAGGTCTGGAAGTCCTTCCGGACCTGGACGCAGCCGGTGCTCACCTTCACGAGCGCGCCGCAGACGGTCGCCGCCGGCGCGCCGTCGGGCCCGATCTCGCTCACGCTCCTGAACGCGACCGGGGCCGTCCAGCCGGCCCAGTCGCCGATCACGATCACGCTGCGCTCGAACTCGCCGCGTGGCCAGTTCTCCCTGGCGCCGACCGGCCCCTGGACGGCGACGCTCGTCCTGTCGATCCCTGCGGGCGGAAGCGCGGTTGGGCCGTTCTACTACCTCGATACCAGAGCCGGGGTGTCGACGATCACCGCCTCGGCCTTCGGTGTGACGAGCGGTACGCAGTCGGAGACGATCATCCCGGGTGCTCCGGTGTCGATGAAGGTGACGTCGGGCATGCGCACGGTCGCCGCCGGCGCCTCGACTCCGCTGTCGGCGATCGGTACCGACCAGTACGGGAACGCGGTTCCCGTGACCGCGTCCTGGACCGTTGCTCCGGCAGAGCTCGGGAAGTTCCAGCCGGCGTCCGGCTCGACCGTGAACTTCACGGCCGGGGCGAAGGGGGGAAGCGGGATGGTGACGGCGACCGGCGGTGGTTTCAGCGCGTCCGCCCCGATCACCGTCGCGCCGGGGCAGCTCTGGGTCGCCGGCATCCGCTACGGGATCGGTGCCGGCAAGACGCTGCTCGTCACCGCGTCTCTCGTCGACGCCCGCGGGCGGCCGGTCCCGAACGCCTACGTGTCGGTGCTCGTCCGCCGCCGCGGCTACCCGTTCGCGACCGGTCGCGGGACCACCCTCCCGACCGGGCGCAAGACGTTCCGCGTCCGTCACAAGCCCGGCTGCTACCGGACGACCGTCGTGCGCGCAAACGCCAACGGCTACCGCTGGGACGGCAAGACGCCGGTCAACCGCTTCTGCCGGTAGCGAGCCGGGCCGCGGCTACAATGGCCGTCCCCTGGGGGTGTTCCCGAGCGGCCAAAGGGGACGGGCTGTAAACCCGTTGGCTCTGCCTTCGGAGGTTCGAATCCTCCCGCCCCCACTCCGCCGCAAAGTCCGCTCGCGCGCGAGCATGACGACTTTGCGGCGATCAGCCGTACCCCTCACCGCTCTGGGCCGCGGCCGCCGTGTCGGCCGCGGCGGCGGAACGGATGACGGCTCAGCCAGGCGCGTGCCAGCACTACGCCGGCGCCTCCGACGCTCACCAGGGGCGTCAGAACCTCCTCGACCGGCACGCCTCCGACATGGGCGATCACGCGACGTCGCCGACCTTCGCGTCGGCGCCGGCCGCCGCGCGGGCGATGCGGAGCTGAACCAAGCCGGGTCGGTCGGAATCCGTCTCGTCCGGCTCGTCGTGCCAGACCCACCACTCGTACGCCGGAGTCTGCGGATAACCCTCCGGCGAGTCCTCCCACTCCTCCTGGCGCCCCAGCGCTGTCATGTCCAGATAGCTCCACGTGCTCCCCAGAGCCTCGTCACCACGGCTGTTGATGAAGTAGGTACGGAAAACGCGGTCGCCGTCGCGGATGAAGGCGTTCGTGCCGTGCCACTCGTCCACGCCGAAGTCGGCGTCGAAGCCGTCGGTCATGCTGTACCACGGCATCTCCCAGCCCATCCTCGCCTTGACGCGCTCGATGTCCGCCAGCGGCGCGCGCGAGACGAACGCGAGGGTGGTGTCGCGCGCGTTCAGGTGGGCGACGTGGGCGACCTGGTCGGCCACCATCGAGCAGCCGACGCACGCGTGCTCGGGCCAGCCCGACACGCCGGGCTCGAGGAAAGCGCGGTAGACGATCAGCTGACGGCGGCCTTCGAACAGGTCGAGCAGGCTCGCCTTCCCGTCCGGTCCTTCGAACGCATACTCCTTCTCGACGGCTACCCAGGGCATTCGCCGACGCTCGGCTGCCAGCGCGTCACGGGCGCGTGTCAGCTCTTTCTCCTTCACGAGCAGCTGTTGCCGCGCGGCCTCCCACTCGTCCGGCGACACGATCGGTGGTGTCTTCATTGCGAGACCTCCTTCATCTGTTCGTTTTGTGCGCGGGCCGCGGACTCCGCGATCCGCTTGATCGCCAGCAGACGCTGATCCCACTGCGCGGCGACCCTTGCCAGCGACCGCGCTGCGGTGTCGAGCCGTTCGGGGCGTACGGCGTAGCGGACTTCCCGCCCCTGTCGGGCTCCCTGGACGAGCCCCGTACGGTCGAGCACCGCGAGATGCTTCGCGACGGCCTGGCGCGTGACCGGCAACTCGCGGGCGAGCGTGGTCGCGGTCGCATTGCCGTGCGCCAGGAGTACGTCGAGCAGTCGTCGGCGGGTCGGATCGGCCACCGCCGCCCACAGCTCGTCGGCATCGTCGTCGGAACGCCTCATCGCCGAGCCGATCCCCGCACGAGGGCCGACACGTAGTCGCGGAGCTCGTCGAGCTCGAGCTCCCAGCCGCGGTGATGCTCCTCGGCGTCCTTCGCGTTCTCGTCCTTCGAGCCGGCGAGCTCACGGAACCCGCTCTCGACCACCCGCAGCCGCGTGGCCTCGCCTTCCGGGTCGAGGCTGAACTCGACCAGGGTCGAGTTGTCCTCGCGGAGATCGGCCCCGCCCGACTGATCCTGCACCGGCCGCAGCCAGCGGAAGGAGACGAAGTGCGGGGGATCGACTTTCTCCACCCGCCAGTAGACGGCGCCGTGCTCGTCCCAGGTGAGGATCAGCTCGCCGCCCGGCCGTAGGTCGACCGCGGCCGAGTCGCTGAACCAGCGGCCGACGTGCTCTGCCTCGGTGACGACCGACCAGACGACGTCTGGCGGTGCGTCGATCAGGATCTCGCGTTCGACTCGATCCGGAACCATTCGTCCTTCCCCTCTCATGCGCAACTGATGGTTGCACCATACCTAACACGAGCAACTCTAGGTTGCGCATCGGGGATGCCCTGGCTCAGCGGCCCGTCTGCAGTGCACGGACGATGCGGCGATCCGGAACGATCCAGATGACCGAAACCGTCACGAACAGCGCGACCGAGACCCACGGCACGATCCACGCGAAGCCGAGCGCGACGATGTAGATCACGAGCGAGAGCTTGCCCTTGAAGTCGCGACCGATTGCCTGCGCGAGCTGGGAGTCGGACTCGTGCAAGGCGAGTAGCGCAAGCACCAGCAGCCAGTACGCGAACGCGCAGCCGAGCAGGACGATCGCGTAGGCCGCCACCGGCCCGGACTCGACACCGGATTGCCCGAGCCACGCCGTCGTGACGGGTGTCAGCGAGAGCCAGAAGAGGAGATGGATGTTCGCCCACAGCGTCCGCCCGTCGATGCGATGCACGACCTGCATCAGGTGGTGGTGGTTGACCCAGTAGATGGCGACCATTACGAAGCTCAGCACGTAGGCGAGCAAGTGCCCTTTCTCGTCGAGGATGTCCGCCAGCCGATCGCCCTCGGGCGGCCGCAGCTCGAGGACGAGGATCGTGATCAGGATCGCGATGACGCCGTCGGTGAACGCGTTCATCCGCTCGGGGCGCACGGCGCCAGCCTAACCGGCTGTGCTGCGGAGCCCGACTACGATTGGCTGCGTGGAGCGCTACGACGTCGCGGTGGTCGGCGCCGGTCCTGCGGGGTCGGTGACCGCGATCCACCTGGCCCGCGGCGGTGCGCGGGTGCTGCTCGTCGACAAGGCGACGTTCCCGCGCGACAAGCCGTGCGGCGGAGGTCTGACCCTGCGGGCGGTGCGGCAGCTGCCGGTCGATCCGTCGCCGGTGGTCGAGCACGAGGTCGACCGCATGGCCTTCCGGGTGGGATGGCGGGCTCACTTCGAGCGGCGGGGCCGGCGAGGCCCGTTCGTGCTGATGACGCAGCGGCGACGGCTCGACCAGTACCTGGTGGAGCAGGCGGTCGAGTCCGGGGCAGAGTTCCGCGACGGCGTCAAGATCTCTGTAGGAACAGATTCGGGTCGGGGGCTGTCCCTAGAAATGCCCGGCGCCGAGATACGGGCCGATCTGATCGTCGGCGCCGACGGTGCCAACGGCACGACTGCACGTGCACTCGGGCTCGGCGGGCCGGTCACGCACGGTGTCGCCTTCGAGGGCAACGCCGCCTTCGACGAGCGCTACCGCGGGCTGGCGGTGATCGAGCTGGGGACGATCCCCGGGGGCTACGGCTGGGTCTTCCCGAAGGGAGACCACGTCAACGTGGGCGTGGGGGGCTGGGAGGACGAGGGGCCGCGGCTGCGCGGACACCTCGCCGAGCTCTGTCGCCGGCACGGGATCGACGGCGACTTGCTCGAGAGCGTCCGCGGCCACCGACTGCCTCTACGCCGCTCGGGCTTCGTCGCCGCGCGCGGGCGGGCGATCCTCGTCGGCGACGCCGCCGGGCTCGTCGACCCACTGACCGGTGATGGGATGTACGAGGCCTTCGTCAGCGCGCGACTCGCCTCCGCGGCGGTGCTCGACGTCCTGGCCGGGCGGGCCGAGACGGTCGACGCCTACAACTCACGCCTGGCCGCAGCGCTGGGTCCGCTCGCCCACGCCTCGTGGGGAGCGAAGATCGCCCTCGATCGTTTCCCGCGCGCGACCTTCACGCTGGCTCGTGCGCCGCTCGTTTGGCCGGTGGTGGAGCGGCTCGTCCGCGGCGACATCAGCGCGCCGTCGGAAGCCCGGGGTCTCGCCCGGCCGCCGCTGAAGGCGATCGCTGCGCTCGCGCGAGTCGCAGCAGCCCGCTCAGCTGCACATCCGGCTGGGTGACCGTCGAGCCAGGGGTTCCCCCGTGCTACAGCAAGCGATCGCCGGTGACGCGGCGGGCCTCTTCCAGCGAGGTGACGCCGGTGACCGAGAGCCTGAGGCCGCTCTCGCGGAGCGTCGACATGCCCTGCTCGACGGCGGCGGCGAAGATCTCCTCCGTCGATGCGTCGATCAGCCGGCGGATGTTCCCCTCGACCGACATCGCCTCGTAGAGCGCCACCCGGCCGTCGTAGCCCGTCTGCAGGCACGCCTCGCAGCCCTTGGCGCGGTAGAGACGGTGCACGTCGCGGTATTCCTCGCCCAAGTGGCGCCGCGCCTCCTCGCCCGGCTCGTAGGCCTCGCGACACTCGAGACACAGTCGTCGGGCCAGGCGCTGGGCGATGATGCAGTTGAGCGACGGGGCGAGCAGGCCGGGGTCGACGCCCATGTCCTTGAGCCGGACGATCGAGCTCGAGGCGCTCTGGGCGTGCAGCGTGCTGAGGACGAGGTGGCCGGTGGTGGCAGCCTGCATGGCGATCCGCGCCGTCTCCTCGTCGCGGATCTCGCCGACGAGGATGACGTCGGGGTCGCTGCGCAGGATCGTCCGCAGCCCACGCGCGAAGGTCAGGCCGGCGGAGGGGTCGATCTCGATCTGCCCGACGCCGGGCATCTGGTACTCGACCGGATCCTCGATCGTGACCAGGACGTTCTCGGGCTCGTTGAGGACGTCGAGGGCGGCATAGAGCGTCGTCGTCTTGCCACTCCCGGTCGGGCCGACGGTGATGATCGCCCCGTAGGGACGCGCAATCGCCTTCCGGACAATCGCCTCGGTCGCCGGATCCATGCCCAGCTCGGGGATGGTGAGCGCGCCCTTGACGCCGCCCTGGAGGATGCGCAGCACCGCCTGCTCGCCGAAGGTGGTCGGAAGTACCGCGACCCGCAGGTCCATGGGCTGCCCGCCGACCTTGATCCCGATGCGTCCGTCCTGCGGCATCCGGCGCTGGGCGATGTCGAGGCCGCCCATCACCTTGATGCGGGCGAGCACCGCCGCCTGCAGCGAGGTCGGAGCCTCGCTCAGCTCTCGCGTGACCCCGTCGATCCGGACCTTGACGACGAGCCGGTCGGCCTGGGGCACGAAATGGATGTCGGAGGCGCGATGACCGAGCGCCTTGCTGATCATGTCGTTGACGAACTTGATCGCCGGCGCCTGGTCGTCGACGACGATCTGGTCGTCCTCGTCCTCGTTCGCCTTCCAGGCGGCGCTCGAGAACGTCTCCACGGCACCGACTCGCGCGTTGTAGGCGCGGCTGATGGCGCCTTCGATCTGGTCGCCGTCGGCGACGACGAAGCGGGTGTCGGTGCCGAGCGCGAGCCGCAGGTCGTCGTGCGCCATCACGTTGGTGGGATCTGCAACCGCGACCACCGCGGTGCCGTTCTCGATGCGCACAGGCAGCGCCTGGTAGCGCTGGGCCAGGCTCTCCGGCAGCAGCGCAACTGCCTGGGCATCGAGGGTGGTCTCGCCCAGGTCGATGAACTCGAGGCCGTGCTGGTCGGCCAGCGCCTCTGCGAGGTGTCGCGTGGTGATCAGGCCGAGGCCGATCAGCACCTGTCCGAGCGGCAGCCTGCAGCGCTCCTGCTCGGCGAGCGCCTGCTCGAGGCCCTCGGCGGTCAGTTGGCCCTTGCGCATCAGGAATCCGCCGAGGAGGGGGCGTCCGTGGGTCCGCGGATCGGCGCCCTGGTCGGGCAGAGGCTGGACTGCCATGGCTCGTCTATCGGCGCCCGCGCTCCTGCGCATTAGGAGGATCTGGCTAAAGCACCACGCGGGCTCTGCCGAAAGAGGCCGCGTGGATCTGGACTCCCTGCTCCGGCACGCCGTCGACGGCGGCGCCAGCGACGTCCACCTGAAGGTCGGCCAGCCGCCGATCCTCCGGCACGACGGCTCGTTGCGCGCGGCGGAAGGCTGGCTGCCGCTCACCGACCGGCAACTCGAAGAGGTGCTGGTCACGGTGACGGCACACGACTCGGCTCGGCGCGCGGGCTTCGACCAGACCGGCGACCTCGACCTCGCCTACATGCCGCCCGGCCTGCCGCGCATGCGGGTCAACGGCTTCCGCCAGCGGGGCGCGATCTCGTTCGCCTTCCGCGTGATCCCGACCAAGGTGCCCGGGTTCACCGACCTCGGCTTGCCCGAGGGGATCGAGCAGCTGGCGAACGAGCCGCGCGGCCTCGTCCTCTGCACCGGCGCGACCGGCTCCGGAAAGACGACGACGCTCGCAGCAATGATCGGGCACATCAATGCCACCCGCCCGTGCCACATCGTCACGATCGAGGACCCGATCGAGATCCTCCACGACGACCGGCTCGGGATCGTCAACCAGCGCGAGATCGGCCTGGACACGCCGTCCTTCAACGAGGCGCTGCGCCGGGCGCTGCGCCAGGACCCCGACGTGATCCTGATCGGCGAGATGCGCGATGCCGAGACCGCGCAGACGGCGATGCAGGCGGCCGAGTCGGGCCACCTCGTTCTCTCGACCCTGCACACGACGGATGCCGCCGAGTCGATCAACCGGATCGTCGAATTCTTTCCGCCCCAGAAGCACCAGCAGATCAGGTCGATCCTGGCAGGCGTGCTCCGCGGCGCGATCAGCCAGCGGTTGCTGCCGCGGATCGACCGCGGCCGGGTCGCCGCCGTCGAGGTGATGATCAACAACGCTCGCATTGCCGACCTGATCCGCGAGAACCGGACGGGCGAGATCGAGGAGGCGATCGCCGACGGCGCATTCTTCAAGATGCAGACCTTCACGCAGGCGCTGATCGCACTCGTGCTCGGCGGTCATGTCGACCGCGAGGTCGCTGCGAACGCTGCCGGCAACAAGCACGACTTCCTCGTCGCACTCGACCGCGCAGTAAAAGAGCGCGCCGAGGAGGAGCGCAAGGAGGCCGAGGAGGAGGCGACCGCGACCGGCCACCCGGCTGGGCTTCGCATGGTGCAGCGGGCGGATCTGTGAAGAAGCTCGTCCTTCCGCTGGTCGTCGGCCTGCTCGTGACCGCCGGGGTCGCGCGCGGCGACGGCTCGACCTTCTCCGTCGTCACGGGGCCGTCGCAGCTGCCGAGCGCGTCGGTGCCGAACGGCAGCGACCTGTCGCTGGCGCCGGGATGGACGTCGCGTCCCGCCCAGCCTGTGCAGCTCTCGTACGACCAGCTCCTGAGCCTCTGGCAGAACGCCGGCCACTCCTACGGGATTCCGTGGAACGTCCTCGGGGCGATCAACAAGATCGAGTCGAACTTCGGCCGGAACATGGGCCCGAGCTCGGCGGGAGCGATCGGCTGGATGCAGTTCATGCCCTCGACCTGGGAGCGCTGGGGGACGGACGCCGATTCGAACGGTTACGCCGATCCGTGGAACCCGGTGGACGCGATCTACTCCGCCGCCCGCTACCTCGCTGCCTCGGGCGGCGCGACGGACATCCGGCGTGCGGTCTTCTCCTACAACCACGCCGACTGGTACGTGAACCAGGTGCTGCAGCTCGCCCAGCTCTACGGCAGCTCGGACTCGGCGCCGGCCGACGCGTACCAGAACGCACCCGCCGTGCAGGGCTCGGGCGCGCTCCTCGCAGCCGATCCGCTCCAGCCCCAGCTCGATGCCGCCCGGGCGGCTGTGACGCAGGCCGACGTCGCCTACCGGACTGCGCAGGACAAGGCGGAGGCGCTCGCGGCCCGCGGCTCGCAGCTGACCGACCGGGCGGATGGAACCCGGCTGCTGTCCAACCGGCTCGAGGCGCAGAAGCAGGCCGTGCAGTTCGGCGCCCAGGTCGATGCGGCGCAGGCCGAGGCCGACCTGCTGCGACAGAAGCTCGACGACGCACGTGCGGCGCTGACCAAGCTCGAACAGGGAGGCCAGGGAACCGCCCCCGATGGGTCGGGTGGCCCGGCGGCAACCGGCGGCGACTGGGTGTTCCCGGTCGGCGGCGGCCCGGCGGCCGTCTCCGTCTCGCACTACCACCACGACTATCCGGCCGCCGACATCGCCGCGCCCGAGGGCTCGCCGCTCTACGCCCTGTCCGACGGCACCGTCCTTCATGCCTGGAGCTGGGACGAGCGTTGCGGCACCGGTTTCACGATGCAGACCGGCGACGGCCAGACGTGGACCTACTGCCACCTGTCGCTCATGGAGCCGTCGGTGATGGAGGGAGCCGAGCTCACCGCCGGTCAGCAGGTCGGGCTCGTCGGCCAGACCGGCGACGCCACCGGCCCGCATCTCCACCTACAACTGCAGCCCGCAGCCACCTACCCGCAGGATCAGAACTGGTTCGAGAGCTTCGCCGGCACGGCGTTCCGCTGGTCGGATCCGGCGCCGGCGCAGGCAGGCGCGGGCAAGCCGCTCGTCTTCCACATCATCCGCTCCCTTGACTGACATCCGACTCAAGTCCCGGCCCGATTCGGCCGATGAAAGGCAGGAATGATCCGGTTTGCAGGACTTCTGATTCGCGGTGTCGCCGCCACCTTCGTCGGCCTGTTGGTTGCCGGCGGAACGCTGACGCTCGCCGCCGACCGGGTCGCCCCGCAGCGGCCGACGCTGGTGCCGGTCTCGGCCGGGCCGAAGACGCTCGTCGTGCCGCAGGTCACCGGGCAGGCGTACGTCTTCGCCAAGGGGATCCTCCAGGACGGTGGGTTCGCCTGGCGCGTGAGCGGTGCCGTCAAGGGCTACGCGGGCAACACGGTGGTCACGCAGGAGCCGGTCGCCGGCTCGGTCGTCCAGGACACCGGCGCACCCACGATCACCCTGACCCTCTCCCGGAACGAGAACTACCCGGAGCGGGGTGAACCGGACAACCGCTCGCCCTACGCGGGCACCACTGTGCTGCTGCCGGGCAATCAGCCTGCCTCGGGGATCGTCCCGAAGGTCAGGCCCGTCGTTCGCCCCGGGTAGATGGCCGTCGCCCTCGGAGCGTTCGCGCTGCTGCCAGGGCTCGCGGTGGGGAGCTTCCTGAATGTCGTCGCCGCCCGGCTGCCCGAGCGACGCTCGCTTCTCCATCCGCGCTCTGCGTGCGGCTCCTGCGCGGCGCCGATCGCCTGGTACGACAACGTTCCACTGCTCAGCTACACGCTCCTGCGTGGGCGCTGCCGGTCCTGCGGGACGAGGATCAGCCCGCTCTATCCCGCCGTCGAGCTCGCGACGGCAGCCCTGTTGGTCGCGTGCCTCGTCTCCTTCGGGCTGACGCTGCACGCGGCCGCCGCCGCCGTTTTCTGCGCGGCGCTGGTCGTGATCACCGCGACCGATCTCACGCACCGGATCGTCCCCAACCGGGTCGTGCTCCCGGCGGCCGCGGTCGTGCTCGTGCTGATGACGGCGGCCGAGCCCAGCCCCGAGTGGGCGGCGGCCGGCCTGGTCGCGTCGGTGTTCCTCCTGCTCGTCGCGCTCGCCTATCCGGGCGGGATGGGCATGGGCGACGTCAAGCTTGCGCTGCTGATGGGCGTCGCGCTCGGGCGCGCGGTCGCCGTCGCCCTCCCGCTCGGGATGCTGTTCGCGATCGCGCCGGCGATCTTCCTCCTCGCCCGGCACGGATCCGGCGCGCGGAAGATGGCGATTCCGTTCGCGCCGTTCCTCGCGCTCGGGTCGGTGGTCGCGCTGTTCGCCGGCGACGCGCTGATCCACGCCTACACGAGCTTCCTCTGAGGCGCAGGGTGTGGGGGACATGCCGCACGAGCCGTCCGAGCTTCGCCCGCTGAGGGCGGTCGAGGAACGCGAGGACAGCGCAGTCGCCCCGGTCAGGGGCGCCGGAATCCAGAACGAGCCGGCCGAGCTCGTCGCCGACCTGATCGAGGCAACCGGGCTCGTCCCGCTCGACCGCCTGGCGCTCGTCCGGGGCGCAGCCCGCCAGGGCGCGACCGTCGCCGAGGCGCTCGTTTCGGAGGGGCTCGCGTCGAGCGAGGGCGTCGCGCGGATGCTCGCCGCCCGCCACCGACTGCCGCTCGTCGACCTGCGGCTGACCGGCGTGTCGGCCGACGCCAGCACGCACATGCCGGTGCGCGTCCTCCGCCGCGCAGTCGCGCTGCCGTACAGACTCGAGGGCGACGTGCTCCACGTCGCGCTCGCCGACCCGCAGAACGTCCACGCGATCGACGAGCTCCGGCTCGCGACCCGCTATCAGCTCTCGCTCGGCGTCGCAGCGCGGGACGAGATCACCGCCGAGCTCGACCGGCTCGACCGCGTCTCCGAGGCCGTGATCGAGACGCTCGACGAAGAGGAGGAGGCAGCAGACGATGCCGTCGCCGACCTCGAGGAGGACGACGGCGTCTCGGACGGGCCGATCGTCCGGATCGTCAACTCGATCATGCTCGAGGCGGCCGAAGACGGCGCCAGCGACGTCCACTTCGAGGCGCAGGAGGACGGCTTGCTCGTGCGGTTCCGGATCGACGGTGTGCTGCACGAGATGCAGCGGATCCCCAGGCAACACATGGCCGGGGTCACCACGCGCTTGAAAGTGCTCGCAAAGATGGACATCGCGGAGCGCCGCAAGCCGCAGGACGGTCGGATCTCGCTGCGGGCGGCATCCGTCGGCCGCCTGCTCGACATCCGCATGGCAACGCTGCCGACGGTTGCCGGAGAGACGGTCGTCCTCCGCCTGCTCGACAAGTCGAAGCAGGCGCCTTCGCTCGAGGTGCTGGGGATGTCCGACGAGATGCGGGCGGCGTTCAGCTCGCTGATCGCGAGGCCGACGGGCGCAATCTTCGTCACCGGGCCGACCGGCTCGGGCAAGTCGACGTCGCTGTACGCGGCGCTGACCCAGATCGCCCGGCCGGAGATCAACGTGATCACGGTCGAGGACCCGGTCGAGTACCGGCTCGCCGGCGTCAACCAGATGCAGATCAACGTGCGCGCGGGGCTGACCTTCGCCACCGCGCTGCGCTCGATCCTCCGGTCCGACCCAGACGTGGTCATGGTCGGCGAGGTCCGTGACGGCGAGACCGCGAAGATGGCGATCGAGGCAGCCCTGACCGGCCACCTCGTCCTCTCGACGCTGCACACGAACGACGCGCCCAGCACGCTGACCCGGCTGAACGAGATGGGCGTCGAGCCGTTCCTGACTGCGTCGGCGGTGTCGGCAGTGCTGGCCCAGCGGCTGGCGCGCAAGCTCTGCACCCACTGCTGCGAGATGTACACGCCGAGCGTCGAGGAGCTGATCGAGGCGCGGGTTGCGCCCGATGTCGCTGCGTCGTCCGACGGGATGGTCCTGTACCGAAAGCGCGGCTGCCCGCGCTGCAACCAGACGGGCTACAAGGGCCGGATCGGGATCTTCCAGCTGATGCTGATGGACGAGGGGCTGGCCGAGCTGGCGGTGCGGAAAGCCGGACGAGACGAGGTCGAGCGCGAGGCGATGTCGGCCGGAATGAAGACCCTCTGGGACGACGGCATGGCGAAGGTCGCCTCGGGCCTGACGTCGATCGAAGAACTGGCTCGGGTCACCGTCTGAACGCTCGCTCCGCTCGCTTCATGGGGAAACCCCTGGTTCCCCCATGGACCCCCTCCTTGCGAGCGGAGTATGGGTCCCAACTGTTCGCGGAGCCGGCCACGGTTGGCGGCGGTCCACAGCAAGTGAGCACCTTCGGCGTTTTCGAGCCGCGGCCGCCGGGTCGGCCGCGGCGACGGACGGGCTGACGCCCATCCGTGTTGTCTGGCCGCCTTCGGTTGGCCCTGTCAATAGTCTCGAGTCGATGAAGCGGGTCGAAGCCGCCCGGAGGTACGACCTCTCGGCTGAGCGCGGGTTTGCGTTCGTCACCGACCCGGCCAACTGGTCGAAGTTCTGGCCGGGATTCATTCGCCTCGAGGAGGCCTCGCGGTGGACCGCAACAGGTGACACCGCAACGCTGATCACTCGGCTGCTGGGGCGGGAGCGTGAGTTGACCATGACCCTCACCGCGTTTGAGCCGAACCGGCTGGTCGCCTACGACAGCGTGCAGCCCGGCCTTCCCGACGCCTCGCACGAGCGCCACTTCGAGCCCCGAGGCGGCAGTTTCGTCTACCGCCTCGTCGTCGACTACGAACCGCGCGGTGGGGTCGCCGGCCTGTTCGATCGCATCCTGCTCCCGCCCGCGATCCAGCGCGTCTTCAGGCGCACGTTCGACGCCCTGGAGCGCGAGTTCGGCCGTTCGCGCCAATAGCTGTTTGTCTCACCTGCGAGGCGAGAGTGGGAGCTCGGCCGCCCCACGCGAAGGCCCGAGAACAGGCTGAAGCCTGGCCTTGCTGGGCATGTTCAGCCGCCGCCGCTGCCGACATGGCGGCAGCGGCTCACTGACGACGATCGGGTGCACGTCTCGTTCGAGCCGAGACACCCCTCGGCGGCTCCGCAGCGCTTTGCACCACGCAGGCGCCCGCAAGGAGGGGGTTCATGGGGGAACCAGGGGTTCCCCCATGAGAGCGAGCAGGGCGAGTGATCAGTGGGCCTGGATATCGCAGCCCAGATACATCAGCGCCGCGACAGCCTCGGTCACGAAGGCGCTCGCCTGGGCGGCGTCCGCGAACGTGTACGGGCCGGGGCGCACGAGCTGGGTGCGGCCGTTCGGGCAGACCTCCGCCTCGACCACGCACGACGAGCCGTGGTCGACCGCGCGGAGCATCGCCACCATCTTTCCCTCCTTGCGTGCGTGCCTGACGAACAGCTCGCGGCCCTGCGTGGTCTCGGAGGTAGGCGCCACCGGCTCCGGCGAGACGGCCCAGAGGTCGTTCCAGGCGGGCTCTTCGGCCGGGGCCGTGTGCCGGCCGAACCGGATCACGAAGCGGCGTTGTCCGCGGCCTGCGCGACGGTGTCGCGATCCGCGAAGCCGTCGATCCGGACGACGAGCGCCTCGGGCGGGCGTAGGACGAGCACCGCCGGGTCGTGGACAGCGCCGTACCTCGCGTTGAGGGAGTCGACACCGTGGCGGCGCACGTCGATCTTGACGAACGAGCTTCCTGCCAGCTTCGCACCCGCCCGGGCCTCGGCGAGCGCAGAGGCGTCGAGCTTGGCGCTCGGGTCGTAGAGGGCGACGACCACGACCTGGTCGGCGGCCAGCTCGCGCCGGATCGCGGCCGGAAGCTGGTTCGGCGAGGCCGCAGGCTGCGGCTTGGCTGCTGGTGCCTTTGCGACGGTCGGGTGCTTCGCCGGCGCGTGCCGCTTGGGCGAGCTGGCGGCCGCGTGCCGCGTCGCCGGCGCATGTGCCACCGGCTTCTTGGCCGACGGATGCGCCACCGGCGCGGGCACGGCGGTCGGCTCGGCGTTGCTCGCTCCGTGGAGGCGGGTCATCGCCATGTAC
>JBKPRA010000027.1:0-6767 GCA_046734335.1 Actinomycetota bacterium | reverse complement strand
GCTTCGACCACCGTCGGCTCGGCCCCGCAGCCGTGCGGCTCGGCCCCGGCCGAGCGCGACTCGTGGCGCCCGCCGGCTGCCTCGCGGAAGAGACGCTCCGCCATCACGCTTCGCCCGCTGTTGCCCATGCAGACGAAGAGGACGTTCACTTACAGCAGTCGCAACCGCAGTCGCAGCAGCCGTCGCAGCAACTCATCGTGTGCCTCCCTTCAAGTCGGTGACCGCGGCCAGTCGCGCGGCCGCGTCGGGATCGAGCGTGAAGCAGGCCGACGTCCCCATCCGGTGGCGGCGCAGGAGGCCGGCCTCTGTCAGTTTCTTCAGGTGGTGGCTGACGGTCGGCTGGGACAGTCCCAGGGCCTCCGTCAGGTCGCAGACGCAAAAGCCTTCTCCGCCCGAGACGAGCAGGTTGAGGATCTTCACGCGGGCGGGATCGGCGAGCGCCTTGAACAGCCGCGCCGTCTCGACCGCTTCGCCGTCGGACAGGGATGGTGCAGCCAGTGGCCGGCAGCACGCGAGCACGGGCGTAGACGTCGAGATCTATCTATATCGACAGACGTCGATATATGTCAAGCGCGATCGAGCGAGCCCGTTGCCGAGACGTGCATCGCACGCTTGCCGAAGTCGTCCCGCGACAACGTCCGGACGAGCGCGAGAGCGGCGCGGTCCGGATCAGGTCGCGGCATGCCGCTGCCGGCGATCGTGACGGGATCAAGGCGTCCCGTCTTCCACGAGCCGTCGCGGCGCAGCGTCACGTGCAGGACGCCGCTGACGCCGGTGACCCCCGAGGTATTCAGCGTCTGGTACCCGACGAAGTTGCCCAGCGAGTACGCGATCAGGCGGCCGCGGTACCACTCCATTCCGCGCAGGACGTGCGGCCCGCTGCCCACCACGAGATCGGCGCCTGCCCGCACGACGGAGTGCGCGAAGGCGACCGAGTTGCCGCGGTTCTCGCCCAGGAACCACTCATTGCCCGGTCGCACGTGCTGGTGGTCGGAACCTTCCGCCCCCGCGTGCATCGTCACGACGACGAGGTCGGCCCAGCGGTCTGCCTTACGGACGAGTGCCTCGGCGGCCCGGAGGTTCAGCAGGCTCTCGGCCCAGGGATAGGGTGCAAATCCGAGCACGGCGATGCGGGTTCCCCTCACCTTCGCGTAGGCGATCTCGCCAGGCCGTCCCGTCGTCAGTAGGCGAGCCTTCCGGACCGCCGCGACCGTGTCCTGCTGCCCGACGTCGCCGTAGTCGAGCGCATGGTTGTTGGCGAGGTTCATCACGGTGAACCCCGCCCTCCGAAGGAGGCGCGCATACGACGGTGGCGCGTGGAACGAGAAGCAGTCCGAGCTGCCCGCCCCGCACTTCGGCGCCCCCCGCTCCGTCAACGTCCCCTCCAGGTTGCCGAGGACTACATCGCCGGCGAGCTGCTTGCGCACCGATCGAAAGTAGTCGTCCGCTGGTCCCGCCACCATCGCGATGTCGCCCGTGAAGGAGAAGCGGACGACGGGCGTGGGGGAGGCGGTGGCCTTCGCCGAGCCGGCCGGCGCGAGCGTCGCGGCCGCCAGGAGGATCCCCAGAGAGAGCCGCGCTTTCACCGCGGCGCAGCGTAGCCGTGCCGCCGGGGGCTCGCTCTCTGCGAGCCCCCGGCGGCTCTCCCTCACGGCTTGACGACCTCCCAGGTCGGGTTGTCGCCATGCTGCTGGGTCCAGAAGACCCGCCAAGCGCCGGACTGCCGCTCGTCGTCAGACGGTTGGAACGGCCCCGGCGTCCTGGCGCCCAGGATCCCCTTCGCGGAAGGGTCGCCGTCCGAGACGTGGATCCCGGTGATCTCGTTGTCGCCGTCGTTCTTACCGAAGCCGGCATTGTCGGCGTCGAGGGTCGCAGACGCATCGCGTCCCTCCGCCAGCCAGCGGATCGGCACGTTCGCCGGATCCGCATAGCTCTTCGTGATGTCGAGCAGGAACCCGGAGTCGAGCGCGTTCCGCTGACCGTGCAGCTTGTCCCCGGCATCCTCGACGAATGCGATCAGATTGCCGGTCATGAACGCGACGTTGTCGAATCCGGCGTGGGCCTGGTCACCCTTGTAGAAGAGCCTCAGCTTGCCGGTGTTCGAGGATGGGTCGTTCTGAGTGAGCTTGAAGACCGACGTCCAGCCGCCGCAGCAGTCGTTCTCCGGGCTGGTCGCGTCGGTGTCGCCGGTCTCGTCGAAGTAGAACTCCTCGAACTTGCCGTCCGGGCGGAAGGCGCCGTTCTCGGGCCGCTTGAACGGCGTTCCGTTCGCGGCCTTTGCGGCGAGGTTCGCGTTGAATGGCGCGTTTCCGTTCACGGCCGTATCGTGGATCGTGATCCACTTCGTGTCGAAGACGCTGCCGTAGGTATGCAGGGCGATCTGGTCCGGTGACGAGAGTGCTGTCTGGGATGCCTGCGTGATCGGCTGGTTCGAGGCATTCAGAACCTGGAGCACCTGCAGCTTGCCGTTCGCGAGATCGCCGGGCTTCTTCGGCACGTACCGGTAGAGGAAGCTGTTCGGCACCTTTGCGGTCGTGGCTCCCTTGAACGCCCCGCCGATGTCCTCGACGATCCAGAGGTTCCCGTCCGAGTCGTCCTGGATGCCCTCGTAGCCGCCACGGCCGAGAGCGCCGGACACGTCATTTACCTGGGAGGGGTAGGCGGGCGTCGCGGAGTAGGTGGGCGCGTTCTGGTTCTCGGTCGTGAACAGAAGCCGCCGCGCAAACGGATCCCAGGTCACGCCGTCGATCGTGGCGAGGTTGGTGCCGCTCGAGTCCTGCGTCGCCAGCAGCGTCACCCGGTGGGCCGCATCGGCGTCGAGGTTGATCCGCGTGATGTTGCCGGGCGAGCCGCCCTCGTGACCCTGGAAGAGGAAGTGCTCCCCGTAGTCGTAGCCGGGGTCGGCGCCCTTCAGGCCGCCGTTGAACACGAGGTAGACGTTCTTGTCGGGCTCGGTCTTGTGGGCCTCGGTGTGACCGGTCGCGGCGGACGCGACCATCACAGGCTCGCCGGCCGTATTCAGCGTGTCGTTGTCGTAGCCGTAGTAGGAGACGCCCCCCGGGTTCTCGACCTTCGTCGAGCCCTGGGCGATTGCGATCTCGGCCAGTCCGGCCGAGAGCTTGTTCGCCGGGGAAAATCCTTGCGACCTCGTGTTCGCGGAGGGCACGTCCGCGAAGTTGGTCGACGGCGGTGCGGCGACGGCCACGGCTACGCCGACGGCGACCGGCACCGCTGCTGCAACCGCGAACAGCTTGGTCCTGCGTGTGAGCTTCATCGTTCCTCCCCCACATTCGGCGCCGGCCTCTCCGGCGCAAACGGCGTCGAGGCTATTCCTGCGCACCGGCACGGTGGGTTAACGGAGGGCGATGAGCTGGTGAACGTTGGGACGGCCTAGCTGATTTCTTCCGGATGCGAGGCATCCGTGAACTCGCGGAACTCGCCGGTCACCAAGTAGGCGGTCTGTTCGCCGATGTCGACGGCGTGGTCGCCGATCCGCTCGAGGCACCGTGACACGACCAGCATCCGCAGCCCCCACTCGCGGTGCACGGCGTCCAGTCCGAGCACGTGCCCGGCGAGGCGGCGGTTGGTCCGGTCGATCAGCTCGTCGAGGTCGACCAAAGCCTCCGCCCGTTCGAGGTCCCTGCGCTGGAACGACCGCAGCGCGACGCGCGTCATTTCCTCGGCGCGGACGCCCATCTCCGCGAGGGCCGCGACAATGCGCGAGTCCGACGGCGCGTTGCCGGACAGCTTCGTCAGCTTCGCGACGGTGACGCAGTAGTCGGCCATCCGCTCCAAGTGCAGGTTCACGTGCAGCATCGCGAGCACCAGCCGGAGATCGGACGCCACCGGAGTCTGGCGCGCGAGCAGCGACTGCACTCCCTCCTGGATCGTCAGGTAGGCATTGTCGACGTCGTCGTCGAAGGCGATGACCTCGTCCGCCAGCTCGAGGTCCTGCTCGACCAGCGCCCGGGTCGCGGCCTGTACGGAACGAACGATCAGGGTGCCTTCCCGCTGCAGCGAATCCTCCAGGTCGGCCAGCTCCTCGTGGAACGTGACCCGTAGCGGACGGCTCTTCATGGCGTCGATGCTACTCCCAGTCAGAACGTGGAGGAGAGCAGGATCACGGTCAGGATTCCCAGGACGGCTGCCGCGGCCGTGAGCGCCGTGAGGGCACTGGGATCCGGCGGGACGAAGCCACCCTCGGTCACCGCCCGGGCCATCTCGAGTTGGCGGCGCAGCCGTACGCCAGCAGCACGACTCCGAGCGCCGCGAACCCGATGCCGACGGAGACGTATGCCCAGTGACGCTCGCCTGCGAGCTTGGGAGCGATCCCACCCGTGCCTACGCCGACCGCGATCGCCGTGGGGCCGGTGCGCCACCACGCGAGGTAGGTGCGCTCGGTCGCGAGCCGTGTGCGCCGGAGCGCGTCCGCCGTCTCGGCGACCCGGCCGTGGGCCGCCACTATGTCCCGGCGAGGCTCGGGCGGGACGCGTCGGTGTATTCGCGGAACTCGCCCGTGACCAGGTAGGCGGTCTGCTCGCCGATGTCGACGGCGTGGTCGCCGATCCGCTCGAGGCAGCGCGAGACGATCAGCATGCGCAGCCCCCAGCGCCGGGCGTCGAGGTCGTCTGCGATCGCGAATACCTGCTCGACAGCATGACGGTTGGCCCGGTCGATCAGCTCGTCGAGCTCGACCAGCGTCTCTGCGCGGGCGGCGTCGCGCGCGGCGAAGGAGTCGACGGCGACGCGGATCATCTCCTCCGCCCTCGAGCCCATCTCTTCGAATGCCTCGATCAGGCTCGACGCCCGAGGCAGGTGCTCGGTCAGCTTGACCAGCTTGGCGATGGTCACGCAGTAGTCGGCCATCCGCTCGAGATGGAGGTTGATGTGGAGGATCGCGAGCACCAGCCGGAGGTCGGAGGCGACCGGCGTCTGGCGGGCGAGCAGATCCTGGATGCCCTGCTCGATCTCCAGGTACACGGCATCGACCTCGTCGTCGAACCTGATCACCTCGTCGGCCGTTTCGCCGTTGCCCTCGGCGAGAGCCGACAGGACCAGCCTGAGCGAGCGCATGACCAGATCGCTCTCGAACTGGAGTCGTGCCTCGAGACTCTCGAGCTCCCGGCGGAACTCGTTTCTCATCCGAAGCGCCCGGTGACGTAGTCCTCGGTTCGCTTGTCGGACGGATGGGTGAAGATCTTCGCGGTCTCGTCGTATTCGACGAGGATCCCGTGACGGTCGCCGCCGTCGACCTCAAGGCTGAAGAAAGCGGTCATGTCGGCAACGCGGGCGGCCTGCTGCATGTTGTGCGTGACGATCACGAGCGTGTAGTCGCGCTTGAGCTCGTGCATCAGATCCTCGATCGCGGCGGTCGAGATCGGGTCGAGCGCCGAGGCCGGCTCGTCCAGGAGGATCACCTCCGGCTCGACTGCCAGTGCGCGCGCGATGCAGAGCCGCTGCTGCTGACCGCCCGACAGGGCGAGAGCGCTCCGCTTCAGCCGGTCCTTGACCTCGTCCCAGAGCGCTGCACCGCGGAGAGCTTCCTCCACCCTCTCGTCCATCTTGCCCGGGAGGCCGAGCACCTTCGGCGCGAATGCGACGTTGTCGTAGATCGACTTCGGGAACGGGTTCGGCCGCTGGAAGACCATCCCGATGCGCCGTCGAACCTCGACGGGATCAGCCTCGCGTCCGTACAGGTCCTCGCCGTAGTAGAGGATCTGTCCGCCGACGCTCACGCCCGGGATCAGATCGTTCATCCGGTTCAGGCAGCGGATAAAGGTGCTCTTCCCGCAGCCGGACGGACCGATCATCGCGGTGATGAGATTGCGGTAGATGTCGAGGTTGACGCCCGCCAGCGCCAGGTTGTCGCCGTAGTGGACGCTCAGGTCGTCGACTCCGAAGACGACCTCCCGCTTCGCCACCGGCTTGTCGTCCTGCTTGATGTTCGAGGCGACGTCGATCGCTGCCACGTTCGCGGTGGTCACCAGGCTAGTCTCGCGCGCCGGTCCCCGGCGGCGGGTCTAGGAGATGTGAACGAATGGTGTCGAGGTGGTAAATCGGATGCATCGGTCTGCGGACGACTGTAAAGCTCCGCGCCGATGGCTGCGTCGGCCTCCGAGGTCACTCCGCGCGCGCTCGCATCGCGTCGCCGTCTGAGCGATCGAATCGGCGACACCGCGCTCTACGTCCTCAGCGCGATCGCCGCGTTCGGGACGTTCGTGATCTTCGGGCTGATCGTCTACCGGATCGTCTACGGCGCCTGGCCGGCGCTGACGACGTTCGGCATCTCGTTCGTCTGGCATACGAACTGGGACCCGGTCACCGGAGCATTCGGCGCGCTCGATTTCCTCTACGGGACGGCGGTCACCTCCTTCGCTGCGGTCCTGATCGGCGGGCCGCTCGCCATCGCCATCGCCCTGTACCTGACCGAGATCGCCCCGGCCGCGGTCCGAGGCGTGGTCGGCTCGCTCGTCGAGATGCTCGCCGCCGTTCCCAGCGTCGTGCTCGGACTCTGGGGCATCCTCGTACTCAGCCCGTTCCTGCACGACCACGTCATGCCGTTTCTGCATCGCTGGCTCGGGTTCATCCCGATCTTCGGTGAGCCGAACCCGGGCGGCGGCAACATGTTCATCGCGATCCTGATCCTGGCGATCATGATCGTCCCGATCACGGCGAGCGTGAGCCGCGAGCTCTTCTAGAGCGTTCCCACTGACCTCAAGGAAGGCGCATACGGGCTCGGCCTGACCCGGTGGGAGATGGTCCGCGGA
>JBKPRA010000026.1:0-24447 GCA_046734335.1 Actinomycetota bacterium | reverse complement strand
GTGACAGGGAGCGGTCGGCACCCCGAAGAAATGGGCGAGGGACGACAGGCTGACCCGGCGTAGGCGACCTGCGAGCAGGCGGCGGGCGAGGGCTGCCGTACACAGCGGCGGCTCTGCCAGCCTGCGGCTCTCTCGTCGGTGCAGCTGCCGCTCGAGGAAGCGCTGGTCGAAGCGCGCATTGTGCGCGACCAAGGGCGTGTCGCCGGCGAAGGCGAGGAAGCGGCCGACGACCGTTCCGACGCGAGGTGCCCCGCGCAGGTCCCGCTCGCGCAGACCGGTCAGACGGGCAACCGGCTGGGGGAGAGGAACTCGGGGATCGACCAGGGACTGAAGGCTGTCGACGAGCTCCAGCGCCCGCACCCGGACCGCGCCCAGCTCGCAGATTCGGCTGGTCTGAACCGAGAGCCCCGTCGTCTCCAGGTCGAAGACCACGAACTCGGCCTCGTCCAGCAACGGATCCGGTGCGCCGGCCAGCGAGACGGTTGCGCCCGTACAGACGACCCGGCTGTCGTCGGCGCACACCTCGGCGAGCAGCGACGAGGCGAGCCCGACCGGGATCGACCGGCTCGCGAACAGGAGCCGGGCCGCTTCCACCGCGGGGAGCGATCCCCGCTCCTCCAGCGAGTCGACCAGCCGGTCGAGTCCGTCGAGCGAGAGCTGCACGAAGCAATCAAAGCGAACATATGTTCGATATACAAGCACCGTGTCGCCACGCATGGAGCCGACGATCCTGCATGCCGACGCCGACGCCTTCTTCGCATCGGTGGAGCAGCGCGACGATCCGCGCCTGCGCGGGCGGCCGGTGATCGTCGGGGGCGGCGTCGTCCTCGCCGCCAGCTACGAGGCGAAAGCCCACGGCGTCCGGACGGCGATGGGCGGACGGCAGGCCAGGCGGCTCTGCCCGCATGCGACCGTAGTCCCCCCGCGGATGGCCGCGTACGTGGAGGCAAGCCGTGCGCTCTACGCCCTCTTCGAGGACACAACCCCTTCCGTGGAAGGGCTCTCGATCGACGAAGCCTTCCTCGACGTCAGGGGCATGGAGCGCCTCGCCGGCACGCCGTGGGAGATCGCCGTCCGCCTTCGCCGCAGCGCCCGCGAGCAGCTCGGGCTGCCGGTCACCGTCGGCATCGCCTGCACCAAGCATCTCGCCAAGATCGCCAGCGCGGTCGCGAAGCCCGACGGGCTCCTGCTCGTTCCACCAGGTGGGGAGCTCGCTTTCCTCCATCCACTGCCGGTCGAGCGGATCTGGGGCATCGGGCCGGCGACCGCCGTCCGGTTGCATCGCATCGGCGTCACCACCGCCGGTCAGCTCGCCCGTGTGCCCGAGGCCGACCTCGAAACCATCCTCGGCACGGCAGCGGCACGGCATCTTCACGCGCTCGCCAACAACCACGACCCTCGGCCCGTCCGTCGGCGTCCACGCCGGCGCTCGATCGGCTCCCAGCACGCCTTCGGCCTGAGGCGGGCCACGCCTGAGGAGATCGAGACCGACCTGGTCGCGATCGTCGACCGGGTCACCCGCCGCCTCCGAGCCGCGAGACGCGTCGGCCGCACGATCGTTCTCCGCCTGCGCTTCGGCGACTACAGCCGGGCGACCCGCTCCCACACCCTTCGGCACCCGACCGCGCAGACCCGCCCGATCCTCGGTGCCGCCCGCACCCTGCTCGCAGGTGCGCGACCGCTGGTCGAGCGCCGGGGCCTCACCCTGATCGGCGTCACGATCGCCAACCTCGAGAACGACCTGCCGTTCCAGCTCTGCCTCCCGTTCGACCTCGACGACTTCGAGCTTCTCGACGCTGCACTCGACGAGATCCGCAACCGCTACGGCCCGACCGCGATCACCCGCGGCATCCTCGTCGGGCGCAGAGCGCTGCCTGAGATGCCGCTCCTTCCCGACTGAGGCCGCGGGTAGCGTCCAGCCGTGGCCGGCTTCGTCGACCTGCACACACACGTGATCCCGTCGGGTGACGACGGCGCGCCGAACGTCGAAGCGGGCCTCGAGCTCTGCCGCACCATGGCGGCCGAGGGCACCCGGGTCGTCTACGGAACGCCGCACGCCCATCCGCCGGACAGCTGGTTCCCGATCACGGAGGCACGAATTGCCCTCGTCCGGCGCAGTTACGCGGAGATGAAGCCCCGCTGCGCCGAGTTCGGGCTCGATCTTCGCCTCGGGTGGGAGCTGTCGGCGACCGGCGTCCTGGTCGGGGACCTGGGCGACTACGTGCTGGAAGGGACCGATGCGATCCTGCTCGAGCTGCCTGGACCGTGGTTCTCGTTCGAGGATGAGGTGGCGGTCACGAGAGCACAGGCCGCCGTCATCCGCTCGGCCGGCTTCCGGGTCGTGCTCGCGCATCCCGAGCGTTCGCTCGGAGTCCAGCGACGGCCGGAGACTCTCCTGGAGCTCGTGGAGGAGGGCGCGCTCGTCTGCTTCAACGCGGACTCGTTCGTCGGTGGGCACGGCGAAGCCTGCGAGGAATGCGGCTGGCTGCTGCTCGAGCTCGGCATGGGCGACTTCGTCGCCTCGGACGCCCATCGCCCCGAGCGCCCGAGCCGTCTGCATGAAGCGGTGGAAGCGATCGCCGCGCGGTACGGCGAAAACCATGCACTGCGGCTGGCGCAGGGAAGCGCCCTGCTGGACGAACTCGACGAGGGCGCCGCTTGACCGCCCGATCGGAGGAGATGAGGATCGATCCTGGCCATGTCGCACCCCGATCCCAACGGGCCTCCGGACCTCACGCCGATCAGAATCGGCGAGATCTGGGAGAACCCCGCAAGCCGGGAGCAGGTGAGGATCGTCGAGCTCTCCCACTCGAACCCCGAGCGTCGCGCGACTGCCGAGCTCACAGCCCTCTATGGCCAGCGTCTGCCCGCCGAGCATCGCCACCCGGGGCTCGTCGAGCGCCTCACGGTTCTCGAAGGTGAGCTCACCGTCAAACTCGACGGGCAGGTGAGCGTCCTTCGTCCCGCCGAGACGGTGGTCATCGAGCCCGGGGTCTGGCACGACTGGTGGAACGACAGCGGCTACAAGACCTGGGTCAGCGTGCAGATCACGCCCGGAGACCGCTTCGCGCACATGATCGAGACCCTGTACGGCCTGGCGCGGCTCGGGCACACCGACGCAAAGGGCATGCCGAACCTGCTGCAGCTCGCGCTGACCGCGCGGGAGTTCAGCGACGTGATCGTCTTCCGTTCTCCACCGGCGGCGATACAGCGAGCCCTCTTCGGTGCGCTGACGCCGGTCGCACGCTGGCGCGGTTACCGCGCGACCTACCCGCAGCTCTCGCGCACCGTGCTCGCGCCGCCGTCGTAGAGCCGTCCGCACGCAGATACCGTTCGTTCATGGCCGAAGAGCAGGTGCTCGAGGTCGCGGGACGAGAGCTGACGGTCACGAGCCCGGACAAGATCTTCTTCTCGGAGCGCGGCGAGACGAAGCTCGACCTGGTGCGGTACTACCTCGCCGTCGCCGAGCCACTGATGCAAACGGCCGGCGGGCGGCCCACGCTCATGCAGCGGTTCCCTCACGGGGCAGAGGGGAGCTCGTTCTTCCAGAAACGCGTGCCGGCGGCTGCGCCGGAGTGGCTGCAGACGACGATCGTCAGGACTCCGAACGGGACGACCTCCCGGGCGCTCGTCCTCGCCGACATGGCGCACGTGGTCTGGGCCGTCAACCTTGCCTGCCTCGGGTTCCACGTCTGGCCGAACCTTCACGACCGCCCGGACGTCGCAGACGAGTTGCGCCTCGACCTCGACCCTCAGCCGGGCGTCGACTTCGACAGCGTGCGGGCTGCGGCGGCCGAGCTTCGCGGCCTGCTCGACCAGCTCGGGATCGCCGGGTACCCGAAGACGACCGGGAACCGGGGCCTTCACGTCTATGTCCGGCTGGAGCCGCGCTGGGACTCGTACCAGGTACGGGCGGCAGCGGTCGCGGTCGCGCGCGAGCTCGAGCGTCGCCGGCCCGAGTCGATCACCGCCGCGTGGTGGAAGGAGGAGCGCGGTAGCCGCGTCTTCGTCGACTACAACCAGAACGCTCCCCACAAGACCGTCTTCGGCGCGTGGTCGGTGCGAGCGCGTCCGGGGGCGGAGGTGTCGACGCCGGTGACCTGGGACCAGGTGAACACGCTCCACCCGGACGAGCTGACGATTGCAAGCGTTCCCGACCGATTGGCAGCTGAAGGCGACCCGTGGGAGGGAATGAACGAGCGGCCGCAGTCGCTGGAGCCGTTGCTCGAGCTGAGCGAACGAGACCGGGCCGCCGGCCTCCAGGATGCTCCCTGGCCGCCCGTCTATCCGAAGCAACCGGACGAGCCGCCGCGAGTCGCGCCAAGCCGGGCTCGTAAGACGTAGAGCTCGTCTTGTCTACGCGGCCTGAGCTTCGAGCCGTCGGAGCTGCGAGCCGAGGGTGCCCAGCATCGCAAGCGAGATCGACGGCTCGCGCTGCGCGATGCGGAGAAACGCGTTGCGCGGCAGCCTCATCACGTGCAGCTCCTCGGTCGCGACGACTGTCGCCGACCGCGGGACGCTGCCGAGGAGGCCCAGCTCGCCGAAGTAGTCGCCGGTCCGGAGTGCTCGTGCGGCTCGCTTCCCACGCGCCCTCGCCGACCCGCCGAGAACGACGTAGAGCGAATCGCCGGACTCTCCCTTCTGGAGGACGACGTCGCCGGGGCCAAACTCCTCGAACGTCGCCTCGCGGGCGAGGCTGCGGAGGCGGCGTTTGGGGATTCCCGAGAACAGGGGGAAGCCGGCCAGCACGTCGGCCCAGTCACCAGGCCCGGCGTGATCCCATTCGCCGGCAACGCGGAAGGGCGACATCGGCATGTGCGTTCCGTTCATGTCCCCAGTCTGCAGCCGACGGACGAGGAGGGGAATGGAGGCAGCCTGTGTTACGGGGTACGGCTGGCCGCACCCTCGAGCGCTCAGCGCTCGAAAGAGCTCACACTCGAGCTCCAGGCGGAAGGAGCCTCCGGCCATTGACCGGCGAGCTCGAAGGAGAGCAGGCGCGGCTCCTCGGGGCGGTCGGACTCGGCGGGGTCGAGCCCGCGTTCAATCCGCTCCCGCATCCAGGCCTCGCTCCCGATCTCGTACTCCCTCATCCAGTGCTCATACCCCTGCCAGTCGAACTTCACTCATCTGCGAGCTCGCTGTCGCCGACCCGGTAGAGGCCGTACGGCAATGGCTCGCCGATCTGCCACGTCCCGCTCTGTAGTCGAATACCGGCCTCGCGCGAGCGCGCGACGGCAGTCGCGCCGAGCTCGATCTGCCGCTGCGACCACTGGATCAGCGCCTGCGCGATGTCACTGCGGCCCACGCCGGTGAGTGCCGCCGCCAGCGTCCAGGCGTCGTCCGCAGCCTTCGCCGTGCCCACAGCGATGTGGGGTCTCGCGGTGAAGGCGGCGTCCCCGATAATGCACGCCCGCCCCGCGGCCGTTCGCTCGACCGCGAGATCGAAGATCACCTGGATGAACGGATCGGGCGTCGCGAGCAGGACCTGTGCGAGTGGCGGAGGCAGCTTCGCCTCCGCGCGGCGGGCGAGCTCGCTCACGTGGCCGGGCCGGACCAGCCCCCGGGGTACCGAGGTCGCGAACCGCGTGTCGTCGGCTCCGGTCAGGAGACTCTCGAGCTCCGCACCGGGTTGCATGTTCCAGTACCAGAGCCAGTTCCGAAGCCGGCCGGGGATCGGATAGGTGATGAAATGCCCATCGGTCAGGACGTGGTAGGTGATCGCGTCGGCGAGCGCCTCCACAGCCGACGGATCGACCTGATCCTCGGCGACGGTGCCACGCCAGGCGACGTAGCCGACGTAGTGCAGCTCCGCGCCCGGAGCCAGGAGACGGCGGCCGAACGAGTTGATCCCGTCGGCGAAGACGACGAGGTCGGCGTGCTCGAGGCGGCCCGTGGCGAACGCCATGCTCGGGTCGTCCGGATCGTCGAACCCGATGCACTCCTCGGCCAGGTGGTATCGCTCGGGGCCGTACGCGTCGAGCAGTCGGCGATAGAGGACGTCGTACGAGGTGAAGCGGTAGCGGGACTCCGCCTGGTGCGCGATCCCGCCGGGCCTGTCGAGATAGCGCACCCAGCCCACCGCCACCCCGAGCTCGGCGGGCGTGACACCCGTCCGCTCGACGAGGTAACGGATCGTCGCGGGGTGAAGGACGATTCCGCCGCCGCGTCCCTCCAGCACGGTGCTGGAACGCTCGAAGACGTCAACGTCCCAGCCGGCGTCGCGGAGGAGAAGCGCCGCGGTCAGGCCTCCAATCGACCCGCCGACCACGGCCGCACGGTTGTGGATGCATTGCTCGTTCACTCGGCGGCGATCATGCAAGGAACCGGGACTCGCACGGCCGAGCGCGGGCTCTAGAGGCCGGTCACGCTCGTCACGTCGTCGTTGAACCAGAACTCCAGCTGCCACTGGTCGTCGCGGCGGACGAACATCCGGACGTTCCGGTAGCGGCCCTTGGTTCCGTCCGCCTTGGTGGTGACGACGGTCACGGTGCCGAGCGCGCGGTCTCCTTTGATCTCGACTTCAGGGTCCTCCGCTGCACGAGTCGCGAACGGGCTCGGTCCGCGAAGGGCCGCCATGAACTCCGGCTTGCCGACGATCGAGCCGTCGGCGCGACGAAACAGCAGCTCCGGTGAAAGCAGGTCGTCGAGCTTCTCGATCGCCTCCGCGTCGCGCTCCTGTTCCCACGTTCCGATGCTCGAGTTGATCTGCTCGAGCCGATCCCGGTCACTGCCTGCCATCGGCATCGTCCCCTTCGTTCGTCGAGTTGCTGTGCGATTGCGTGAAGCACAGAACGCCCACCGGCCGAGCAGACATCAGCCGCGCCCGATGAACGGCATCTTCGTCGCCGCCAGCGTCATGAACTGCACGTTCGCGTCGAGCGGCAGCGTCGCCATATAGACGACTGCCCGCGCGACGTGGTCGACGTCGATCGTCGGCTCCTGTCGGGTCGAGCCGTCGGGTTGGACCGCCCCTTGCGTGCGGAACCGCGCCGTGAGGTCGGTCGCGGCGTTGCCGATGTCGATCTGGCCGCAGGCGATGTCGAAGGCCCGGCCGTCCAGAGAAGTCGACCTGGTCAGTCCGGTGATCGCGTGCTTCGTCGCGGTGTAGGCGGCCGAGTTCGGCCGCGGGACGCTCGCGGAGATCGAACCGTTGTTGATGATCCGGCCGCCCCTGGGGCTCTGGCGCTTCATCAGCCGGAACGCGTGCTGCGTGCAGAGGAACGCGCCGGTCAGGTTCGTTTCGACCACTGCCGTCCAGTCGGCGAGGGCCAGGTCCTCCAGCGGCACGCCGAGTGTGCCGATGCCTGCGTTGTTGAAGAGCAGGTCGAGACGGCCGAACCTCGTCTCGATCTCGCCGAACAAGGCCGAGACCAGCTCGGGATCCCGGACGTCGCAGGTGATCGCGACGGCGTCCTTTTGGGCCGCGCGGGCCGCCTCCTCGAGCGCGTCTCGACGGCGGCCGGCCAGGACGACGGTGAACCCTGCCTGTCCGAGGGCCACGGCAGCGGCCCGGCCGATGCCGCTTCCGGCTCCGGTGACGAGCGCGACGGGCTCCACGGCCGGACGCTATCTCAGATCACCGCGTCCTACCGCGGCTCGAGCAGCCGTGCAGAGGCCAGGGCGAGGACCCTCGCGATCGACAGCGCGCACTCCTCGCCGTCCTGTGCGAACTGTTCGGCTCCTTCGTCGGTGTGGAACGCCCAACCGCCCGGGCGGCCGATTCCGATCAGCGCTGCAGGGACTCGCTGTGAGACGTTGCCGAAGTCGGTGCCGAAGGGCAGCTGCTCCGGGTCGTCGACGAACTCGCGTCCGAGTGCCTCGACCGCTTCCTTGACCGCTTGCGTGACCTCGTCGTTCGGCCGTAGCCCGCAGACGACCGGGTCACTCGACCAGGTCGCGTCCGGAAGCGCGGCTCGGAGTGGGGCAGCGAGCTCGTCCAGCCCAGCCTCCTCGTCGGAACGCAGCAGGAAATGGATGCGGACGGTGAGGCCGCCTCCTTCCTCGACATCGCCGTCGAGCGCGACGTGCTCGACGATCGCGTCCGCCGGCGGGAGCGCCTTGGCCATGGCGATCGCAGCGAGCACAGCCTCGATCGGTGCTTCCGGCTCGCCCGCGAGCGACCGCGTCCCCGTGACCATCGCCCGGTCGCGTCGCATCCAGCGGGAGCGGAGGAATACCGTGTCTTCGAACTCCGGGTGCGCGTAGAGGGCAGTGTCGATTCCGTCCCAGAGCCCGGCGGCGGCGGACACCGCCTTGCCGCCGCCGATCTCGACCGTCAGCGGAGCCGGAATCTCGTCCGCGGGGCAGCCGAAGACGACGAGTGATCCGGCCAGCTCGTCCCGGAGCTCGGCCAGCGCGAGCGCCGCTGCGACCACCCCCGCAGGGATGGCGTCGTGCCCGCACGAGTGGACAGGCTCGATCGTCCCGTTCGGCCGGAAGACGGGGACCGCGTCGTACAGGGCGACGAGCCCGACCGACCGACCAGGCCGCGTACCGCGGAGGGTCGCCCGAAACGCCGTTTCCATGCCGGCGATGCCGCGTTCGACCTCGAGCCCCGCGTCCTCGAAGACGTCGCAGAGGTAGCGCGAGCATTCGTGCTCCTCGTGGGAGAGCTCGGGATGCTCGTGCACGTAACGATGGGCCGCGAGTGCCGCCTCCCGCTGCGACTCGACCGCCGCCAGGATCTGGTCGTCCACGACTACCTCCTCGATCGCCGGAACACGGAGCGCCATAGAGCGCCCAGCATGAGGCGAAGGCCGCCGACCGGCGCGGGAGCGACCTGCTGGTCGGCGGAGGCCGCCTCGGCTGTGGTGTCGGCCAGCTTCGTCGCGATGCACCGGGCGAACTGCTCCGTCAGGCTGCCGGCGACGTCCGCGACGACGCCGCGCCCGTACTGTGCGACCGCTCCTCGGAGCGCAAGGTCAGTGGCGATGTCCACGTGCGTGCCGTCGCCCGCCGGCGCGAGCCGCGACTCGAGCGTCGCGTCGGCGCTGCCACGGCCCTTTGCCTCGCGCGCCTTGACCGCGAGCACCACCCGGCCGGATGCCTCGTCCATCTCCTCGCGCTCGATATCCGCGAGGAACTGGAGCGCGATCGGGCCGAGCTTGACGTGGAGCTTCGCCTTCCAGGAGCTCTCGCCGGTCACCTCCACGAGCTCGGCGCCGGGCATGCACGGAACGACGCGCGGAACGTCGTTCAGCAGGCGCCACGCCTCCTCGGGCGTGGCGGGGACGTCGAAGGCGTTCTCGAGTCGCATCAGGAGGTGACGATCGTCGCCGGCGGCGCGCGGTTGTCGCGGTGACAGGGGATCGCCGGGTCGTCGTGGTCGCTGTAGAGCTTCCCGTGCCTGAGGACGATGCAGTACGCCTCGATGTGCGGGTCGCCGAAGTTGACGTTGCAGCGAACGATGGCGGCTCCCTCGAACGAGCGCCCGGAGTGCAGGCACGCAACCCAGCGGTAGTTCAAATGCTTTCCGTCGAGGTAGTCGATCATCAGCTTCTTCGCGTCCGGAGGCGTCGTAGCCTCGTAGGTCGAGGAGTTGCCGCCGCACCCGGCGAGCAAGACGGCTGCGACCATGGCGACGACGGCGGCCCTCACGGGTGGAGCACGACCTTCGTCGCCTCGCGGGAGTCGAACAGGCGATACGCCTCGGCCGCCTCGCCGAGCGGCAGGCGGTGGGTGACGACCGGAGTGGGGTCGAGCGTGCCCGCCGCCAACCTGTCGAGCAGCAGCCCCGCGTCGGCGGTCGGATCGCCGATCGAAAAGCGAAGCGTGAGCTCGCGCTCGAACATGAGCGCGTTGTCGAGCGGGTAGTCGGGCTCGAAGTGCGCTCCGACCACGGAAATGACGCCGCGCCCGCGCGTGAGCTTCAGTGAGGCGTCGAGGCCGCCCGGCGACCCGGCCGCCTCGATCACGACGTCGGCGCCCAGCCCCTCGGTTGCCTCCGCGACCGCATCGGCGGCCCGCTCGGGCTCGAGGCTCTCTGCCCCGAGCTTCTCGGCGAGCGCGCGGCGCTCGGGAACGCCGTCCACCGCGAGCAGCCTGCCTGCGCTGCCCCGGGCGCACAGCACCGCCATCAGCCCCACCGGCCCGCAGCCGACGACCACCACCGTGTCGCCCTCGGCGACGCCGCCGCGGACGACGGCGGCGTGTCCGGTCGGAAGGATGTCGGCCAGGAAGACGGCAGCCTCGTCGGTGACCTCGTCCGGCAGCGGCCGGAGTGCACGGTCGGCCTGTGGCACCCGGACGAGCTCCGCCTGTCCGCCGTCGAGCCGCGGGTAGACGCCCGAGTAGCCGAACAGCGACCGACCTTCGCACTGCGTGACGCGGCCGGCGCGACAGGCGGCGCAGGAACCGTCCGAGATCATGCTCGCGTTGACCACGCGCTGTCCCGGCCGGAGCGTTTGCACGCCGGATCCGATCTCGACCACCTCGCCGGCGAACTCGTGCCCGAGCACGGTCCCGGCTTCGAAGCCGGGTGTCATCCCGTGGAAGGGGAACAGGTCGGCGCCGCAGATCGCGGTGGCGTGAACGGCGACGATAGCGTCTCCCGGCTCGACGATCGACGGGTCCGCGACCTCCTCCACGCCGACGTCGCCGGGCGCCCTGAGGACGACCGCCTTCATGCAAAGCCCCTGGCCGTGCCAGGCACTGTCGAGAAGTCGTCCTGCGCGGACACGCTCAATTGTGGGTGTGGCCGCCGTCCGCGACGATCAGCTGCCCAGTCACCCAGCCTGCCTCCTCCGAGGCGAGGAACGCGACCGCGGGCGCGATGTCTGCGGCGACCGCGCGCCGCGGGATGGCCTGGAGCATCTGGACGAACTCGAACGCCTCCGCGTGCTTGCTCGCGAGCACGCCCTCGGTCTCGGTCAGGCCCGGCGCGACGGAGTTGACGGTGATCCCGTGGGGGCCGAGCTCCCGTGCGAGCGCCCGAGTGAACGCCCACACGCCCCCCTTGGAGGCGACGTAGTGGGCCAGGTTCGGGGTCCCCGCGAGGATCACGTTCGAGGCGATGTTGACGATCCGGCCGTAGCTCGCCTCGCGCATCGCCTTCTGCGCGTAGTAGTTGGTCAAGAACGTGCCGTCGAGGTTCACGGACATCACCCGCCGCCACTCGGCGAAGTCGACCTCGTCCCACGGCGTGAAAGGGACTATCGCCGCAACGTTCACGAGCACGTCGAGCTTGCCGTGCTGTGCCACCGTGTCCGCCACCATCCGCCGGACGTCGTCCTCCTGCGAGACGTCCACCTGCATGTCGGCGATCGCTTGCAGGTCCGCGCCCACCACCGTCGCGCCCTCGTCCGCCAGCTTGTCGGCGACGGCCTTGCCGATGCCCTGTGCGGCGCCGGTGACGATCGCGACCCTGTTGTCCAGTTTCCCCATCGGTCCCTCCCTACAGCTCGTAGAAGTCGGGTGCGTGCCTGTAGCCCTGCCACGCCTCGGCGTCGTGTGAGAAGAAGATGTCCGCACCCTTCTCTGCCGCCAGCTCCTTCACGCGGGCGATCGACCGGACGCCGTCGACCGGCGTGTGGTGAAAGCCCGGCTGGATCCCCTTCTCCAGTGCCGCCGCCGTGTAGGCGACGTCCATCGCCAGGAGCATCGCGCGACCCGGGCCCTCGAGCAGGAACGAGCAGTGACCGACGGTGTGGCCCGGAGTCTCGATCGCGTTGAATCCGGACGCCAGTTCGTGATCGCCCGAGAACGTTTCGATGTTTGCGCCCTCGAAGTCCCACGACTTGTCGGAGTAGCCGAAGAACTCGAACGGCGCGTGGTTGCGTGCCTGGGCGAGCTCCCGCTCGTGGATCAGGTTCCGGACGCCCGTGCCCTTGAAGAGCTGGTTCCCGCCGACGTGGTCGATGTGCAGGTGCGAGTTGACGAGTACGGTCACGTCGCCCAGCGCGAAGCCGCACTCCGCCAGCTGTGCCGGGATCGTCTGCTCCTCCGTCTGCTCCGGCAGCTCGAACGGCAAGACGCGGTTCATGTGGTCGAGGTCGATGCCGGTGTCGATCAGGAAGAGGCCCTCGTCGTGCTCGATCAGGACGCTGTACACCGGAATCCGGCACTGGGGGCCGGGCACGTTCCACATCAGCTGCGTGTGCTCGATGACGATCGAGCCGCCGTCGAGGAGCCAGACCTTCATGCTTCGAGGGCCTTGCGGACTGCAACCAGCTTGCCCGCCCGCCTGGCCCGCAGCTCGTCGATCTGCTCCGGCGTGTAGTCGTAGATGCCGCCGCCCGTCTTCATCCCCAGCCGGCCCTTGTCGATCAGGTCGCGAATCGTCGACGAGACGTCGCCCGCCGTGGACAGATCCTGGTTGAGGTAGGAGCCGACAGCGTTGTAGATGTCCAGCCCTGCCATGTCGAGGAGCTCCATCGGGCCGATCACCGCGAGCTTGTAGCCGATTCCCCAGCGCACGTTCAGGTCGAGACCCTCGGGGTCGATGATCCCGCGATCGACCAGGTCGAGGCACTCACGGAGGATCGCGTAGAGGATTCGGTTCTCGACGAACCCGGGAACCTCGCGCTCGACTACCGGGTGGTAGCCGATCCGCCGCACGAGCTCAGAGGTCGCGTCGACGGTCTCCTGCGAGGTCTGCTCGCCGGGGATCACCTCGATCATCGGAATCAGGTGGGGCGGGTTCGACCAGTGCATCCCGACGACTCGCTCGGGGTGCTCGCAGACCGAGGCGATCTGCGTGATCGGGATCCCGGATGTGTTCGAGGCCAGAATCGCGTCGTCGGAGACGGCGGCCTCGAACTTCGGAAAGACCTCCTGCTTCAGCTCGAGCTTCTCCGGCACCGCCTCCAGGACGAAGTCGGCGCCTTCGAGCGCGGCGTCGAGGTCGCTCTCGAAGCGCAGCGAGCCGCCGTCCTCCTGGGCCGCCTCGAGCCGCTCGAGCACGGTGCCCGCGAGCTCCGCGCCGGCCTTCGCTCGCTCGAGCGCCTCGGCGCTGAGGTCGTACAGCGCCGTTTCGATCCCGGCGCGCGCCAGGACCGCGCCCATCCCCGGGCCCATCGTGCCGGTGCCGATCACTGCTGCGCGTCTCACTGTTGCCACGTGCCCTCCTTCTTCAGCTCTTGGATGCGCCGCCAGACGCGCTCGGGCGTCAGGGGCAGCTCGGTCATGGGGACGCCCGCGTCGGCGAGCGCGTTCACGATCGCGGCGGGCACGGCGGCCAATGCGCCCTCGCCGCAGCCCTTCGCCCCGTAGGGCCCGGGGCCGTCTCCGTTCTCGACGATCACGCAGGTCATCTGGTCTGGGAGGTCCTCGAAGCTCGGCACGCGGTAGTCGAGGAGCGTGTCGTTCAGGAGCAGGCCGTCCTCGTAGACCATCTCCTCGAAGAGCGCGTTGCCGATCCCCTGCAGGGTCGCGCCCTCGTCCTGGCGCTCGACCAGTTGCGGATTGATCGCCCGGCCGACGTCGGCCGCCGTGGCCGTTCGGCGCACCTTCACGATCCCGGTCTCCGGGTCGACCTCGACCTCTGCGGCCCCGACGCACACCTCCCAGAAGACCGGCCCCTCCGCGTACGAGCCGGTGCCGGCCGGAGCAACCTCGCCGCGGCCGATCAGCTCGCCGCCCGCAAAGCCGAAATGCTTGCGCATGAGCTCCAGGTGGTCGTTCGGCCCGACGCCGGCTCGGCCGGCGATCGACTCGAGCTGGGCACGTACGTCGGCCGCCGCTCGCTGCACGGCGAGGCCCGCGATCGTGGTCGACCTGCTCGCTCCGGTCGAGCGGTCGTACGGGCTGAACCGCGTGTCTGCGCCGCGGACGGTCACCTGGTCGGGGTCGACGCCGATCTCCTCTGCCGCTATCTGCGCGAACGCGGTTCGTGGGCCCTGGCCCATCTCCGTCGTGCTAACGAGGACGACCACGCGCCCATCGGCCTCGAGCCGGCAGATCGCGCTCGACACCGGGTGGGCTCCCGCTGCGAGCAGGCCAACCGAGACGCCGCGTCCGACGTACCGAGCCTTCTCCTCGTCCCAGCCGACGCGGGCGGCCACCTTCTCGACGTCCCCGACGAGATCTGCGTCGAGCGGCTTTCCGCCGGCGCGGACCTCTTCGCCGGGGACGCACAGGTTGTCGCGGCGCAAATCGAGCGGGTCGAGGCCGGCCCGCCGGGCCACCTCGTCCACCTGGGACTCGCCGATCCACTGAAGATGTGTCGCGCCGAATGCCCGGTAGGAGCCGGCCGGGGCGAGGTTCGTGTAGACGCATGCCGCGTCCACCCGGTATGCGGCCCACCGGTACGGGCCGGGCGCCGCGTCGCCGGCGGTCGCGACCACGCGTGGCCCGTTGTCTGCGTAGGCACCCGTGTCGAACAGGCACTGCACGTCGCGCGCGAGCAGGCGGCCGTCGGCGGTCGCCGCCGTGCGCATCCGGCAGGTCATGTTGTGGCGGCGGGTCGTCACCATCGACTCGCCCACGCGGTTCTGGATGCGCACGGGGCGCCCCGCCTTCCGCGCGAGCGCGACGGTCAGCGGCTCCATCTTCGTGTAGGACTTCGAGCCGAAGCCGCCGCCCAGGTACGGCACCTGGATCCTCACGTTCGCGACCGGGACGCCGAAGAGGTCCGCGATCTCCGCGCGCACCAGGAAGGGGTGCTGGCACGTCGCCCAGAGCGTGATCTCGTCGCCTTCGACCTGGGCCACCACCGTGTGCGTCTCCATCGCGTACTGGTAGACGGAGGGGAAGGTGTACTCGCCCTCGACGACGATGTCGGCCCGCGCGAAGACCGACTCGAGCTCGCCCCGGTCGATCCGATACCGGTAGCAGACGTTCCCGTCGCGGGGCGGCATCTCGCCGAGCCCGTGGAAGAGCCCGGGCTTGGACTCGCGGTCGGTGACGAGCGGTGCGTCCGGTGCAGTCGCGTCGGCGACGTTCCCGACCACGGGCAGTTCCTCGTACTCGGCCTCGATCAGCTCGACCGCCGCCGTTGCGGCCGCGACCGTCTCGGCCGCCACCGCCGCCACCTGCTCGCCGTGGAAGCGCACCTTGTCGATCGCGAGGATCGGCCGGTCCTTGATCGCGTGGCCGTAGTAGGGGTCGAGGTCGTGAAGGTCGGCGCCGGTGAGGACGCAAACGACCCCGGGCACTCGCTCAGCGGCCGAGGCGTCGATCGAGACGATCCGGCCGTGCGCGATCGGGCTCCGCAGCACCTTGCCGTGCAACATCCCGGGAACGAGCAGGTCCCCGACGAACTCGGCCTCGCCGCGAAGCTTCTCGCGGGCGTCGCGCCGCGGGTGCGAGCGGCCGATGTGCGACCGCGTCTCCGGGACGACCGTGGTCATGCGGCCGCGAGCTCGGCGACGGCCTCGAGGATCCCGCGGTAGCCGGTGCAACGGCAGAGGTTGCCGGCGAGCTCGTGCCGGATCGTCTCCTCGTCGGCGAGTGTGCCCTGCTCGAGCAGCGCAGAGACGGTCAGGAGCATGCCCGGCGTGCAGAACCCGCACTGGAGCGCCGCGTGCCGGGTGAAGACCTCCTCCAGCCGTGCGAACTCCGGCCGCTCGGTGAGCCCCTCGATCGTCGTCACGGCTTTCCCGTGAGCGTCGGCAGCCAGGTAGCAGCACGAGCTGACGGGTAGGCCGTCGACGAGGACGGTGCAGGCGCCGCACACCTGGACGTCGCACGAGCGCTTCGCACCGGTCAGCCCGAGCGAGTCCCGGAGAAAGTCGAGCAGCAGCTCCTGCGGGGTGACGTCGCGAACGACCTCGCGGCCGTTGACCCTAGTGGCGACGTCCACCCATGCCTCCGTCGCTTCGCCCGACCTGCCGCTGCCACGCAGCCCAGTACTCGTCGACGAACTCGTCGCGGTACTTCACCGGCAAGAGCTCCGCGGCGAGCTCCCGCGACATCGGCCGCAGCTCGCCGAGTGCGGACGCGATCGACTGGAGCCTGGCCGCCCGCTCGAGCGTGACGGCGGTCAGGACGGCCCAGGGGACGTCCTTGCCGACGACCAGCACACCGTGGTTCAGCAGCAGCACCGCGCGCCGTGAGCCGAGTGCCGATGCGACCCGGTCGCCCTGGTCGTCGTCGACGATCAGGTCGGGGTCGTCGAACCGGCCGACGCCGTCGGCGAAGAGAACGCCGTCGTGTGTGAGCAGCGCGAGGTCGGCGGTGGTGGCTCCGAGGGCAGTGGCGTGGGGGGGATGTCCGTGGACGACCGCGCCGACGTCCGCGCGGGCGCGGTAGACGCCGGTGTGGAGCACCGTCTCGAGGTGGAGGACGGCGTCCGCGTCGTCGAGCGAGACCACGTCCTCAGGCTCGACCTCGTCGAGCGCCACTCCCTTGCGCTTGATCCAGACCTCGCCGTCGGGTCCCCGGACGCTGACGTGCCCGAGCGTCAGGTCCGCGTAGCCCTCGGACGCGAGGATGCGGCAGGCGCAGGCCACCTGCTCGCGGAGGCTCTGGGCCACGACGACCATCAGGCCACCATCAGCGCCGCTCGGTCGGCGGGTAGTCCGGATGCGGAAAGCCGAAGACCATGACGACGTCGGTGTCGCCGGTGTTCGCGACCGCGTGCCAGAGGCCGGCGGGGATGTGGACCGCGTCGCCCTCGGCGAACGGGATCGCCTCTTCGTCGAGGCGGAGCTCGCCCGAGCCCGAGACGACGTACGCGACCTCCTCGGTCTCGTGCTTGACCGGCGCGAGCACCGTGCCCGGCGTGAACACCGAATAGCCGAGCGACGACGTGTTGTCGCCCACCCGGGCCTCGGTGACGAGCATGCGGCTCCAGCTCCCCTGCGGTAGCTCGATCGGCTCGACGTCGGCCAGCCTGACCGTTGTTACAGCGCCCACTCCCCGTCCTTCAGGATGTGGGTGCCGTCGTCGACGATCTGCAGCGTCGCATTCAGGAAGACGCCGTCGAGGTGGAGGGAGCAGTGGTTCTGCCCGCCCGGGTAGGCGTTGTGGTTGTCCCCGAGCGCGAGGTGGACGGTGCCGATCCTGCCCTTCTCGGACGGCGTCCCGAACGGTGCCTTCTCGCTCGTTCCGAACGCGAATTCGCCGATCACGGTCGCGTTCTCGACGCCGTCGATCGCCTTGCGCAGCTTCTCGGCCTCGTCGCCCCCTTCGATGTCCACGCACTTCCCGGCCTCGAGCGTCCATCGGATCGGCTCCTTCACCTGCCCGTCGAGGCCGATGCCGAGCATGACGCCGTCGACGACTGCGGTGCCGTGGGTGAAGTCCTCGATCGCCGCGAAGGCGACCTCGGTCCAGAGCGGAATCGGGCTCATCATCTGGCCGCGGGCCTTGTACGGCGTCAGCTCGAGCGGCGGCCGGCCCTCGATCGAGACATAGAAGTCGGTGCCCAGAGGAGTGGTGACGTGGCATTGCGTTTTCCCCTCGAGTGCTGCGACGGCGTCCTTCGTCCGCTGCGCCGATCGCTCGAGGTCTTCCCTGGACAGGCCCCATTCGCCCATGCCCGGCTCGATCGAGGCGATCTTGCCGTTCGCCTCGCAGGTCTCTCGCACGGCGTTGACGTGGGCGAAGCGGTTCGCCCACTCGAGGTTGGCGATGATGATCACCTCGTCCGATCCGACCATCGCCCGGTGCAGGTTGTCCGGCGGCGCCATCGGGAAGCGCACGTCCGCCCGGCCGCGGCGAACCTGCGCGTCGTTGTTCATCACGACCGGCCAGGCGCCGCGCTCGACGCAGACGTCCGCGACGGCGCGGGCCTCGTTCTCGCGGTCGTCGTCGCAGATGATCGTGACGACGTCGCCCTCCTCGACCGAGAAGCAGACGTCGACGATCAGTGCGGCGTCCTCGAGCAGATTCCCTTTCTCGACAACGGTGGCCACTACTCACCTCACTCTCTCTGCGGAGAACACGGGCAATACGTCCCTGGCGAAGCGCTCGACCTGCCCGAACTGGTCGATCGCTCCGAATCGGCAGATGAAGTAGTCGACGCCGGCGTCGGCGAATGTCCGGATCCAGTCGGCGATCTGCTCCGGCGTCCCGACGGGGCCCCAGTTCGAGAGGTCCATCGCCTTCGACAGCTCCGGGTAGTACTTCGAGATGTAGTCGTCGAATGCGCTCCGGGCTTCCTCCTCCGAGTCGCCGATGTTCATCGTCACCTGGTACGAGATGACGAGGCGGGAGAAGTCGTCCCCGTGCTCGTCCGCGTACCGCTCGATCGCCGCGAGCTGGTCGATGAGCTCCCCGGGGTGCTGTGCGCGGCAGCAGGTGAGCCAGCCGTCGCCGTACTTCACGATCCGGCGGCACGCCGCCTCGAGCCTTCGGGCGATCACCTCCGGCGGCGCGTCGCCCTTCAGGCGCGGGTTGGACACGACCCAGATCGGCGGCGGCGACTGGATCGGCATCAGCGGCGCCATCTCGGTGCCTGAGTAGAACGACACGCCGTCGTAGTCGAGGAACCGGCCGTGGAAGTCGGCCCTGCCCTCGGTCCACAGCTGACGGATGACGGCGAGGCCCTCCTCGAACAGCGACCCGCGCCTGACGTAGTCGAGCCCGAGCGCCTCGAACTCGCGTCGCACCCCTTCCTCCGGGTTCCCCATCCCGGTACCGAGGATCGTCCGGCCGCCCGAGATCACGTCCAGCGTCGCCCACTCGAGGGCGAGGTAGAGCGGGTTCCTCGTCGAGGAGACCATGCACGAGGTGCCGAGCCGCACTCGTGACGTCCGCTGGGAGATCGCGGACAGGAGCGAGATCGGCTCGTAGCGGGGCTTGGAGAAGAGCGAGTCGCCCACCCAGACCGAGTCGAAGCCGAGCTCCTCGACCGCTTCGGACAGGTCGAGCAGCATCGGCACGTCGTAGTCGGGCGCGATCAGAGGCTCGCGATTGTTGAGATTCACGCCGAACCGGAGTGCAGTGCTCACGGCGCACCGCCGTCGATCGGGATCTTCTCGGCCGCGACCGACTCGGCGGGCGCGGCCCGCGGCCGCACCTGGGGTGCGAGCGCGGTCAGGGAAGGGCCCTCGCGGGGGAAACCGGCCGTTTCCCCCGCGCTCACGAGCCGCCCTCGGCCAGCTGCTCGTCGCTCAGCGCCTTCGCCCGGCGCTGTGGCACACGGATGTGCTCCGACATCAGGTGCGAGGCGCGCTCGGCGTCACGACGCTTCACGGCGCGCAGGATCGCGGCGTGCTCCGCGACCGACCGCTGCATGTTGCCGCGGAGGAGCAGCGACCGTGTCCGGTAGCGGCCCAGCTGGTCGAGCAGCTGCCGGTAGAGCTCCGCGATCTTCGTGTTCCCCGATGCGTCCACCAGCCGGGCGTGGAAGCCCGCGTTCGCCTCGAAGAACTCGGCGACCCTGTTCCGCTCGGCGTGCGCCGCCATCTGGTCGATCAGCTGCTGGAGAGCGGCGATGTCCTCCGGCTGGAGTCTGGGCACGGCGAGCTTCACCGCCATCAGCTCGAGGGCCTCGCGCACCTGGTAGAGCTCGAGGAACTCCTCTTTCGACAGCGAGCTGACGACCGCGCCGCGCCGGGGTCGCACGGTGACGAGGCCCTCGGATGCGAGCCGCCCGATCGCCTCGCGGATCGGCCCGCGACTGACCCCGAGCTGCTCGGCGAGCGCGACCTCCGCCAGCTCGGCGCCGGGCTCGAGCCTCCCGGCCAGGATTTCCGTCCGCAGGTGGTCGTAGACGCGCTGCCAGAGGGTCAGGTTTTCCAGCTGCGGACGGCGGGCGAGCGCGGGCTCCGACGCCATTGCAATCACTCTCCGGACGGGATAGGGTAGACGGCGGCTCGGGAGTTGTTAACAGTTGGCAAGACGACCCTACCACGGGGTCCGGGCAAGGAGCAAGCATCGATCAAACCGCGGCGGAACCGGCGTGGTTCCCCGGAGGAAGGAGAGTCTCGACGATGCATCAGCGTCTACCTGGAGCGCGAATCGTGATCGCGGTGGTGGCGGTCGCGCTCGTCGCCGCCGGCACTGCACTGGCCGCCGGAGCACTTCATTCGGCCAAGGTGACGAAGGTCGCGTTCGCGTCACCTGCGAAGCAGAGCGACTACGGCTGGAACCAGCAGGGCTACCGGGGCGCCGCAGCCGCCGCAGCCTCGGCCGGCGCGAAGTTCCAGGCCGTCACCAACATCGGCTACGACAAGACCGACGTGGTCCTGCGGCAGCTCGCGCAGGGCGGGGCGAGCTTCATCGTCGCCCACGCGAGCGGCTACGACACCGTCGCCACCCGGATCGCGAAGCAGTACAAGGTGCCGGTGATGACCTACGACGTGCCGACGAACCTGACCAAGGGGCTCGTCTCGTACATCACCACGTCGAGCCAGCAGGGCGCCTACCTCGCGGGGATCCTGGCCGCGCGGACGACCAAGACGCACAAGGTCGGGATCATCATCTCGGCCTCCGACTCCAACTGGTACAAGATGAGCGGCGGGTTCGCGGCTGGTTTTCGCAGCATCGACAAGGCGTCGAAGATCTATTTCGCGACAGTGAGCCCGACCGGCTACGACGACGCCGCAGGCGGTAAGCGCGTCGCCAACAGTGTGATCGCGCAGGGAGCGGACGTGATCTTCGCGATGGGCGACAACGCCTCCTTCGGCTACCTCCAGGCGATCGAGACCGCGAAGCCGGGCCACAAGGTCTGGTTCATCGGCGACATCGGCGACATGACCCCGATCGACAAGAAGCACGTGTTCCTGTCCTCGGTGCTCTGGACCTTCGCCGACACGTTCAAGCAGGCGGTCAAGGACATCGAGGCCGGCACGTACGGCACCCACGGCTACGACCTGAGCCTGAAGAACGGCGGCATCTCGCTGTTGAAGTCGAAATACATCCCGGCCAAGACCTGGGCCGAGATCACCGCTGCCAAGGCGAAGATCATGAGCGGCAAGATCAAGATCCCGGCTGCGAGCAAGGCCGGGCAGGTCCAGCAGCTGATCAAGTAGTCCCGTGACGTCGCAACGCCCGCGGTGGGTAGGCGAGCCACCGCGGGCGGTTGCGTCCTCCAGCACACTGAGCCCAGCAGGGTGAGCGAACCGACCGACACGCCGATCGTCGAGCTCGTGGGGATCACGAAGTCGTTTCCGGGTGTGCTCGCAAACGACCGCATCGACCTGACCCTCCGCCGCGGTGAGGTGCACTGTCTACTCGGCGAGAACGGCGCGGGGAAGTCGACGCTGATCGGGATCCTCTCCGGGTTGAACCGCCCGGACGCGGGCACGATCCGGATCGAGGGGGTCGAGACCGGGATCTCGTCTCCCCGCACCGCGCTCGAGCTGGGCATCGGCACCGTCCCACAGCACTCGGCGCTGATCCCGGCCCTGACGGTGCTCGAGAACCTGATGCTCGGCGACACGCGGCGACTCCGACTCGACGAGGCGGGGGCGCGCACGCGCCTGGACGAGCTCGCCAGGTTGCTCGGCGTCGACGTCGACCCCGACGCCGTCGCGGCCGACCTTGCCCTCGGCCATCAGCAGCAGGTCGAGATCATCAAGGCTCTGTGGCGCGGATCGCGTGTGCTGATCCTCGACGAGCCGACCTCCATGCTGACGCCTCAGGGGGTCGCCGAGCTCTCGAAGGTGTTGGCCCGGCTGAAGGAGCAGGGCCAGGCGGTGATCTTCATCACCCACAAGCTCCACGAAGCGCTCTCGCTCGGCGACTTCATCTCGATCCTCCGCCAGGGGCGACTCGTCGGCACGATCGACGGTCAGGCCCTACGCGAGAAGGATCACGAGGAATTGCGTGCCGACATCGTCCGCGTCATGTTCGGCGAGGAGGCGAGGGCGGTTGCCGACGTCGCCGAGCTGCGCGAGGACCTGTCCGATGTGGAAGGAGAGAGCCCGACGGCCGTCCTGGGCGACCTCGTTCTAGAGCTCCGGAACGTCAGCGCGCCGGGCGAGGGCGCCGAGCTCGGGATCGAGGACGTCTCACTCGACCTCCGGCAGGGAGAGATTCTCGGGGTCGCGGGCGTCGACGGCAACGGCCAGCGCCCGCTTGCCGAGGTGATCGCCGGACAGCGCGGTGCCTCGCACGGGGAGGTTCTGCTCTACGGCGGGGCGGTCACCAGGATGCCCGTCTCGGCCCGTCAGAAGCTCGGCTTGCGCTACGTCACCGACGACCGCCTCGGGGAGGGGATCGTCAGCTCGCTTCCGGTCGGGCTCAACCTCTTCCTGAAGCGGATCGGCGAGCAGCCGTTCTGGAGGCACGGACGGATTCAGCGGGCCGCGGTGGACGAACGAGCGGCGGAGCTCGTGCGGGAGTACGACGTCCGAACGCCCGGCGTGGGCACACGGGCAGGGACCCTCTCTGGGGGCAACGTCCAGAAGGTCCTGCTCGCCCGCGAGCTGAGCTTCGATCCGAAGGTGGTCGTCTTCAACAAGCCGACCTACGGGCTCGACGTGAAGACGACCGCGACCGTACGCGACCTGATCCGCAGCCTGGTCGCCGGCGGGGGGGCGGCGCTCGTGATCTCGACCGATCTCGACGAGCTGCTCGACATCGCCGACCGGATCGCCGTGCTGTCGCGCGGCCGGCTCGTCGGGGTGGTGCCGAACGGCCCCGGCATCACGGAAGAGGTCGGCCGGCTGATGGTCGGCAGCGCGGGAGCCGAGGCTGCGTGACGACCCAGACCGCCTCGAGGGACGTGCCGGTGGCGACCGCCACTCAGCCGCAGCGCTCGCGCCGCGGCGAGCGCGTATTCGACATCGGGGTGCGGTCGCTGTTCCCGGTCGTCCTGGCGCTCGGCGCCGGCGCGATCCTCCTGCTCGCCCTCGGCCGGAACCCGATCAGCTTCTACGCCGACGTCTGGAAGGGTGGGGTCAGCGGCGGCGGCTGGGACGCCTGGCAGGACAGCGCGATCAGGATGGCGCCCCTACTCCTGATCGGCGCCGGCTTGACGGTCGTCTTCAGGGCGAACATCTGGAACCTGGGCTACAACGGTCAGTTCCTCCTCGCCGCGGCGGTCGTCACGGGCTATGGGCCGTCGCTGACGAACCACCTGCCGTTGTGGTTCGCGATGCTGATCCTCTTCCTGGCGGCCGGAGCGACGGGAGCCGTTTGGACGCTCCCGCCCGCGATTCTGAAAGCGCGCTACGGGACGAACGAGATCATCACGACGCTGATGATGTCCTTCATCGGGGTCGACCTCGCCAGTCTGCTGATCAAGGGGCCGTTCCAGGATCCGGCGGTGTCGATCCCGCAGACCAGGGTCCTCGACTTCGACAAGATGCTTCCGGCGATTCCGGGCACCCGGATCCACATCGGGCTCCTGGTCGCGTTCGGGGCGATCTTCGTCGTGTACTTCCTCCTGACGCGGACCGCGTGGGGGCTGCGGCTGCAGATCATGGGGGCGAACCCGCGTGCGGCGAAGCACTTCGGCGTCGACTTGCCCCGGCTGATCGTCACCAGCTTCCTGGTCTCGGGCTTCCTGATCGGACTGGCCGCCGCCGTCGACTTCCTGGGGCTCTGGGGATACATCCGCGGCAACCAGAACCCCGCCTACGGAGACCAGGTGATCCCGTTCATCTTCCTTGCGCGTCTGAACCCGCTCGCGGTCGTCCCCTTCATCGCCTTCTTCTCGGTGCTGTCCGTCGGCGGTGACCTCGCGGCGACGAACGCGAACCTGTCGACCGACTTCCTGCTCGTCCTCGTCGGGCTGATCCTCCTCTTCATGACCGTGATCGAATACCTCGGCCGCCGCCGCGACCTGGGCGGCAGCTACCTCCCGCCGGGCCTCCGCGAGGCCCTGCGTGCTCCGCTCTTTCGGAGGTGGCGGACGTGATCCTCGCGAGCCAGGTCTGGACCGACGTCTTCTGGACGAGCGTCGTCGCGGGCGGCCTGCTCGCCGGCCTGCCGCTGATGTTCACCGCCCTCGGCGAAACCATCTCCGAGCGGGCCGGTGTGCTGAACATCGGCCTCGAGGGGATGATGCTGCTCGGCGCCTACCTCGGCTTCGTCGGCGCGCACGACACGGGCTCGGTCTGGGTCGGCTTCGTCAGCGGGATCGCCGCCGGGATGGTCGGGGCGGTCCTGATGATCGTGCTCTGCGTCTGGCTCGGCCTCGACCAGATCGTGGTCGGGATCGCGATCACCCTCGGTGCCGAGGGGATAACGAGCGTCCTCCAGCAGGCGCAGTTCGGCTCCACCTACCCGCGCCTGGACGCGACCCCGACCATCTCGATCCCGCTCCTGAACCGCCTGCCGGTGCTGGGCACCAGCCTCTTCGAGCAACCGCCGCTCGTGTATTTCGCCTTCGCGTTCGTCGCGGTACTCGCCTGGATGTTCCGGCGGACGAACGTCGGTCTGAACCTCCGCGCCGCGGGCGAAAAGCCCGAAGCACTCGACGCGGCCGGCGTCAGCGTCGTCGCGACCCGCAGCTGGGCCGTCCTCTCCACCGGCGCGCTCGCAGGCCTCGGCGGCGCGTACCTCTCCATCGTTGCGGCCGGGATCTTCACCCCCTTCATCACCCAGGGGCAGGGATTCATTGCGATCGTGATCGCGATGCTCGGTCGCGGTCGGCCGCTGTGGGTGCTGCTC
>JBKPRA010000025.1:0-9616 GCA_046734335.1 Actinomycetota bacterium | reverse complement strand
GGTCGTAGCCGCTGAAGTGGTAGAAGCGGAGGGGCCGTCCCCCGACCTTGTAGCGTCCGTCCGCCCAGACGACGTCCCGCTCGTGCAGGTTCCAGTAGGCCACGTCGAGCGTCGGATCGCGCAGCACCAGATGGTCGAAGTACGCGGGGACGAAGTCCAGCCAGCGCTGGTCGACGAAGAGGCCCTGGTCGAGGGCGCTGATGCAGTCGCGGAGCAAACGTTCCGCCAGCCACAGGAGAAATGGTCGGCCTGCGGGCGAGACGCCCAGGAACCCGCCGTTGAAGATCCCGTAGCGTTGAATCGTGGTCTCCGTCGGGGTTTCGCCATCCAGCGGAATCGGGGCGAGAGAGTGCGGCACCAGGACGACCCCGTGAGCGGCCGTCGCCTCTACGACGTCGTCGAGCGGTGCGAACACCTCTATATCCGGGTCGATGAATATGGCTGCCGGTGCGCCTCCGTCGAGCAGGTGCAGCAGCAGGAACGGCTTCAGCGCGGTCGCCAGCTCCTTGCTGGCGTACATCACAGCCATACGGCCGAACTCCGCCGACGGCAGCACGTGCTCCAGGTCATCCGGGCGAACGATCGTGAACGGTTCGCGCTCCGGATCGAGGCGGCCCTCGTCGTCCATCACGAGCGCGACCAGCCGACGGCCGTCCTGATGACGCGCGAGCGACGAGGCGAGCACGCGCGCGAACGGGACGAAGCTCGTGGAGACAATCGTGCAGAACGGCCCGGCGGCTCTCATCGGCTCTTCCTCGTACACTGAGTGCCAAGCATAGAGTCCTTCCTCGCCGGCCTGGGTGGCCGGCTCGGGACGAGCCGTGAGACGACAACCGTCTGCCGCAGGCCCCGCACCACATCTCTATCGACGTCAGCACTGGACACCTGAGGGACGGCTGGTCCTGGCTATCGTGCTTGGGCGCGGCGGCGCCGATGAGTCTCTGACCGATGGATGAGCCTACCTCGACCGCCGTGCGGCCCGAGCCGCGCCCGACGGAGGACGTCGTGACCGGAACCGGAGCCCGCGTCCTCCGCGGAAGTGTCTGGCAGATCGGATCGACCCTTGCCCCGTATGTCCTGACGACGTTCGTGTCCGTCGTCGCCGCCCGGGTGCTCGGCCCCGATCAGATGGGCCGGCAGAGCTACATCGCGTTCATCGTCCTGACTGTAATCACGTTCTGCAATGCGGGCTTCTCCGCCGCCGTGCCCCGGTATGTCGGCGAGTTGATGGGCCGAGGCGAGCCAGGGAAGCTCCGCTCGCTCGTCGTTTGGTCGTGGAGGATCGAGCTCGTCGCCGCGGTCGTCGGAGCCGGGGTCCTCATCGCGGTGGCGGCGGCCGGTGCGACCCCCCGCGCCGCCTGGGCCTTCGGGGCGGTTGCCGTGTTCGCCGGAGTGCTGCACAAGGTCCCCGGCTCGCTGCTGCTCGGAGGCCAACGGTGGCGACAGAACGGGATCGTCGTTCTCACGACCACTACAGCGTCGGCTGTCGCGACTGTCGTCGTCCTCCTCCTCGGCGGCGGCATCACCGGCATGTTCGCCGTGCTCGCCGCTGCCAACGTCGTGATGCTGCTTTGGGGAACCGTCCTGGCCCGCCACCTTTTCGGAGGAGCGAGCATCGCGCGTCAGCCGCTCGGCCGGCTGGGGCGGGAGATCGTGCGCTTCGGGATGATCGCTTCGGTGCCGATCGTGCTGGGCTTCGTCGTCTCGCAGCGCTCCGAGTTCTTCTTCCTCGAGCACTACAGCACGAACACCCAGATCGCCCTCTATTCGATCGCCTTCTCGGCCTATCTGGCCATCGTGGCCGCTCCGATCGCGATCGGGAACATGATCGCGCCGGCGGTCGGCGCGCTGCACGGTGCCGGCGAGAGCAGGCGCATCCGGTCCGGCTATGCGCGCGGGTTGCGCCTGTTGCTGCTCGTCACGATCCCTCTGACGGTGGGGGCCGTCGTTTTCGGCCCCGCGCTCATCAGGCTCTTGTACGGAGACCAGTACCGCGGCGCGGGCACCATCGTCCTCATCCTCTTGGCTCCGCTGCCGATCGTGCCGCTCGCCGGCTTGAGCAGCGGCGTCCTGGTGGGCCTGGCACGAATCGGCTTCCCCGTGGCCGTCAGCATCGTCGGAGTCGTGGTCGACCTGGGGCTCGCGGCGCTGCTCGTACCGCACCTGGCGGCATCGGGCGCGGCAATCGCGAACATCGCCGCCCAGATCGGGAAGGCGATCTTGGTGATCTGGTACTCGGTCCGGCTCGTCGGCGGAGTGCACCTCGCACCGCGCCACCTGGTCAAGGTCACCGCCGCGGCGGTAGCTGGCGGCGGCTGCGCACGGCTCGTCCTCGCAATGGGCGAGTCTGCCTGGCTGTTCGTGCTCGCCGTCGCCATCGGCGCTTCGATCTTCACGGCCCTTGCGTTCCTGCTCCGCGTGCTGCCTCGGGACGACGCGGACTGGCTGACGAACGCGCTCGGCAACCGGACAGCGAGCCGTGTGACTCGCATCTTCGATCGGCTTGCCGGGCCGCCGCTCGGAACGGCATCTCCGAGCGGGCCGGCGTGAGCCACGGGTCACAGCTGTGCGGTCTGCTATGAGAGACGCCATCGTGCGCCGCCCGAAACAGATCGCACGCGGGGTGGTCGAGCGGGTGCTCGAGCTCTCGAATGAGCGCCGGCGGACCGACGACAAGACCTCGCCGACGACCAAGATCGCTCTGCGTTCGCTGCTGCTCTCGTACCAGCGTCTTGTCGTCGCCGGAGATCCGCTCCCGTCGATCCATGACTCCGGTTTCCGCGTGTTCTCGCAGTTCGACGAGGATGGGGTCGTCCTCTACCTGCTTGCCGCCGGCGGGATGGGGACCAGGCGTTTCGTCGACCTCGGCGCCGGAGACGGCGTGTATGCCAGCAACTGTGCCAATCTGGCGCTGAATCTCGGGTTCGACGGCCTCTTCGTCGAGGCGGACGCCGCGAAGGCGGAACACGCGCGGCGCTTCTACGAAGGGCATGCGGATACGCGCGAGCGCCCGCCGAGGGTCGTCCAGGCGTTCGTCACGCGCGAGAACGTCAACGAGCTCGTGCGTGGCGCGGGCTTCGAAGGCGACATCGACCTGCTCTCGATCGACGTCGACGGCAACGACTACTGGCTGTGGCAAGCGCTGAACTGCGTCAGTCCCCGCTTCGTCGTCGTTGAGGCGCACACCGAGCTCGGCTTCGAGGACTACGTGATGCCGTACGAGCCGGGCTTCGACTGGAGGGAGGCACCGGCGGGCATGCGCATCGGAGCGTCCCCGGCGGCATTCCAGCGGCTGGCAGGCGAGCTGGACTACCGACTCGTCGGCTCGAACCTCTACGGGTTCAATCTCTGCTTCGCGAGGAACGACGTCGGGACAGAAACGCTGCCCCCCGTCGAGCTCGACACACTTTTCCGCCATGGTTCCTACGGCCGGGCCGTCGCAGCGGGTGGAACGCCGCCGGCGCCGGTCAGCGGGAACTGAGCATGACCTCCCTCGCCGTGGTTCCAAGGATCCTGGCCAACTGCCGATGATGCACTGAGATGAGCACCCTCGAGCCCCCTGCTCCGCCGGACGACGACGCCGCCCTGGAGCAGACAGCCGGGACGAAGGCGTTCCGCGGGGGGCTCTGGCAGTCCACCGCGCAGATCGCCCCGTACGCGTACTCCCTCGTCATCTCGGTCGTCGCGGCGCGGATCCTCGGCCCGGACCAGATGGGCCGGCAGAGCTATATCGCGTTCGTCGTGGTGATCGTGCAGTTCGCACTCTCGGGAGGTCTGAGCAACGCGCTGCTCCGCTACACCGGCGACCTGGTCGGCCGTGGCCGGCGGGACATGCTGGCCTCGCTCGCGAACTGGGCGACACCGGTGTGCGTGGTCATTGGCGTCGTCGGCGGGCTCGGTCTCGTGATCGCCGCGGCGCTCGGCGCCGCCCCGGCGTGGGCCTGGATCTGGGCCGCTGTCGCCGTCGCCGCGGGCGTCGTCGGCGTGGTGCCCGGGGCGATCCTGATCGGTGCCCAGCAGTGGCGGCCCTACGCGAACGTCGTCCTGGTCACGGGCGCGGCCTCGGTCGTCGCAACCGTGGCCATTCTCGAGGTCGGAGGCGGCGTCAGCGGCATGCTTGCCGTGATCGCCGGAACCGCGATCGCCCGCTGGCTCTGGATGGAGGTGCTCAGCCGTCGCGTGCTCCGCTCCTTCTCGTCGGCACACGAGCCGCTCGGGTCGCTACGGAGAGAGGTGCTCGCCTTCTCGCTGGCGATGACCGTGCCAGTGGCGCTCAATCTCGTCGTCAACCAGCGCTCCGAGTTCTTCTTCCTCGAGCACTTCTCGAGCGACAAGGAGATCGCGCTCTACTCGATTGCCTTCCAGGCCACCGCTGCATTGATCGCGGTTCCGCGTGCGATCGGCGCCATCCTGACGCCGTCGGTTGCCGGCCTGGTCGGGGCAGGCGATTTCGACCGGATCCAGCGAGGCTTCTCACGCGTCCTTCGTCTCAGCCTCCTGTTCGGGCTGCCGCTGACGGCCGCCGGGCTGGCCCTCGGGCCTGACCTCCTCCATCTCCTGTACGGCAACCGGTACGCGGGCGCCGGCACGGTGCTGATCGTGGTGGTCTTGACCGTTCCCCTCAGCCCACTGGGCGGCGCCAGCGGCGCGCTGCTCGTCGGTTATGGCCGCGCCCGGGCACCGATCATGATCAGCGCGATCGCAGCGGTCGTGGATCTCACGCTCGCGTGGCTCCTCGTTCCGCGACTCGACGCGGTCGGCGCAGCAGTCGCGAACACCGCCGCCTCCTTCGTCGCCACCACGCTCGTCCTTGGAGCAGCAGTGCGAGTCGTTAGAGGCGTCGAGATCGGCTGGGGCTCGGTCATCCGTGTCACCGCGATCTCCACTGTCGCGGCCGCGGCCGCGCGGCTCGTCCTGGTCGGGGGAAACGGCGTCGGGCTGTTCGTTCTCGCTGCTGCAGTGTTCGTCGCCGCGCTCGCCCTCGGAGCGCTGGCCGTACGGGCAGTCCCCAAGGACGACGCGACGTTCCTGATTCATGTCGCCGGACGACGAGGCAGATTCGCCCGCGTGCTCGAGCGACTCTCGAGCCCGTCACTGCGCCCGTCGGCCTAGGCCGAACGCCCCGGGACAGGCTGCGTATGCGCTGCCGGCAGAGACGCATAGAGCGCCTCGTACGCACGTACCTGGGCATCCATGTCGAGGTGCTGCTCCGCCCACTGTCGGCCGGCTCGGGCGAGCGCTGTCCTCACCTCGACGAACGTGAGCAACTCCACGACCGCCTCGACGAACTGTTCGTCGGTGTCGGCGATGCGAACGGCTTCCCCGTCCTGCACGTCCAGGCCCTCCAGCGCGAGAGAGGTCGCAACGATCGCCTTTCCGGCAGCGAGCCCCTCCAGCACCTTGACCCGCATTCCTCCGCCCGAACGGACCGGTACGGCGAGGACGGCCGCAGCATCGAGATGCGGACGAACATCGGGGACGTCTGCGTGGACGGTGATCCCGTCACCCGCGAGCGCATGGACTTCCGGCGTCGCATGGGAGCCGACGAGCTCCAGCGTCGCGTCCGGAACGCGGGCCTTCACGGCCGGGAAGATGTCCCGCGCCAGGCGGGAGGCCGCGTCCGCATTCGGCGGATGGACGAAACTTCCGACGCAGAGGACGCGGTGGCCGTGGGCGCCGGCCGGGTCAAACGGCCGATCCCAAAGGTCGTAGGCAAGAGGGATGCACACCACCCGTGTCCCCGGACTCAGCGTCGAGACGGCCCGTCGATCTCTCTCCGTGAACACGACGAGCGAGTCCACCTGCTCGGAGACAGCTCTCCCGAGCGACGCCCACGCCCGACGCTCGGCCGGCGCCAGGAACGACGACGGCACCGTCTCCGGTCCGTCGGGGTCCGGGTCGACGAGCACGCAGGGCAGCGAACGAGCGCGGACCGCTGGAAGGTACTGACCCATGATCCGGTATTCGAGCTGAACGATGTCGGGACGCCACTTCTCGAGCGTTTCCTCCAGCCGAGCCGCGAACGCGGAGGCCCTCCGCTCGACGGCCCAGCTCGGCACTCCGCGCACCAGGGCGGCGAGCATGCGCAGTCTGTTCGCGATCCTCGCGCGCAGCGACGACCCGACCGGCGGGATCTGGACCTCCACGACCAGGTCACATGCGGCTCGCAGCTCGTCGTCGACCCCCGGCTCGACGTGGTCCCGCAGGACGAGCAACCCGATGGTGTGTCGGACGGCCAGCCCTGCGACGAGCTGTGCGACCGCCCGGCTGCCGCCGTGCCGTCCGTCGAGACGGGGCGGGAACGGCGACAGCACAAGGACGCGCAGGCGTTCCGTGGTCACTGCGTCATCCACGGTCGGCGCAGGGAGAGACGACTCCAGCGCATCGGACCGAGCATTCGACGGCTCGGGGCCGGGCGCTCGGGCAAGCCGAATGACGCCGGCGGGTCGATCGGCTACGCGCCTCGCTCCCGCAGCGCCGGGAAGAGGATGACGTCGCGGATCGTGTCGCTTCCGGTGAGCACCATCGTCAGCCGGTCGATGCCGATGCCGCAGCCGCCGGTCGGCGGCATGCCGTAGGAGAGCGCCTCGACGAAGTCCGGATCGCCCGGCTCCGCCTCCTCCGCCCCGGCCTCGCGCTCGGCCTCCTGCAGCGCGAACCGGCGCGCCTGTTCCTCCGCGTCGTTCAACTCGCTAAATGCGTTGGCGAACTCCATTCCGGCCACGACCGCCTCGAACCGCTCGACCAGCCCCTCGTCCCCGTCCGTCGTGCGCGCGAAGGGCGAGAGCTCGAGTGGCCAGTCGTAGACGATGGTCGGCTGGATGAGCTCCGGCTCGATGAAGTGCGAGTACGCGTGGTCGACCAGCTGCGACCACGAACGGTCACGTTCGGCGTCGACACCGGCCTCGCGCAACCTCGCCCGAAGCTCGACCTCGTCGCGCGACCAGACGCCCTTGTCCTCGAGCGCTCCAACGAAGCTCACGCGCTGCCACGGCGGCGACAGGTCGACGTCGTGGCCGCGAAAGGTGACGCGCGTGGAGCCGACGGCTTCCGCCGCCGCCAGCACCAGGGCCTCGGTCCGCTCCATCGTGTCCCGGTAGTCCGCGTAGGCCTCGTACCACTCGACCTGGGTGAACTCGGGCGAGTGCTTGTACGACGTACTCTCGTTGCGGAAGTCCTTCGAGAGCTCGTACACCTTCTCGAGGCCGCCGACTATCAGCCGCTTGAGGTAGAGCTCGTCCGCGATGCGGAGGTAGAGGTCGGCATCGAGCTCGTTCGAGTGCGTGACGAAGGGCTCCGCGAAACCGCCCCCGTAGCGGGGCTGGAGGATCGGCGTCTCGACCTCGAGGAAGCCTTCCCCGTCCAGGTAGGCGCGAACCGCCGAGACGATCCGGGTGCGCGTGATCGCCAACTCGCGCGCGTCCTCGTTCATCAGCAGGTCGAGATACCGCTGGCGGTAGCGGGTCTCGGCGTCGGTGACGCCGTGGAAGGTGTCGGGGAACGGGCGCCGGATCTTGCTCAGTACCTCCAGCTCGGCCACCGCGAGGGACGGTTCCCCGCGCTTCGTGCGAGCCGGGACTCCGGTGACACCGACGACGTCGCCCAGATCCACCTGGATCTCGCCGACTCGATCGTACTGACAGATCAGCTGGATGCGTGCCGATCGGTCGACGACATCGAGGAAGACGACCTTCCCCAGATCCCGGCGTCCGACCACCCGGCCGGCCGCACGGCGGCTTCTGTCGGCCTCCTCCCCGGCCTCGAGCTTCTCCGCCTCGCCCCGGAGGACGGCGATTTCCTCTCGATCCGGGAACCGTTTCGAGCCTGGCATCGCCCGCGAGTGTAATGACAGCCCGACTGTATGCTCACCGTCGGTGGAGGCCCGCGCTGATGCGATACGGCCGATCTTCATCCTGTCGACGCAACGCGCAGGGTCGACGCTCCTGCAGCGCATCCTCGGTTCGCACGAGGCGATCGGGACGGCGTCGGAGCCCTGGTTCCTCCTTCCGTTGCTCTATTCCGTCCGCGAGAAGGGAGCCGGGGCCGAGTACAACCACGCGACCATGGTCGGCGGTGTCGTCGGGTTCGCCGAGCAGTACCTGCCTCGCGGAGTGGACAGCTACCTGGAGGCAATCCACGACCTCACGTTGCGGCTGTACGGGGAAGCGGCGCCGGGCAAGCCGTATTTCCTGGACAAGACGCCTCGGTACTACCTCGTAGCCGACGACCTGCTACGCGTCTTTCCCGAAGGGAAGTTCATCTTCTTGTTCCGCAATCCGCTGGCGATCGCAGCTTCGATGATCGAGACCTGGGCCGATGGGAATTGGAATCTCGACCACCATTCGTCCGACCTCTTCGGGCTCGCGAGGTTGAGCGAAACGTACGAGGCCAACAGCGAGCGAGCAGTGGGCGTTCGCTACGAAGAGTTGCTCACGCAGCCGCTCCAGGCCGTGACCCGTCTGCTCGAGTACATCGGCCTCCCGGCCGACGAGACCATCGTCCAGCGCTTCGTCGACCTCCCCATGCCCAACCGGGAGTACTGGGATCCGAACGCGACACGGTATGAGGGGATCAGCCGCGAGCCCCTCGACAAGTGGAAGGCGACGATGGCGAGCCCGCTCCGCAAGGCCTGGTGCCGCCGGTACCTCCAGTGGCTCGGCGCCGGACACCTGCAGACCATGGGGTACGAGCTCGACCAGCTCCTCGCCGAGGTGGATGCGATCGAGGTCGATCTCCACCGGCTTCCGTCCGATCTCCGCCGGGCCTCGCGGGGCTACGTGCACCGCCGCTTCCGTTCGCGGTTCCTGGACGTGTCACTCCCGCTCTGGCACGGGCCGTAGCCGGAAGGCGCCGGACGGCGCCGGACGGCGCCGCCCGGCTAGGCGGCCTTGATCTCGAGGATCTTGAACTTGAGCGAGCCGCGCGGAGCCGCCACCTCGACGACCTCGCCCTTCTTCTTGCCCAGGATCGCCTTGCCGACAGGCGACTCGTTCGACAGCTTCTGCTCGGCCGGGTTCGCCTCCGCGGAGCCGACGATCCGGTACTCCAAAGTCTTATTCGCGCCCATGTCTCGCAGCTTGACGTGCGATCCCACCGAGACGACGTCCTTCGCGATGTCCTTCTTCTCGATGACGCGTGCGGACAGGAGTCGCTCCTCGAGCGTCGCGATCCGATGCTCGACCAGGGCCTGCTCGTTCTTCGCGTCGTCGTACTCGGAGTTCTCGGCAATGTCGCCGAACTCGCGGGCGACACGGATGCGCTCGGCGACCTCCCGCCGTTTGTCGGTCGAGAGATACTCGATCTCCTGCTTCAGTTTTTCGTAGCCCTCTTTGGTGAGGATGACTTCCTTGGCCATTTTCGGCCGCCTCCTTAAAAGAAACGCGCGGCGCATAGGCGCCGTCGCGGGCGGGAATGGTACACCCGGACGGCGTCCTGCCGCAAGAGGGTCGCGTAGCTACGCTTTTTGGCGAAATGACGCCCGATTTGCGCTCGTCCTGGTGGATCCGCGACGTCGAGGTGGCCACCCGCGTCGTCCTCGCCCCGATGGCGGGCGTCAGCGTGCAGGCGTTCCGCCGGCAGGGCCGCCGCTTCGGCGCCGGGCTCGTCTGCTCCGAGA
>JBKPRA010000024.1:0-18569 GCA_046734335.1 Actinomycetota bacterium | reverse complement strand
CCTCGCTCGCGCTGCCGGACCCCGAGGCGCCGATCAACCCAGACGACCTCCTCGGCTTCGAGTCGATCCGCCTCTTCGTCGAGCGGGCCGCTGCAGCGGCTCCCGGATTCGCTCTCGAGGACCGGAACGCCCGAGACGTGGTCCGCATCTGCTACCGGCTCGACGGGCTCCCACTCGCGATCGAGCTCGCCGCCGCCAGGCTCGGCGCGCTGGGGGCGGACGCAATCGCGGAGCGGCTGGACGACCGCTTCCGGCTGCTGCGCGCGGGCAGCAGTTCGGCTCCGACACGCCAGCAGACGCTCGAGGCGGCGCTCGAGTGGAGCCACGAACTGCTGGCGGAGGACGAGCGGACGCTTCTTCGCCGTCTGTCCGTCTTCGCCGGAGGCTTCGACCTGCCCGCGGCCGAGGCGGTCTGCTCCGGTGACGACCTCGACCGGCGTGACGTCGCCGACCTGCTCGCACGCCTGGTCGAGAAGTCGCTGGTGACCGGCGACGACCGGGTTCGCGACCGGCGGTACCGGTTGCTGGAGACGGTGCGCATCTATGCCGGGGAAAAGCTCTCCGAGGCCGGCGAGTCGGCGCGGCTTGCCGGTCGACATGCGGACTGGGCATTCGAGCTCGCCGAGCGGGAACGGGATGACCCGCGACTCGACCGCGAGGCGGCGAACATGCAGGCCGCCCTGGACTCGCTGCTCGCAGTCGACAAGCCACAGGCACTGCGCTTCTGCGTCGCCCTCTGGCCATTCTGGCTGCGCCGGATCGACCTCGAAGAGGGCCACCGGCGGTTGGAGGAGGCCCTCGCCGGGGTCCCCGAGCACACTCAGACACGCGCCGCGGCCCTGCTGGCCGCCTCGGCCCTCGATCTGCGGGCAGCGCGACTCGAACGCGCCGAGTCCGCTGCGCTCGAGTGCAAGGCAATCGCGGAGGAGATCCGCGATCCATGGTCGCACTGGCTCGCGCTCCACTTCATCGGCGGCATCGCGATGTCGCGGGACGACTCCCCCGCGGCCCTCGAGGCTTTCGAACAGGCGCTGGAGCTCGCGCGGCGCGAAGGCTTTGCCGAAGCTGCCGCACTAGGGGTCTACTCGCTCGGCGTCGCCCGCTGGCGGCTGGGCGACCTCGAGAGCGTCGAACGCCTCGTGGCCGAGAGCATCGACGAGTTCGAGCGGCTCGGGGACAGCCCCGAGCTGATCCCGACGCCGATCAGCGTCGTCGACATGCGCCGCGGAGCGTCCGCGCTCGGGCCGCGAAGGGTGTTCGAGGACACGCTCCAGCCGTTCGTAGAGGTCTCCTGCAAGACGGCCGTCGGATACGTGCTCGCCAATCAGGCGCAGATCGCGCGGGAGCGCGGCCATCCGGGCCGGTCGAGGGAGCTCCTCGACGAGAGCATCGCGCTCTTCCGACGCGAGGAGGACCGGCGCGGCGAATCCGACGCTCTCATCCGCAAGGCGCACCTGGAGCTGGCGACCGAGAATCTCGACGCTGCCCGGACGTCGTTCGACCAGGCGCTCGAGCTGCGCCGGCGACTCCGCGACCGGCGCGGGATCGGCATGGCGCTCTCGGGTCTCGGGCTGGTCGAGGCCGCGGCCGGCGACTATGAACGGGCCGAGCAGCTGCTGGCCGAGGCGCGCGACCTGTTCCGGCGCGCGGGCGACCGGTGGGGACTGACCGGCGTGTTGTGGAACTCCGCGGACCTCGCCGTCACCCGGGGCGACCTGGACGGTGCCACCGATGCACTCGAGGAGGCGTTGGCGGTGCAGCGGGAGGCGGGCAGGGGGCTGTGGATCGCCCAGACCCTCACGCACCTTGCCGACGTTGCCTTCGCGCGGGACGAGCCCGAGCGGGCCAGGCCGCTGTTGCTCGAAGCACGGGATCTCTACGCCGCGAAAGGCGATGCCCTGGAGCTCGCACAGGTCGAGAGCCGCTTGCGTGAGCCTGCAGCGCCGCGCTAAGTCGCTGCAAAGAGCACCCGGCTAGAACTGCGGCATCGACACGCTCGAAAGGAGCAAGAGATGACCGAGACAATGTCACCCGTCCTCGGCGAGGCAACGGTCGAGGAATTGCGGCAGGCGATCCGCGGCCCGATCGTCACGCCCGGCGACGACGGATACGACGAGGCACGCGCTGTCTGGAACGGGCTTCACGACGATCCCCGGCCGGCAGTGGTCGTGCAGGCGACGGGCGTGGCGGATGTGACCGCCGCCCTCGGATTTGCACGCAGTCACGACCTGCCGGTCGCGGTGCGCGGCGGCGGACACAGCATCGCCGGCTTCTCGACCGTCGACAGCGGGATCGTGATCGACCTCTCGAAGATGCGCGGCGTCCGCGTGGACGTGGCGGCGCGGCGTGCGTACGTCGGCGGCGGGGCCACCTGGGCCGACGTCGACCATGAGACCCAGGCGCACGGGCTTGCGACCACCGGCGGCCTCGTCTCGACCACCGGCGTCGGCGGCTTCACGCTCGGCGGCGGCATCGGCTGGTTGATGCGCAAGCACGGCCTCGCCTGCGACAACCTGCTTGCAGCGGACGTGGTCACGGCCGACGGCCGGATCGTCCGCGCGTCCGACACGGAGAACGCGGGGCTCTTCTGGGGCCTCCGGGGCGGCGGCGGCAACTTCGGGATCGTCACCGAGTTCGAGCTCGCGCTCCATCCGGTGGGACCGATCGTCTTTGCGGGCCCGATCTTCTACCCGGCGGAGGCTGCAAGGCCGCTGTTGCGCCTGTTCCGCGACTGGTCGGCGGGAGCGTCGGACGACCTCACCGGCTTCGTCTCCCTCATGACCGCGCCCCCGCTCCCGGTGATCCCGGAGCAGTGGCACGGCGAAAAGGTCGCCGCGTTCGTCGCCGTCTCGCCCGGCGCGATCGACGAGGCCGCCGCGGAGGTCTCGGACTTCCGCACCGTCGCCGAACCGATCGCCGACCTGGCCGGGCCGATGCCGTACACCGCGATGCAGTCGCTGCTCGACCCCCTTTGGCCCAAGGGGACTAATGCCTACTTCAAGGCGACGAACCTGGCCTCGCTCGACGACGCCCTGATCGACTCGTTCTGTGAGCTGCACCTGGGGGCGCCGGGACCCCAGTGCGAGATCCACGTCCACCAGATGGGCGGCGCAGTCGGCCGCGTGCCCGAGGGAGCAACCGCCTTCGCGGACCGGTCGATGCCCTTCGTGCTCAACGCGGTCACCGGCTGGCACGACACCGGCGCCGCGGACGAGCACATCGCGTGGGCCCGGGCGGTGAACGACACCGCGGCGGACTCCTCGACCGGCCGCGGCTACGTCAACTTCCTCGGCGACGCGGGCGCGGGGCGGTCGTCCTACGGCCCGGAGACCTACGAGCGGCTGACGGCCTTGAAGCGGGAGTACGACCCGAGCAACATCTTCCGGCTCAACCAGAACATCGAGCCGTAGGCGGGGAGAGACCCAGGGCTGCAGGGACAGGCCGTCGGTCTGTCCCTGCAGGTCGAGCCGCTGTGACGGGCTTGCGATCAGGGCTCGCCCTTCGGCGCTCTCGAGCCCTCCTCGTCGTAGTCGGGCTGATCGGCGTCGGGAACCTCGTCGACCTCCGGCTCGTCCTGCTCCGGAAGCTCCTCCGGCACCTTCTGACCCGGGATGCCGGGATCCTGGGGGATGCTCGGATCGGTCTCAGTGCTCATAGGTGACCTCCCCGCTCTCGACCGTCACCGACTTCCCGTGGCCGACGGCGATCCTGAGCCGGCCGTCACGGTCGATCAGCTCGGCGGTGCCGCTCGTGTCGTCGACTGTGACCGATCGGCCACGGAGGAAGTCGCGCGAACCGAGACCGTCGTAGACCGCGTCGAGACCGCCCACCCGCCATTGCTCGTAGCGCGTGCCGAGCGTGCCGAGGACAGCGTCGAGCACCGCGTCGCGGTCCCACTCCAGCCCCGTCGCCGTCCGGAGCGAGCCACCCCGATTCGGCAGCTGCTCGCGCGTCTGATTGACGTTGACACCGATTCCGACGACGACCGCGCTCTCGCGCGCCTCGGCGAGGATGCCCGCCACCTTCGTCCGGCGGAGCATGACGTCGTTCGGCCACTTGATCTGGACCGAGAGACCGGTCAGCTCTTCGAGCGCATCTGCGACGGCCACCCCGGCGACGAGCGCGAGCTGCGGCAGCGGCCGGTCCGCGGAGGGCCGGAGGAGCACCGACACGAGTACCGCCGAGCGCGGAGGCGCCTCCCACGTCCTTCCCAGCCTGCCCCGCCCCGCCGTCTGCACGTCGGCGACGGCGACCGTGCCCTCCGCCATCGAGGGGTCGAGCAGCGTCTGGGTCGACTCGCACGACTCGACGTGGATCCGCGTCTCGCCGAGCTTCACGGCTTCTCCCAGACGGAGACGTGCTTGGTGCTCTCGCTCGTGAACGGCTTGCGATTCCAGTCGCTCCAGCGCTCGCGCAACCGCATCTCTGCGAGCCGCGCCATCAGATCGAGCTCGCCCGGGCCGACCGACCGGAACGGGACCGAGTTCCGCACCCAGCGGCCGTCGACGAGGCTGAAGTGGTGCGAGACGAGCCGCTGCGTCGCGGCATCGCGCTCATCGATCCCCACGTGCGTCTCGCTGAGGTCGAAGACCTCGAGCGGCGCGCCGCGACCGAAGCCCAGCTCGATCACGAAACAGCCGCCCGGCGCGAGATGTTGGGCGGCGTTCGCGAAACAGGCGACCTGTTCGTCCTGGGTGGTCAGATTCCCGATCGTGTTGAAGACCAGGTAGACGAGCGCGAACTCGCCCTCGACTCGGGTGGTCGCAAAGTCGCCGATCGTGACCACGACCTCCTCCGCTCCCGGCTTGGCCCGGAGCCGGGCAACCATCGCCTCGGACAGGTCGATCCCCGCGACCCGAATGCCGCGCGCGGAGAGCGGCAGCGCAATGCGGCCCGTGCCGATGCCGAGCTCGAGTGCGGGCCCGTCTCGCGCCAGCTCCGCGAGGAAGTCGACGGCCGGGTCGACCACGGCCGGGTCGAACATGACAGTGTCGTCGTCGTAGCGCGCGGCGACGTCCTCGCCGAAATGGTTCTCGGGCACTACACGCGTTCTACCCGGACCGCCGAGACCTTGTACTCCGGGGTACCGATCAGCGGGTCGCCCACGTCGTGGATGAGCCAGTTGACCTTTGCCTGCGCGAAGTGCAGCGCCATCCAGACGAGCCCCGGGTAGACCCGATCCGAGTAGTGCGCCTCGGCCTCGAGCCTCCCGCGCCGTGAGACGAGGCGCGCGACCTCGCGGTCGGCGATGCCGAGCGCCGCGCCGTCCTCGGGATTGAGCTCGAAGAACGGCTGCTCCTGCTTCTCGACGACACCCGGCTCACGCATCGTCATCGTCGCCGAGTTGTAGTGGTAGAGCGTTCGACCAGTCGAGAGGATGAACGGGTACTCGGAGTCGGTCGGCTCGATCGGAGGCTGGTACTCGACCGGGAAGAAGCGCCCACGGCCGTCGGGCAGCGCCGGCTTCGGAGCGTGCAGGTACGGCGTGCCGGGATGATCGAGGTCGGTGCACGGCCACTGCATGCCGTGCTGCTCGATCCGGGGGTAGCGGATCCCGTACCAGTTCGGGGAGAGATCAGCGAGCTCGTTCCAGACGTCCTCGGGCGACTCGTACTCTGGCCACGATGCGCCCAGGGCGGACGCCATCGCGCACACGATCCGCCAGTCCTCCCGCGCCTCGCCGGGGCAGTCGAGCGCCTTGCGCACACGGTTCACGCGCCGCTCCGTGTTGGTGAAGGTGCCGTCTTTCTCCGCGAAGCTCGACGCCGGCAGAACGACATCTGCATACTTCCGGCTCGAGTCGTTCAGGAAGATGTCCTGGGAGACGATGAACTCGCAGGCCTCGAGCCCTGCCTCGACGTGGTGGGCGTTCGGCTCGGTCTGGGCCGGGTTCTCGCCGATCAGATAGAGCGCCTTCACGCGCCCGTCGTGCAGCCCGGAGACGATCTGGTCGAGCCTGTAGCCGGGCGTCGCGGGCACCTCGACACCCCACGCCTCCGAGAACTTGGCCCGGATCTCCGGGTCGTCGACCGGCTGGTAGCCGGGCAAGTACGAGGGGTTCGCGCCGGAGTCGTTCAGCCCCTGGACGTTGTTCTGGCCGCGCAGGGCATTCAGGCCGGTCGATTCGTAACCGAGATGGCCGGTCATCAGCACCAGGTTCGCCAGCGACCAGATGTTGTCGACCCCGCAGGCGTGCTCGGTCATCCCGAGCGTGTAGAAGATCCCCGCGTGGCGCTCCCGCGAGTACTCGCGTGCGGTCTCGCGGATCGCCTCGGCGTCGACGCCCGTCACCTTCGCTGCCTCCTCGGGCGAGTAGCGCGAGACGACCTCGCGCACCGCGTCGAACCCGGTCGTGTGCTCGCGAATGTACTCCTCGTCCTGGAGGCCCTCCTCCAGGATCGTGTGCATCATCGCGTTGATTAGCCAGACGTCGGTGCCCGGCCGCACCTGCAGATGGCGCTTGGCGAGCTTGGTCAGCCAGATCTTGCGCGGATCGGCGACGACGAGCGTCGCGCCCTTCCGCACCGCCTTCTTGATCCGCAGCGCAAGCACCGGATGCGCCTCGGTCGTGTTCGAGCCGATCACGAGCAGGAAGCGGTCGTTCTCGATCTCCGGGATCGAGTTGGTGCTTGCTCCTCTGCCGAACGACCTGACCAGGCCGTAGAGGGTCGGCGCGTGTCAGGTCGCCTCGCAGGAGTGGACGGAATTCGTCCCGACGCCTCCCCGCGCCAGCTTCTGGATCAGGTAGTTCTCCTCGTTCGTCAGCCGGGCGGAGGCCAGGAAGCCGACCGCCTGGGGGCCGTGGCGTTCCTTGACCCGGGTCAGGCCCTCGGCCGCCGCCGAAAGCGCCTCGTGCCACGAGGCCGGATGGAGCTCGCCGTCCTCCCCGCGGATGAGCGGCTCGGTCAGCCGGTCGGGGTGGTGGACGAAGTTGAACGCGAAGCGGCCCTTGACGCACAGGTTGCCGTCGTTCGAGACGTAGGAAGGATCGGAGGTGACCTTGACGATCCGCTTCGTCTGCGGATCGACGTTGAGGTCCACCTGGCAGCCGACGCCGCAGAAGGTGCAGGTCGTCTTCGTCTTCACGAGGGCCTGCTCGCGGCCGGCCGGCGCCCCCTCCTCGAACTTCTCGTAGATCGCACCGGTCGGGCACACCGAGAGGCACCCGCCGCAGAGCTCGCACTCGGTGTCGAGCCAGGACTTGCCCCACGTCGGTACGACACGCGCCTCGCCGCCGCGTCCTTCCAGCGAGAGCGCCGAGCACTGCATCACTTCCTGCGTGTACCTGACGCAGCGCGCGCAGAGGATGCAGGCGTCGGGGTCGTAGCCCATCAGCAGGTCGCGGTCCTCGTACGGCTCGCGCCTCGCGTCGGGGAGGACGAGCGGGGCCTCGACGCCCAGGTCGTCGGCGAGCTCGAGCAGCTCGTTCGGGCGGCCGCCGGGGCTGCCGTTCAGGTGCTCGGCGAGCAGCATCTCGGTCAGCGTCCGCTGGAACTGCGGCACCGACGAGTTCGTCGAGACGACCATCCCTTCGACGACGCGAGTTGCACAGGCGGGAAGAGGCCGCGGCGACCCTTCGACCCCGACCACGCACATACGGCAGCCGCCGTAGGGGTCGAGCTTCGAGTCGTGGCAGAGCGTGGGGACGAAGACGTCGTTGCGGGCGAGCGCGTGGACGAGCAGCTCGCCCTCGGGCGCCGCGACCTTGCGACCGTCGACCGTGAACGTGATCACCCGCGTCGGCGTCTACCTGATCCTGTAGGTCAGCCGTCTCGTCGTCGCGGACGACTCGTACTGGATGAGAAGCGTCATGGTCACCGACTTTCTCTTCGAACGGATCGGAATCAGGACCACGCAGGACCGATAGGGTGCGGGGCCGTTCACAGCCGTCGTCCTCACCGGCGAGCTGCCCACATTGGCAGCACAGCCAAGCGCCGACGGCGAGACGCTCTGCCCGCCGAGGAGGACGCGTGCCCGGACGACGAACCGCTTGCCCGGGTGCGGGAGGCCGACGGGCGAGACGACGAACCTCGGCGCCGCCGGAGGCGGAGTCGTCGTAGGCGGTGGCGGCGGAGGAGGAGCCGTCGGCAGGACGAGCCTGTACGTGAACACGCCGTTCCCGTCCGGGGCGTCGTCGCCGATCGAGTCTCCATTGTCCCTGGTCGTCTCGACATAGAAGTTGAGCCCAGTCGTATTGCCGAGATCGGAGCGGTTGATCCTGAAAGCGATCTGGCCGGCAGCGGTCGAGCTCTGGAGCGACGGCGCGCTCGCGCCGCCGAACGACGACCCGTTCCAGACGAAGAGGCCCGTGCGGTCCTTGACACCGGCGAAGACGTAGTCGAACCCGCCGTTGCCCGTTGCCCCGTTCCCGTCGGTGTCCATGACCACCAGGACGCCCTCGTTTGGCTGGAAGTCCGAGGGGTGGTTCGCCAGCGTGACGGTGACGGTGATGTTCCCCTGATCGTCGTTCGCGACCGCGATGGCACTGATGTCCGGCGCGCCGTTGACCGCGTCACCGATGCGATCGCCGTAGTTCTCGGAGCCCGCGCCGGCGCGCAGCGGGACGAGTGCACGGGACGGCTGCAGCCCGAGTTCCGCACGCCGCTCGCGAGGATGGCCGCTCGCCGGGGCCGCCGCCCCCGAGACCACCAGGGTCGCGGCCACCAGAACGAGACCTCCCTTCATCACGCTTCCCTTTCGCCGTTGGCTCCCCGAGCGGTTCTATCACGCGGCGCCGCCGATCATGGGGCCAGGCACTTCGCCTTCAGTCGCGTCACCTCGGCCAGCACGAGCGGCCGCGTGGACGGGCCGATCCTGCGGTTGACGGTCCCGTCGGCCCACATCACCACCCATCCGGTCCTGCGATCGAGGTAGTGGAGCGCCGCCACGTGCGGCTTCCCATTGATCGTCGCCTTGACCATCGCGAACTGGTCGCCCATAAAGGTCGCCTTGCAGACGTCGACCGGCCGCCACTGCCGCGTGCCGTAGAAGCCGGTCATGGCACCCCAGATGGTCACAGCCAGCGCCACGGCGACGATCATCGGAGCGCCTCCATCAGCTCGGGCCAGTGGCGTGCGACATTGCGCACGGGGATCGGTGAGGCCTGGCCGAGCCCGCAGATCGAGGTCTGCCCCATTGCCTCCAGCCACTCGTCCACCTTCTCGCGCGACATCGCGGCGCGGCCGTGCTCCAGCTCCTCGACCACATGGTGGAGCGCCCGGTTGCCGATCCGGCAGGGCGTGCACTTCTGGCACGACTCCTCGGCGAAGAAGCGCATCGTCTCACCGAGTAGCCTGAGCACGGGGTAGGTCGCGGGGAAGACCTGTACTGCCGCCGAGCCGGGCCCGCTCCCCCATTCCGAAAGGGCGTCGCGCGTGAGCGGCACGTCGAGCGCCGCCGGCGGGAGGATCCCGCTTGCAGCACCACCCGGGACGAAGGCGCCGACGTCCGCTGTGAACCCGCCGGCGTGCTCCGCGACCAGCTGCCGCGCGGTCACGTCCAGAGGCGCCTCGAAGCAGCCCGGTTGGCGGACCGCGCCCGAGACCGACCAGAGCCGCGACGGTTGCCAGTCCCCGCGCAGGATCCGGGCGACGTGGACGAGCGTCTCGACGTTGTTGATCAACGTCGGCCGGCCCAGGTAGCCCTTCTGTGCAGGGAAGGGCGGCCGCAGCCGCGGCATCCCGCGGCGGCCCTCCATCGACTCGAGCATGGCCGACTCCTCGCCGCAGACGTACGAGCCGGCGCCGACGACGACGTGTACATCGAGCCCTCGCTCGGCGATCGCCTCGCGCAGGCGGGCGCGCGACGTCGCGTACTCCTCGCGCAGGTACACGTACGCCTCGTCCACCTCACAGAACCGCATCGCCGCAATCAGGCCCTCGAGCAGAAGGTGCGGCCGCAGCTCCATCACGTAGCGGTCCTTGATCGTCCCGGGCTCGCCCTCGTCCGCGTTGACGATCACGACGCGCGGGCCGGGCTCGCCGCGCACCGCGTACCACTTGCGGTGGGTCGGGAAGCCCGCTCCGCCCATGCCCGTGAGACCCGCATCCTCGAGCCGCGTAAGCACCTCGTCGGGCTCGAGTGCAGGCGGGTCGCGCGGCTCGTCGGGCTCGAGCAGGAAGCCGTTCGTCCGATGGGTGACGCCGCCACGGACATCGTCGCCGTCCATCACCACAGGAGCCAGGTCGCAGTGGCCGAGGCAGGCCACGGCGAGCTCGCCGGCCACCGTCTTCGCGCCCATGCAGTCGCAGACAGGCCCGGTGCAGACGCGAACGACGTCCACGGGCTCCTGCAGGAACGAGTAGAACGAGACGACCTCGTGCACCTCGCCGCGCCGGATGTTCATGTGGTCGGCGAGCGCGTCGGAGAGCTCGGGCGTGATCGGCCCGACGCCCCGGCGCATGCGTCCGAGGTTGTCGAGCAGCCGCGTCCGCTCGGTCGGGAGCTCCGGCAGGAGCGAGGTCAGGGCGAGGACGTCCGTGTCGCGATTATCGCGGCCGGCGTGCTTACGAGCGGTAGGAGAGCTGCTCGCGCTTCCCGCTCTCGCCCGAGCGGACGATCGCGTCGCACACCTCAGCGGCGCGGTAGCCGTCCTCGAACGTCGCACCGTGGGGTGCGACGTCGGAGTCGTCGGCGATCGCGCGCAGCAGGTGATGGAGCTCGTTCACGAACGTGTCGCCCCAGCCGATGATGTGGCCGGGCGGCCACCAGAACTCCCAGAAGGGATGGTCTGCCTCCGAGACGAGCACCGTCGTGAACCCGCGTGTGCGGCCGCCGTCACGGAACACCTGGAGCTCGTTCAGCCGCTCCATGTCGAACGCGAGGGAGCCCTTCGAGCCGTTGATCTCCCACTGGAACGCGTTACGGCGGCCGAGAGCGAGCCGCGTCGACTCGATGGTCCCGACCGCGCCGTTCTCGAACTCGACTGCCGCCTCGATGCAGTCGTCGACCTCGCGTCCCGGCAGGAACGTCTTGACGAGCGCCGAGACGGTGGCGACGTCGCCGACGAGGTAGCGCGCGAGGTCGACCACGTGGGCGCCGAGGTCGCCGAGCGCGCCGCTGCCGGCCTCGCCGGCGTGGAACCGCCAGGTGTCGAGTGACGGATCGTCGCCCCAGTCCTGCAGGTAGCGCCCGCGGAAGTGGCGGATCTCGCCGAGCTCACCGGCGTCGATCAGCTCGCGCGCGAGCCGCACCGCAGGAACGAAGCGGTAGTTGAACGCGCACAGGTGCTTGACCCCCGTTGCGTCCACCGCCTTCCAGATCTCGTGGCTCTCGTCTGCGTCGCGGCCGAGCGGCTTCTCGCAGACGACGTGCTTCCCGGCCTGCGCCGCGGCGATCGTCGGCTCCGCGTGCACGGCGTTTGGCCCGCCGTTGTCGAACAGCGTGATCCCCGGGTCGGAGACGATGTCGTGCCAGTCGGTCGTCCAGCGCTCGTAGCCGTAGCGCTCGGCTGCGGCGCGGACCGCTTCCTCGTTCCGGCCGGCGATCGAGACGAGTTTCGGCCGGAGCGGCGGGGGCCACGTCATGTAGGCGATCTTTCGGAACGCGTTCGAGTGCGCCTTGCCCATGAAGGCGTACCCGAGCATCCCCACCCCGATCGAGGGGATGTCGCCGGCCGCGGTCTCGGCCGCGCCTCCCGTCAGTGAACTCACGAGCGCTGCATCGCCGCGTCGAAGGCCACCTCGGACGGGGCGAAGTCCGTCCGTCGCACGAACGCCAGCGCGTCCTGCGCGCCGTACTCGCGATCCATCCCCGAATCCTCCCATTCGATCGACAGCGGCCCGGTGTAGCCGATCCTGTTCAGCGCCCGGAAGAACTCCTCGAAGTCGACATCGCCGTGGCCCGGCGAGACGAAGTCCCAGCCGCGGGCCTCGTCGCCGAAGTTCAGGTGCGAGCCGAGGATCGAGCGGCGCCCGTCGAGGCGCTTGCTCGAGTCCTTCACGTGCACGTGGTAGATCCGCTCGGCGAACTCGAGGGCGAACTGCGCCGTGTCGAGGTGCTGGTGTACGAAGTGGCTCGGGTCGAGATTGATCCCGAACCCCTCGCGGTTGTCGATCGCGTTCAGTGTCTTCCGGGTGGTGACGAAGTCGTACGCGATCTCGGTCGGGTGAACCTCGAGCCCGAACTTCACACCCTCTGCGTCGAAGACGTCGATGATCGGCGACCAGCGCTCTGCGAAGTCCTCGTAGCCGCGCTCGATTTCGCCGAAGTCGTTCGGCGGGAACGAGTAGAGCATGTGCCAGACCGCCGAGCCGGTGAAGCCGTTCACCTGTGCGACACCGAGCCTCGCCGCCGCGCGGGCCGTGTCCTTCATCCGCTCGGCCGCGCGCTGCTGAACGCCGGCCGGATCGCCGTCGCCCCAGACGTCGGGCGGCAAGATCGCCTGGTGCCGGGCGTCGATCAGGTCGCAGACGGCCTGCCCGACGAGGTGGCCGCCGAGCGCGAAGCAGTTCAGATGGTTGCGCTCGAGCACCTCCTGGACGCCGGCGCAGTAGTCGCCCTCGGCGAGCGCCCGATCGACCTCGAAGTGGTCGCCCCAGCAGGCGAGCTCCAGGCCGTCGAAGCCCCACCGCCCAGCCTTCTCGGCCAAATCTTCGAGCGGCAGGTCGGCCCACTGGCCGGTGAAGAGCGTGACCGGTCTCGCCATTGCGCCGATCTTATGCGCGTAGCATCCGCGGCGTGCTCGTCGTCGCGCTCGCGCTCGCGCTCCACGCCGCCCCGACCCCGGCCAAGCTCGTCCACTTCAAGTCGCCGTCCGGGAACATCAACTGCATCGGCGCGGCAGCAGACAGGTTCCAGCCGGCCTTCGTCGACTGCGTGGTCCGGAAGAACACCTGGCCGAACCTCCGGCCCAAGCCCGCGAACTGCGATCTCGACTGGGTGGCGGGAGAGCTCAGCGTGTCGAAGCGCAGGGTCTTCGTCGGGGCGTGCCGGGGCGACATCGGGCCGCTCTGCATCGACCCGGCGAACCCGTGCCGCACGCTCGCGTACGGGCGCTTCGTCGACCTGGGGCCGATTCGCTGCGTCTCCGCCGCGGCCGGGATCACCTGCCGCTACCGGATTGCTCCCCGGGCCGGGTTCCGCATTGCCCGCGAGGGCTACTCCCTCTACCGCTAGGCTCGGGCCGTGACGACCTGGGGGATCATCTCGACCGCCGACATCAACCGGCTGGTCATCCCGCCGGCGCAGGAGTCGTCCGCGATCGACCTGGTCGGGGTCGCCAGTCGCACCCAGGAGCGCGCCGACGAGTACGCAGCGAAGTGGGGCATCCCGCGCGCCTACGGTTCCTACGACGCGCTGCTCGCCGACCCGGAGATCGAGTGCGTCTACATCTCGCTGCCGAACACGATGCACACCGAGTGGTCGATCAAGTCGGTCGAGGCCGGCAAGCATGTGCTCTGCGAGAAGCCGTTCACACGCAACCCCGACGACGTCACGGCTGCGTGGGATGCCGCCGACCGGGCCGACCGCATCCTCTCGGAGGCGTTCATGTGGCGGCACAACCCGCAGACGAAGCGGCTGCGCGAGCTGATCTACGAGGGCGCCGTCGGCGAAGTGCGTCTGATCCGCGCGGTGTTCTCCTATTCGCTCTACGACGAGGACAACATCCGCCTGCGCACCGATGTCGAGGGCGGGGCGCTGATGGATGTGGGGTGCTACTGCGTCAGTGGGTCACGCCTGGCCGCCGGCGCGGAGCCGGTTCAGGTGTGCGGCGCGGCCTGGTACGGCCCGACCGGCACCGACTGGGTCTTCACCGGGCTGCTCCGCTTCCCGGGCGACGTGCTCGCGACCTTCGACTGCGGCACCGCGCTCCCGAACCGGGACGAGCTCGAGGTGATCGGCGAGGAGGGCTCGCTGTTCCTGGACGATCCGTGGCATGCAAGCACGCCGGTGATCGAGCTGCGCCGCGACGGTGACACCAAGCGGATCGAGCTCGAGCCGGTCGATTCGTACAGGCTCGAGCTGGAGAACGTGAGCGCGGCCGCCGCCGGCGAAGCGGAGCTGCTCCTCGGCCGGGACGACGCGATGGGCCAGGCTCGCACGCTCGAGGCGCTGCACCGCTCGGCCCAGAGCGGCCAACCCGTCTCGATGTAGTGGACGCAACCGAGGCGCGCGGGCGGGCGGCGGCAATGCTCGCCGATGCCGGAATCGTGTTGACGTCGGCCGAGAGCGAGGCGATCGAGGTGGCCGACTTCGGCCTCGACGACCTGGAGCGTTGGGGCCTCCAGATCGTCGTTTACGTGAACACGGACCGCGTCTGCGCCAAGGAGCTGGTCATGTTCCCGAACCAAGCCTGCCCGGAGCACCGCCATCCGCCGGTCGACGGGGAGCCGGGAAAGGAGGAGACCTTCCGCGTGCGGCGCGGGTCGGTCCGGCTCTGGGTCGACGGCGACGGCGAGGTCGTCCTCGGGCCCGGCGAGCAGCACACGATTCCGCCCGACACGCTGCACCGGTTCGAGGCGGGCGAGGAGGGCGCGATCGTCTCGGAGTTCTCGACCCGGAGCCGCGACGAGTCCGACGTGTTCACGGACCCGAGAGTCGTGCGCTAGCGACCGCTCGCTAGGTCGACAGCCCGGCCGCCTCGATCGCGCGTCGCGCCAGCTCCTCGTCCACCTCGCCCGGCAGGCCGCTGACGCCGACAGCACCGACTCGCACGTCACCTTCGAAGGCGGCGACCCCACCCTTGAAGAAGGTGAAGAAGGGATCGAAGCTCGCCCGCTCGACCGGATCGTCGGCGACCTTCGCCGCGAGCTCCGACGTCGCCCGCACGTCACTCCGCGCCGCCGTGTAGGCCTTCCGCTGCGCATTGAGACGCGTGTCCGGTGCGGCCTCGTCCATCGTGGCAGCGGCCACCACCTCGCCGTGCGTGTCGGCAACGAAGACGGACACGGCCCCCGGGGCCTCTCGGACGACGAAGTCGACGATCGCCTGTGCCCGGATCAGCTTCACACCTCGATTCTGACCGTCGCCGCTCGAGCTCGTCTTTGGAAGAGATGTTCGCATCCCGAGATACCACGACCGGTTGTGGAAAAGCCCTGCACGGCAGCCGAACCGATCACGGCGGGCCGGAGTACCATGAGCAGCCCATGAGCGCCCCCGCGCTAGTTGCCCCCGCCGGGCGGGCTCTGACCATCCGCGGACGGCCGTACCCGGTCCTCCTGCCCAAGCTGAGCGACCCACGGCTGCACCTGGCCGCAGTGATCATCTCGCTCCAGGTTCTCGGCCAGGTCGCATTCGACTTCCGGCTGTCGATCGCCCAGATCCTGATCGCGATCGGCACCTGCGCGCTGCTCGAGGTCGGGATCGCCTTCTTCCGCCAGCACGTGCTGATGTGGCCGGCGAGCGCGATGCTGACCGGGAACGGCGTCGCGTTCGTGCTTCGCGTCCCGGGAACGGAGCACGGCGACTGGTGGAGCCTGCACGGCTGGTACATCTTCGCCGGCACCGCCGCGGTCTCGCTCCTCTCGAAGTACCTGGTCAAGTTCCGCGGCTCTCACATCTTCAACCCGTCCAACTTCGGTCTCGTGCTCTGCTTCCTGCTGCTCGGTCCCGAGCACGCCGAGCCGCTCGACTTCTGGTGGGGGCCGATGTCGGGATGGCTCGCGCTCGCACTCGCGATCATCGTCGTCGGTGGCCTGGCGATCCTCGTGCGGCTGCACCTGATCGTGATCGCCGTGGCGTTCTGGCTGACGTTCGCCGCCGCGCTCGCGGTGCTGATGGCCTTCGGCCACGCATTCACCGCCCGCTGGCACCTCGGCCCGGTCACAGGTCACTACTTCTGGTGGGTGCTCGTCACCTCGCCGGAGGTGCTGGTCTTCCTCTTCTTCATGATCACCGACCCGAAGACGACGCCGAAGAGCACCCGCGGGCGGGTGGTCTATGCGGTCTCGATCGGCCTCCTGGGCGTCCTGCTGATCGCCCCGGCGAAGACCGAGTTCTGGGCGAAGGTGGCTCTGCTCGGGGCGCTGGCGATCGTCTGCGCAGCACGGCCGCTGATCGCGCTCCTGCCGAACCTCAGGGTCGATCGGCGCGTGCTCGTCGCGTTCGCAGCAGTCGCCCTGGTCGCCTACACGGGCGCGATCGCCGGGGCCGGAATCCGCGCGCGGTCGGAGACGGCCATCCCTGTCCTCGCCGGAACCGAGCAGTTGCCGCAGATCGAGATCGGCCGGTCGAAGGGAGTCCAGACGAAGCTGAATCAGAAGAAGGCGGCACGGATCGCCGCCGACCTCGTCGCAGACCTGCAGGCGCAGACCGGGGCGCTGATCGGACGCCGTGCCGGCGCGCTCGCGCGAGCCTCGATCGGCGACGAGTTGAACGCGCTGACGCGCCAGGTGACCGCAGCAAAGGGCGGTCCGATCGAGGTGCCCGCGTACCGCCTCGACCGGATGCGCATGCACCTCGAGCCGGGCCACGGCCAGGGTGCCGCGATCGCCGTCGCCGCATTCCAGGGATCGATGCAGCTGACGAGCTACGCCGGCCCGAAGGCCACCGTCCTCCGGCGCGAGGCGCCGGCCCCCCTGAACGAGACGCTCGAGCTCCAGGAGGGGACGAACGGCCGGTGGCTCGTCGCCCACGTACGCAGCGGCCGCCCGCTGGCCGTCATCCCGCCGGCGAAAACGAGCCCGGCGCTGCTGGCCGCGGCCGATCGGAGCTTCGCCGGCATCCAACTCAAGGACGTCGCCCGGCAGGCTGGGCTGGATTTTCGGCAGGACAACTTCCGCTTCGGGGTGGCGTACGACGTCCACTCGATGATGGGCGGCGGCCTCTGCTGGCTCGACTACAACAACGACGGCCGGCTCGACCTCTTCGTGGTCAACTCCTACTCCGACCGCGATACCACCCGGTGGATGCAGCGAGGCGGGCTGCCGCGGAGCGCCCTGTTCGAGAACGTCGGCGGCGGCCGCTTCGTAAACGTCAGTGCCCGGTCGCATGCGAACCCAGCTGTCCAGGGGAACGGCTGCGTCGCCGGAGATCTGAACGGGGACGGCTACACCGACCTCCTCGTCACGACGAACACCTACAACGTCCTGCTCTGGAACAACGGGAACGGCACGTTCACGGACGGCACGCACGGCGCCGGCATCGACGCGTTCGGCACCTTCGGCTGGCACACAGGCGCGGCCGTCGCGGACGTGAACGGCGACGGCCGGCCGGACATCTTCGTCTCCGGCTACGCCGACGTGAACGCCCCGTCGAACGACCCCGCTGGATTCCCGTTGAACTACAAGGCGTTCCGCAACCTGCTCTACCTCAACGAGGGACCCGACTCGCACGGACACTCGCGGTTCAAGGACGTCGCGCTGAAGGCCGGCATCGAGACCAATCACGTCGACCACAGCCTCGGCGCCGTCTTCACGCACGTGAACGGCGACGGCCGGCCCGACCTCTACGTCGCCAACGACCTCGACCCGAACCGGCTGTACGTAAACGAGTCCGGCGGCCCCCTCGGGTTCCACTTCGTCGAGGAGGGCGCCGAGGCGGGCGTCGCCGACCCGAACGCCGGGATGGGCGTCGCCGCCCAGGACTACTCGGGCGACGGCCGGCCCGACATCTTCGTGACGAACTCGCGTGGCCAGGGGCACGCCGCGTTCCAGGCGACCGCGGGCTCCACGTTCTCGAACGTCCGCTCCGTCTTCGCTCCGGCCGTCGGCCTCGCAACCGGCTGGGGCGACACGTGGGCCGACCTCACGAACGACGGCCGGCTCGACCTGGTGCTCGCGAACGGCGCCATCCCGGTCACGAACCTGAAGAAGAGCGCCGCCGCGCTCCAGATTCTGGCGAACGTCAAGGGCCGATTCGCCGACGTGAGCCCGACCGTCGGTCTCCGTTCCGGGCCGCTCGTCAACGGACGTGGCGTCGCTGCGGCGGACTACGACAACGACGGCCGCATGGACATCGCCGTCAACTCGATCGGCGGCCGGCTGATCCTGCTCCACAACACGGGTGCCACGGGCCACTGGCTCGAGGTCCGTCTGGCGCGGTTCGCGCCCGGCGCGCTGGTCAGCGCTGTACTCCCGGATCGAACACGGCTCGTCCGCCAGGTCCAGGCCGGGAGCAGCTACCTCTCCTCCGAGGACCCGCGTGTGCACTTCGGTCTCGGCGGAGCGACGAAGGTTCGCGCACTGACCGTCCGCTGGCCGGACGGCAAGGTCACACAGCGGCGCGACATCGCCGCCGACCGGATCGTGACGATCGCGCCGTAGGAGTTAGCGACCCGAGCGGACCTGCAGGCGCCGTGCGATCGTGTCGAGCGTGACGGCGAGCAGGAGGATGATCCCGGTCACGATGTAGATGATGCTCGGCGAGTACCCGGCAATATTGAGTCCGTTCGAGACCGTGGCGAGCAGGAGTGCTCCCAGGAACGCGCCCCGCACCTCGCCGCGGCCGCCGAAGAGGCTCACGCCGCCGATCACTGCAGCGGCGATCGCGTCGAGCAGCAGCTCTCCGCCGCCGAACGAGAGGGCGACCGATCGGATGTTGGCGGCGAGGATGATGCCGCCGATTGCGGCCATCCCGCTCGAGATCACGAAGACGATCGTCCGGATTCGCGGGACGTTGATGCCTGCGCG
>JBKPRA010000023.1:0-14162 GCA_046734335.1 Actinomycetota bacterium | reverse complement strand
TATCGGCGCAGTCTTGTGACACTCCGTTGGGGTCTGACCCCGGTTTGGACCGGGGGGCTGTCCTCAGCGGTCCGAAGGGAAGCCTCTACGCCTTCTCGATGTTCAGCGCCGAGCCGTCCGCCTGGAGGTCGACTGCCAGCGTCTCCGCCTTGATCCAGTCGCCGTAGCGGTCGGCGAGGTCGGCGTCGGCGGCCGGCAGCGTGACGACGATTCGATCGGTGAGCTCCAGCCTGCGCTCCTTGCGCAACGCGTTCAGCGTGTGGATCAGATCGTACGCCCGGCCCTCCTGCTCCAGCTCGTCGTCGAGCTCGAGGTCGAGCCCGACCGAGAAGCGCTCCGAGTGCGCCCAGCCGCGCTCCTTCGCGCGCTCGACGAGGAGCTCGTCCGGCCTCAACTCCTGCCCCGCAGCCCGCAGTCGCCCGTCGCCGAGCTCTTCGAAGTCGCCGGCCTCGAGCGCCGCCTTCACGTCCGGGAGCCGCGGGCCTAACTTCGGGCCAAGGACGCGGAGGTTCGGCTTGTAGCTGAAGCGGACAGGCGCGCTGTCCAGTAGCTCGACCTCCTTGACGCGCAGCTCCTCCCTGATCTCGTCGAGATGGAGCCGCGCCGCCTCCGATCCGAACACCGAAGCGCGCCTCAACGGCTGGCGCAACTTGACGTTCTCTTCCGCCCGGGCCTGCCGCCCGAGCTCGACCACCTCTCGAAGCTCGTCGACCTCGGTAAGAAGCTCGGTGTCGACCTTCCCCGGCTCGGGCCATCCGGCCAGGTGCACCGAGTCCGGCGCGCCCTCGCAGGCGCCCGCGACCAGGTTTCGCCACAGCTCGTCGGCGAGGAACGGCATCACGGGCGCGATCACGCGCAGCCCCTCGGCGAGCGCGTACCACAGGGTCCGGAACGCGGCCTCGTCGAACGAGTAGAAGCGCCGCCGCGAGCGGCGGATGTACCAGTTCGACAGATCGTCGACGAACTGTTCGAAGGCGCGAGTCACCGCAGGCGACCAGTAGCGCTCGAAGGCCTCTGACGCCTCTGTCACGAGCTGCCCCACCCGGGCCACGAGCCAGCGGTCGAGAGGCTGCGCAGTCGGTGGTCCGGTGCGCAGATCGTCGTACACCGGCGAGAAGCCCTCGATGTTCGCGTAGGTGACGAAGAAGACGACCGAGTTCCACAGCGTGAGCAGCCGCCGCTCGACCTCACGAGCCGGGCCGTACCCGAACTTCAGGTTCTGCGCCGGCGGCGTCTCGCAGAACTGCCAGCGCATCACGTCCGCACCCATCCGCCCGAACGCCTCGTCCGCGTCGATCGAGTTGCCCCAGGAGCGATGCATCTCGCGGCCGGTCTCGTCGAGCAGCTTCTCGTAGGTGAGCACGCGGCGGTACGGCGACCGGCCGACCAGCGTCACCGACATGAAGAACTGCGAGTAGAACCACAGCCGGATCTGCTCGCGCATCTCCGAGATCCAATCGGCCGGAAACCACTTCTCCCAGTACGCGTGGTCGGGCAGGTCGGCGCCCGTCAACCCCTCGGCTGCGCCGGTCGCGTATCCGCCTGGCACGTAGCTCGGACTCTCCCACCCGAGCGTCGAGAGCGGGACGATCCCGGCGTCGAGCCAGGCGTCCCCCACCTCCGGGATCCGCCGCACCTCGACGCCGCACGATTCGCAGCGGATGGGCACCTCGTCGATCCATGGCCGGTGCAGCTCTCGCAGCTGGTCGAGCCCGCTCACGGCACGCTCTTCCAGCTCCGCACGCGAGCCGATCACGTTCAGCTGCCCGCACGAGCACGGGTAGAACGGCAGCGGCAGGCCGAAGTAGCGCTTGCGGGAGATGTTCCAGTCGCCCATGTTGGCGAGCCAGTCGTCCATTCGCTTGCCGTACTGCGGCGGTGTCCACTCGACCGTGCGGTTCTCCTCGCGCAGCTGCGCGCGCACCGCGTCGACGCCGATGAACCAGTCGTCCACGACCCGGAAGACAAGCGGCGTGCGACAGCGCCAGCAGATCGGGTAACGGTGCGTGATCCGCCCCGCCTCGACCAGCAGGCCCCGCCGGCGCAGCGACTCGATCACCGGCTCCTCGACCTCCCCGGTCGTCATGCCGGCGAACGGCCTGTATTCCGGATAGAAGCGCCCGCTCTCGTCGATCGGCACGAGCACCGGCAGGTCATGGATCTTCGAGAGCTCGAAGTCCTCAGTACCGGCGCCAGGGGCGATGTGCACGATCCCCGAGCCCTCGTCCAACGCGACCTCGTCCCAAGGGATCACGCGATGCACGACGTCGGCCTGCGGCTCGAGGTCGTCGAACGGGCCCTCGTACTCGAGGCCGACGAGCTCTTCGCCGGGCACGACATGGTCGTACTCGCCGCCGGTTTCGGCCAGCCGCCAGCCGCCGTCTCGTAGCCCGTACTCCGCCTCGGGTCTGACCGCAGCAGCGACGTTCGCGGGGAGCGTCCACGGGGTCGTCGTCCAGACGACGAGTGACTCGCCCTCGCGCGCCTTCAGCGGGAAGCGCACGTAGAGCGAAGGGTGGTCGAGCTCCTCGTAGTTCCCCTCCCCTGCCTGCTCGTGCTGTGACAGCGACGTCCCGCAGCGCGGGCACCACTGCGTCGAGCGGTGCCCCTGGAAGAGCCAGCCGCGGCGCTGCACCTCTTTCAGGAAGCGCCAGATGTACTCGATGTTCGTGTCCGAGAACGTGTAGTAGTCGTTGTCCCAGTCCATCCACATGCCCAGCCGGCGAGACTGCTGCGTGATCACCTCTGCGTACTCGGCGACGCGCTCGCGGCAACGGGCGGCGAACTCGGCAAGCCCGTACTCCTCGATGTCGCGCTTCGAGTTCAGCCCGAGCGATTTCTCGACCTCGACCTCGACCCAGAGGCCCTGGCAGTCGAACCCGTTCTGATAGCGCTGCTCGTGGCCGCGGAGTGCTTGGTACCGCTGGAAGACGTCTTTCAGCGTCCGGCCCCAGGCGTGGTGAACCCCCATCGCGTTGTTCGCGGTGATCGGCCCGTCGACGAAGCTGAAGCGCGGCCCGCCCCGGTTCTGCTCCCGCAGCCGGTCGAACGTGCGCTCCTCGTCCCAGCGCTCCAGCACGGATAGCTCGAGGGCCGGATGGTCCGGGACAGACGGAAGTGGCGCGAACCTGCGTGCCATTCTTCGATTCTAGAGAGGCGCGTCGGGCGGTTCGCGCGGCTCCCCAACGGGAACATTCCAGCCGGTACGTTCGTTACCACTTGTAATTCCAGCCATTACGCAAGACCGAAAGGAACCAAGCGAATGTCCAGCGCAGTAACCACGCAGACCTTCGAGGAAGAGGTACTGCAGAGCGAGAAGCCCGTGATCGTCGACTTCTGGGCCGAGTGGTGCGGGCCCTGCCACGCCGTGTCACCCGTCCTCGACAGGATCGCCGAGGAGCGCTCCGACGAGCTCAAGCTCGTCAAGATCAACGTCGACGAGGAGCAGGAGCTGATGCTCCGCTACGGGGTGCAGTCGATCCCCACGATCGTCCTCTTCAAGGACGGCGCACCCGCGGCGGCGGTGATCGGCGCGCAGCCCAAGGGCGCGATCGAGCGCGGCCTGGGGCTCGTCGAAGCAGCCGTCTAGGAAGCGGTGTCGGAGCCAGGCTGAACCCTGGCGCCAGCGCTCCCTACCCACTCCAACAAGCGCTCGAGCGGCTCTGCCATCGCGATCTCGCGGAGCGGCGGGAGCTCTTCGAGCGCGAACCACCTGAGCTCGGTGACGTCGTCGGCGGCGTAGGGCGTGCCGCCGACGACCCGCGACAGCCAGACGAGGTTGAGCACCGTCCTGGCCCCCGGCCCTTCGCCGTACGGAACGAGGAAGGCGCCGAACCACTTGTACGGCTCCACCTCCAGGCCGGTCTCCTCGAGCAGCTCGCGACGCAGGGCGTCGAGCGGATGCTCGTCTTCCCCGAGGAAGCCGCCCGGAAGGTCCCACATCCCGGCGTACGGCTCCCATCTCCGACGGGTCAGCAGTACGCGCCCGTCGTCGTCCATGCACACAGCGCACGAGGCCGGCGCCGAGTTCGCATAGGCGACGTAGTCGCACGCAGCGCATTCTGTTCGGCCGTCCTCAGGCTCGACCTCGGCGCCGCAGCGCGGGCAGTACCGCCAGTCGTCGAAGAGCCCCACACCAGGCAGTATGTGCATCGATGCCGATCCGCGAGCACGAGTTCAGTCGCGTCGGCTTGCTCGCCGAGCTACCCGGCCAGACCCTCCGCCAGCTGTCCGAGCGAATGCGGCGCGAGTCGATCGGGGCCGGAGCCGAAATCGTCCGTGAGGGCGAGGAGGGCAACCGTTTCTACGTCGTGCTCTCCGGAGTGCTGGCCGTCAGCCAGGAGACGCGCGGTGCGCGGAACGTGCTCACGCCGGGCGACTACTTCGGCGAGGTCGCGTTGGCGATGGACATGCCGCGCACGGCCTCGGTCCGTGCGCTGACGCCGTCCGTGGTCGCGAGCTGCGACCGCGAGACCTTCGACGAATTCATCCGCCCGCTGTTCTGCGACTGAGCAGACGAAGGACGCGGCGACGCAGCGCCGGACCGAATCCGCGCGCCGACACCAGCTCGGTGACCGTCAACCGGCGGCCGCTGGTGAGGAGGTAGATCTCGGCGAGGTCGCTGCCGGTGCCTGTTGCCCGGGGCACCCTGAGCCGCACCCCTACTCCCGGCCCGCGCCCGACCGTCTCGCCGGGAAAGGCCCGCTCCAGCTGTCCCTGATAGTCGTCGCCGGCGCCCCGCTTCTGCGCCTCGGCCGCGTCCTTGGCGGTCGCGAACGTGAAGGTGGCCGACCGGACGACTTTCCCCTCTCGAGTCAGCGCCTGTCGATCAGTGCGAGACACGACTCGAAGCCCGGCAAGCTCGGGCACCAGCTCCGACACCCCGGGCGCGTCGGGCACCGACTTCCACCCTGGGAGATCGAGCCGCGTCGTAGTGATCGACGACTCAGCTGCGCCACAAGCTGCGCAAAGCAGTGACAGGCTCAAGGCTGTCACTGCTGTTCGAAGCGCCCCGACGCTCACAGCTCCGCCAGCACGGCGTCGGACAGCTCCGGCCACGCAGTCACCGCCCAGGCGCCGAAGTCGCGGTCGGTGAGGCACGCGAGCGCGACTCCCACATCGGGGTCGACCCAGAGAAACGTGCCGCTGCGGCCGAAGTGGCCGAACGTGCGCCGGGAGTTGCGGGTGCCGGTCCAGTGAGGTGACTTGCCGTCGCGCAGCTCGAAGCCGAGGCCCCAGTCGTTCGGCTCCTGCCGGCCGAAGCCGGGGAGCACGCCAACCAGTCCCGCGAACTGCACCGACGTCGCCTCCGCAAGCGTCTCCTGCGCGAGCAACATCGGTGCGAGCAGCTCGCGCCCGAGGGCGAGCAGGTCGTCCAGCGATCCGTAGACGCCGGATCCAGGCCGGCCGTCGTAGCGCGCCCCGAGGCACAGAGGCTCCAGGACGGCAGCGGCGAGGTATTCGGGGAAGGGCATCTCTGCCGCAGCGGCCAGCGCCGCGCCCAGCACGTCGAAGCCGTGGTCGGAGTAGATCCGCCGTTCTCCCGGCTTCGCGATCGGGCTCCCCCTCTCGAACGGCAGTCCCGAGGCGTGTGCGAGCAGGTGCCTGAAGGTCGAGCCGGGCGGGCCGGCTGGGCCGTCGAGGTCGATCGACCCTTCCTCGGCCGCAACGAGGCAGGCAAGAGCCGTCACGGGCTTCGTCACCGACGCCCAGCGGAACTCCCGCCCCACGTCGCCGCGCGCCGCTTCGGGCCCGCTCGCGGAGGCGACTCCGACGGCCACGTGCTCGACCGGCCACGTCTCGACGGTTCGCAAGGCGTCCACGGGGGTTGGATACTAGGGAGATGGAGCGGCAGCGGATCGCCTCGGGCTCGCCCTACGAGCCCGTGATGGGGTTCTCGCGGGCCGTGCGCGTGGGTCAACACGTGTTCGTCGCCGGCACCGCGCCGGTGATGCCCGAAGGGGAGGAGCTTCCGCCAGATGCCTACGGACAGGCGAAACGCTGCCTCGAGATCATCGTCGCCGCCCTCGACGAGGCCGGCGCGCGCCCGGAGCACGTCGTCCGCACGCGCATCTTCGCCACGAGCGCCGACGACTTCGAGGAGATCGCGCGCGCCCACGGGGCGCTGTTCCGAGACGTCCGCCCCGCCTGCACATACATCGTCGCAAGCCTGGTCGACCCACGGTGGCGGGTCGAGATCGAAGCCGAGGCGCTGGTCACGTGAAGCAGGCGTACCCACCGTCGATCACCGGCAAGGGCGCGGGCTTCGCCGAGGGCGGCAGCGTGCTCGACCACAGCTTCGGGAAAGGTGACCCATACACGCTCGGCGTCGAGGAGGAGTACATGCTCCTCGACGGCGAGACGTTCGACCTCGTCCAGCACGTCGACACCGTGCTGGCCGCGGTCGCGGGGCACGAGCTCGAGGAGCGGATCAATCCGGAGCTGATGCAGTCGGTGGTGGAGATCACGACCCCGATTTGCAGGACGCCGGCCGACGTCGAGCGAGAGCTGACCGCGTTGCGCGCGTACGTCACGTCGGTTGCGGCGGAGAAGGGCCTCCGCGTCGGGTCGGCCGGGACGCATCCGTTCAGCCTGTTCGAGCGCCAGCGGATCACGGCGCGCGACCGGTACCACAACCTCGTCGACCAGATGCAGTACGTCGCCCGCCGCGAGTTGATCTTCGGGATGCACGTGCACGTGGCCGTCGACGGGCCCGAGAAGGCGATCCAGGTCGTCAACGGCCTGCTCGCCCACCTCTCACAACTGCTCGCGCTGACGGCCAGCTCACCGTTCTGGCGCGGCGAGCCGACCGGGCTCGCCTCCAGCCGCCAGATGGTCTTCGCCGCCTTTCCCCGCTCCGGGCCGCCGCCGCGGTTCCGCGACTACGCGGACTACGCCGAGGTGGTCGGCCAGCTCGAGCGCACGGGCTGCATCCCCGACTACACCCATATCTGGTGGGACATCCGGCTGCACCCGCGCCTCGGGACCGTGGAGATCCGCATCTGCGACGCGGTCACGCGTCTCGAGGATGCGGTCGCGGTGGCGGCGTTCTGCCAGTCCCTGGTCAAGCTCTACTCGGAGCAGTTCGACCGCGGAGCGGAGATCCCCTCGTACCACCGCATCCTCACCGCCGAGAACAAGTGGCTGGCGGCGCGGTACGGGCTCGAAGCACCCGTCATCGACCTGGCGACGGGCCGACGGAACCGCGTCCCTGTCGCGCAGCTCGTCCGCCGCTCGCTCCGCGACCTCGAGCCCCACGCGCGCGAGCTGGGCTGCGAGCGCGAGCTCGAGGGCATCCGCACGATCGTCGGACGCGGCAACAGCGCCGACCGGCAGCTGCGGATCTACAACGCGAACCGAGACATCGTCGAGGTGGCCAGGGAGATCGCGGACGCAACCGAGGCTGTCCCCATCGAAGCGTAGGGTTCGGGCGTGCTCCGGCTCTTACTCCTCCCGGCTGCTATCGCAGCCGGGCCGGTGGCCGTCCTACCGCAGCCGCACTTCAACGCGCCTGCGACGGGCGCCGGCTCCGGCAAGGTCAGCTTTCGGATCGTGTCCTCGGTGCCCGCCGATCCCGGACGCGCCGTGCGCTCGCCGACCTCGCGGCCGCTGCGGCTCGAGGGTCCCGACGGCAGCACGCAGCACGTTGTCATCTCGCCGGGCCGGTATGCCTACGACTTCTGGCGCTATGCACTGCCACCGAGGATCGCGCCCGGCGAGCGTGAGTTCGTCTACGAGGAGGTCATCTTCGCCAAGGAGGCTGCAGGGGTGCTCTACACCGAGACCGCGCACTCCACCTATGCGAGATCGTCGTACGGCCTGAACGCGTACCTGAACGCCGTCGACCTGAAGACGAAGAAACTCCGGTGGCGCAGCCCGGCGCTCGTCGCCAACGCCGGCAATTTCGTGCTCCTCGGCGACACGATCGTTGCCGGCTACGGGTTCACCTCGGAGCCGGACTACCTGTACGCGGTCGACCGGCGAACGGGTCGGGTGCAGGGCCGGCTGCTACTCCCCAGCTCGCCCGAGCGCATCGCCCGACACGGCAACGTCCTCACTGTCGACACCTACGACCATCGGTTGGTCGTCCGGGTGGCCGGCGCCTGATGCTCGCGGTCGGCGACCGGATTCCTGAGGCGACCGTCTGGGTCGGCCCACGCGAGCAGCACACGATCGCGGAGATCGTCGAGGACGGGCCGGTCTTGCTCCTCTTCTACCTGTTCGACTGGACCTCGACGTGAACGAACGAGCTGGAGCTCCTGCGTGACAGGAGCGCTGAGTTCGAGGAGGCCGGCGTGCGCACCCTGGGGATTTCGCGCGACTCGCCGTGGACGCACATCGCCTGGATGCAGGCGCTCGACCTCACAGTCGGCCTACTTTCCGACTGGAACGGCGAGGCCGTGCGGGGGTTCGACGTGGCGCGGGACTACCGGGGCATGCGGGACGTTGCACAGCGGACCGCGTTCCTGATCGATCGCGAAGGAGAGGTGCGGGGCGCGTGGAGCTACGAGAACGACGCGGTGCCGGACTTCGACGAGCTCCTGGCCGCGGCGCACTCCTTGTAGCCTGCGCGGTCCTGGCGGTCGCGGCCGTCGTCGCGACCGAGCCGGCGATCGCCCACGTCGCCACGCAGTTCATGGCCGGCGGCGCGCCGGGGAACGGCGAGGCGGCGCCGGGCGACCATCTGCAGTCGGACTACCGGCTCTGGCTCGCCGGCCATCAGCTCGAGCACGGCCGCGCGCCCTGGATCGACCCGTATACCTTCCAGCCCGAGGCCGGGTCGCGAGTCAACGCCGCCTGGTGGCCGTTCGGGCTGCCCTACTGGCCCCTCGACCGGCTGCTCGGGTCGGTCCTCGCCTGGAACCTCTTCACGCTCCTATGCCTGTTCGCCGCCGGTGTACTGGCGATGCTCTGGTTACTCGAGCTCGACCTGTCGGTGCTGGCGGCGGCGGCCGGAGGGCTCGCCTTCGAGATCGCGCCCTACCGCGTGATGCAGAGCCGCGGCCACCTGCTCGGGCCGACCTCGCTGCTGCTACCGCTCGCCCTCTGGGCCTTCGAGCGCGCGCGAGCGACCGGCCGGTGGTGGTGGTGGGCGATCTCGTGGCTGGCGCTCGCTTCGATACCGCTGTCGGGCCAGGTCCACCTCGCGCTAGGAGCGATCCCGTTCTATCTCCTGTACACGCTGTGCCGGTCGACTGCACGGAGGGTCATCGTCGGGAGCGCCGTAGGCGTGATCGTCGCCGTTCTCGCCGGCATATTGATCAGGCAGACAGTGATCGCCGGCTCGATCGACTCGGGCGGGCGATCGCTCGCCGAGGTGCGCGTGTACTCGGCGACCGGGCTCGACTTCCTCTCACGGCACGCACGGCACGGCGTCGAGGCATTCGTCTTCCTCGGCTGGGTGACCCCCCTGCTCGCAATCGCCGGGCTGGTCCTGCTGCTGGTGGGCCGCGAGCTGCGGCTTGCGGTCGCGCTCGGGGTAGGGGCGATCGTCCCGATCCTGCTCGCTCTCGGCACGCATTTCCCGGTGTACTCGCCGCTCTGGCACGCGTTCGCGCCGCTGCGCTATCCGCGGGTGCCGGAGCGGCTGATGCCGATTGCCTGTCTCTGCCTGGCCGCGCTGCTCGCAATCGCCCTCGACCGGGGCCTCCGCCGGCCGGAGGTGCAGCGCTTGCCCGTGGTCGCCCTCGCGGCGGTCGTCGCCGTCGTTCTCTTCGCCGACCTGCACGTCCGCGCGTTCCACGCCTCCGCAGCCGACGCCTCCAATGCGGCGTACGCAGCCGTGAAGCGGTCGCCGGCAGGACGCCTCGTCGAGGTCCCGGTCTTCACCCCTGACATCCACTACGGAAGCGTCTACCTCTACTACGAGCAGCGGGTCCTGCGCGAACGGCCGCTCGGTTACTCGACGACGGCGCCGCGCGGGGCCGACGTCGTCGCCCGCCATCTCCTGCCGCTCAACTGCGGCGACTGGACGACAGACGTCGCCGACCGTCTTCGCATCCTGAAGGTTTCGACGATCACGCTGCACCAGGGCCTCTACGTCGACAACCCGCTGGTCGCCGACACCGCTTGGATGGCCTGGCGCGGCCTGGTCGCCAACGCGTGGCGCCCGACCGTGACCGACGGTGCCGTGACGACCTTCGAGCGCGGTCGGTCGAACGCCGCACCGCCCTTTCCGGAACCGCCCCGCGACGACGCGATCTTCTGCGCAGGCTGGTTCCCCCAGGACGAGCTCGGCCACCAGATGAGCTCCTCGCACGCGACCGTGTGGATCTTTGGAGGTGGGGAGCTCTCGCTCTTCCTCGGCTCGCCGGAGCCCCTGACGGTGCGGATCGCGGTCGACGGTCGCCCCCGTTCGACGCACGTCCTGCGCAAGCTGTTGCCCCAGGAACCGACCCGGGTCGAGCTTGCCGGTGAGCGGTGGCACCTGGTCGCGCTGGAGACCGATCGCCTGCCGATCGTGCGCGGGAAGCCCCGCGGCGCGCGCATCATCGGCTACGCCCTTCCGTGACTGGACCGGGTAGTAGGATCGCACGCCAATGCCGCTGGCCCTCACCTGGTACGAGTGGTTCAAGACGGGGCACGTGCTCGCGGCCGTGCTCTGGGTCGGCGGCGGCACGACGCTCGCGACCTACGCGATCCTGACGCAACGGCAGAACACGCCGGCCGAGATGGCCAGCCTCGCCCGCAAGGCAGCGCTGATCGGCGAGCGGCTGTACACGCCCCTGGCTCTTCTCGTGCTCGCGTTCGGCTTCGGTCTGATGCAGAACGACCAGAGCCCGTGGACCTACGACCAGTTCTTCGTGATCTTCGCGCTCGTCGGCTGGGGTATCTCCGCCGCCACCGGCATGTTCTTCCTCGGCCCCGAAGCCAAGAGGCTCGGCAAGCTGATGCCGACCAGGCCGCCCGAGGATCCCGAGATCCAGGTGCGGATCCGCCGGATCCTGGTGATCTCCCGGCTTGATGTCGTGCTGCTGATCGCGATCGTCTTGGTGATGACCGCGAAGCCCTGGCTGTAGCCGGCCAAACGCCGACCAACTGGGTGGTCAGTGCGGGGGCGGCCGCTCAAGGGCCGCCCCCGCGATCTCTGCGGTGTCAGCGGATCGGCTCGAAGAGATGCCCGGCCACGTACCTGCCCACGTCGCGCCCCAGGCTCGAGCCTTCCAGATCGGAGTTCCGGAAGTGGAACCCGACCAGGATGCGTGCCAGATCGACGTCGTCGACGATGTCCTTAAGCCGCCCGTACTCGCGGGTCGTGTGCGTGATGCGGCTGTCGAGCGTGAAGGGGATCTCGTCGGTACCGAAAAACGCGTCCAGGGCGGCGACGACCGCCGTGCTGTGACAGGCGTGCGCCGACGGATACTCGGGGAAGTTCGGCGTCGCGGCGAGCGGCTGCCAGGCTGGATCGGGCACGGTGGCCGGGTTGCCGTCGCTGCCTGCTTGCGGGATCGCCTGGAAGGGCCGCCAGAACCAGTAGTGGTACTTCGCGTCGAAGCAGGCGATCATCGCGTCGCCGCCGGCCACGTGCGCCATCGCCAGCATCCGTGCCGTCTGTACGATCCCGAGCCCGCGCGCCGCGGCGAGTCGAAGCATGCCGTCGTTCCACTGCCTGAGGTCGTGGTCGGTCCAGAGGCGAGCCTGGATCGTCTGTTCAGGCGTCCTGGCGGCGCTGTCGACGCGCCCCAGACGCTCGACCTCGTTCAGGTCGTCGGCGTACTCCTTGCTCGTCAGCGCGTTGGGACCGTCCGGGCGGAACTGCAAAGCGCTCTGGAGCGCAAGCGGCTTCACGCCGGGCAGACGCAGGCCGAGCGCCGGCGCCAGCGGGCTCGGCTGCCAGACGCCGGGCCCCGCAGGGGGTGGGCCGAGGTCGGCGACGGTCGGGCTCTTCTCGAGGCCGTCGTTTGCGCGCCGGGCGAGCACGGCCTGAGCGACCCGGTGACCGACCACGATTCCGCGCTGCTTCGCACGACCGTCCGGGATCGCAGCCAGGTAGGCGGCGTAGTCGTCGTGCAGAATCGCCTGTCCGGTCAGATCCAGGCGGAGCGTCGGCTGCAGCCCGACGAGCGTCTCGTCCGCGGCGGTCGCGATCGCCGCGGCGGGCGAAGGCCGTACGGGTGCCGAGGCTCGAGCCTTGTCGAGCCGCGCCCACCACGTGGGCGGGATCAGCTCGGGCACATGCGGGCGCACGCTCGGGTTCGCCGGGCCGTAGGCCTTCCAGCCGCTTTCTCCGAGCCGCCAGGCGGCCCAGGCCGACCAGCCAGCCTGCGCGCGCAGCTGGTCCCCCGGGGTCACGCTGAGCTCGAGGGCATACGGACGGTAGCCGCCTTCGATCGCCACGGCGGCGTCGTAGATTGCGACGTGGGCGATGCCCATGTACACCGCGGCCTCGCCGGGAAACTTGTTGCCGAAGTTCTCGGCTCCGAAGCTTCCGCCAGGGCCGGCCGGGACGATCGCGCACCGGGCCTCGGTGCTCCAGTAGGCGACCGGTGTCGTCGCCGCGGGCATCGCCGCGCCAGGCGCGCACTGCGTCTGCGGTGGTGCGCCCGTACCGGGGCCGGCGCCGACCAACAGGATCGCGACCACCAGGCCGACGAGAAGGGCCAGTTTCGACTTCATGATTGCTCCTTTCCCGACGGGATCGCCTCGACGACGCGCAGCGGCTCGAGGCCAGCCCGCTGGGCGACCAGCGCGGCCTTGCGGCCCGACGGGGCCGCGAACGTGAAGAAGCAGATCTCGTCCTCGGGGACGTGGACAGACCCTTCGAAACGAACGCGCGCCCCCTCCCGCGTCATCGCCTCGGCGACCGAGCGCGCCCGACGCTCACGCGCCTCACGCTCGCCCGCGGCGCCGCGTGCGAGGAACGTCTCGACGAGATAACTCGGCACCCGCTCGACGGTAGGCGGGCGCGCTCAGCTTGAAATCGTGAGCCCCCCTGAACTTTGCTCGTCGGGCCGAAACGTCCGGGCGAGCTCGGCCCGCGAGCGCAGGCCGAGCTTGGCGTACACGTGGGTCAGGTGCGTCTCGACAGTGCGCTCACCGAGGAAAAGCGTGGCGGCGACCTCCTTGTTCGTCCGACCCTCCGCGACGAGCGTGGCGACGCGGCGCTCCGCCGGCGTCAGGCCCTCCTCGCGGGTCCGGCCGCCGATCCGGCCGAGCTCCGCGCGGGCCTTCTCGACCCACGTCGCCGCCCCGAGCGACTCGAACACCGCCAGCGCCGTCTCGATCGCGTCGCGGGCTGCGCGCTTCTGGCGTCGTCGCCTGCAGACGACTCCGAGCGTGAGCAATGCCCGTGCCCGCCCGAAGTCGTCTCCGACGCGCTCGTGCTGCGCGACCGCTTCCTGGAGAAGCGAGGCCGCCCGTTCGATCTCCCCCTGGACGGCGGCGACGAGGCCGCGACACCGCGTGACGTCCGCGAGCATGCGGTCGCGACCGCCGCGGGCGGCGTCATCCCCCCACGCCTCGAGAACGCGCACCGCGTCATCGAGCCGACCAACCTCGAGGAGCGTCTCGACCTGGTCCGGAATCCACCAGCGGCGACCGGCATCGCGCCACCCGAGTCTCGTTGTCTGCGCCTCCGACTCCTCGAACCACTTCAGCGCTGTGAGCGGGTCGCCGCTCCGGAGGGCAACGATCCCGAGGGTGCCGAGATGTACGGGCGTGTGCCTGCCGATTTGCTCCTCTCCAAGCCGCAGCGCGAGCTCCGAGTGCGTGCGCGCAAGGTCGAGCTGGCCGCGGTGGGCAGCAACCACCGCGATGGGCAGATGGTTCCAGGGCACGTCCAGCCCGTACTGGACGTTGAGCTCGAGCGAACGGGCGGCGTGGTCGGCCGCCCGCTGCCAGCGTCCCCCCCACAGCTCGAGCCACGAGAGGCCGACCAGCAGCTCGGCAGCCGCCAGCTCGTCCCGCTCGCGCCACCTGTCGAGCTGGTGTTCGAGCAGCGAACGCGCCGCGTCGAGATCTCCTTCGTCCATGAGTGACGTCGCAAGCGTGTCGGTCGCCTCGCGCACCAGGTCGGCGTCGCCGACCGCCGTCGCGAGCTCGTACGCGCGCCGCGCGTGGGCCGGGACTTCCGGGTCCCCGAGGGGAGAGCCGAGGAAGACCAGGATCCCGAGCGCCGCGACCCGGAGCGTGTCGTCGTCGAGCTGATCGGCGAGCTCGAGTGC
>JBKPRA010000022.1:0-61298 GCA_046734335.1 Actinomycetota bacterium | reverse complement strand
CGCCGCGACTGCTCGACCGCGCTGTTCGACGAGCGCGGCCGGATGATCGCGCAGGCGGAGCACATCCCCGTCCACCTCGGCGCGATGCCGGAATCGGTCGCCGCCGTGATCGAATGCGACCCTCGCGCCGGCGACGTGTTCGTGCTGAACGACCCGTTCGCCGGCGGCTCGCACCTGCCCGACATCACGCTCGTCTCGTCACTCCAGCTCGACGACGAGATCGTGGGCTACGCCTGCACACGCGCCCACCACTCCGACGTCGGCGGCATCGTGCCCGGCTCGATGCCCGCCGGCTCGACCTCGATCTGGCAGGAGGGCCTGATCGTCCCGCCTGTCCCCCTGGACGAGGACATTCTCCGCGTGATCCTCGCGAACGTCCGCACACCCGAGCTTCGCCGGGCCGACCTCGCCGCGCAGGCTGCCGCCAACCGCCTCGGGGGCGAACGGTTGGTCGAGCTCGCGGCCCGGCACGGGCGCGAGACGGTGCTCGCCGCGCTCGACGAGATCATCGCCTACGCCGAGCGCCGCGCCCGCGAGGCGATCGGCCGCCTCCCCGACGGCCGCTACCGGGCCGAGGGAGAGATCGAGGGCGACGGCGTGGTCGAGGACGACCTGCGGATCGCCGTTGCAGTCACGATCGCCGGCGACTCGATCGAGATCGACTTCGAGGGCACGGCGCCGGCTGCGGCCGGAAACGTGAACGCGCCGCTCGCGGTTACGCGGGCGGCCTGCATTTTCGCGGTGAAGGTTGCGCTCGGCCGGGACGTTCCGGTCAATGCCGGGCTGACTGCGGCGATCACGATCCGCGCGCCCGAGGGCTGCCTGGTCGATGCTCGGGCTCCCTCGGCGGTCGTGGCCGGCAACGTCGAGACCAGTCAGCGGATCGCCGACACGGTCCTGCTCGCGCTCGCGCAGGCCGCCCATGTCCCTGCACAGGGGCAGGGGACGATGAACAACGTTGTCATCGGCACCTCGAGCTGGACGTACTACGAGACGCTCGGCGGCGGCCAGGGCGCGTCCCGGCTCGGGGACGGTCCATCGGGAGTCCACGTCGGCATGTCGAACACGCTGAACACGCCGGTCGAGGCGCTCGAGCTCGAACTGCCGCTCCGGATCGAGCGCTACGAACTCCTAAGGGGCTCCGGCGGCCGCGGGCGGCGCCGTGGCGGTGACGGCCTCGTGCGCGAGGTCCGGGTGCTCGAGCCGGCCATGCTCTCCCTGCTCACCGACCGGAGGCGTCACGCGCCGCTGGGCCTGGACGGTGGCGGTCCCGGGCGACCTGGCAGGAACCTCCTGAACGGGCACGAGGTGCCGGCCAAGACGACCCGCGGGCTCGAGCCGGGAGACGTGGTCAGGGTCGAGACACCGGGAGGCGGCGGGTGGGGAAGAATCGACCGATGAGAAACTGGGTCGGCCGGTCGATCCCCCGCCGTGAGGATTTGCCGCTCCTCACCGGTCGCGGGCAGTTCGTGGACGACGTTCCCGTTGCCGACCCGCTCCACGTCGCCTTCGCCCGGTCGCCCTGGGCGCACGCTGGGATCCGCTCGGTCGACGTGGCCGAGGCCCTCGCCGCACCCGGTGTCGCAGCTGCGCTGTCAGGTCCCGAGCTTCCGGAACTGACCGAGCCGTTCGCCGCGGGGATCACGCACCGGCTCGCCTACTACGCGATGGCGGTCGACCGGGCCCGGTACGCCGGCGAGCCGGTCGCGGCCGTCGCGGCCGACTCGCGCTACCTCGCCGAGGACGCTGCCGAGCTGGTCGTCGCGGACTACGAGCCGCTCGACGCGGTCGTGAGCGTCGAGGACGCGATCGACCCCGCGAAGCCGTTGCTCCACGAACAGGTCGGCTCGAACGTGGTCGTCGATCGGACGCTGCGCTACGGCGACCCGGACGGTGCGTTCGCGCGTGCCGACCTCGTCGTCACGGAGACGCTTCGCTGGGAGCGCTACAGCTCGACGCCAATCGAGACCTACGGGGTCGTCGCCGACTTCGAGCCCGCCTCGGGTCTCCTGACCATGTGGGCGAACTTCATGGGCCCGATGACGCTGCTGCCGGTCTTGGCGCGGTCGCTGCGCCTGCCGGAGGAGGAGCTGCGCGTGATCGTCCCCAAGGACATCGGCGGAAGCTTCGGGATCAAGTCGTCGCTCTTCCCGTACATGACCGTGGTCGGGCTGCTGGCCATGCGTGCGGGACGCCCGGTCAAGTGGATCGAGGACCGCGCCGAGCATCTGATCGCCTCTTCTCACCAGCCGGACCGCGTCGGCACGCGCGAGCTGGCGCTGACGAAGGACGGCGAGATCATCGGCCTGCGCGCGCACGTGGTCGACAACCTCGGCGCGTACGTCCGCGCGCCCGAACCGGCCACGACCTACCGGCCGCTGGGCAACTACGTCGGGCCGTACCGCGTGCGCGACGTCGAGCTCCACCTCGTCGACGTCGTCTCGAACAAGGTGCCGACGGGCCCGAACCGAGGCTACGGCTGCCAGCAGGTCTACCTCGAGACCGAGCGGACGCTCGACGAGGCGGCGCTTCGGCTCGACCTCGATCCGGCCGAGATCCGGCGGCGCAACCTGATTCCGGCCGACGCTTTCCCGTACGAGACGCCGACCGGCGGCGTCTACGACAGCGGCGACTACCCGCGTGTGCTCGAGCTCGCGCTGGAGACCGCCGGCTACGACGAGCTGCGCGCCAAGCAGGCCGAGGCGCGCGCCGAAGGGCGGCTCGTCGGCGTCGGTATTGCTCTCGCCGTCGACCCCTCGATCTCGAACATGGGCTACATCACAGTGGCGCTACCGCCGGAGGTCCGGCAGGCGCCGGGCTACAACCCCAAGTCGGGCGCAGCCGACTGGGCGCAGCTGCGGGTGAGCTCGAGCGGCAAAGTCGTCGTCACGATGGGCACTGCGCCGCAGGGCCAGGGCCACGAGACCGTGGTCGCGCAGGTGGTGGCGGACGAGCTCGGGCTGACGCCAGACGACGTCACCACCGTCGACGCCTTCGACAGCCACACCTCGGTCTGGTCGGTTTCGTCCGGGTCGTACTCGAGCCGTTTCGCCGGGATCGCGGCCGGGGCGGTGCACAAGGCAGCGGGCGTGGTCCGGGGACAGATCCTCGAGATCGGCGCAAGCCTCCTCGAAGCCTCGTCCGACGACCTCGAGCTCGCCGACGGCCAGGTGCGGGTGAAGGGCTCCCCCGACCGGAGCGTCTCGCTGCGCCGCATCGCCGGTGTCGCCCACTGGGACCCGCACGGCCTCCCCGAGGGCATGAGCGCAGGCATCCAGGCCTCCGAGGTCTTCCACGTGCCGACGTCGGCGCCGCCGACCGACGACGACCGGATCAACTCGTCGCATGCGTACGGGTTCGTCGCCGAGGTGGTGGCGGTCGAGGTCGATCCGGTGACGTGGGGCGTGACGATCCTCGAGTACGCCTCCGCGAGCGACGCCGGGACGATCATCAACCCGAAGCTGGTCGAGGGGCAGACGTACGGCTCGGCGCTGCACGGGCTCGGCGGCGCTCTGCTCGAGGAGTTCCGCTGGGACGAGGACGGCCAGTTCCTGACTGGCACGTTCGCCGACTACCGTTGCCTGACCGCGGCCGAGGCGCCGCGGATCGCGACCGCACACGTGGAGACGCCGTCCCCGTTCACGCCCGTCGGCGCGAAGGGCTGCGGCGAGTCGTCCTCGGAGACAGCACCGGCTGCGATCGCGAACGCGGTCGCCGACGCCCTCCGCCCGCTCGGGCTGAAGCCGGACCACCTGCCGCTGACGCCGGCACGGCTCTGGGAGCTCGCCCGCTCGTGAAGCCCGCACCGTTCGAGTACTTCCGGCCCACGGCGCTCGACGAAGCGCTCGCTCTGCTGGCGGAGCATGAGGACGCGAAGCCGCTCGCCGGGGGTCAGAGCCTCGTGCCGATGCTCAACTTCCGGCTCGCGCGCCCAGCCGGGCTCGTCGACCTCGCCGCGATCGACGAGTTGGCGGGAATCCGGATCGAGGACGACGCGCTGGTCGTCGGCGCGATGACGACGCAGTGGGATCTCGAGCACTCGCCGTCCGCCTTCCCGTTGCTGTGCGAGGCGCTCGGCCACGTCGGCCACACCGCCACCCGCTGCCGCGGGACCGTCGGCGGCTCGCTCGTCCACGCCGACCCGACCGCCGAGCTGCCTGTGTGCGCCCTGGCACTCGGGGCGGAGTTCGTCACGAGCCGACGGGTGATCCCGGCGGACGAGTTCTTCGTGTCGGTCTTCACGACCGCGCTCGAGCCGGGTGAGCTGCTCGTCGAGGTGCGCTTTCCCGAGCCCGCCGGGCCGGGAAGGTTCCTCGAGCATGCTCACCGGCACGGCGACTTCGCGGTCGTCTGCGTCGCGCGGGCCGGCGATCGGGTCGCGCTCGGCGGTGTCGGGCCGACACCGGTGCTTTGGGACGGCGGCCCGCTCGATCCCGTCGGGGACCTGTTCGCCCCGGCCGGTTACAAGACCGAGGTCGCCCGCAAGCTCGTCCACGAGGCGATGGCGGCGTGATCGAAGTCGAGGTCACCGTGAACGGCGCTCGGCACCAGTGTCGGGTCGAGCCGCGACTCCTGCTTTCGGACTTCCTTCGTCACGAGCTGTCGCTCTACGGCACGCACGTCGGCTGCGAGCACGGAGTCTGCGGTGCGTGCACCGTGCTGCTCGACGGCCGGCCCGCGCGGTCGTGCCTGACCCTGGCGCTTCAGGCCGACGGTCGCGAAATCCAGACGGTGGAGTCGCTCGCCGACGGCGCGACGCTGCACCCGCTCCAGCAGGCGTTCCACGAGAACTTCGGCCTCCAGTGCGGGTTCTGCACTCCCGGGATCCTGATGTCCGCCGTGTTCTTGCTGGAGCAGAACCCGGAGCCGACCGAGGCGGAGGTCCGGTCTGAGCTGGCCGGCAACCTCTGCCGCTGCACGGGCTACGCGCCGATCGTGGACTCGATCCTGGCGGCCGCCGAGATGTTACGCCGGTGAGAACACGCTGACCGACAGACTGCCGTGCTCGCAGACCGGCGTAGGTGGGCGGATCGGGGCGACGAACGTGCCGCCTCCGGGCCGCGGCGTCACCCGCACGAAGTAGGAGCGTCGCTCGCACTGCGCGCCGATCAGCGGCTCGCCGACGCCCGGGATGTCCGGGGAGAAGCGGGCGGTCGCCCTGGCCCCGCGCCCGGGACGCAGCGACACCCGCACGGCCGTCAGTCCAGGCCGGACGGCGCGTGTCACCTTCGTCGGCTGCGGCCGCCGAAGCCGGTCGAGGAGCCGGAGGCGCGGCACGCCGTAGACGAAGCAGGTCAGGCCGGAGAGACGTCGAATGCGCAGCGAGTAGACGATGTTTCCGGCGCCTGCGCTTCCCGGAATCACCGCGAATGTCCCGGCGAGCTGCGCTCCGCCGCACGGTACGCTCGGCGCTGTGGAGCCACCGCCGGCCAGAGCGAGGGCGGCCACGCCGGCGGCGGCGAAGACCCAGTGCGACGGTGCGACCACCTCCGGACTGTAGCCCGGTGACGAGCGACTACCGTTTGCGGCGATGACGACCGTGGGCATCGTCAGCCCCGGCACGATGGGCAGCGCCGTCGGCGCTGCCTTGCTGCGCGGCGGAGCGCATGTGGTGGCGACAGTGGCCGGACGCAGCGATCGAACCGCGCGGTTGGCGCAGGCGGCACAGCTGGAGCTCCTGCCAAGCCTCGCCGATGTGATCGCCGCCGGCGACGTCATCCTCTCGATCGTCCCGCCCGACCAGGCCGAGACAGTCGCGGCGGACGTGGCCGCGGCACGCCTTCTGGTCGATCTCAATGCCGTGTCCCCCGCAACGGCGCGGCGGATCTCCGACGAAGCCGACGGCTCGATCTCGGGGCCACCGCCGTGGAATCTCGGCACCACGAGGATCTACCTCTCCGGCCCGCGGGCGTCGGAGGTCGCGGCGCTGCCGTTCGACGGCATCGAGGTGGTCGTGGTCAGCGAGGAGGTCGGCGCGGCGTCGGCGGTGAAGATGAGCACGGCGTCGGTGTACAAGGGGTCGATCGCGCTGCTCACGCAGGCGCTGCGCGCAGCGGATCACTACGGCGTGGTCGAGCACGTCCTGTTGGATCTCGGCGGGCTCGCCGACGACGCGGGCCGGCGGATCTCTCGATCGGCGGCGAAGGCGGACCGATACGTCGGGGAGATGCACGAGATCAGCGCGGCGCAGGCCGACGCCGGGCTCGACACAGGGCTGTTCAAGGCGATGGGAGAGATCTGGGCCGAGATCGCGAGGACGCCGCTCGGCGCGGTCGCGCCCGAGGACGCCGACTCCGACCTACGTGATGTGCTGCAGCAGCTGCGGCCGCGTGGCTAGTGGAGCGCGAGCTGTCGGAACGGTTCGAGGTTCGAGATTCCGATTCCGACGAGCCGTAGCGGCGGCGGCCGGTCGGCGAGAGCACGGTCGAGGAGCGCACAGGCGATGTCGCCGATGGCCGTGCCGTCGTCGAGCCCCGCCACGACCGTCGAGGAGCGGCTACGGATGGCGAAGTCCGGGTAGCGCACCTTGGTCGTGATCGTCCGTCCGGCCTGGCCCGTCCGGACGAGGTGCTCGCCGAGCCGGCCGGCCATGCGGCGCAGCTCGGCGTGCAGCTGCTCGCGGTCGTCGATGTCGCGCTCGAAGGTCTCCTCGGTCGAGATCGAGATGCGCTCGACCTGGGTCTCAAGTCCACGTTCGTCGATTCCCCGTGCGCGATCGCGGAGCATCAGACCGACCTTGCCCGGGAGCAGTCGCCGCAGAGCGGTGTCGTCGACGTCGGCGAGGGCGCCGATTGTCGCCACGCCCGTCGCACGCAGGCGCTCCTCCGCCCGGGGCCCGACCCCGGGGAGGAGCCGGATCTCGAAGGGCGCGAGGAACGCGGCCTCACGGCCGGGGCGAACGACCGTGAGGCCGCCGGGCTTGCGCCGGTCGGATGCCACCTTCGCGACCACCTTGCAGGTGGCGACGCCGAGTGAGCAGGTCAACGAGGTTGCGCCGCGGACGGCCGACTGCACCGCCTCGGCGAGCTTGCGGGCGGCGAGGAAGTCGGCCGCGATCTCCCCCAGGTCGAGGTAGCCCTCGTCGATCCCGGTCTGCTCGACGGTCGGGACGACCTCGCGCACGGTTGCCCAGACCGCCCGCGAGTACTCGCGGTAGAGGCTGTGGCGCGGGCGGATGAAGACGGCGTCCGGGCAACGTCGCAAGGCCTCCGCACAGCTCATCGCCGAATGGATGCCGTGACGGCGCGCGATGTAGTTCGCGGTCGCGACCACGCCGCGGCCCTTCGGATCGCCCCCGACCACGAGCGGCCGGCGGCGCAGGGACGGATCCTCGAGCTGCTCGACGGCGGCGAAGAAGGCATCGAGGTCGAGGTGCGCAACGATCACCGCCACCAAGAGTAGAAATTGGCGCGGAACCGACACAGCCGCGTGCGTGGATCCTTGTCACGATCGCCGTAGGGGAGAGGGGTCATTCCCCCACCCCGGGGTGGGGGAATGGAACCGGGGGGTCGGGACGAAGGGATCAGGGCTCGGTCGGGCCGGTATCGACTCTGCAGGGAAGCGGACGCACGGCTCGCGACTTCGATAGCGTCGGTGCATGGTGTCCGTCGACGTTCCGGTTGCCCTGCTCGGCTACGGGACCGTCGGCTCCGCCGTCGACCGGCTTCTGCGCGACCAGGCCGCCGACATCGAGCGGGCGACCGGCCACCGCCTGCGGGTCGTGCGCGCGCTCGTGCGCGACGGCGCAAGGGAGCGTGGGTCGGACGTCGAGGTCACAACCGACTTCGCCGCGATTCGCGACGACCCCGGGATAGCCGTCGTTGCCGAGGTGATGGGCGGTCTCCAACCTGCCGGCGACCACGTGCTGGAGCTGCTGCGCGCCGGGAAGTCGGTCGTCACCGCCAACAAGCAGCTCGTCGCCGCCCGCGGCGCGGAGCTCTTCGCCGCGGCCGCCGAACGCGGCGTACAGCTGCGCTTCGAGGCCTCGGTCTGCGCCGCCATTCCCGTCGTCAAGGTGCTGCGCGAGGCGCTCGTCGTCTCGAACGTCCACCGCGTCCTCGGCATCGTGAACGGAACCACCAATTTCGTCCTCACCGAGATGGAGCGTGGATCGTCCTACGAGGCCGCGCTCGCCGAGGCTCAGCGACTCGGCTTTGCCGAGGCCGACCCGACCGAGGACGTCTCCGGCAAGGACGCCGCGGCGAAGATGGCGATTCTGGCGACCGTCGCCTTCGGGTCCCGGGTCACCTTCGACGACGTCGCGTACGTCGGGCTCGAGCGGGTCGCGCCGGAGGACGTCGCCGCCGCCCGCGAGATGGGGATGGTCGTCCGGTTGGTGGGCGCCGCCTCGCTGGTCGACGAGCGCTGGGATGTCCGGGTCGGGCCTGCTCTGGTCGACCGGGGCCACCCACTGGCCGCGGTCGAGGGCGCGTTCAACGCCGTCATGCTGCAGGGCGACGCGATTCGTGAGATCACGCTCGAGGGGCCCGGCGCCGGCGGGATCGAAACAGCGTCGGCCGTGGTCGCGGACATGGTCACGATCGTCGGTACGACCGGCACCGGATTTCTCCAGAACGACGCATGCTGGCGAACTCTGGAGCGGCTGCCCGAGGGCGACGTCTCCTCGCCGTTCTATCTGCGGGTGGAGGTTGCCGACCGCCCGGGCGTGCTCGCGCTGGTCGCGTCGAGCCTCGCGGCGCACGGTGTCTCGGTCGCACGGCTCGTCCAGCAGCAGGGAGAGGACAGCGCCACGCTCCACGTGGTCACGCACGAGGCTCCGGCCGGAAGGCTGGGCGAAGCGCTGGCCGAGATCGACGGCCTCGACGAGACGCGTGGCTCCGCGTCCGCGCTACCGGTCGTCTCCGACCGCGGCGTTGCGGAGCTCGGGTGGGCGTGACGCTGACGCTCGGCGAGGGCCGTACGCCGCTCGTTCCCGCGCCGCGGTTGTCGGAGCGGCTCGGCTGCCAGCTCTGGCTGAAGTGGGAAGGAGCCAATCCGACCGGGAGCTTCAAGGACCGCGGCATGGCGCTCGCTGTCGGCCGCGCCGCCGAGAGCGGAGCCCGCGGCGTCATCTGCGCCTCCACGGGCAATACCGCGGCATCCGCCGCCGCCTATGCCGCCCGCGCCGGACTGCCGGCGCTGGTCCTCGTCCCAGCCGGCGCCGTGGCGCGGGGGAAACTCGTCCAGGTAGTCGCGGCCGGGGCGGAGCTCCGGGAGGTCGAGGGCTCGTTCGACGACGCGCACGCGCTTGCCCGCCGACTGGCGGACGACGAAGGGTGGGTCAACGTCAACTCGATCAATCCGGACCGCATCGAGGGGCAGGCGACTGCGGCACGCGAGGTCGTCGAGCAGCTGGGTGCGGCACCCGATGTGCTCGCGCTGCCGTACGGGGGAGGCGGCAACACGGCTGCCTACGCGCGCGGCTTCGCGGAGGCGGCAGCGGGCACGCCGCGGCTGGTCTCGGTGCAGTCCGCCGAGCGCGCAACGACCGTCGGCTCGGCGATCCGGATCGTCTCTCCCGTCCACCGCGAGCAGGTCGAGGCCGCCGCGGAGGTCGTCACCGTGAGCGATGCCGAGCTGCTCGAGTGGTGGTCGGCGATCGCACGGCTGGAAGGGCTGTTCTGTGAGCCGGCCTCGGCAGCGGGGGTGGCCGGGGTGGCTCGGGCCCGGCCGGAGGGGCGCGTCGTCTGTGTCCTCACCGGCCATGGGCTGAAGGATCCCGAAGCGGTCGAACGGCTGTGAGAGGCCAAGCCGTCAAGACGCGCGCACCGGCCACCACTGCCAACCTCGGACCGGGCTTCGACTGCGCCGCCGTCGCCCTCGACCTCTGGAACGACGTCGAGGTGACCGAGGGCGGGGACGAACCGCCCGACCCGACGCACATCGGCATCCGGGCGTTCGGGCTGGTCGCCTCGCCCGAAGGGCTGTCGTTCTCGTGGTCGGAGCGGATCCCTCGCGCGCGCGGCCTCGGCTCGAGCGCGGCGACGATCGCGCTCGGGTTGGTCGCGGCGGCGAAGTGGTCGGGAGAGCAGATCGAGCTCGAGGATCTGCTCGCGCGGGGCGGGCCGCTCGAGGGTCACTCCGACAACCTCGCAGCCTGCCTGGCCGGCGGGTGTTGCCTCACCTGGGCGGGGCGGGTTGAGCGGCTCGCGGACACGCTGCCGCTCACACCCGTGGCGGTGATCCCACGGGAGCTCGTACGGACGGCAGAGGCTCGGGACGCGCTGCCGTCGGAGGTGCCGCACGCCGATGCGGCATTCAACGTCGCGCGTGCGGCGCTGCTCGGAGCCGGCGTCTCGCGCGGCGATGCCCGCCTGCTTGCGGCCGCGTTCGAGGATCGCCTCCACGAGCCCTACCGGCCGTCGTCCCTCCTCGACGCGATCCGCGCGGACATGCCCGTCGGCGCCGTCGGGGTAACGCTCTCGGGATCCGGTCCGACCGTCATCGCCTGGGCCCAGGACGCCGAGGCCTGCGCCGCCGAGCTGGCTACGCGCTTCCCCGCCGAGACGGTGCTGGCGCTGTCGGTGTCGGCCGAAGGCGCCCACTGAAGCTTCCCTGGGAGTTGGAGGTCGGCGACCCGTTCGAGGCGCCGTTCTCGAAACTGGTCGCACCGGTCCGTCTGGCCGACGGGACGGAAGCTGTGCTGAAGATCCCGGTCGACGACGACGTCGAGAGCGTGCAGGAGCCGGAGGCGCTTCGCTTGTGGGACGGGCGGGGCGCCGTGCGGCTGATCGACTGCGATCCCGAGTCGCGTGCGTATCTGATCGAGCGGTGCGTGCCGGGGAGGCCGCTCGGTCGCGCGTATGACGACGCAGCGCTGGAAGCGATCGCGTCGGCGCTCGAGCGGCTGTGGCGCCCGCCCTCGGATGACGTCCCTTGGCGGCGGATCGACGCCGTGGCAGGGCACTGGATCGAGGAGCTGCCGCGCGACCGAGAGCGGCACGGGCGACCGTACGAGCAACGACTCCTCGACGAGGCGCTCGATGCGCTGCGAATGCTGCCGCCGTCGCAGGAGCAACTCGTCCTGTGCCACCAGGATCTACACGGCGGCAACCTGCTGCGGGCGGAGCGCGAGCCGTGGCTTGCCATAGATTCGAAGCCAATCGTCGCCGAGCCTGCCTACGACGCCGTGCCGGCCGTGCGCGACCTCGGCGCGGCGGGGACGATCACGGTCGCGCAGATCCGGCGGCGGATCGACTTCCTCTCCGAGCGGCTCGGATGCGAACGCGAGCGGATCCGGCTGTGGGGACTAGCGAAGCACCTGGCGTGGGGCACGGACGGCCTGTACTTCCCCGGCGAAGTGGAGCTGGTGCGGATGTTCTCCGAGATAGGCTCTTTGGGATGATCTCGGCCGAGGACACCCTGCGCGCGACTCTCGGCGAGCCGTCGGCGGTCGTGCAGGCGAAGATCACCAACCGGCTCAACGAGCTCACCCGACAGTTCGTCGAGCGATCGCCGTTCCTCTGCCTCGCAACCTCGGCGGCGGACGGGACCTGCGACGTCTCGCCGCGCGGAGACCCAGCGGGCTTCGTCAAGGTGCTGGACGAACGAACGCTCCTTCTGCCCGACCGGCCGGGGAACCGGCTGGCCGACTCCTTCAGGAACGTGCTCGAGAACCCGCACGTCGCCCTGATCTTCATCATCCCGGGCATCAGCGACACCTTCCGCGTGAACGGGCGGGCGACGATCGTCGAGGATCCAGACCTGCTCGAGCCGTGCGCGGTCGAGGGCAAGGTGCCGAAGCTCGGCCTGCGGATCGAGGTCGACCAGGCATACACGCACTGCCCGAAGGCGTTCCTTCGCGCCAAGCTTTGGGATCCGGAAGGATACGCCGACCGCTCCGAGCTGCCTTCCTCGGGTGAGCTGATGCGTTCGGTCGGAGCCGACGTCGATCCGAACACATACGACGCGGAGCGGGCAGAGCGGTACGCGCGCCGCGAAGGGTTCTACTGATCGAATACCGCTTCGTCGACTGCGCCTATGAGCTCGACCGCTGGGAGGCGGGCCGGGACCTGTACCTCGAGGCGCACGTCCCTGGGGCGGCGTTCCTCGGTATCGAGCTCTCCGACCTCTCGATCGAGGGGCAGGGGCGTCATCCCCTGCCGCGCGAGAAGGACTTCGCGGCCGCCGCGGATCGCGCGGGAATCGGCGACGGCGTGTTCGTCGTCGCCTATGACCACGGCGGCGCAGGCGGCGCGGCCCGACTCTGGTGGCTTCTGCGCCACTACGGGCACGAGGACGTCGCGCTGCTCCGCGGCGGGCTGGACGCCTGGCTCGGACCGCTGCGGGGCGGCGAGGAGGAAATCGAGCCGCGCGAGTTCGTCCCGCGGCCCCGTTCGGGCGACACGATCGACGCGGACGAACTGGTGACGCGGCTCGGCGAGCCCGGCCTGGTCGTGGTCGATGCCCGCTCGCCCGAGCGCTACCGCGGAGAGGCCGAGCCGATCGACCCGGTCGCCGGCCGCATCCCGGGCGCGGTGAACTGGTTCTACGCCGAGGCGTCCGAGCCGCCTGCCGAGATCGCCGAGGCCGACGAGATCGTCGTCTACTGCGGCTCTGGGATCACGGCGTGCGTCGATCTCCTGCGGCTCTCCGAGGCCGGACGGCCGGACGCGAAGCTCTATCCGGGTTCGTGGAGCGACTGGTGCGCCCGCGGTCTCCCCGCCGAGCGGGACTAGCCGGGCAGGGTCAGCGGAAGGCCCCTATCAGCGCCCCCCCGGCGACCACCAGGCTCGCTCCGAGCAGCAGGTGGCGGCCGACCAGCTCCGTGCGGCGCAGGAGCAGCACCGCCAGCAGCACCGCAAAGAGCGATTCCGTCGCCACCAGCGGACTGACGATCGACACGCGCGAACGGTAGAACGCCTCGAAAAGAAACGCGTACGACGCACCCCAGAGAACGCCGGGCAGAACGAAGTAGGGGCCCTCGCGCCGGATGTCCCGGAACGCGCGCCCGCGCCGCAGGGCCGCCAGCACAGCGAAGACGAGCACCGTCCCCGAGAGGATGGTCGCGGCCGCAGCGAGCTGCGGGGAGACGGTGCTGTCCGACGCGATGTGCCGGACGACGTTGTCGCGGGTCGCGAAGAGGACGGTACAACCGAACGCGTAGGCCAGTCCGATCGCGCGGAAGTGCTCCGGTCGCTCGCGCTCGGCGATCAGCGCGAGTCCGCCGGCGACGATCAGGATGGCACCGGCGAGCAGAGGAACCCGGACCGGCTCGCCGAGCGCCAGGATCGCGATCGTCACCGCGACGAGCGGCGCAGCGCCGGCGATAACGGATGCCCGTGAGGGCCCCGCCTCCCGCACCGCCAGTACGAACAGGAGCTGCGCCCCGCCGGGTGCCAGCAACCCGGCGATGAAGTACGGCCAGAGCTCGCCGCCCCACTCGCGCCCGATCAGCGCGACCACACCGCAGACGCAGAAGCCGCTGAAGGCGGAGGCAAACGCCCCGACAAGGGCGTCCCGGCTGCGCCGCATGGAGAAGCCGAGGGCGATCGACATCCCCCCGAAGAGGAGTGCTGAGGCGAGTGCGAGGGCGACCCCGGGCACTCGCTTCAACCTAACCGGTTAGCGTTGGCGCATGGCCGTCGAACGGGTTTGCGTGATCGGGGCGGGGGTGATCGGGAGCCTGTACGCCGGGCACCTCGCCCGTAACGTCGAGGTCAGCGTTCTCACACGCCGCGCCGAGCACGCCGACGCCCTGAACGCCGACGGCCTGCGCATCTCTGGCAAGTCGGACTTCACGGCCCGCGTCCGGGCGACCGTCGACCCGGCCGAGATTCCCGACTTCGACCTCGGCATCGTCGCGACGAAGGCAACCCAGCTCGAGGAGGCCACCGCCGCCCTGGCCGGCCGGTTTCCCGCTGCCACGCTGATGACGATCCAGAACGGGCTCGGCGCCGAGGAGCTCGTCCGCAACCACGGCGACTGGCCGCTCTTTTCCGCCGTCACGTTCATGAGCGGCGTGCGCCACGACGACACTCACGTCGAGTACGAGCTCGACACCGAGACCTGGCTCGGTCCGTTCGCCGGCACCGCCACGTTCGAGCAGGCGCAGGAGGTGGAGGCGCTGCTGATCGATGCGGGCCTCCACGCCCGAGCCTTCCCGGACCTTCGTCCTGCCCAGTGGTCGAAGCTGATCTTCAACGCGACCGTGAACTCTGTCTCGGCGCTCACCGACCTGCCGCACGTGAGCGCCTTCGCCGCGCGCGACGGCGAGACCGACCTCGGCAACCTCGTCCACGACCTGATGGACGAAGGCAAGTCGGTCGCCGCTGCCGCGGGCGTTCCGCTCCACGAAGATCCGTGGCAGATGAACGTCCAGGCCGTCCACCGTGGCGAGACACTCGCCGCCGAGGGGCACTACGCCCACGTACCCTCGATGCTCGAGGACGTTCGCGCAGGCCGCCCGACCGAGATCGACTTCATCACGGGCGCGCTCGTCCGTGAGGCCTCGCGCCACGGCGTGCCGGCCCCGCTCCATACGGCGATGTACAGGCTGGTCAGGGCACGGGAGACCGCATGAGGATCGCCGTGATCGGCTGCGGCGCCGTCGGCTCGCTGTTCGCAGCCAATCTCGGCACGCTCGAGGACGTCGAGGTCTGGGCCTACGACCCCTGGCAGGAGCACGTCGACGCGATCAACGCGAACGGCCTGCGGCTCTCGGGGGCCGGGGAGGTGGTCGGCCGCGTGCGGGCAACCTCGGATCCTGCTGCGCTGCCGCCGTGCGAGCTCGCGATCGTCGCGACCAAGAGCCAGCACACGTCGGCCGCGATGGCTGCGACGGCACACGCGTTCGCGCAGGGAGCCGTATGCTCGGTGCAGAACGGTGCCGGCAACGAGGAGCTCGTCGCAGAGCACGTCAGACAGGTGATCCGCGGCACCACCTTTCCGGCCGGCCATGTGATCGAGCCGGGCCACGTCGGCTGGGACACGAAGGGCGACACGCACATCGGCCCGTTCGAGCCCAGCCCGGCGCCGATGGACGCGGTCGAGGCGCTCGCGGACGCCTGCACGCGCGCCGGCATGCCCACGCACGCGCTCGAAGACGCCCGCGGCGCACAGTGGCGCAAGCTGATCTTCAATGCCGCCTCGAACGCGATCGCGGCGCTAACGGGTCGCACGCACGGCCAGGTGGCCGAGCCGCCGACCCGCGAGCTGGCCTGGGCGGTGATGGCGGAAGGGCGGGCGGTCGCCGACGCGCAGGGGATCACGCTGGACATGAGCCCGGAGGAGCTGTTCGACCACGCCGCGCGCAAGGACGTCGCCTATGGGCACAAGCCCTCGATGCTCCAGGACGTCGAGGCCGGCCGCGAGACCGAGATCGACTTCCTGAACGGCGCGATCGTCGCCTTCGGCGAGCGCTACGGGGTCGACGCACCGCTCAATCGGGCGCTCACCGAACTGGTCAAGGGAAAGGAGACTGCGTGACGAGCAAGGCGGAGATCGACCGGCGGTACGCAAATGTCCGGGCGAAGGCTGAGGAGGACGGGCTCGACGCGGTCGTCGTCGCAGGCTCGGAGTACTCGGGCTTCGAGGGTGCGGTGCGCTATCTCTCAGGTTTCCGGATCCTGCACCGCTACGCCTACGTCGTCCTGCCGGTCGCGGGTGAGCCGTCGGTCGTTTTCCCGCAGGAGGCGCGCTGGGTCGGAGATCACTCCGAATCGTGGATCGAGGACAAGGTCTTCGCCGAGCATCCCGGGCAGTGGATCGCCGGACGGGGCTTCGAGCGGATCGGCGTGTACGGGCTCGACTACGTGATGCCGGTGCGCGACTACCGCCCAATCGCCGGTGTCGCCGTTGGCTGGGACCAGGGGTTCGACACCGCACGCGCCGTCAAGTCCGAGGAGGAGCTGGCCTCGGTCGAGGAGAGCTTCCGCCTGAACGAGGACGGCGTTCGCGCGGCGCTCGCCGCGTATCAGGTCGGTGCGACCGAGGCAGAGGTGATGGGCGAGGCCGAGCGCGTCTTCGCGGCCCGCGGGACGTACCGCACGACGATGGACATGGTGCTGACCGGTCCCGAGGGCGGTGCCGGCCCCGAGTTCAAGCACCCGAGCGCCACCCGGAGGATCGAGCAGGACGACCTGCTCCTCTACGGTCTCGAGATCGCCGCCTCCGGGGGCCACTGGGTCGAGTTCTCCCGGCCGTTCTGCGCCGGCGAGCCGAGCAAGGAGACGCTCGGCGGGATGGAGGCCTACCAGGAGTACGTCGAGGCCGCCAGATCGACCATGCGCGCCGGCGCCTCCGCGCATGATGTTCACCGAGCCGTTTCGAAGGGTTTCACCGACCGCGGCTTCAAGCTCGGTCACGTCACCGGCCACTCGATCGGGATGACGATGATCGAGTTCCCGCGCGTCGGGGAAGGGCTCGACGTCGAACTGAAGGAGAACATGGTCATCTCGATGCACCCGCACGCCATCACCGAGGACGAGCGGACCTGCTTGTACATGCAGGACACCTGGCGCGTGACGAAGGACGGCGGCGTACCGTTCTCGGACGTGCCGATCAGGATCTTCAAGCCCGGGGAGTCGATGTGAACGGGCTCGATTTCTTCGTGGAAGCGGTGCCGCCCAGCCTGGCGGTGCAGTACGGGCGCCGGGTCGAGGAGGCGGGCTTCCGGACGGCGTGGTTCCCCGAGATCGTCTTCGGCGACTCGTTCGTGCCGGCCACGGCGACGGCCACCGCCACGTCGAGCCTCCTGCTCGGGACAGGCGTCGTCGGGATCTGGAGCCGCTCGCCCGTGACGATGGCACTCCAGGCGGCGTCTGTGAACGAGCTCTCGAACGGCCGTCTCCTGCTCGGCCTCGGAGTCCAGGCGCGGAACTACGTGTCGGGCTGGCACGACCGTGTTTACGAGCGCCCCATCCGCGCGGTACGCGAGTACGTGACGATCCTGAAGCGGGCGCTCGCCGGCGAGCCGGTCACGTTCGAGGGGGAGATCTTCTCGGTGCGTGGATTCCAGCTCCAGATGCCGATGCCCGAGCAGCCGGCGCGCGTGTACGTCGCGGCGGTCGGCCCGCAGATGATCCAGCTCGCGGGCGAGGTCGCCGACGGCGTGCTCGGCTACTGCTGGTCGGCCGCGTATGTGCGGGACGTGGTGCTGCCGGCGCTGGAGAAAGGTGCGGCGCGGGCCGGACGCACCCTCGCCGACATCGACGTGGCCTGCGGCTACCCGACCGTCGTCGCCGACGACGGCAGCGGGATCGAGAACGCGAAGGGCCAGGTGCTGATGTTCGCGACCGCTGCGAGCTCCTCGCCTTTCTACGCCAAGAGCTTTGCGGCCGCCGGCTACGGCGAGCTTGTCGCCGACCTGCGGGAGCGGGTGGCGGCGCTGGACGCCGACGGCGCGATCGCCTCGATCACGGACGAAGCGGTCGCGGCGATGACCGTCTCCGGCACACCCGACGAGATCCGCAGCCGTGTCGACGAGCTCCGCGCCGCCGGCGTGCAAACGGTGGCCGTGAATCCGTCACCGCCAGGGCTCTGGTATCCCCTGTACCAGGGTCACTTTCCAGACGGTTTCCCGATGCGGGAGTTCTCGTTCCCGGCCTATCTCGGGCAGATGGACGACGCCCTGCGACTGATCGGAGGTTGAGATGCTGAAGGAGAGCGGGAGGCGCCAGCGGGAGTCGGTGCCGTTCACCGTCCGAACCGCCGACGGCGACTCGATCGAGCTGACCTACTCGTCGCCGCGGGTGGCAGATGAGCACGACGAGGGAGAGGTGCTCGAGTCGTTGCCGTGGTTCGAGCCCGGCAAGCCGCTGCGCAACTACATGCTCCATCAGACCGACTTCTACGACGAGGTCGAGCAGATCTGGGGCCGACGCTGGGGCGCGGAGGGGATCGGCACGCTGCGCGAAGTCCTCGTCTCTCGGCCGACCGAGAACGAGATCCGGCCGGAGTACGCGCAGGAGTGGCAGTACTACTACTCGAGCGCTGCCGGCAACGCCGACCTCGGCCGACTGCAGGCGCAGTTCGACGAGTATTACGACGTGCTCGCCGGGCACGGCGTGCGCGTCAACTACCTCGAGGCGCCGGTGCCGGCGCTCGGCGAGTACGGCTACATCAAGAACCTCGTCACCCTGGCCGGCGCAGGCCTTTGCGTGCACGGTGGCGTGATCCTGCACCGCTACGGCCTCGGCTCGTGGCAGCGCGGCCGCGAGGTGATCTGGTCGAAGGCGCTCGCCGCCTTGCAGGTGCCGATCTACCACACGATCCACGGCCGTGGCATCTGCGAGCCGGGTGCCGGCCGGTGGCTCGACTCGAGGACGTTCGTGTTCAACGAGAGCGTGGTCGCGAACGAGGAAGGCCTGCGCCAGCTCGCGTTCGTGCTCGAGACGCTCGGCGTCGAACTCGTCGTCGCCCACAGCCCCGGCTGGTACGACTCGATCGGCGAGGGCTCGATCGGCACGTCGCACATGGACATGGTCTGCCTCGTTCCCGACGAGCGCGTGATCGTGCTCGCGCCGCACCTCGTCAACTACGGCTTCGTGCGCTGGCTGATGGAGCGCGACTATCGGATCGTCGAGGTCCCGCTCGACGAGTACTGGGACCTCGCCGTCAACGGCGTCACCCTCGAGCCGGGGAAGATCGTGATCAACCGCGGCTCGCCGGCGGTGGTCGAGGCGCTCGAGCTCGCGGAGGTCGAGGTGATCCAGGTCGATTTCTCCGAGAGCCAGCGCTTCGCGATCGCCGGCCTGCACTGCGCGACGCTCGAGCTCGTGCGCGACCAGCCCGAGGTCTAGACGCCCGTTTGCGGAGCCGGCGCCGGCGGCTCCGCGCCGGTCGTACGGCCGCGCAGCGACCGCGGCAGCGAGAGCTCCTTGCCGCCGGTGATCCCGCTCGGGCGGAGCAGGAGGATCACGAGCATCACGATCGCCACGCCGACGAGGCTTGAGCCCGCGGGCGCCTTGATCCCCCAGCCGAAGACGTGGATCCCGAGCTCGGAGTTCCCGAGCAGGATGGTAAAGAGGCTGATCGTGATCGCGCCGACGACGGCGCCCAGCAGGCTCGAGATGCCCCCCACGACGAGCATCGCCAGGGTGAGGAAGGTGAGGTCGAGGTAGACCTGGTTGGTGGCGATGCTCCCCAGCAGGTGGACGTAGAGTCCTCCGGCGAACCCCGAGAGCGCGCCCGACAGGGTGAAGGCGAGCAGTCGCTGGCGATGGATGTCGATTCCGGCGGCGCGTGCGGCAGCCGGGTCTTCCCGGGCGGCGCGCAGTTGACGGCCGAAACGGCTGCGCTGGTAGCCGAACGCCACGCAGATGACCGTGACCGCTCCGGCGGTCGCCTGCCAGTAGTCCGTGGTCGTCGGGATCAGGGACAACACCGTCGAGCCCGGCCCGATGCTCGTCCAGTACGTGAGGATGTTGTAGGTGATCCCCAGCACTGCGAGCGTCGAGATGCCGGCGGCGATCCCGGACAGGCGCATGAGCGGAATACCGACCACGAACGCGTAGACCGCCCCGAGCCCCGTGGCGAGCGCGAGCGACCAGGCGCTCGAGATCGTGTGGTCGCGCAGCAGCGGGAACAGTGTCGGGAGCACGCCACGCTTTGAATCGAGCGGGATGGTCATCACGCCGCTGGCGAACGCGCCCACGGCCACGAAGCTGACCTGGCCAAAGGAGATCACCCCGGAGTTGCCGACGAAGACGTACAGCGCGGTGACGAGCGCGACGTAGACGATCGCGTTCTGGTACTTGACCTGGTCGCCGCTCGTCACCCACATGCTGGAGGCGACCGCCAGCAGGACGACCAGGGCGATCGGCCCGAGCAGTTCGGTCAGCCAGTCGGCGCGCCTCATACCCGCTCCACCCAGCCCTGTCCGGTCCGCGCGAAGAGCCCCTGCGGACGCAGGAGCAGCACGACGATCACCGCGAGGTAGATGACCGACGGCATGTACACGTTCGAGGTGAAGGGCGTCGTCCCCGACGTCGGTAGCTCCGAGCCGACGAACGACGTGGCGAACCCGATGGCGAAGCCTCCCAGCGTGGCGGACGTGAGGCGGTCGATCCCTCCCGCGACCACGCCGACCAGCACGATCAACGTCTCGTTGAGGCCCGTCGTCGGGTTGACCAGCGGGCTGGTGATGCTCAGGATCACCGCCACGATCGCCGCCAGCACGCCGGCGAGGGCGATTGCGACCATGATCACCGTGTCCGCCTTGACCCCGAGCAGGCGCGAGGTGCGGAAGTCGAGTGCGGCCGCGCGCATCTGGAGGCCGATGGAGGTGCGGTTGAGCAGGAGTGCGAGCCCTGTCAGTGAGACCAGGCATGCGCCGATCGCGAGGAACGTCGACCAGCGGATGTTCAGCGACCCGATCGTCACCGCCTGGTTCAGCTTCGCCAGCGTCCCCACCGGGTCGCCGAGGCCGCCTCGCTGACGGTACGTGTACTGGAGCAGTGCCGCGTTCTGGAGCAGGTACGCGACCGCGAAGGTCGCCACCAGCATCGTCGACGCATCTGCGGTCCGGAGAGGCCGGAACGCCACCCGCTCGAGGACGAGCGAGGCGGTGACGGCGACGAGGACCGCGATCGCGATGCTGACCGCGTCGGGCCAGCTGTCGGTAAAGGCGAGCGCGTAGGCGGCCAGCATGATCAGCTGGCCGTAGGCGAAGTTGATCAGCCGCAGCACGCCGAACACGAGCCCGATGCCGACGGCGATCAGCGCGTACAGCGCGCCCACCCCGATCGCGTCGATGAGCGACTGGACGTGGGTCACGAGGACATGTAGGCGGCGACGATCCGGTCGGTGTCGTCCGCGTCGGCGGGAGTGAGGGTCATCTTGATCTCGCCGTTCGTCATCACGTACGTCCGGTCGGCCAGCGCGACGGTGCGCTGGGCCCGCTGCTCGACGAGCATCACGGTCACACCGGCGGCGCGGATCTGGGCGAGTGCGTCGAGGACGACGTCCACGGTGGTCGGAGCGAGGCCGAGCGACGGCTCGTCGAGGAGGAGCACGCTCGGCCCCGAAACGAGCGCCCGGGCGATCGCGAGCTGCTGCTGCTGCCCCCCCGAGAGCGTCCCGGCCTGCCGCGCGCGGAACTCGTGGACGACGGGGAACAGCTCCTCGATCCACTCGAAGTCGCTGCCCGAGTCCGCCCGGTCCTTACGCGCCACCAGCCCGAGCCTGAGGTTCTCCTCGACCGTCAGCTCGGCGAAGATCCGCCGGCCTTCGGGCACGAGCGAGACGCCACCGCGCGCGATCGCCTCCGGCTTGCGCCCGACGATCGACGTCCCGTGGACGCGGATATCGCCTGTGCGCGCCCGCACGAGGCCGACGATGGTGTGCAGCGTCGTCGACTTGCCGGCGCCGTTCGGCCCGATCAGCCCGACGATCTCGCCCGCACCGACCGTGAGCGCGAGTTGTCTGACCGCGGGGACGGAGCCGTAGTTGACCCAGAGGTCCTCGATCTCGAGCGCCGGGGGGAGGGGCGGCTCGGGAGTGCGGGCTGCGGTCATCCGGCGGCCTCGTGGATCGCGCTCTCGCCCAGGTAGGCAGCGGTGACGTCCAGGTTCGACCGGATCTCCTGCGGCGTCCCCTCGGCGAGCGTGCGCCCCTGGTCGAGCACGTGGATGCGGTCGCACACCTCCATGATCAGGGCCATGTTGTGGTCGATCAGCAGCACGCCTGCCTCGTAGGTGTCTCGCACGGTGCTGACGACCGCCGCGAAGTCCGGCACCTCCGCCTCGGGCAGTCCGGCCGCGGGCTCGTCCATCAGCACGAACCTCGGGGCGGTGGCGAGCGCTCGCGCCACGCCGAGCTTGCGCTCGTCACCGTGCGCAAGCGCCGCCGCCGCACGCCCGTCATAGGTCTCGAGGCCGAGGAGCTCGAGAAGCGCCGTCGCCCTCCGGCGCGCAACACGGCTGCTCGCACCCGATCCGAGGGCCGCCACCTCGACGTTCTCCCGGACCGACAGCGACCCGAATGAGCGGCTGTGCTGGAACGTGCGGGCGAGACCGGCGCGACCACGGCGGTGAGGGCTCCACGAGGTGACCAGCTGCTCGCCGAGCACGACCGAGCCGGCGGTCGGGAAGTCGAATCCCGTGATCACGTTGACCAACGTCGTCTTGCCGGCGCCGTTCGGGCCGATCAGTCCGACGACCTCGTGCCGGTGCACCTCGATGTCGACCCCGCGCAGTGCGTGCACGCCCTCGAAGGCGCGCGAAACGCCGGTGGCCCGGAGACTGCCCCCGGGCCACCGGCTCGCCTCACGCGAGACGTCGTCTGCCAACGCCTCTCAGGTCGTGCCCAGCTTCTTCGTGGTGTAGAGCTGGACGAACTTCGGCTTCGAGTTCTGCACCTCCATAACGCGGTAGGCGCGCCCGAAGACGCTGTGCAGCGCCGGCGAGAAGCTCACCTTGCCGGAGATCGTGGGCAGTCCCTTGAACCTCTGCATGATCGCCGCGAGCACGGCTCCCTTGGTCGAGCCCTTCGCCAGCTTGATCGCGGCTGCGATGCCGTCGATCGAGGCTGCGCCCGTGACGAAGCCTCCCGTCGCGGGCGGCTGCTTGAGATTGGTCAGCTGGCCGATCATCCGCTTCACCAGGGCGCTCGGGTCGTCGCCGAACACCGAGGCGTAGGTGACGTACCAGTAGTTCGAGACCGGCGGGCTCTTCGGGTACCAGAAGGTGCCGTCGCCGGCCCACGAGTTCATGATCGGCGTCTGGTTGTTCAGGCTGCGGATACCGGCCATGAACGCCGGCCAGTCCGCGAACCCGGTCGACGTGACGATCACGTCGGCTTTCTGCCCGTTCACGCGGCTGACGACGTTCCCGATCGTCTTGTCGAAGGAGGTGAAGCTCTCGGCGTCGACGATCTTTCCGCCGAGCTGTTTGAAGCGGGACGTGAACGCCTGGACGACGTTCTTGAAGTAGACGAGGAGGTTGTCGGTGACGGTGACAGCCGTCGTCCAGTGCTTGACGCTGTAGGCGTACTCGGCCATCGCCGCGCCCTCGTCCTGGGCGACGTTGCCGTAGCTGAAGGCCAGTTTCCCGAGCGCGCCGAAGCGCTTCGGCCCCATCTGGTCGGTTCCGATGCACGGCGCGATCGTCAGCATCCTCTTGGCCAGGAACTGCTGGATAGCCGCGGTGGCGAAGTCGACGTCGCAGGTGACCATGCCGATCACGGCGCCTTTCGACACGACGTTGTTGACGCACGACTTCGAGACGTCCGGCTTCGAGTTCTGCGTGTCGCAGGCGACGATCTTGAGCTTCGCACCGTTCACGCCGCCGGCCGCATTGATCTTGGCTGCCTCGAGCTTCGCCGCCGTGTACGCCGGGTTGTCGAACGGCGCCATCTGGCCGCTCAGATCGGCGGCGAACCCGATCACGATCGGCTTCTTGGCCGACTTGGCGCCGGACGCCGTCGTCACGCCGCCGACGGCCACTGCGACCGCGACGACGAGCGCGAGCCCGCCGACCACGCCCCATCTCTTCCAGTCCCTCATCCTGCACTCCTCCCTTTCGGCTGAACCGTCTGAGTTAACCATCTCCCGGGTGAGCTCTCGGGCCGAGGCGGCCATGCCGCACCTCGGATCCCGTGACGAGACCATACGACTGAACGGTACGCAGGTTCAACGCGGTTCGGTTTAGCGTTGGGGCATGCGGATCGGGATCTGCGAGTGGACGACGTTTCCGGCGTCGTTCGAGGACGAGTTGGTCGCATACCACGCGGCCGGAGCGGGCGCGATCGGGATCCTCGAGCCCAAGCTCGAAGGTGTCGATGACGTGCGCGGGAAGTTGCGCGAGAGCAGCCTTGCCGTGTCGGCGTGCCTGCCGGCCGCCGGCTCGATCCTGCCCTCGCCGCTGATCCCCGGGCCGGAGGAGCCGGAGGCACGCGTCGAGTCGATCTGCGCGTCGGTGGCGCGGTTCGCGGAGCTCGAGCCGGGCTGCGTGTTCTTCCTGACCGGCCCGGGCGACGACCGCGGCTCGGTGGTAGAGGGGATCCGCCGAATCGCAGATGCAGGGGCGCGGCACGGCGTGCCGGTCGCGCTCGAGCCGATCCACCCGTCGCAGGCGGAGCTGCTCTCGCCCGTGTCGACGATCGAGGCCGCGCTCGAGCTGATCGGCGGCGCCGACGTCGGCATCGTCTTCGACACCTGGCACCTGGGCGAGGTGTCGCGCGTCGACCGTATCCTCGGCGTGCATCTCTCCGACCGGACGCGGCCGGAGACGCGGTCGGACCTGGACCGCGCGCTGCCCGGCGACGATTCGCGCGCGGCGGTGCGTGCGCTCGAGGCCGGCGGCTACGGCGGCTGGTACGACGTCGAGGTGATGTCCGACGACGGCACGTTCGGCGAGGCGTTCCCCGACTCGCTGTGGGCGCTGCCGGTCGACGAGATCGCGCGGCTCGCGGTCGCGGCCGTGGAGGCGTTGTGAGGCGCTACGACGCGATCGCGATCGGGAGCGGGATCAACGCGCTCGTTGCCGGAGCCCTGCTCGCGCGCAAGGGCTGGACGGTGTGCGTACTCGAGCGGAACGACTGGCTTGGCGGCGCGATCCGCACGGCCGAGATCACCGAACCGGGCTTCGTCCACGAGGTTTTCGCCTCGTGGCACCCGCTGTTCACCGGCTCGGAGGCGTACCTGCAGCTGCGGAAGGCGCTCGAGGCGCGCGGGGTCGAGTACCTGAACACGGAGTTGCCCACCGCGACGCTCTTTCCCGACGGGCAGTCGCGGTTCCTGACCACGTCGCATCAGGAGAACGTCGCTTCGCTCGGGCCGGGATGGGACAGCGCAGTGGCGGAGTTCATGCCCAACGCCGACCTCACCTTCGGCGTGCTCGGCACCGAGCTGTGGTCGCGCGACGGTGCGCGACTCGCCTCCAGGATGCTGCGTCGGCTGGGACGGCGCGGGCTCGTCGAGTTCGCCGGGAACGTCCTCTCGACCTGCCGCGACTGGACCGCGGACACGTTCGAGGACGAGCGGGCGTGGGGGCTGTTCGCGCCGTGGGTGTTGCACACCGGGCTCGGGCCGGACGCCGCGTCGTCCGGCTTCATGGCGCAGGTGGTCGGCGTGGCGATCGAGCTCGGCGGGATGCCGGTGCCCCGGGGAGGGGGCGTGCGGCTGGTCGAAGCGCTGGCCGGGATCATCCGCGACGCCGGGGGTGCATGCGAGACCGGCCGGGAGGTCGACCAGATCGTCGTCGAGTCCGATCGCGCGACCGGCGTCAGGACGGCGGACGGCGAGGTGGTCGAGGCGACCAGGGCCGTGCTGGCGGGGGTGACGCCGCAGGCGCTCTACGGCGAGCTTCTCGGGACAGTCCCCGAGGGACTGTCCCTGCAGGAGGCACGGAGGTTCCGCTACGGCCGGGGAGAGATGCAGATCCATTTCGCGCTCTCGGAACCTCCGAAGTGGACGGGCGACCCGCGCCTGGCACGGACGGCGATCGTCCACCTCACGCCCGGACTGAACGGCGTCTCACGGGCGGTCAACGAGGCCGACCGCGGACTGCTGCCTGCCGAGGCCACGGTCGTGGTCGGCCAGCCGCTGGCCGTCGACCCCTCGCGTGCGCCGGAGGGCCGCTGGATTCTCTGGATCCAGCTGCAGGAGGTGCCCTCGCGGCCGGCGGGCGATGCGGCCGGTGAGCTGGACGTCGGCGACTGCACCTGGACGGAGGCGCTGCGCGAGGCCTACGCCGATCGCATCCAGGCGCGGATCGCCGCGCAGGCTCCCGGCTTCGAGGCGTCGATCCTCCGCCGCGTGGCCTACTCGCCCGCCGACATCGAGGCAGCCAACCCGAACATGCCCGGCGGGGACATCTACTCGGGCTCGTGTGCCCTCGACCAGAGCCTGATCTGGCGACCGCGGCCCGGCCTGCCCGGCCACCGCACGCATCTCGGTCGCCTGTGGCACATCGGCGCGAGCACGCACCCCGGCCCGGGGCTGGGCGCGGGCTCCGGCACGTTGGTGGCGAAGGAGCTGCTCCGGCGGCGGCTCTGGCGGCACTGAGGGTGAGTAGCCTTCACACGTGCCGGTCGACCGTGACCTGTTCGTCGAGATCATGGCGTCGTATCCAGCCGGCGTCGCGGTCGTGACCACGCTGGACACGGACGGGACGCCGCGCGGGTTGACGACGACGGCAGTCTCGTCGGTGTCGGCCGAGCCGCCACTCCTGCTGGTGTGCGTCGACCTGACCTCCCGGACGCTGCCGGCGCTGCGCGCAGGCGGTCGCTTCGTCGTCAACTTCCTCCGGGAGGGCCGCAGCGAGCTGGCGCGTCTGTTTGCGTCGAAGGCCGAGGACAAGTTCGAGGCGGTCGAGTGGCGTCCGAGCACGACCGGCATGCCGGTGCTCCACGCGGACGCGCTCGCCTGGGCGGAGTGCGCCACCGTGCACGAAATCGAGCCGGGCGACCACGTCGTCCTCCTCGGCCAGGTCGAAGACGGCGACGGCGCCGCCGACGAGGACGCGCCGCTGATGTATTACCGCCGCTCGTGGGGCGTGTGGAAGCCGGCCCCCCGCGAGACGCCCAGCCGTCAGATCCCGGCACTGGAGGTCAGTGGGCAGGATCTGCTCTGGGAGGGCGCCGAGCTCTGAAGGCCAAGAAGGGACAGGCCGAAGCCGACCGTTCTAGTCGCTTGCCTTGAAGTGCGGCATGACCCTCTGGGCGAACAGCTCCTGGTTCTTGATCGCCCGCCAGTGGTCGAAGCCGCCGGGGTTGACGGTGATCGAGATCTCCGTCAGGCCTTCGCAGACGTCGCGCACCGCCTCGATCCGCTCGATCACGTCCTCCGGCGTGCCGACCCAGACGATGTCGCCGGCGATCATCTCGTCGTAGGGCGTCTCGGCCAGCTTTTCCAGGATTCCCGCCGTGTAGAAGCCGTACCCTGCGCCGGTCAGCTCGTCGGCCGGCGGCTTCTCGTGCTCGACCAGCGGCGATGCGTTGCCGGCCAGGAAGCCTTTGATCCCCTCCTCGGCCGCCCGGACCGCGGTGTCGCGGTCCTCGTCGAGGTAACAGGCGTGGATCCAGACGATGTCCGGCTCGGTGCCGAACTCGGCGCACTTCGAGCGGTACAGGTCGAGCTGCTCACGGAGCGCCTCGTACGGGAGCAGCGGCGGGACGACGACTCCCCATCCCTTCTCCGCGGCGAGGATGTACGTCTTGTCCGACGTGCCGCCGGTGAAGACGCGGAACTTCCCGCGCGGCGGGGGGACGATCCGCGCGTCGTGGACGTCGTAGAACTTCCCCGAGTACGAGAACGGCTCACCGCCCGACTCCAGGGCCGTGAAGAGGATGTCCAGCGACTCGTCGTAGCGCTCGACCATCTCGCCGTACGCGACGCCGGCGCGCCAGGGGATCCAGCCGTGGCCGCGGCCCACGCCGAACTCGTAGCGGCCGCCCATCAGGATGTCGGCGAAGGCGATTCGTGAGGCCAGCACCATCGGGTTGTGGTACGGCAGCACGTGCACGAGCGTCCGGAAGTTGATCCGCGAGGTGCGCTGCGAGGCCGCGGAGAAGAGCGCGATCGGATCGGGCGACGCCGAGAACTTCGGGAAGAAGAAGTGCTCGATCGCGGAGTAGGTGTCGAAGCCGAGGCGGTCGGCGTTCTCGATCTGCTCGAGCACCTCGGCGTAGACCTGAGCCGGCTCCTTGCCCGGCCACCACTGCAGCTCGGAGTAGATGCTGAACTTCATGCCGCGATCCTACGACGGCTAGACGCGCTCGGCGCCGAGAGCCGGATCGAGCTCGGCCGGGCGCTCGCGCCCGCCGACCGGGATCAGGAAGCCCGTCGCGGTGCAGACGACCAGGAACGCCGTCGCCATCACGAAGGTCTCGGTGAAGCCGGTGACCAGCGGCTCGCCGTTCGCGGCCAGGTGGCCGGCGATGAAGGTCGCCGAGAGCTGGCCGCCGATCGCGCCCCCGATCGTGCGCATGACCGTGTTCATCCCGCCGGCGGCGCCGGTCTGGTGAGGTTCGACCGCCTGCACGATCAGGTTGCCCAGCGCTGCGAACGCGAGGCCGATCCCGAGGCCCATCAGCGCCGCGCTGATCAGCATGTCCTGCGGCGAGCCGTGCGCCACCGCGATCAGGCCGTACGCGGCGGCCGTGAAAGCCGAGCCGACGATCACAGCCGTCTTCGACCCGAACCGAGCGGCGATCCTCCCGGTCAACGAGCCGACGATGACCATGCCGATCGTGGACGGCAGGAGGTAGAGGCCGGAGACGACGACCGATGCGCCGAAGCCGAAGCCGGTGCTCTTCGGCAGCTGTGCGAACTGCGGGAACACGACGAAGGACGAGTAGAGGCCGGCGCCGAGCAGGAAGGCGGTCAGGTTCGTGGTCCAGACGCCGCGGATCCGCATCATGTTCATGTCGATCAGGGGCTGCTCGCTGCGCGCCTCGACCACGACCCAGGCCGCGCACACGAGGAGCCCCAGCGCGAGCAGGCCCAGCGTCTTCGGAGAGCCCCAGCCCCAGGTGGTCGTCTCGCTCACCGACAGGAGGACCGCCGAGATCCCGCCGCTCATCAGCGCGGCCGCGAGCCAGTTCACGCGCCCCGGGATCTTCACCGGCGACTCCGGGATGTACCGCCAGGCGCAGAACGCCGCGGGGACGATCACCACGAGCGGGAGCCAGAAAAGCCACTGCCAGCCGAGATGCTCGACGACCAGACCGCCGAGCACGATGCCGATCCCGGCACCTATCCCGAGGATCGCCGAGATCAGCCCGATGCCACCCGCGACCTCGTGCGGCGGGAACTCGTCGCGGATGATCCCGAAGGAGAGGGGAAAGATGCCGCCGCCGACGCCCTGGATCACCCGCGCGACGATCAGCAGGGCGAGGTTGTGCGAGACCGCCGCCAGCAGCGTGCCGCCGGCAAAGGCTACGAGCGTCCAGACGAGGACCTGCTCCTTGCCGAACATATCGCCGAGGCGGCCGAGGATCGCGGTGGCGACTGACGCCGACAGCAGGTAGCCGGTGAGGAGCCACGCGACGCCCGTCTCGGAGGTGTTCAGGTCGTGCTGGATCGTCGGCAGCGCCGGCACGACCGCCGAGCTCAGCATCGCGTACGCGAGGCCGGCGATGGCCAGGACGGCAAGCGTCAGTTGCGGATGCGAGCGTTTGCCGGCCATCTCCGATTCTGCAGACCGTCCCCGGATCGCCGGTCGGATGGATCTCTACGGACTTTCCAGGATGGCCACCAGTTCCTCGTCGGTGACGAGACCGTGCTTCTCGGCGCCGAGCGCCTTCACCTTCGCAAGCAGGTCGGGCCATTGCTCCTCGGGCACGTCGAGACCGAGGCGCTCGACAGCGATCCGGATCGAGTCGATGCCGCTCTTTTTCCCGAGGACGACCGACCGTTCGGCCCCCACCAGCTCCGACGAGTACGGCTCGATCGCGGGCGGGTCGTGGAACTGGCTGGCGACGGCGCCGCTCTCGCGGCGAAAGAGGTTCTCACCGACGACCGGCTTCCACGCCTCGAGCTCCGTGTCGGTCGTCTCGCGGACGAGGCGCGAGACCTCGCGGGCGCGGTCGAGGCGGAGATTCGTGGACACGGCGTAGAGCGCGTCCAGTGTGAGCGCGACCTCGATCAGGTTGGCGTTGCCGCCACGCTCGCCCATGCCGTTGATCGTCCCCTGCACCCAGGTCGCGCCCGCGCGGACGGCCGCGGCGGCCGCCGCCGTCGCCAGGCCGAAGTCGTTGTGGCCGTGGAAGTGGACCGGGATATCCGTACCGAGCCACTCGCGCGTCCGACCGACGAGCTCCGCGACCGCCTCGGGCGTGGCGATCCCGATCGTGTCCACGACGACCGCCTCGCCCGCGCCCGCGTCGACCGCCGTTTCGTACGCCTGCCGGAAGAACTCGACGTCGGCGCGGGTGCCGTCGACGCCGAAGTAGGCGACCGTGATGCCGTGTCCGGCCGCGAAGGAGACGGCGTTGCGGATGCGCTCCAGCATCGACTCGCGCGTGACCCCGAGCGCCGCCAGCTTGGCGTCCGAGATCGGCGACTCGATCACGCTCGCCTGCACGCCGAGCTCGACGAGCGCTTCCGCGTCGGCGGCGACCGCGCGCGAGAAACCCCAGACCTCGGCGTCGAGACCGGCCTCGGCGATCAGCTTCACCGCGTCCCAGTCGTCCTGCGAGACGCGCGGGAAGCCGGCCTCGATCCGCTCGATGCCCAGCGAGTCGATCGCGCGCGCGAGCTCGAGCTTCTGCTGTGGATCGAGTACGACGCCGACGGTCTGCTCGCCGTCGCGCAGGGTGGTGTCGTAGAGCCCGACCGAGCCGCCGATCGCGTGAGGCTCGTTCACCGGGCCCGTCCAGATCAGGTCAGATCTCGACGACGCCATCCGGGAACGGTGACAGCTTCTCCGGGCCGTCTGCGGTGATCAGGAAATTGTCCTCCAGCCGAAGGCCGCCCCCTTCTGGCCAGTAGATGCCGGGCTCGATCGCCAGCACCATGCTCTCGGCGATCTCGCCGCCGCCGGCCTGGTGGGCGTAGGGCGGCTCGTGGGCACGGGCGCCGATGCCGTGGCAGATCGGGTGCGACGGCTGCCCGGGATATCCGGCGTCGGCGATGCCCTTCCGGACGCGCCGGTCGAGCTCGGCCAGGCCCGCGCCGGGCAGGCAGAACTCGACCGCGTCGTCGTAGACGGCGGTCAGCTGGTCGAGCAGCTCCGCGTACCTGGGTGAGAGCGACCCGGGGCAGATGTTCTTCGTGTGGTCGGCCCAGTAGCCGTCGGCGCAGACCCAGATCTCGAACAGCGTCGGCTCGTTCTCGACGATCGGGTCGGCGGTCGTCGGGCTGAAGGTCTTGATGCTCGAGCCCGACCAGACGAGGGAGAACGGCAGCGCGAGCTCGACCTGGCCGTTCCAGCCCGTGCCTTCGCCGTGGACGAACCCCTGCCACTCGGCCGCCGCCTGCGCGCAGTTCATCCCCGGGCGGAGGACGCCCTGGACGTGCTCCGTCGCCGCTGCGGCGATCTCGTTCGCGAGGCGCATCCGCTCGATTTCCTGCGTGGTCTTGACCGCGCGGGCTTCGTTCAGGAGTGGCGTGGCGTCGGCCGCGTCCGGGAACGCGTCGAACCAGGCCTTCGGGTAGGTGGTGGGTTCGCCGACCATGCGATCGGCCGCCTGGGTGCCGAGCGAGAGCTCGAGGCCGATCTTGTCGTAGCTCCCGGCCGCCTCGCGCGCGAGCTCGAGGGCGCGCAGTCCGGGCGGCCGCGGGTCGTCCGCGTCGTAGCCGCCGAAGAACCGCAGCTCCTTCGTCCAGGCGGTGCGGGCGGCGTCCTCGGCCGACGGCTCGAGGCAGACGAGCGTCGGATCTCCCTCGCGCGGAAAGACGCAGGCGTCGAAGCCCTTCATCCCCCAGAAGTTGGTCAGGTAGAGGACGTTGTCGGGTGCGCGGACGACGAGCGCGTCCAGCTCCCGGTCGGCCATGAGCGCGCGCACACGCTCGAGCTTCGAGTCGTCGCGGGGCCACGTCATGCGCTGAAACTACAGGGACGCGGTCGTCCAGATGCCGTCCACCACGCGAGCCCTCCGCGTCGAGGAGCGCGACGACCGCGAAGTCTCCCGCTACCACCGGACGCGCGGCGGCGCCGGCTCGCCGTGGCCGTCCTGCCACGAGATCACCGGGTTGCGCAACACGCCGATCTTCTCGATCTCGGCCTCCATCACGTCGCCGGGCTTCAGATAGAGCGATGCGGCGTCGGGCGAGAACCCGGCGACGCCGGAAACGGTCCCCGTGGACAAGACGTCCCCGGCGGAGTACCCCAGCGCCGAGTAGTGCGAGACGATCTCCGGGATCGTCACCGACATCCGGCTCGAATGCGAGGTCTGCCGCACCTCGCCGTTCACCCGCAGCTCCATCGCCAGGTCGTGGGGATCGGGGATCTCGTCCGCCGTGACGATCCAGGGGCCGAGCGGACAGAACGTGTCGATCGCTTTGCAGAACGAGAACACGCCCGATTCCATCTCGCGCCGCTGGATGTCCCGCGCGGTGATGTCGTTGAAGATCACGTAGCCGGCGACGTAGTCCATCGCGTCCTCCGGCCCGAACCACTTGCCGTCGCGGCCGATCACCACCGCCAGCTCGAGCTCGTAGTCGAGCTCCTCGGTCAGGTGCTCCGGGTAGATGACCGGCTCGTCCTGGCCGACCAGCGCATCGACGTTCTGGAAGAAGACGATCCAGGGCGCGATCTTGTGCGACCAGTCGACCTGCTTCGATTCCTCCTCGTGCTCGCGGAAGTTGCCGGCCGTGTGGAAGAACTTCTTCGGCACGATCGGCGGCCGCAGCTTCGCGCCCGCCAGCGGCACCCGCTCGCCGGTCGCGGCGCCGCCGCCGCGCTCGAACCACTCGCGCGTCGTCGGCACGTCCAGGACGACGATCTCGTCGTCCTGGACGCGGCCGACACGGCCCTCGTCGAACGTCACGAGCCGAGCCACTCAAGCACCTCCTCCGCGTTCCGGTCCGGCGGGAAGACCGGGTAGAAGACCTTCTCGATCCGCCTGGCCGAGAAGATCAGCGTTACCCGCTTGTACAGCGTCGCTCCCTCGAACTCGAACGTCGGCAGCCCGAGCTCGGCGCGGAGACGGAGCTCGGGGTCGGCGATCACCGGGTGCAGCAGCCCGAGCCGCTCCGAAAGCTCAATCTGCTCCTCGAGCGTCTGCGCCGACAGCCCGGCGAGCCGTACGCCCCGGCCGCTCAGCTCCTCGCGGTGGTCGCGGAACCCGCACGACTGCGGCGTGCAGCCGCGCGCGCCCGGGATGGCGTCCCACTCGGCCGGCACCTCGCGCCCGGGCCGTCCCGTGCGGGGGTAGACGTACAGGACGGCGCGCTCGGTCCCGAACGACGCAAGGTCGACCGGCCCGAGCGTCGACTCCAGCTCCAGCGACGGCACGGCCATCCCCTCGAGGTGGGCGCAGCCGTCGTCGTCTACGGGCGCCGGCAGGTTGTGTGGCAACTGGTAGAGGGTCAAGCGACCCCGCAGACCCGTTGCGCGGTCAGAGCGTAGACCCTGGCGGTGTCGACCAGGCCGCGGATCTCCAGGTTCTCGCCCTCGGCGCCCGGTAGCCCACTCGAGGTTCCGTAGTTGACCGTCGGGATCCCGTAGCGGGTCAGGACGCTCGCGTCGGAGAACCACCGCACCGTGTCGCGGTCCGGCGCCGAGCCGTATACCTCCGTGTGCGACTCGTCGATCGCGCGGACGAGCTCGTGCCCCTCTTCGATCTCGGCGCCGGGCGCCGACACGTAGATCTCCCAGTCGAGCCCGAAGTCGGGAAAGCGCTCCTGCAGCGCGCGCACCCAGTCGCCGAGCGCGGTGCGCGCCTCTGCCATCGGCATCGTCGGAGGCACGCGCACGTCGAGGAAGAGCGACGTGCGCTCCGGCGTCCGCGACACCCGCCAGGGGAACCCTCCTCTGATCGAGCCGACGTTCACGACGCCGGGCTTGTCGCCGTACGAGGTCCGCGCCTGCCACTCCGGGATCCACTCCGCGACGGCGTCGAGGACCGCACGCATGCGCAGGATCGAGTTCTCCTCCGAGCGGCCGCCGCTGAACGCGGTGTGGATGAACGGCCCGCGGGTCGTCAGCCGCATCCAGATCGAGCCGTAATGGCCGAGCACGATCCGCTGCTCGGTCGGCTCGCCGAGCACGCACATGTCGGCGACGCCGCCGTGCGAGACCAGGTGTCGCGAGCCGGCCGCGTAGCCGCGGTACTCCTTCCCCCGGAACTCCTCGCCCCACTGCGTCTTCTCGATCTCGCCGACGACCGCGGCGATCAGCACGTCGCCCTTCAGCCGGATGGTCGCCGCCTGGAGCGCGCGAACGGCTTCGACGTAGCAGGCGAGCGCGCCCTTCATGTTCGAGATCCCGAGACCGAACAGGTAGTCGCCCTCCACACGCGCCTCGGGCCGAAACCCGCGGTGACCGGCCAGCCACGGCTCGTGCCCCGAGTACGAGGTATCCATGTGGCCGTTGAACATCAGCGTCTTGCCGCCGCCGGACCCGCGCCATGTCCCGATCACGTTGGGGCGGCCGTCCTCGACCTCCTGCCACTGGACGTGCAGCCCCATCTCGTGGAACAGCCCCGCCATGTGCTCGGCCATCGCCTGCTCCGACCCCGTCGGGCTGGGGATGTCGACCAGCGCGCTCGCCGTCTCGACGAGGCTGCGCCGATCGATCTGGACTCCGCTCGACTGTCGCCCGATCTGCATCGCCGCTCGATACTACTCGGGCGCCTCGTCGACGATTCCGGCGTCGTGCCCGTAGATCCAGGCGACTGCGTTGATCGACCAGTCGGTCGACTGCGTCGCCATCTGCCGGTCGCGCTCCTCTTGCTCGGGCCCGTCCGGCAGGTGGAAGCGGAACTTGTTCTGCGCCGACATCGCCTGGATCTTCGACGCGCGCGGCATTCGCACCGACTCGTACAGTCGCAAGGCAGCCTCCACGCCGGAGGTCTCGGCGAGGCACGTCGCCAGCGTTGCGCCGTCCTCGATCACCTGCGCCGCCCCCTGCGCCATGAACGGAAGCATCGGAGGCGAGCGAGACACGGTCACCACGTTGGTCGAAGCCGGTCAGGCGGTGGGAGACGTGAAGCCGGTCAGTGGGGAGCTCGCGCACCAGCGCCTCGAGCAGATCGGCGCGGTGCGTCTGGTAGTGGGGGAATCCGAAGGCCTCGACGACGGCGTCGGCGAGCGGCGTATGAAGCAACGTGCGGCCGTCATCCCACCGGCGCTGCCGCCACGCGAGCGGGCGGACGCCCATTCGCGCGAGGGCGTCGCCCAAACCGAGCCGGTGCAGGACCCGCGAAGCGTTCGGGCTGACTTGGATCCTGGCGCCGACCTCGGCGAAGTCCCGGGCCTGCTCGTAGACGTGGATGTCGAAGCCTCTCTGGAGCAGGGAGAGCGCGGCGGCGAGGCCCCCGATGCCGCCGCCGACGATGCCGACCGAGAGGCGGTCGCTCACCTCACGTGCGGCAGGACCTCGCGGCTGAAGCGTGCCAGCTGGCCGATCCTGTCATTCCCCCAGAGCTCGAGCATGACGTGGGTACAGCCCGCCTCACGGTATTCCCGGATCGCGGCGACGCAGTCCGCCGGCGTGCCGGCGATCGGCTTGCACTTGTCGAGGATCTCGTCCGTGACCGCCGCCTTCGCCGCGAGGCGGCCGCCCTCCTCCATCGCCTCCGCGACCGGCCGGATCTCGTCCTGCGTCAGACCGGCGCACTCGAGCAGCGTGTCCGCCGCGCCCTGGATGTTCTGCACCTTGTTGGCCAGGTACATGCCGGCGATCTCGCGCGCGCCGTCGCGGCCCCGGTCGCGGTCCTCGTCGATCGAGGCGACGATCGTGCAGCCGAGGTCGAGGTCGTCGGGATCGCGGCCGGCCTGCTCCAGCTCGCCGCGGACATAGCGGACGAACGCCGGTGTGGTGATCGAGGCGGTCAGCAGCCCGTCCGCTGACTGGGCCGAGGCGCGGAGCATCATCGGCCCCGTCCCCGCGAAGTAGAGCGGCACGTCCCAGCGCGGTGTGTCTGCGTCGTCCTTCAACGCCGGCACGTGCGCCGAGAAGACCTTGCCCTCGACGTCCACGGCCTCGCCGCCGAGCACGCCCCGGATGATCTCGGCGGCTTCTTTCATCGCCGCCACCGGCTTCGACTCGATCGCCGCGTGGCGCATGAAGATCTTGGAGACGCCGAGCCCGAGGTAGAACCGATCCGGGCCGGCCGCTTCCTGCGTCACGCGCGCCTCCATCGCGATCTGGATCGGGTGGCGCGTGAACGGCGAGATGATCCCCCAGCCGACCGCCAGCCGCTCGGTCTCGCGGGCGACGAGCGCCGAGAGCGCGGTCGACGAGCGTGCCTCCATCGAGTGCTTGCGCCACCACGGGTAGGCCTCGGCGAGCCAGATCGTGTCGAAGCCGCCCTCGTCCATGGCGCGGGCGTGCTCGAGGATCTCCTCGAGCGGCTCCATCGTCAGCTGCATGACGCCGATCCGGAATGGCGGGGGCACGGACCGATCCTAGAGCGACTCCACCGGAGCGCGCCCCGGTTAGCGCTAATGCGGCGCTAAACGCTCACTTGTGTGGGTCGTCACGTAGGAGTAGCGTCCGGCGCGGCAGGCAGCCCGTCGAGCACCAAGGAGACGAGATGGTGTTTCGTACCCCCCGGTCGTCCGCCCGGAGCCTTTGTTGCCTGCTCGTGGTTTTCACCGGCGCATTCGTTGTCGGCGGAGCCGGCGCGGCGCGCCAGGCAACCGATCCGTGCGGCATCCCAACCACAGCACCGGTCTGGATCGACTATGCGGAGGGCAGCGTCGCTCCCGACATCCGCGCGCTGTTCGCGCAACCGGGCGTCGTCGTCACGGCGAGCGGGACAGTCATCCCGAGGCAATTCCGCGACAAGGGCGCGGCCACCACCTATTTCGAGCTGCACCTGCCAACCCTGGTCGGGCAGCCGGCAGATCCGAACGATCCCGCGTCGATCGACGCGACCGCAGACGCGCTGTTCCAGCGGGCGTCGGCCTCGACCGCGTGCGCGACGCCGATCGTCGCCCTGAACGAGCTCTTCGGCGAGTCGCTGAAGACGCCCTGGTCGTCGGCGAACGCGACCTACCGCGCGAACCTGCTCGAGCTGATGAAGCAGCTCCACGTCCGTGGCGCGCGGCCGGTGCTGTTCGTTCACGGCGACCCGAACACCGACGGCGCCGCGGCCGACTGGTGGCGGCAGGTTGCGAACGCGGGTTCGATCGTCTACGAGCTGTACTTCGACGGCACGCGCCTGTCGGCGCTGGGGCCCGTGCTCGGGTCGCGTCGGGTCCGCGAGGGCGCCCGGGGCTTCGTCGCCCAGTTCAAGGGCATCGGAATCGACCCGGCCAAGCTCGGAATCGCGCTCGGGTTCCACTCCGCGCGGGTGGCCGGGATCGGCGGCCGACAGGGCCTCGAGCCGGTCGAGGCATGGCTCCGTGTCGTGAAGTGGGAGGCGCTCTCGACCGCGCAGGTCGCGAAGGAGACCGGGCTCGCGTCGATCTGGTCGTGGGGCTGGGCATTGTTCGGCGCGAACGATCCCGACAAGCTGGTCACCGCCTGCGCCTACCTCTGGGCCCGCGACTCGAAGCTGTGCGACGCGCCGAGCAAGGCGGGACCCGCGTTCAACACGTCGCGGACCGAGGGTCAGATCGTGCTGCCGGTCGGTGCGACCTGCGCGTACGACGGCGGGACGGTCGCAACCGCCGCCGTCGACGGGCTCGCTGCCGTCCTCCACAACCGGCATGAAGCAATTTCCGCCGCCTTCTCGAGCGCCGTGCTGCGGTCCGGGGCAACCGTGCCGGACGCGGCCGTGGCGATCGCCGAGCAGGCGGCGATCGCCCGGTTCCGGGCGAAGCAGCGGGGTTATCTCGAGGCGCTGACCCGCTCCCACGCGACGCTCGCGGTGGCGCGCGCGGTGATCCGTGACGAGCTGCTCAGACGTGCGACCGCACAGAAGCTCGCCTTGTCCGGCGGGGGAGAGACGACGCTCCAATGGACCGCCGAGCACGAGGCGAGCGCGGTCGCCACTGCCATCTGCCTCCACGACGACCTGCCCGGCGGCGGCGACTTCCCCGTCTCCGAGAACAGAGAGGTGGGTGTCGTCCCGGTTCTCCAGCGGCTTCGCTTCCTGTTCGGCGATCGGACCGCTCCGGCGGCGCCGTCCACACCGACCGCGCTGCCCGGCGGCCTGGGAATCATTACGCTCACCTGGTCGTACGGCGCGGAGCCGGACCTCGCCGGCTACCGCGTGTACCGGTCGACGACGAGCGGCAGCGGGTACCAGCCGGTCGGCCCGTTCCTCGACAGGCCAATCTTCGTCGACACTACTGCTCCGCGCGGAACGGCCGTGTACTACGTCATCCGCGCGTTCGACACCTCTGTCAACACGAGCGCCCAGTCGGCCGAGGTCGCCGCGACGGCCGGCTGAGTTCTCTAGGCGTCGGTCGAGTGTGTCGGAGCGTCAGGCTCGGCCTCGTACGCTTCGGGCGAGGCGGGATGGATGCCCTCCTCGGCGCCGGCTTGGCCGCCGCCCTTCGCCTCCGCCACCTGCTCCTCGAGCGCATCGAGGACGTTTCCGACCTGCTGGTTGACGATCGGCTGGAAGACGCGCTGGCCCATACTGCCGATCGGGCCGGCGACGCGGACGTCGGCGACCCAATCCATGTGCGTCCGGTCGCCGTCGGGCTTGAGATTGAACTCGGTCTCCATGGCGACGATCGCACCCACGCCCTGGCCCTTCGAGGCGAGCTTGGCGTACTCGATCGGCCGCTCCTCGATCTTCTCGAAGCTGAAGTTCAGCTTCAGCCCGCCCATGCCGAGCGGGATCTTCACCGACGCCTTCCAGTGCCGGTCGTCCTGGATCTCGAAGCTCTCCACGCCGGGGAGCAGCTTGGCCATCTTGGACGGGTCGTTCAGCACGTCCCAGACCACCTGGGGTGGCGCGTCGAACTTCTTCGTGCCTTCGACTTTCACTGAGTGGTTACCTCCACGAGAGCCGCCGTCTCCTCCGGGGCCTGGAGCATCCGCCAGACCCGCTCGGGCGGGTTGAACGAGTCGTTGACCACAGCCGGCTTGCCCGCGGCGCGCAGGGCGTCCTGGATCGCCGCGCAGATCGCGTGGATCGCGGCGCCGCCGCCCTCGCCCATGCCCTTCGTGCCCAGGGAGGAGAACGGCGAGGGGCTCTCGATGTGCCCGGTCTTGATCTCGGGCAGGTCAAGCGCGTGGGGGACGTGGTAGTCGTAGAAGTTGGACGTCAGGAGCTGCCCGTACTCGTCGTAGGCGAACGTCTCGTGCAGGGCGGCGCCGATCCCGTGGACGGTGGCGCCGTGCACCTGGCCCTCGACGATCTGGGGGTTGATCCTGATGCCGCAGTCGTCGACCGCGGCGTAGTCGGCGAGCTCGACCTCGCCCGTCTCCGGGTCGATCTCGACCACGCAGGCGTGGATCTGCGTCGCGTAGGTCAGCGTCAGGTTGCCGAACTTCTTCTCGAGGTCGGGCAGCTCGAACGGCGGCACGTAGACGTAGCGGCAGTTGAGCGTGATGTCGCGCAGCTCGGGTGGGATCGCCGCATTGTTCGCGTTGATGATCGCGCCGCAGGCCATGAACGGCAGCGCCGCCTCCGGGTTGTCCTTGCGCTTGGCGAACCCGCCCTCTAGGACGACGTCGTCGGGGTCGGCGCCGCCGAGCACGCCGCCCGCGAGGCGGCGGATCTCGAGGCCCAGCTGCTCCGCCGCGCCCTTCACCGCCTCCAGGCCGGTGACCGCGAACTGGCTCGCGTAGGTCCCCGAGAAGCCGGCGTGCGAGTTCCAGTACGAGTCGTGACCGGGCCGCACGTGGATCTGGTCCGGTGACACGCCGAGGATGTCGGCGGCGACCTGCGAGGCGACCGTCTCGTGGCCCTGCCCCTGCGGGACGGTGCCGATCGTCAGGACGATCTCACCGAAGATGTCGAGCTTGATCGTCGCCACCTCGTTGTTCCCCGAGAACTGGAGCTCCGGGTTGAGCAGCGTCGACTGGCCGAAGTTGTTCGTACCGGAATCGAGCGTGGAGCCGATCCCGATCCCGATCAGCTTGCCGTTCGGGCTCTTCTGCCGTTCGCGGACGGCGTCGTAGTCGATCAGGTCGAGCGCGATGTCCAGGCAGCGCGCGTAGTCGCCGGAGTCGTAGACGCAGCCGTTCGGCGTCTCGTACGGCATCTCGTCCGCGCGCACATAGTTCTTCTTGCGCACCTCGACGGGGTCGAGCCCGAGCTCGTGGGCGACGAGGTCGCAGATTCGCTCGGTCAGCCAGAGCTGCTGCATACGCGAGTAGCCGCGGTTCGGCGCCACCGGGCTCTTGTTCGTCACCACCTGGGTGAAGTCGACACGGATGTTGCGCCAGCGGTACAGACCGGGTGTGACCTGCGCCCAGATGATGCAGCCGAGCGGCTCGTAGCGCGGGAAGGCGCCGCAGTCGTCGAGCGCCTTGACCTTGAAGCCGAGCATCGTGCCGTCGTTCTGGACGGCGACCTCGATGTCGTTGAACCAGCGCTCGTTCCCGTGCGCGTTGGCGGTGTGCTGGTCGGTGCGCCACTCGGTCCACTGGATCGGTCGCTTCAGCTTGCGGGCCAGCAGGCAACAGGCGGTCAGGTAGGTGTGCGTGGTGATCTTGTTGCCGAAGCCGCCGCCGATGTCCTGGGTGACGAAGCGAAGCTTGTCCAGGGGCACGCGCAGGGCAGGACCCATCCAGATGGCAGCGACGCCGGGCATCTGGTGGTTGCAGTGCAGTGTGAACTGGCCCGTGCCCCGGTCGTGCTCGACCAGCGCCGCCGAGCACTCGAGCGGGGTGGAGGAGAACCGGTCGAAGTGCAGCTCTTCGATCTTCACGACGCGGTCGGCGGCCTTCAGCGCCCCGTCGACATCGCCCCAGTCGAACGTTCCCGACCAGACGACGTTCGTCCCGGCGTCGTCGTGGAGGACGGGCGCGCCCTCGTCCCGGGCGCGGCGAGCGTCGACGATCACGTCCAGCGGCTCGTACTCGACCTCGACCAGGTCGGCGGCGTCACGGGCACGCTCCCTCGTCTCGGCGACGACGGCGACCACCGGCTCGCCGATGTGGCGGACGCGGCCGACCGCCAGCGCGTAGTCCTTGATCTGGCTGCCAGGCGGCGTGGTCAGCTCGAAGAACGGGTCGGTCAGCTCCGCGACCTCGTCCGGGGTCAGCGTCCCGTAGACGCCGTCGAGCGCCTCCGCGGCGGAGACGTCGACCGAGACGATCTCCGCGTGGGCGTACGGCGAGCGGACGAAATGGACGTAACCCATCCCGTGTCGCTTGACGTCGTCCGCGAAGACGCCTTGGCCCTGGACGAGGCGGCCGTCCTCCTTGCGCGGGACGCTCTTGCCCGACGCGTACCCGACCTCCAGCTCGACCTGGGTCTCGTGCGCGGTCTCGGTCATGGGCGCTCTGCTGACCTTTGACCCGATGCCGCCTGGATCGACTTGACGACGTTCACGTAGCCGGTGCAGCGGCAGATGTTGCCCTGAATGGCACGCCGGATCTCCTCCTCGCTCGGCTGCGGCGTGTGGGAGAGGAGGTAGGTCGCGCTCATCAGCATCCCGGGCGTGCAGTAGCCGCACTGCAGCCCGTGGTGCTCGTGGAAGGCCTGCTGGAGCGGCGTCAGGTCGCCGTCGTCCCCGGCCAGCCCCTCGACGGTCGTGATCTCGGCGCCGTCGGCCTGCGGGGCGAGGAGCATGCAGCTCTTCACCGCCGTGCCGTCGAGCAGCACCGTGCAGGCACCGCAGTTGCCCGTGTCGCAGCCGACGTGGGTGCCGGTCAGGTCGAGATCGTCGCGGATGAAGTGGACGAGGAGCTTGCGGGCCTCGACCTCGCGCTCGTAGCGCTCGCCGTTGACGCTCACGACGATGGTGTGATCGCTCACGCTGCGTCCCTGACTGCCCGGCCGGCGAGGACGGCGGCGAGGTGGCGGCGGTAGTCGGCCGAGGCATGCACGTCGCCGGGCGGGTCGAGATCGGTGCTCTTTACCGCGTCGGCGACCGCAGTCTCGTCGGCGCTCGCGGTGAGAACGACGGGTGTGGCCGCGACGCACCCGATCGCGATCCTCGCGTTGCCGCCGGAGACGGTGACGGCCACACTGACGATGCCGGTGCCCTCCTTGCCGAGCGTTGCGCTGGCCCAGCCGTCGCGGGCGTCGCCCTTCGCGGGGACGCGGATCGCCGTCAGCAGCTCGCCCGGGTGGACGGCGGTCGCGAACACGCCTTCGAAGAACTCGTCCGCGGTCGCGATGCGCTCGCCGTCCCCGCTGCGGATGGTGAATTCGGCCTGGAGCGCGGCGAGCAGCGGCGGGAAGTGATTCGTCGGGTCGTTCGAGCAGACGTTGCCGCCGATCGTGCCGCGGTTGCGAACCTGGACGTCGGCGATCGTGCGCGCGACCTCGGTCAGGATCGGCCGCGCTGCGGCCACCTCCGGCGAGTCGACGATCGCCGCGTACGTCGTCATCGCCCCGATCGTCAGCGCGCCGCCGTCGCTCGAGATCGCGCGCAGCGCGGCGATCCGGTTCAGGTCGACCACCAGTTCGGGCGAGGCAACGCGCGTCTTCATCACGTTGACGAGGCTCTGGCCGCCGGCGAGTGCGCGGGCGTCCTCGCGGGCCGCCAGCAGCTTCACCGCCTCGTCCACGGAAGCCGGGCATGCGTAGTCGAACGCGCGCAGCAACATGGTGGCGAGTCTAAATGCGCGCACGACGGCGCCGCTGTTTAAGGATGTTCGAACCCTGTGCGGACACTGGGACGGTGGGCATCGAAGGCGGAAGTGGCCCAGCGCGGCGAGGAAGAGCGGTCGCAGCGCTCGCGAGCGGCATGGCCGCGCTCTCCTTCGGCTCGAGTGCGCTCGGCAGCCCTGCGCTCACGGTGACGATCACGAGCGCGCCGCCGGCCAGGTCGACGTCGGCCGCCGGTGGCAATCCGGCTGAATGCCGCTCGCCGAAGTCCTATACCGGGCTGGCGGATGGGCAGCACCTCTTCGTGGTCGTCGCGACCAACACCGACCGCGCGGGGCATACGTTCACCGCGCGGGACAGCCACCGCTGGCAGGTCGATCTGCCCGATTCTCCGCCACCGCCACCGCCACCGCCACCGCCACCGCCGCCTCCTCCTCCGCCGGGTCCGCCTCCGCCCGGCGCGGTCGCGCCGCTCGTCGTGTCGATCCTCGGGGCAGGAAGCGGGGTCGAGCGTGGCGATCCGCTGGCGAAGGTCGACAACATCGGCCGCTCGTGCGGCCCGCACCTGCACTACCAAGTGGCGATCGACAAGACAGACGATCTACGGCCAGACGAAGCAGATCTGCTTCGAGAGCTTCACCGCTGTCCTCGTCAGCTTCTTCTACTCGCCGTGCGCGATCCCCAAGAGGAGCAATCTTCTGCTCTCCACGAACGGCTGAGGGCTAGGCGAGCAGCGAGCGGTTTCGGCGGAGCGCGTCGAGCACGCGGTCGACGTCGTCCTCGACGTTGTAGAGGTGGAGGGAGATGCGTAGGTTCGCTTCGCGCTCGGAGCAGGTGATCCGCTCGGCCGCCAGTGCCTCCACCAGCGCGCGGACGTCGGTCGAGCGGACGCAGACGAGCGGGCCGCGGCGGGCGGGGTCGCTCGGCGTTGCGACAACCGCGCCGAGCTCATCGAGGCCCTCGATCAGCCGTGTCGCGAGGGCGGAGACGTGCTCCTCGATCGCAGCCGTGCCTGCCTCCTCGATCAGGGACATGCCGGCGAGCCCGGCGTAGATGTTCGGCACCGGCGGCGTGCCCGCGTCGAACCGGCGGGCGTCGGCGGCCGGCGAGTAGTCGGAGATGTCCATCCGGAAGATGTCCTCGTCGGCGAACCAGCCGGTCTGGGTAGGGAGAAGCTGGGGCAGCAGCCCGGAGCGGACGTAGAGGAAGCCGAGCCCGGAGGAGCCGAGCAGGTACTTCACCGTTCCGCCCGTGGCGAAGTCGATCCCGAGCGAGTGCACGTCGAAGTCGATCGCGCCGACGGCCTGGTACGAGTCGGCGAGGCAAAGGGCGCCCCGGCCGTGGGCAAGGCGCGCGATCGCGCCGACGTCGTGTCGGTGACCGGTGCGGTAGGAGACGGTGGTGCAGCAGACGAGCGCCGTACGCTCGTCGATCACCTCGGCGAAGCGCTCGGGCGGGATGGAGCCGTCAGCCTCGGGCCGCACGTGAACGACCTCGGCGCCCCGCAGCTCCTGCGCATGGGCAATCTGGCCCACGGTCGGGAACTCGTACTCACTGATCACGATCTTGGGCCGCGCCCGGAGGTCGAGGGCGGAGACGATCCCGGAGACCCCCTGGGTGACGGACGTCGTCACCGCCAGCTCGGAGGATTCGGCGTGCAGCAGCCGCCCGAACGCCGCGCGGGCGGCGTCGGCGCGTTCCACCCAGACGCCCCACTCCGCCCCGTTCTCGTCCCAGCCGTTCAGATACTCCTCATAGGCGGCCCGCACCCGGTGCGACAACGCTCCCTGCGAGCAGGAGTTGAGGTACGTCGTGTGCGCGAGAATCGGGAACTCGGTGCGGATCCCCGCGCCGAGCTTGGCGGCTGTCACGGCCACCCAGGAAGCGTACTTGGAGGAGGGACAGGCGTCAGTCCGTCGCGGCTTCCGGCGCTGGTGGCGCTTCGAACAGCAGGATCAGGTGATGAAGCCTGACCCTCTTCTATCCTCCTCCCGTCCCGACTCGAAGGAGGCAGCGATGCTGTTCCACGTCAGCTGGGAGTTCATCGATACCACCGAAGAGGGCCAGAAGCGGTCGCTCGCGGTCTTCTCCCAATGGCAGCCGCCCGAAGGAGCGGACTTCAGCAGGGGGTTCTACGGCTTCACCGACGGCAGCGGTGGCGTCGCGATCGTCGAGGTCGACAGCGCGGCGACGCTCGCGCGCACGATCGACGCATGGACCCCGTGGCTGCGCTTCAAGGCGACTCCGATCCTGCCGATCGAGGAGTCGTCGCAGCTCGCGGGCGAGGCAGTCGCCTTCCGAGATTCGGTCGGCTAGGTTTCGCCGCCGCCGCAGCCGACATGGCGGCTGCGGCTCGCTGCGGCTGGAGGACACCGCCCGAAATCGTCATGGGCGCGAAGCGCCCGGATTTCAGGCGGCCCTAGCGGCCCAGGTAGGCCTTGCGGAGGCCTTCGTCCTGGAGCAGGTCCGCGGCCTTTCCCTCCAACACCAGACGCCCCGTCGAGAGCACGTAGCCGCGGTCGGCGATCGAGAGCGACACGTTCGCGTTCTGCTCGACGACCAGGACGGCGACACCGGCCTGGTGCACCTGCTCGATGATCTCGAAGCTCCGCTCGACGAGGATCGGCGCGAGCCCCATCGAGGGCTCGTCCATCAGCATCAGCTTCGGCCGGGACATCAGCGCACGGGCCATCGCGACCATCTGCTGCTCGCCGCCGGAGAGCGTCCCGGCGAGCTGCGAGCGGCGCTCGTACAGCAGCGGGAAGAGCGTGTAGACGCGCTCGTAGTCCTCGGGCTCGCCGCCGCCGGTCAGGTAGGCGCCCATCTGCAGGTTCTCGAGCACCGTCATCGGCCCGAACAGCCGCCGGTTCTCGGGCACGATCGCCATCCCCTTGCCGATCCGGTAGCTGGTCGGGCGGTCGGTCACGTCCTCGCCGGCGAAGCGGACGTGGCCCGACCGCGGCTTGACGATCCCGAGAACCGTCTTCAACGTCGTCGACTTGCCCGATGCGTTGCCGCCGAGCAGGCACACGAGCTCACCCGGGCGGACGACGAGTGACAGCCCCTGGAGGATGTGGATCGGCCCGTAGTAGGTGTCGACCGCGTCGAGCTCGAGCAGCGGGCCACCGTTCTGGCTCATCCCGACGCACCCCCAGCAGCCGCTGCCGGGCGTCCGAGGTACGCCTCGACCACCTGCGGGTTCGTGGCCACCTGCTCGAAGGAGCCCTCGGCGATCTTGACGCCGTGGTCGAGGGCGACCACGCGGTCGGAGATTCCCTCGACGACGTGCATGTCGTGCTCGATCACGAGCACCGTGTAGCCGCCGTCGGTCCGCAGCTTCGCGATCAGCTCGGTGATCTCGTGCGTCTCGACCGGGTTCATCCCGGCGGCCGGCTCGTCCAGCAACAAGAGACGCGGGTTCGTCGCGGTCGCCCGTGCGATCTCCAGGCGGCGGCGGTTCGCGTAGGAGAGCGAGTAGGCGGGCTGGTCCCACCGGTAGCCCATCAGCCGCTGCCCGAAGAAGGACAGGCGTTGCTCCGCCAGAGCCGCGATCTCCTTCTCCTCGCGCCGCATGCCCGGCGTCCGCAGGATCGAGCGCACCACGCCGGCGCGCGTGTGACCGTACGCGGCGGCCATCACGTTCTCCTTGACGGTCATGTTCAGGAACAACCGCAGGTTCTGGAACGTGCGGGCGATGCCGCGCTGGTTGATGCGATACGGCGGCAGCCCGACGATCGACTCGCCCCCGAAGTGGATCTCGCCCTCGTCCGGCCGGTAGACCCCGGTGATCAGGTTGAACAGTGTGGTCTTGCCGGCGCCGTTCGGGCCGATCACGCTGACGATCTCGTTCTCCTCGACGTGCAGGTCGAGGCCGTGGATCACCTGCAGCCCTCCGAACGCCTTCGAGACCCCTTCCAGATCGAGCAGGCGCGCCACTAGACGATTTCCACCCTCGCGGTGCCGAACAGGCCTTGCGGTCGGATCGTCATCACCGCGATCAGCAGCACACCGAAGAGGACCGATCGTGTGACCGCCGGCTGCTCGATCATCAGGTTCTCCCACACGAACGCGGTCAGGGTGAGCGTGGGCACCAGGACGAGGATGCGCCACCAGCCCTTCAGCTGGACGAGCACGACGATGCAGGCGATCAGCAGCAGATATCCCCAGACCGCCAGCCGGTGCGGATGCTCGGGGATCAGGACCCAGTGTCGGATCACCCAGTCGAGGAAGCCTCCGGATGTCACCTCGCCGTTCGTGCCGTTCGTCCAGACCGTCCCCACGACTTCGCGCAGCACGAGGCCGAACAGCGCGGCGCCGCCGAGGGCAGCCAGCCGTTTCGGCCAGGACTTCATGGTCAGCAGCACGGCGGCGATGAGGACGGCGTAGAAGAGGACCCTCGCATTGTTCGGGGGCGACGTGGAGTCGAGTGCCTGGTTGGACGCGATGATCACGATGGCGCCGACGAGCATCCCACTGAGGCTGCCGGTGCCACCGAGGATCACGACGGCGTAGATCAGGATCAGTACCGCGGTTCCGAAGTTCTGGGGGAACGCGCCGGTCTGGACGGCGGCGAAGATGCTCCCCGCGAGCCCGGCGATCCCCGCGCCGAAGCTGAAGGCCATGATCTTGAGCCGGTTGACGGGAATGCCCATCAGCTCGGCCGCCAGCGGATCCTCGCGCGCCGACTTCCAGGCCCGCCCGGTCCGGGACTCGCTGAGGAAGTGGAGCACGACCAGGACGAGGGCGACGACGCCGAGCAGGAACCAGTAGTACCCGCGCGTCGTGTCGATCGTGACGTGGCCGCCGAGGAATGTGAGTGGATCGACGTTGGCGAGACCGTTGGATCCGTTGGTGATCCCGTAGGGATCGGTGGCGTTGGTGAAGATGACGAACGCCTGGCCGAAGAAGAGCGTGACGATCGCGAGGTAGTCGCCGAGCAGCCGGCGCGATGACGAGCCGAGGAAGAGCCCGAGCAGCGCACAGATCGCGACGCACACCGGGATCGACCACTGCGCGTCCCAGTGGTGCGTGTACGTGTGGCCCTTCTCGCTATGCGTGCCCGAGAGCAAGGCGTAGATGTAGGCGCCGAAGCCGAAGAAAGCGACGTAGCCGAGATCGAGCAGTCCGGCGAAGCCGAGCACGACGTTCAGCCCGAGCGCGAGCAGCGCGTAGATCAGGATGAAGATGCCGTAGTTGAAGAGGTTCCCGTTGCTGATCGGAAGGAACGGGACCGCGATCGCGGGCGTGAGCAGCGCGAGCTTCCCGGCCGGAGGGAGCATCCGCCAGATCCGGACGATCGATCCCCACGCGCCACGATGCTCTTCCCGGCGCGCGTCCGCCTGGGCCACCCACTGGTCGACGCCGATCTGCCGCCCTTCCTCTGCAGGAGCGCCGGGTGCGGGAGGTCCGGGTTCCGTCACGGGCTACACCTTCTGCAGCGCGGGCGTGCCCAGCAGGCCGGTCGGGCGGATCAGCATGATCGCGATCAGGATCCCGAACACGACCACGTCGGCGACATTTCCATTCAAGTAGCCCTTTGCCCACGACTCGACGAGGCCGACGAGCAGCCCGCCGAGCATCGCGCCCGGGATGCTGCCGATCCCGCCGACGACCGCGGCGGTGAAGCCCTTGAGGCCGGCGAGGAAGCCCATCAGGTGGTAGATCTGGCTGTAGAGCAGCGCGAACATGACGCCGGCGGCCCCCGCGAGGGCCGAGCCGATGAAGAACGTGCCGGCGATCACGCGGTTGATGTCGATGCCCATCATCGCCGCGGCCTCCCCGTCGAACGAGACTGCCCGCATCGCCCTGCCCAACTGCGTCCAGCGCACGAGGGCGACGAGGGCGACCATCAACACCACCGCGCTGACGATGACCATCAGACCCAGGTACTGGATGAAGACGCCGTTGTCACCGCCGATGTGGATGCCGTTGTACGAGACGAGATCGAAGCCGTTGTACGTTCGAAACCGCGATCCGAAGAGAAGCAGCATCGAGTTCTCCAGGAAGAACGCCACTCCGAGCGCGGTGATCAGCGGCGCGATCCTCGGCGCGTTGCGGAGCGGCCGGTAGGCGAAGCGCTCGATCGCGACCCCGAGCAGTCCCGAGCCGCCCATCGCGGCCACGAACATGCACAGCAGGATCAGCGCGCCGCCGGCTCCCGCGGGAATCGCCGGGTTGTACGCGCCTCCGATCAGCGTCAGGACGCCGAAGGCGATGAACGCTCCGATCATGAACACGTCGCCGTGGGCGAAGTTGAGCAGCTTCAGGATCCCGTACACCATCGTGTAGCCGAGGGCGATCAGGGCGTACACGCTGCCGAGGATGATCCCGTTCACCGTGAGCTGGAAGTAGAACGTCCATCCCTGCGTGGGCGAGAAGTAGACGGCGTAGATCGTCCAGCAGGCGAGGATGACCGCCAATCCTCCGAGGTTGGCGAGCTGGACCCGGAGGTTCTGGCTCATCCCCACGCCTGCAACCCTCTCATAGAAAGGCGTGCGGCCCATCCATCGATGGGCCGCACGCCTTGCACTTCAGGTTGGAGTGTTACCCGACGCGCTTGTACGAGGCGTCGGACTGGATCTGGAAGACGCCGAAGCCGCCGAAGCGGAGCTCGCCGTTCCTCTGGAACACGACCCGGAAGCCGAGGATCGAGAGAGCCGCCGGGATGTTCGTCAGCGCGATCTGCCGACGCACCTCGGCGCGGGTTGCCTTGCCGTCCTTGCACGCCCTCGTGATCGCGCCGACGACCACCTGCGTCGCCGCGTAGGACGGAGCGCCGAACGTCTCGCTGTCACCGCCGTGAGCGGCGGCGTAGGCCTTCACGACGCCGGTGTTCGTGTCGACTGGGAAGAACGACACAAACGAGCCGTTGATCTTGAAGGTCGACGGGTCGAACAGTCCGTCCGAGCCGAACAGCGTTGCGTTCTTGCCCGCTCCCTTGAGCTGCTGGCCGAACGCCTGCGCCCGCGGCGAGAGCTGCCACGGAATGTAGACGACGTCCGTGTTCCCCGGGATCTTGGCGATCAGCGAGGAGAAGTCGGTCGTGTCCTGGCTGACCGACTCGCGCGTGACGTTCACGTTGTGCGCCTTCAGGTTCGCCTGGACGGTGTCCGCCAGGCCCTGCGAGTAGGCCTCCTGGTCGTCGATGATCACCACGCGGTCCGCCTTGATCTTCAGGCGGATGTAGTTCGCGACCGTCGGGCCCTGGATGTTGTCGTTCGGCACCGTCCGGAAGAAGTAGCCCTGCCGGTTGACGCCGTCGGTGTGTCCGTCCGTCAGCGAGACGCGGGTTGCCGATCCGGAGACCCACCCGAGGCCGGCCCCCTTCAGCGCGGACGTCGCAGCGACGTTCTCCTGGCTGCCGGCGAGTCCGACGACGCCGAGCACCTTCGAGTTCGACGCGAACGACTGCGCGACCTTGACCGCGAACGCCGTGTCGACGCCGAGCTGCGTGTCACCCTGGACGATCGCGATCTTCTGCTTCGCGTTCGCCTTCACCGCGTTCCAGCGCTTGACGTAGTACTGCGCCCAGCGCAGCTGCTGCTGGCCGATCGACGCAGCCGGACCTGTGATCGGCGCGGCCACCCCGATCGTCCTGGTCGTCCCGCAGGCGATCGCTGCGGAGCCGCGGGCGGCCTTGGCGGCCTTCCCGTCGGAGCCGGCGAACGCCGCGGCGACGACGACGAGCGACAAGGCCGCCACCGCCGCGAACGTGATCCTCAACTTCATACCCTCAACCTCCTGTCGATTCTGTTGCGGTTCTCCGCGCTTCACGCTCGATTACTCAGAGGCCCGTGAAGCGGGATCTCCCTGTGGATGGAAGACGCCCAATACGCGCATCGGGTTAGCGCCGGTGTTCTCGAGGCAATGCTCGACGAGCGGCGGTAGGTGGATGCACGTCCCTCGTCCGATCGGCGTTTCTTCGCCGCCGATGTGTAGCACGCCTTCCCCCTCGATCACGTAGACGACCTCGTCGTAGACGTGGCTATGCATCCCGGCCCGACCCGGCGGGATCGTCCCGACGAACTGGGTCACCTCGGGGCAGCCGATGTCCTGGTTCACGAGATAGCGGAACTCGCGGTTCGGGCTCGCCGGAAGCACCGGCTGGTCCGCGTAGCGCACGGTGACGCCGTGCGCGCCTGCCTCGGGCGCCTCCTGCGGTGCCGTCACGGAGATCGCGAGCAGATCGTCGGGGCCGTCGTTCTCGACCGAGTAGCGGTCGCCCGGAGTCAGGTAGACGCCCATCTCCGATTCGAGCGGGTGCTCGTCGCCGTTGACGCGCAGCGTGCCGCTGCCCTCGGCCACGTAGAGCACCTCCTGCCTGCCTTCGAGGATCCGCTCCTGCGAGCGTCCTGGCCGGAAACGGATCACCTTCTGCTCGAGCCGCTCGCAGCCGCACGAGGCATCGATGGCGACGCGGGTCGAGGCGGTGTCGCCCTCGGTCGTCCGCGCCGCAACGGCGTCCTCGTCGATCACATAGCCGGCCATACGGGGGAAGAACGCGGGATTGTCTCAGCAAGCGGCGGGTTCGTCCACCGGGTGCGTGACCGAGGGACGGGCTTCAGTCCGTCCGAGCTGTCGGCAAGAAGCAGGGTCAGGCTGACGCCTGCCCCTCGTCGACGGCTGCGAGCACCTCTTCCGGGTGCGCCGCTGCGTCCTCCACGTCCCACACGCGTTGCACGACTCCGTCGCCGTCGAGGAGGTATGTGACGCGACGCGCGAATGTGCCGTACTCCCCGTATTCCTTCATCAGGTCGAGCTCGGTGGTCAGCGAGGCGTCCTCGTCCGAGACGAGCGGGAAGTCGAGCCCACACTCCGACCGGAACTCGTCGTTCTTCGCAGACTGGTCGATGCTCACCCCGATCACCTCGTAGCCGGCGTCGCGGAAGCGCTGGTAGCGGTCGTTGAAGCCCTTCGCCTCCATCGTGCAGCCGGGGGTGAGCGCGGCCGGGTAGAAGAAGACGACCGCCGGGCCTCCGGGCGGCGTCGAGAGCTTCTCGACTGGGAACCGGTCGCCGATCTCGAGCACGACCCGATCCTACCGCGGCGTCTCGCCCGCCAGGATGCGGGTCAGGACCGCGACGTCGATGTTCCCCCCGGAGACGATGCACGCGATTCTTCCGTCGCCCGCCCGGCCCGAGCGGGCGACCGCGAGCGCGAGCGCCCCGGCGCCCTCCGCGATCACCCGGACTCGCTCGGCGAGGAGCCGGACGGCGTCGGCGATCTCGTCGAGCGGGGCGACGTACGCCCCGTCCAGTGCGCTGCCTACGTATGGCCACATCGACTCGAGCACCCCCCGGCTGCCGGAGCCGTCGACGAACGAGGGGACGTGCTCGACCGCGACGGGCTCGCCGCCGGCGAATGCCTTGCTCAGTGCCGGCCCGGTCTCGGGGTCGACGCCGTAGATCCGCGCCGATGGTCGGAGTGCCTTGACGGCGCTGGCGATCCCGGTCGACAAGCCACCTCCGCCGAAGGGAACGAGCACCGTGTCGACGTCCGGCAGATCCTCGACCAGCTCCAGCCCGATCGTGCCGTTGCCGGCCATCACCAGCTCGTCCTCGACGGGGTGGACGAACCTGCCCTCGACGCCCTCGAAGCGCGACTCGACGATCGTCTGCCACCAGCGCTCGAAGGGAACCTTGATCACCCGTCCGCCCAGTCGCTCGATCGCATCCAGCTTCGTCTGCGGCGCGTGGTCAGGGACGACGATCGTCGCCGGAACGCCTGCCTCCCGGGCTGCCCACGCCACGCCCTGCGCCATGTTCCCCGCGCTCGCAGTGACCACGCCGTCTGCGAGCTCCTCCGGTGATGCCGCCCGGATCGCGTTGGTCGCGCCGCGGATCTTGAACGAGCCGACCGGCTGGAGGTTCTCCAGCTTCAGCCAGATGTCGGTGTCGGGTAGGCGGACGAGCGGCGTCCGCACCGCCGCGCCCGCGATCCGCTCGCGGGCGCGCTCGATCTCGGCGAGCGTGATCAAAACTCGACGGTCGTGCCGACGCCTCGCTCGGCCGCGCGCCGGACGACGTACTCGGCGGCGGCGAGGTCCTCGACCGCGAGGCCGAGGGACTTGAAGACGGTCAGCTCGCCCGCGGACGTCCGTCCCGGGTGGGCACCGGTCAGGATCTCGCCCAGCTCCGCCCGGATGTGCTCGGGGCCGGAAATCGCGCCTTCCGTGAGCGGAATCAGGTAGTCGCCCGCCTCGTTGACCGTCGACTCGCGGCGGTCGACGAACAGCGAGCACGCGGCGATCGTCGCCGAGTCCAGTTCGCGGGCGGTCCTGATGCTCGAGCCGACCGCGTTCACGTGGGCGCCCTCCCTCAGCCACTCATGCCTCAGCACCGGCTCGCTTGAGTTCGTGACCGTGCAGACGACGTCGGCTCCGCGCACGGCCTCCTCGACGCTGTCGACGGCCGTGGCGAGCGGCCACTCCGCGGCGAGCCGCTCGGCGCTCTCGAGCGAGCGGGCGGCGATCCGGATCTTGTCGAACGGCCGCGCCTCCAGCATGGCCGCGACGTGGGGGTGTGCCTGGTGGCCTGCGCCGACGATCGCCAACTCGCGGGCGTCGTCGCGCGCGAGCAAGCGGGTCGCGACCCCGGAGACCGCGGCCGTCCGGATCGCTGTGATTGCGGAGGCATTCATCAGCGCGCGGACTTCACCGGTCTCGCCCGAGAAGAGCGTGACCGTCCCCTGGTGCGGATCGAGCCCGCGGCTCGGGTTGTCGGGGAAGAGGCAGATCGTCTTGAGCGCGTAGGCGGCGGACTCCCCGCCGCGGTAGGAGGGCATGAGCCCGATCGCGCTCGACTGGCCGGGCGGGAAGGCGATCATGCGGAGCGGCAGGAACAGCTCGTTTCGCTCGAGGGCGGCGAGGACCTCCGCCATCGCCTCGATGCAGCCTCCCATGTCGAGGAGCTGCTCGACCTCGCTCTGGGTGAGGACGAGGATCGCCATCAGTCGAAGAACGAGCCTACTTCCTCGCGCTGGGTGGCTGAGAGCGACAGCGACAACGCCTCGTGGACGTTCTCGAGGTGCTCCGGCCGGCGCGGCCCCACCACCACCGATCCGACCTCGCCGAGCACCCACGCCAGCGCCAGCGCGGCGGTGCTCACCTCGCGCGCGGCGGCGGCGTTCGCGAGCCGCTCGAGCCCGGCGTGCACCGACTCGCTGTCGAGATGGCGGTACGGCTCCGGCCGCATCGTCATCCGCGAGCCCGGCGGCGGCGCTTCACCCCGTCGGTACTTCCCGGTCAGCCAGCCGCCGGCCAGCGGGCTGAACGCCTGGTACTCGACGCCGTGCTGCTCGCACACGGGGATCACCTCCTGCTCGTCGCCGCGCTCCAGGAGCGAGTACGAGTTCTGCACGAGCGAGGGCGTGCCGAGGGCGAGCCACTGGCGCAGGTCGTCTGCGGTGACGTTGCTGATGCCCCAGGCGTCGATCAGGCCGCGCTCCGTCAGCGCGGCGAAGGTGGCGAAGGTCTCCTCCACGGGCGTCTCCGGGTCGGGCTCGTGCGTCAGGTAGAGATCGATGTGCTCGATCCGGAGCCGCGCGAGGCTGGTCTCGACCTGGCGTAAGACGCGGTCGCGAGCCAGCCCGAAGTCTGCCCCGTCCTCCATCGCGTTGAACGTCTTCGAGGTGATCCGCGGACGGTTGCCGGTGGCGGCGATCCATTCGCCGATCCAGGCCTCGCTGCGGCCGCCTCCGTAGGCGTCCGCCGTGTCGAAGCGGTCGAGGCCGAGCGCCCACGCGGCGTCCATCAGGTCGAACGCCTGCTCACGACTCTCGCCCTGACCGAAGAAGGCCGGGGCGGAGCCGATCCCTCCGAAGTTGCCGCAGCCGAGAACGACGCGCATGCCCCGCTACGGCGCCGGCAAAGCCGGCACCTCCGCTCCCGTGTCGCCTCCGTCGAGCCTACGATTCATGCGGCCCATCCTACGTTTGCGAGAATCGGCTCCGAGCCCTACGACAAGGAGACACCGATGCCCTTCGAGCTGCCCGCACTGCCCTACGACTTCGACGCGCTGGAGCCGCACATCGACGCGCGGACGATGGAGATCCACCACGACAAGCACCACCAGGCCTACGTCGACAACGCCAACAAAGCCCTCGACGGCACGGAGTGGGCGGACCGTTCGGTGGAGAACGTCCTGACCGAGCTCGAGGTGATGCCGGAGGCGATCCGCACCGCCGTCCGCAACAACGCCGGCGGGCACGCGAACCACTCGCTGTTCTGGCAGATCATGGGGCCGGACGGCGGCGGTCCGCCCGAAGGAGCGCTGGCCGAGGCGATCAACGACACGTTTGGCGGGCTCGACCAGCTCAAGGAGCAGGTCGTGGACGCGGGCGTGAAGCGCTTCGGGAGCGGCTGGACCTGGCTGGTCTGGGACGGCACCGGTCTCGCCGTCTATTCGACGCCGAACCAGGACAGCCCGATCATGCAGGGCGACGTGCCGCTGCTCGGCATCGACGTGTGGGAGCACGCCTACTACCTGAACTACCAGAACCGCCGCCCCGATTACCTCGCCGCCTGGTGGAACGTGGTCAACTGGGCCGAGGTCGCCACGCGGCTCGACGCAGCGCGTTAGCCCGGCCTCTCGACGAGGGCGGCGTCGCGCCCTGCTTCGCCCTGCTCTCGCCCCGGGACTCCGGCGGGCACCCTCTAATCCCTCAACAGGGGGATGTAGGAAGACGCCCCTCGCCCGTACGGTCTTGTAGGAGAGAGGGAGAGAGGTAAGTGCACGAGTTGGTCGGAGCCCGCTGCGCGGGCTGCAAGTCGACGTGAGGGGAACGTGAGCGCGACAGGCGTCAATTCGCCGCGCGGTGCCGCCGCCCGCATCCATGCCCGGCCGTCCTCGAGCCCAGGTCTGAGCCCCCCCGCCGCCGCGTACCTCGTCGCGGTGATCGGCATTGCGGCGCTCCTGCTGGCACCGAGCCACCTCAGCGGCGCGACGCACAGCGACTGGCTGCTCTTCGCCGTCCTGACTGCCTGTGCTGCGCCGATCCAGCTGCTCTCGGTCGAGTCGCCCGTGCACCAGTGGTACTCGCCGGCGCTCGTCTTTTTCGTGGCCGGCGCGCTCCTCCTACCGCCGCAGCTGGTCGCATTGATGATCGTGCTCGCCCACGTCCCCGACATGGTGCGGGGGCGCTCGGTCTGGCACATGCAGGCGTTCAACATCGCCAGCTGGATCTGCGCTGCGCTGATCGCGTCGTTCGTGTGCGGCCTGTTCGTCGACCGCGCAGACCCGGGACAGGACATTTCGCGGCTCGCGCTGGGCGGCGCGATCGCCGCGGTGGTATGCGTCCTCGTCGACGACGCGTTGCTCGCGCAGATGCTCAGGATCGCCCGCGGGACGACGTACCGCGAGAGCGGTCTCTTCGCATTCGGCAACCTCTCGACCGAGCTCGGCCTGGCGGCGCTCGGCGTCGGGCTCGCGGCCGTCTGGGAGCTGGCGCCGGCGATCGTGCCGTTCCTGCTCGCCCCGCTGGTGGTCGCCTACCGCGCTCTGAGGCTACCGAGCATGGAACTGGCCGCTCGGCTCGATCCGAAGACCGATCTTTTCAACGCACGGTATTTCGCGACGGCGCTCGATGCCGAAATCGAACGGGCCCGGCGCTTCAGGCGTCCGCTGTCGATCCTGCTCGCCGACCTCGACCTGTTGCGGAACGTCAACAACACGTACGGGCATCTCGCCGGAGATGCCGTGTTGCGCGGCGTCGCGGCCGTCATGCGCTCCCAGCTGCGCCCCTTCGACATCCCCTGCCGGTTCGGCGGCGAGGAGTTCGCGGTCGTTCTTCCCGAGGCCGGTCACGACGACGCGCTGGCGATCGCCGAGCGAATCCGCCGGGCGGTCGCCGCGACACCCTTCGGGAACCCGACCGGCGACGGCGAGATCCGGGCCACCCTCTCGCTCGGCGTCGCCACCTATCCGGAACTCGAGACGGCGGACGACCTCGTCCATCAGGCCGATCTCGCGCTGTACCGTGCCAAGGCTCTGGGCCGCAACCGGGTCTCGGGGCAGGTCGAGGTCACGGGGTTCGAGCCAGACGCAGCGGAGCGCGCGTCGACCGCCGGGGACCCCGACCTGCCGGCACGCAGCTGGCAGCCCTGGATCGACGTGTTCGCGTTCGCGGTGCTGGCCGCCGCGCTCGCCGTCAGTATCGCCCTCGTTCTGGCCAGGGGCACGCTGGCGCATGTGGTCGCGGTGCTCGACGGCCGCGCGTGGCAGATCGGCGTGGCGATGATCGTGCTCCCGCTGGTGGTCGGCCTCTGGATGAGCCGGTCGCTCGCCCGCACCCGGGCGGCGGAGGAGGAGGCGCGCGCACAGAAGGAGGAGCTCGAGCGGAGGAAGCAGCTCGCCCAGCGCACGTACCTGGATACGCTGGCGGCGCTCTCCCGCTCGATGCACGCGGGCAACGGCAACGGCCGCCCCGAGTGGCTCCGGAAGCTCTCGGTCGAGCTCGCCCGCACGCTCGGCTACCGGCAGGAAGAGCTCGAGGCGATCGAGATTGGGGCCCTGCTGCACGACATCGGCAAGTCCCGCGTCTCCGAACGGATCCTGAACAAGCCCGGCCCGCTCACGGCCGCCGAGTGGGAGGAGATGAGACGGCACCCCGTCGCCTCCGACAGGATGCTCTCTGAGCTCGAGGTCCACCCGTTCGTCCGGCAGATCGCCAGGTCGACGCACGAGCGCATCGACGGGCAGGGCTATCCCGACGGGCTGGCGGGCGACGAGATCCCGCTGCCGGCGCGGATCGTGCTGGTCGCTGATGCGTTCGACGCGCTCGCCAGCGACCGTCCGCATCGGCCCGCCCGGCCGGTCTCCGAGGCGCTCGAGGAGCTGCGCGCGAATGCCGGCACGCAGTTCTGTCCGACCGTCCTGGCCGCGCTCGAGTCGCTGCTACGCGAGGGGCCCGAGCGACTCCAGACCGCCGCCGGGACCCCCGCGCCCAGTCGACCTAGGGCGGGCACACTCCGAGTGCCGTAGCATCGCGCCGTGAGCAATCCCGGCGTCGGGCTCGCGCGGCAGACCGAGATCTACCTCGCAGGCGTTCGCGGTCGCCGGCCGGCGATTCCCTTCGACCATCGGAAGCTCGAGCGCAGGGCGAAGACGAGGCTGTCACCCGAGGCGTATGCCTACATCGCCGGCGGCGCGGGCGTCGAGCGGACGATGGCGGCGAATCGAGCCGCGTTCGACCGCTGGCGAATCGTGCCCCGCGTTCTGCGCGACGTCTCCGACCGCGACCTGTCGGTGGAGCTGCTCGGACGCCCTCGGCCGACCCCGTTCCTGCTCGCTCCGATCGGCGTGCTCGAGCTCGCGCACCAGGACGCGGATGTCGCGGTCGCCCGGGCTGCGGCGGCAGAGGGTGTGCCGATGATCTTCTCGAACCAGGCCTCCCGGCCGATGGAGGAGTGCGCCGCCGCGATGGGTGACGCCTCGCGCTGGTTCCAGCTCTACTGGAGCACATCCGACGACCTGGTCGCCAGCTTCGTCGCCCGCGCCGAGGCCTGCGCATGCGATGCCCTCGTCGTCACCCTCGACACGAAGATGCTCGGCTGGCGCTCGCGAGACCTCGACTTCGCACACCTGCCGTTCGCGACCGGGTTGGGGATCGCCCAGTACACGAGCGACCCGGTCTTCCGCGGCCTCGTCGATCCCTCCACGGTGGACAGGTCGGGCCGCCCCACGCCGGCGGCGGTGCGCGCCCTTGTCCGGGCGACGCGCGCCTACCCGGGCAGCTTTCGCGCCAACCTGCGCTCCGGCGCCGGCGTCGCGGCGGTGCGCAAGGTGATGGAGATCTACTCGCGCCCGTCGCTGACCTGGGACGACTTCGCGTGGCTGCGGAAGCGGACGACGTTGCCGATCGTGCTGAAGGGGATCCTCCACCCCGACGACGCGCGCCTGGCGGTCGAGCATGGTCTGGACGCGCTCGTCGTCTCGAACCACGGCGGGCGTCAGGTGGACGGTGCGATCGCCTCGCTCGACGCGCTGCCCGGCGTGGTCGAAGCCGTGGGAGGACGGATCCCGATCCTCCTCGACAGCGGCATCCGTGGGGGCGCCGACGCGTTCAAGGCGCTTGCGCTCGGCGCGACGGCCGTGCTGCTGGGCCGGCCGTACGTCTACGGCCTCGCGCTGCGAGGAGAGGAGGGCGTTCGCGACGTGATCCGCAACCTCGTGGCCGACTTCGACCTGACCATGGCGCTCTCGGGCTGCCGGGTGGTGGGCGACATCCGGCCGGAGTGCCTACAGTTGGCCCGGTGACGGTCGAGATCTTCTTCTGCCCGGTCTGAAGCGGCTACGACGAGCGGGCCGCGAGTCTCGTGGCCGAGCTGAAGGCGGCGGGGTACGAGGCGGTCGACACCCCGGGCGAGAAGAGCCAGTTCGACGTCCTCGTCGACGGCCGGCTCGTCTTCTCGAAGCAGCAGGTCGGCCGGCATGCCGAGCCGGGCGAGGTGCTGGCGGCCGTCCGAGCAGTCAGCTGAGCGGTGGTTCCTCGCTCCAGGGGAAGTCGATCCAGAGCTCGGTTCGCCGCCAGACGTAGTCGCAGGTGACGATCGAGCGCGGCTTCTCGTACAGCACCGCCGTGCGCACCTCGCCGACCTGGCCGGCACAGAAGCCCTGGACCAGCGCGAGCGTCTGGCCGGTGTCCGCCACGTCGTCGGCGATCAGCATCCGCGCGTCCTGGAGGTCGACGAGTGCGGGCACCGGCGGCAGGATCATCGGCACCGGCAGACGCTCGTCGACGCCGGTGTAGAACTCGACGTTCATCGTGAAGGTGTTCTTGACGCCGATTGCGTAGGAGAGCGCCCCGGCGACCAGCAGGCCGCCCCGGGCGATGCCGAGGATCAGGTCCGGCTCGTAGCCGTCGTCGACGATCGCCCTGGCCAGCTCACGCGAGGCCTCGCCGAGCTGCGCCCAGCTCATCCGTTCGCGGGGCGGTGCCTGGGTCGGCGTTCCGGCGGCCTCGTCTCCCATCCGCCGATTCTAGGTAGCGTGCCCGCGACGTGGACACAGAAGCGTTCTGGGCCGATCGGAGCGCCGAGCTTGAGCAGTACGCACGGCTCGCGGTGCGGGTGGGCATCAATGTGCGGCAGGGGCAGGACGTCACGATCGTCGGCCACATCGAGCATGCGCCGCTCGTTCGGGCCATCGCCAGGGTGGCGTACGAGGAGGGCGCGCGGCTCGTCCAGGCGGAGTATCTCGACGAGCACGTTCGCCGTGCCCGCGCGGAGCTTGCGGCCGAGGATGCGGTGGGATGGGCGCCTCCGTGGATGCTCCAGCGGATCGCGGAGGAGGCGGACCGCGAGACGGCGTTCGTGGACATCGTCGGCGTGCCGGACCCCGACCTGTTCGCCGGCCTCGACCCGGCGCGGGTGGCGGAGTCGATCGTGCCGCAGCGGCGACGGGCGATCTGGACCGCCATCGACCGGGGCGCCATGCCGTGGACGATCATCGGGTTCCCGACGCCCGCGTGGGCGACGCAGGTGTTCGGCGCGCCGGACGTCGCACGTCTCTGGGACGCCATCCGGGCAACTGTCCGACTGGACGAGGCCGACCCCGTCGCAGCCTGGCGTGAGCACGTGACGATGCTGATGGGGCGCGCGGCTCAGCTGAACGAACGCAAGCTCGACGCACTCCGGTTCCGGGGCCCCGGCACGGACCTGACGGTCGGGCTGCTGCCGCAGTCCCGCTGGGTCGCCGCGGGCTCGGACACCGCGTCCGGGCAGTTCCACGTCCCGAATCTGCCGACCGAAGAGGTGTTCACGACACCCGACCGACGCCGGACGGAAGGGCGGGTGCGCTCGACTCGACCGCTCGTCCTGGTCGGCGGAACGGTGGTGAGGGATCTCGACATCTCGTTCAGTGGCGGCAGGATCACCGAGATCAGCGCCTCGTCGGGCGAGGAGGACGTCCGTGCGGAGGTGGCCCTCGACGACAGCGCCGCCTTCCTGGGCGAGGTCGCCCTCGTGGACGAGCGCTCACGGGTCGGGCAGAGCGGGGTGACCTTCTGGAGCACGCTGTACGACGAGAACGCGGCGTCGCACATCGCGTACGGCACCGCCGTTCTCACGGCTGTCGACCTCGACGGCGCCGATCCCGAGCAGATCGACCTGACGGCGATGGGGGTCAACCAGTCCGGTGCCCACACCGACTTCATGATCGGCGGGCCGGAGGTCGAGGTGGACGGAATCGAAGTGGGCGGCGGCGTGGTGCCGCTCGTCCGTGACAACGTCTGGCAGCTCGGCTAGGCGTTTTCCCCCAGCTCCTGTTCGACCTCGTCGAGCCAGCGCTCGTGCACGTCAAGGAGGGCGTGGCCGTAGTCGTGGACGAGGCGGAGGTAGCGCTCACGGTGCGGCAGCGCTGTGATGGCTCCCTCGGCCGCGTCGAGGTTCGCGCGCGCGGCGGTGATGTCGTCGCGCATGCTCTCCAGGGAGGCGCTCAGCGCGCGGTCGTCGCCGCCGATGTCCCCGGCCAGCACGCGGACGATCGCCTCGTTCTGGAAGCGGGGCAGTGACGACGGCTGCGCGAGCCATTCCCGGAGTGCCGCGCGGCCTTTGAGTGTGAGCAGATAGTGGGTGCGGGCGGTCGTCCTTCCGGGGCGCTTCTCCGAACGCAGGTAGCCGAACCGCTCGAGGCGCTTCGGCTCGCCGTACCACTGGCTCTCCGCAGCCGCCCAGTACATGCTGCCGCGCCGCATCATCGAGGCCAGGTCGTGCGGGCCGGCGCCACCCTCGCCGATCAGCGCGAGGACGACGTACGAGAACGGGGTGAGGCGGTCGCTTGACAAGACTCCGAATCGGAGCTTATCATGTGCTTAAGACTCCGAAACGGAGTTTCAGAGAAAGGAGCTGGAATGACCACCGCCATCACCACGGACGCGATCTGGTTCATCGACAACCTGGCCCGCATCCGCGTGGCCGGGACGGATTCGCGAGGACGGCTCGCCATCGTCGATTCCGAGGGCCGGCGCGGCGACATGCCGCCGCTGCACGTCCACCGGCGCGAGGACGAGGCGTTCTACCTGCTCGAGGGCGAGCTCTCGCTGCACCTGCCCGGACGCTCGCTGACGCTCTGCCCAGGCGAGGCGTTTCTCGCGCCGAAGGACGTCCCGCACGCCTACCGCGTCGA
>JBKPRA010000021.1:0-8992 GCA_046734335.1 Actinomycetota bacterium | reverse complement strand
ATCTGACGGAACACGAGGATCGGTGACCCGGCAGCTGTTCACGATCAGGGTGCGCCATGGGATCATCGGCGACTTCGGCTTCGACAGGCGGGGAGACGTCACGCCGGCGCCGATCACAATCCTGCGCGCTGCCCGCGGCGGCGGGGCGAACAGCGTGATGAGTTACCAGGGCGCTGCGATCGTCCGTGTTGTCCGGCCGCCTCGGAGCCTGATCCGCTGATGATCGAGGCTCGTCGGGGCGACGTCCTCAGGAAGTAGCCATGAGAGCCCGGGAGAGGAACCTGAAGTCGGCGGTTTAACTTCCTGCCCTCGAACTAGAACAACGAGATTGACGTAGACGACCTCGTGGTCATCCACCAGGGACTGCGCGTAACAACCAAGGAACGACGTCCTGGTCTGCCGCCAAGAGGCTCGGTAAGAATCGGACGCGGGTTCGATTTTCCGCCGCCTCCACTACCGAACGAAGTCCGGCTCCCGCTCTGCGGGGCCCCGACGAGTTCGTTCGGGCTGACGGACACGCGGTTGTGGGCAGCGTCCGTCATGCCGGCCGCGGCTCGGCGCTGCGCCGATAGCTCGCCGACCTAGCCGAAATCGAACAAGACGCGGTGCGTCAGCCCGTCCACCGTCGTCCTGAACCACATCTCGTAGCACCCGGTCCAGGTCGGGTCGGGTGCGAAGGTGTAGATGTATCGACTCTCCTTTTCGTCGTACCTCAGCGCGCCGTCGAGCGGTGTTGGCGAGTAGACGAGTGTGGTGGTCGTGCCCGGCGCGGGGAAGGAGCAGGGGATCGGGTTGGCAGTGGGAGGCTCGCTGAAGATGGCGAGGCCGAAATCGCCTCCCAGCCCGAACTTCAACTTGATCGGCTGGTCATGCTTCTTCTTCGTCGGCGTATTGATCGCCGGCGGATTCGAGATAGGGCCGAAGAAGCCGGTGAACGGGGCGCCGAGCGTGCAATCGCCTACCGTTGCGCCGGCACTCGCATGTTGCAGTCCGAAAGTGACCCGGACATCGAGGTGGTGCCCCGCCGCGACAGGCTGCGGAAACAGCACGCGATAGCTGTTCGAGGCGAGGTAGGCACCCGATCCGAAAAGCTCAGGCACCGGCTGGAAGAACAGCGGCGAAACCGCTGTGTCCGGCAGAACCGGCACCGGATTGGCCAGATCCGTGTCGTCCGTGATCGAGATGCTGATCGACAGTGCGGCGAAGTACGTGAGGCTGAACTCGATGCCGTCCGTACAGTTGCGACCGCCGTTGTCGTACTGGATGTCGCTGATACCGGCCCATCCGGCGCTCGCTGAGCCGACGTTCAGGACGAGCGCTGCAACCAACACACTGACGAGCGCTAAGCCGGTCGACCAAGACCGCTTCATGATCCCCCTCCCGGATCTGGGCTGATTCTAACACCAAGACGGCGCCGACACATGGCATCTTCCCTGGCACATGTCTGAAGGGGCGTCATCGCTCCTCGCCTACGTGCCGCGGCACGTCTCCGCGGAAATTCTGCGCGCTCCGTCGCAGAGCCCTGTCGGAGTGGCGCATCGCTTCGAGGCGGCGGCGCTCTTCGCGGACATCTCTGGGTTCACGCCGATGAGCGAGAGGCTCGGCCGACTGGGAGGCAGGGGAACGGAGGAGCTGACCGTCCTGCTCAACACGTACTTCGGGGTGCTGATCTCCTCGATTGAGAGCTATGGCGGCATGGTCGGCAAGTTCGGCGGCGATGCGCTGACGGTGCTCTTCCCGGCGAGGCGCCGCCGGGACCTGGCCGCCGAGCGGGCGGTCGCCTGCGGACTCCGGATGCAAGGTGCGACAGCCCGTTTCGCCGAAGTAGAGACGAGCGGGGGCGTCTTCTCCTTCCGGCTCAAAGTGGGCATCGCCGTGGGCCGCGTGCTGTCGACCACCGTCGGCCTGCCCGACGTCCGCCTCGAGTACGTGATCGCCGGGGAGGCGCTGCAACTATGCGCCGAGGCCGAGCACGCGGCCGCTCCCGGCGAGGTCGTCGCGCATGAGAGCGTGCCGGCGGCATACCCGGAGCTCTTGGTCGAGCGGCGGGCCGGGCCGTTCGTGCGTGTCCTCGGTCTGCCGCGTGCACCGCGCCGCGTTCGCGCGACACCCAGCCGGTCGCCGCCGCCGGACCCTGCCGCGCGGACCCTCTCCGCATACCTGCCCGCTGCGATCGCCGACAGGGTGCGGGCGGGGCATGCCGCGTTCGTGAACGAGCACCGCACAATCGTCGTCCTCTTCGTCGCGTTCGAGCCCTTCGCGTACGAGGAGCCAGAAGCGGCCGCCGAGCTCCAGGAGTACTTCGCCCGCGTAGTCGCCACGATCGCGCGCTTCGATGGGCATCTGCGACAGATCGACGTCGGCGACAAGGGCAGCAAGTACATCGTCTTGTTCGGCGCTCCGATCGCGCACGAGAACGACCCGGAGCGCGCGCTTCGCTGCGCCCTCGAGCTGCAGAGGCTCCGCGGGGCGCGAACCGCCGGGATCGGCGTCGCCGCGGGGCTGACGTACTGCGGCGTGGTCGGCGCGGCAACGCGCCGGGAGTATGCGGCGGTGGGAGACACGGTCAACCTGGCCGCCCGGCTCATGCAGGCTGCCGGCCAGGGCCGAATCTTGGTGACGGGCCTGGCCGGTACGCGGCTGGACGCGTTCCAGGTGGGCACGACGCTCGCCCTGACGGTGAAGGGGAAGGACCAGCCGGTCTCCGCGTTCGAGCTCGAAGGGCTGGCACCGGCCAGGCGGATGCGACTACTCCAAGGGGGAGCGGACGAGCTGCCCCTCGTCGGCCGCGAGGCCGAGCTCCGGCGAGCTCGAGACGGACTGAAGGCAGCAGTATCCGGTCATGGACGGGTGCTTACGGTCGAAGGAGAGGCCGGCATCGGCAAGTCGCGATTGGCCGCCGAGATCGTCGGATTCTCCACGTCGCTCGGCTTCCGCCCGTACGGCGGATCCTGTGAGGCGCACGCCTCGGCGATCAGCTACTCGGTCTGGCACGACGTCTGGCGGGCGTTCTTCGGCGTCGAGCCGTCCTGGGACAGCGTGCGGCAGGTCGAGGTCCTGACCGGCGAGCTCGAGCGCGTCGACGATGGGCTCGTGCAGCGGTTGCCGTTGCTTGCGCCCGTACTCAACGTCTCGCTGCCCGACAACGACCTGTCAGCCTCGCTCGATCCGGAGCTCCGCCGCGAGCTGCTGACGTCCCTGCTCGTCAGCTGCGTCCGCGACCGGGCGGCGGAGACCCCGCTGTTGTTCGTGCTCGAGGACTGCCACTGGATCGATCCGCTGTCGGACGAGCTCGCGGCCGCGCTTGCTCGCGGCACCGGCACCGCACGGGTCGCCCTCCTGCTCACAAGCCGTCGGGCGGCACCTGAGACGACAGCTCTCGCCTGGTGCGACGGGTTCGAGCGCCTCACAGCGATCGAGCTCCGCGAACTCGACAGCACCACCATCGAGGCCCTCCTCTCGCAGCTGCTCGGGCAGCTCTTCGGACTGGAAAACGTCCAGCGGGAGACGGTCGCTCATCTGATCGACCGGGTCGACGGCAATCCCTTCTACCTCGAAGAGCTGGTCAAGCTCCTCGACGATCGGGGCATCGATCCCCTCGATGCCAACGCCGTCGCCTCCCTCGACCTGCCCGACTCGCTCCAGAGCCTCTCGCTCGCGCGGATCGACACGCTGTCGGAGGAAACGAAGACGCCGCTCAAAGTGGCGAGTGTGATCGGTCGCCTGTTCAAGGCGTTCTGGGTCTGGGGCGCCTATCCGTCGCTGGGTGACCCGGCGAAGGTCCGAGGACGGCTCGAGGACCTGACTCGGCTCGGGTTCACCGTGCCCGCGCAGACCGAGCCTGACCTGGAATACCTCTTCCGTCATGTGGTGATTCGCGACGCGGCCTATTCCACTCTGACCTACGCGCTGCGCAGCGACCTCCACGAGCACGTGGGCAACTTCATCGAGAGCACCTACCTCGACCGGCTCGACGAGTTCATCGACATGCTCGCCTACCACTTCGGGGAGAGCTCTGCACTCGACAAGCAGCGGACCTACTTTCGACGCGCGGCGGAAGCGGCTAGAGCCGTCTACGCAAACGACGCCGCGATCGCCTACTTCGAGCGGCTGCTACCTCTCACCGAAGGCTCCGAACGCAGCCACGTGCTCACGGACCTGGGCGAGCTGTGGCAGCTGACAGGGCGCTGGACCGAGGCCGAGGAAGCGCTCAACGCCGCCGTCGAAGTGGCTGCTGAAGAGGCGGACAGCCGTCGGCTCGCCACGAGCCGGGCCGCGCTCGGCCGGCTGCTGGCGCACCGGGGCTCGTTCGCCGGAGGACGCGCCCTGCTCGAACAGGCCGACGAGGACCTCGAGCTCGTGGGTGATAGCGAAGCCCGGCTTCGCGTGCTCGAGCACCTCGCCTTCGTCGCGTGGCAGCAGTCCGACCATACGGCCTCCCTCGGCTACTCGGCGGAGCACCTCCGGCTGGCCCGCGAGCTCGGCGACGAGATAGCGGCGTGCATGGCGATCGAGCAGGAGGGCCTGGTCCGCTGGCACCGGGGAGAGTACGACCGGGCGCAAGCACTCTTCGAGCACGCTTTACGGGACGCCGCTCGCGTGGGCCATCCACGGGGTGTCATCCACGCGAGCAACGATCTCGCTGGGCTGCACTACGAGCTCGGTCAGTACGCGATCGCGTTCGAACGCGTCCGGCAGGGCTTGGAGGCGGCTGAGGAGATCGGCTATCGCCCGGCCATCGGCTGGATGATCGGGAACGCGGGCGAGTTGTATCGCCACCACGGCGACATGCGCCTGGCCCACGCCTGCTACGCGACCGCAATCGCCCTCATGTCAGAGCTCAGGGACTGGCGCGTGCTGCTGATCAACGTTGGCAACCTCGGGGTCGCACTGGCCGCGCAGGGAGATTGGGACCGGGCAGAGAAGCTGCTCGGGCACGCTGTGCGCCTTGCCCGAGCGATCGAAAACCCCTACCACCTCTGCGAATTCGCCTACCACCAAGCCCGCGTGCTCGCCGAACAGGACCAGTGCCGGCGGGCGGCCGCTCTCAACGACGAAGCGCACGCACTCGCCGAGCAGATAGAGCGCCGCGACGTCCTTCTGCCAGCGGAGTTGCTGGCTGTGCGCCTGCGAGTCGTGTCCGGCGCACTGACTCCGTCGGCCGCGGGAAGAGAGCTCGATGCGCTCGCGTCCCGGTGGCCGGAGCCACGCGAGCAGGCGGCGATCGAGTTCGAGCTCTGGCGTTCGGGCGCAGGAGGCGAGAAGGCACGCCGCCGCGCGTCAGAACTGCACCGGACCCTGCACACGCAACACCCCGACGTCGAGCACGCCCTTCGCTACGAGGAACTCACCGGCCGGAGTCTCCCTCCGCCACCTCCGTTGCCACCGCTCGTGCAGGCTGCCGGCCAGGTCGACGTCGACCTGTTGCTTGCCGAGTTACCAAGCGTCGTTCAGGAGGTAGCGCGGACCTGGACGCCGTTCTCGGGTTGACCAAAATCGATGCGAGGTTTCAAGCCGAGGCCCGGACGTGGGCGCAGGCCTCCTGCAGGTAACACAGCCGGCCGACGCCGCACAGAGCCGAGCTCGACGGTCCTCGAGATCGAGCTCAGTCGAGGTCGCGGGGCACGACGTAGTCGACGAGCTCTGCGGCGCCAGGCCGTAGCCCGGCCCAGCCGTCGCTTTCGACAGTGAGGGCGGCGAGGGCTGCGGTCGGGAACTTCTCCTCGAGCTTCGCCAGGTCGGCGCCGCTCGAGGCAAGGAGGCGCGCGAGCTGCTGCAGGCCGGGGTTATGCCCGATGAGCATCACTGCGCTGATGGAGTCGGGTACGGCGTGGAGCTGTTCGAGCAGGTGCCGGTCAGACGCCGCGTAGAGCTCGGGGACGAATTCAATCGAGCAGGCCTTGCCTAGCGCCGGCTTGATCGCCTCGAGCGTCTCACTGGTTCGACGCGCAGGGGAGCAAAGGACGAGCGCCGGGCGGATCCCTTTCTCGCGCATGTACGCGGCGATGTGCTTCGACGCGCGCTTGCCCCGCGGAGCCAGCGGGCGGTCGAAGTCGGCGAGGGTCGGATCCGCCCAGCTCGACTTCCCATGCCGGAGCAGGATGACGCTACGCATACGCCAGGCGGGAATCCGCGCATGCGTCTGCCCGACCGCAGCCACCCGCTCGAGCCACGGTCTTGCCTTGGGCCGGTCGAAGATCTCGCGGGCTTCCGCGAGAAGCGCAGCAGCTTCCGGGGTACGGCCCTGGGCGACCAGCCACCCGCCGTGCCTTCAGCATTTCGCGTAGAACTTGCACCCTTCGCGGTTCTCTGCGCTGCAGTTCGGACAGATCATCGGCCTCCTGAAGAGCGTACTGCGCAGGCCTCGGATCCGCCTTCGCGATCAAGCTCATGATCTGTGCCTCGGAGGTCTCGGCGCCTGGACGCGGGCCAGGGGTTGACGAATCGACCTCGGCGTCTAGAGGGCCGACGCGTTAGCCAAAGTGGAAGAAACCCTGTCTGCCTTAACGTCGTACGGACATCTTCGTGACGGATTCAACCGAAGTCACGGGCTTGCATCTTTCTGTGATCGCATTGCGCGTTCGGACGCGGGACGTCCGAAACGTGGCCCAGTTGATCAAATCTCAGGTCATCTAGACTCGACAAAGTCCCCGGAGATAGGAGAGTTCAAAATGGCGCGCAAGACAATTTTCGTCAGCGACTTGACTGGCAGAACCATTGATGAGAATGACGCAGCGACGGTGACTATCAGGTACGCCGACGCCCGCAAAGGTCAGGTCGTGCTCGATGTCAATTCCGCCGAAGTGGCCGATCTGGCGGCGAAGGGAACGAAGCAGGCGCGGCGGGGCCGCAAACCGAAGAGTTAGGCGGGACCGATCGTCAGGGACAGACGCCAGTGGGAGGCTCCGCGCAGCGGCGACGCCTGACTCAACCGTCGCGGCGCCGGGCGACGTGGGCCTGAGGCGCTCGTCGGGGGCACTGAAGACGACGACCTTCACGTCGCCTAGTCGGCAACACCGGCTCGTCCGTGCGGAGCCAGCTCTGCGGCTCTCCTGGTTAGAAGATCTCCGCTGGCAGCGTCAGGCTGTGGAGGCTCGCGAGCGAGCGCGCGCCTGTGAGGTCGTGTCCGCGTCCGTCGAGGAAGGCGAGGAGTTGTCGGTAGTGGAAGGCGGCATGCCAGCGTTGGGAATCGAGCAGGTTCGCGTACGTCACGCGGCCGCGCGGCGATGTGATGTCCGGATCGCGGGCGAGCAGGTCGCCCTCGCGCTCGCGTAGCCAGTCCTGCCAGGCCAGTTGACGGTCGCTTGCGTAGGCGACGACCGCGGCCGCGTCCTGCAACGCCGCTTCCCGGACTTCGTCGAGGGTTGGGTCCCAGTCGAAACGGCCGGTCTCGAACGCGGTGGGGAGGAGTTCGTACGGATGGAAGACGTTCACGGTCAGGTTGCGCAGGGAGCGGCCGCGCGATGGCGTCGGCGCGGTGAGCGTCTCTTGGTCGAGCGGTCGGATCAGCTTTAGCCAAGCGTCAAGGACGGCGGCGGCGTCCCACGCGAGCCGCGTGGCCTCAACGTGCGCGGGCGCTTCGAGCCCGAGCATCGTCGCGAGCTGAGAGACGTGCAGGATCGGCGAGGCGACACCGCCGACGAGTAGACACGGGACGATCGGCCCACCGGCATCGACCCAGCGCGCAGCACCATCGGGCTCGCAAATGTTCACCGGCTCGAACTCGACGCCCTGCTTGCCAAGGAACTCCTTGGCTGCCTGACAGGATGCTCAAGCCGGCTGCCAGAACAGAGCGGGAAGCTCTGGCACGCGGCGAATCTACAACAGCACCGTCCGAGTTGTCCACGCTGCGATCGAGGACGGGCTGAGCAGCCTAGGCTGCCGGCCTCTAAGAGCGACCTTCTGGGTCGCGTCTCGGTGTTCGCCTGCCTCAAACCGGAAGCGATCTCGTGGGCGCCTGCCACCCAGTCCGATCACTACACGAGTTGTCGAGGAAAGCGGGCCCGCAGAATCGGCGGCTCGTTTCGATCCGATCGGCTAGCCCTTTTCGGCCTCCCTAGGGGCCCGATGTCTTAGGGCGTCTCTTCTCGCAGCATGTATCGACCCTGAAGACGTCTCCGAGGTGATGGCGGCCGGCCACGACAGGAATCGCATCGCCGTCGACTGATGACGGGACACAAGTTCGCCCCATTTTCGGTCGGAGCGCATATCGCGCTTGTAGTTTCGGGCCGCCTGGGATAGACATGCCTCACCGTCAGCCACGGCTCGCCCAGGAGCCGGAGGGAGTTGCGTGCCGCACGAGATGGCCAGGCGACTGGCCGAGCTGGGGCCCGACGACGAAAGCCATGGCCTGTTCGGGACGATCAGGGCGGGCTAATCAGCCGGCTCGGCCCGAGCAGGTTCCGGCTCGAGCCTCAAGCGCTGCGCAACCTCGATCAACAGAGGTTGCGCAGCGCCTCTGAGTCGCCGTGTGTGGCGGCACCAGGGTCGACCTCTCGACGCAGGCCAGGAGGCGGCGAATCGACCTCGAAGGCCGGCTAGTTTCGGCGACTCGGCGCGTGCAGGCGGTTAAGCTCGTCCTTCGTGCCTGCTCCTCCAGAGTTCCTGCGGAAGGTCGGCCTCTTCGAGAGCGTGTCCGAGCGCGACATCAAACGCCTGGCGGAGACGCTGAAGGAAAGGGCCTTCTCCGAGGGCGATGCGATCGTGACCCAGGGTGAGGGCGGCGTGGGTTTCTTCGTGATCGGCGAGGGAACCGTCGAGTACAGCGTTGACGGCGAGCGCGTCGGGTCCGGCGGCCCCGGCGACTACTTCGGCGAGCTGGCGCTGATCGACGACGAGCCGCGATCTGCGACCGTCACGGCCGCGACCGAGGTCACGGTCTATGCGATGACACGGTGGGACTTCCGTGCGTTCGTGGACGAGAACGCCGAGATCGCTGCGGGGCTGCGCCAGGTGATGGCGAAGCGGCAGAGCACCGAGAGCTAGACGTCAG
>JBKPRA010000020.1:0-8838 GCA_046734335.1 Actinomycetota bacterium | reverse complement strand
ACCTCGAGGAGCTCTTGCCGCCGTCGGACAGCGTCCGGGTCGAGCAGACGGGCGACCCGGTCGAGCCGGCCGGCCGCGACCCGGGCGACGGCGGTCAGCGCCTCGGGCGAGAGCCCCGGCGCGAGCCTCTCTGCCTCGGCCCGGACGGCCCGCTCGGATAGCCGCTGGAATGCGACGAGCTGACACCGCGAGCGGATCGTCTCCGGGATCGGCCCGAGCTCGTCTGCGGCCAGCACCACGACTGCGTACGGAGGGGGCTCCTCGAGATCCTTGAGCAGAGAGTCGGCCGCGTCGGCGTTGAGCAGGTGCGCGTCGAAGATCAGGTACACGCGGCGGTCGCCCTCGAACGGGCGCATATGCAGGTCGCGGCGCAACTCGCGGATGTCGTCGATCCGGATCTGGTCGCCGTGCGGCTCCAGCACGTAGAGGTCGGGATGGGCCCGCCGCTCGACGCGGTCGCCGTCCACCAGCAGCCGGCCGGCGAAGGCGAATGCCGCACGCCGCTTCCCGACCCCGGCGGGGCCGTGGAAGAGATAGGCGTGCGCAGGCCCCTCCCGCAACGCCGCCCCGAGCAGGTGCTTGGCCTGCTCCTGCTCGATCAGGGTCTCGAACGCCGTCAGAGCAGGCCCTCCACGCGGCCACGGACGACCGCGGCGATCTCCTCCGCCGGGCGGGAACCGTCGAGCAGTTCGATCCGCTCGGCGAACCGCCGCGCGAGCTCCTGGTAGGCCTCACCGACCCTCGCCTGGAACGCATCGCCCTCGCGCTCGATCCGGTCGGGGTTTCCGCGCCGCCGTGCACCCGCAGCGCCGGCGTCGAGCGCGAGCACAAAGGTGCGGTCGGGCAGCAGCCCTTCCAGCACGGTCAGGTTGAGCTGGAGCACAGGCTCGAGGCCGAGGCCGCGGGCGATCCCCTGATACGCGAGCGAGGAGTCCACGAACCGGTCGCAGACGACGTCCGCGCCGCGGCCGAGCGCCGGCTTGATCACCTCGGCCGCGTGCTCAGCGCGCGCGGCGGCAAAGAGTGCAGCCTCGGCCCAGTCGGTCATCTCGGGGCCGTTCAGGACGAGCTGCCGGACTGCCTCGCCCAGCTCCGTCCCGCCCGGCTCGCGGGTCGCGACGACGTCGCGCCCGAGCCCGCGCAAGTGCTGCTCGAGCAGTCGCGCCTGGGTCGACTTCCCTGAGCCGTCCACCCCTTCGATGCTCACGAACACGCCCAGGATTAGAACAGGTGCGCGACCGCCGCCGGGTGCGGGGAAGGAGCGGGCACCGTCGGCGCGAATCACGCCTCCGTGGATTCGACCGTCCCGCACGTCGAGCTCGTCCGCCCCTGGCGCAGAGCCACGCTCGTCGTCTCCGGGGTGGCGGCAGTCGAGCTGGTTGCGCTCGTGATCCTCGGAGTCGTGCTGCTCGGACGCTCGCTCGCGCCTCATGTCCACGCCGCAGCCGCGCAGGCCGCGCGCGAGCCGAAGACACACGCGGCGGCCCCCGCCAAGGACGAGGCCAAGCCGAAGCCGACCAGGCCCGCGCATCGGGCCCGGGTCCTCCCGCGGTCGAAGACCGGCGTCCTCGTCCTGAACGGCAACGGGATCAACGGCGCGGCCGCCGACGCAGCAACGATCGTCCGAGCCCGCGGGTACAGCGTCACGGGGACGAAGAACGCTCCCCGAAGCGGGTATCCGACCTGGCGGCTGATGACGGCGCCTGGCTATGCGGCGGAGGCGATCCGCTTCGCCCGCGACCTCGACCTGTCCCGGTCACGCGTGGGGCCGCTCGACGGAATGACGCCGAAGCAGCTGCACGGCGCGAAGCTCGTGCTCATTCTCGGCACGAATCGATAGCAGTGCGCGTGCCGGACTTCAGTCCGGCTCGCGCTCCGTTACCTCCCTTCGACCTTCGCCCTCGCCTGGTCGAGGAGGCCGCCCGGACGGCCTGCCGGCCCGTACGGGTCGAGCCCGTACGCCCGGTCGAGGTCGTGGAGCGCCGCGCGGAAGCGGCCGGTGAAGAACTCGAACGAGCCGAGCGCGTACCAGGTGCTCGAGTTCTTCGGCTGGAGCTCCACCGCGTCGCGGTAGTAGCCGAGCGCCGCCTGGTCGTCGGGCCTGGCCGACTCCGCGTCCCCGAGCGCCAGCAGCGGGTCGGTCGCCAACGGGTCGAGCCACCGGGCCGAGCGGCCGTCCGACAGTGCGGCCCCGGTTCGACCGGCGGCGATCGCTTCGTAGGCCGAGTCGACGAGCCGCCCGGACGCATACGGTGCGGTCAGTGAGTAGAGGGCGGCGATCGCGACCAGTGCGACGGCACCTGCCCAGGCCGGACGCAGACGGCCGGCCCGGGCAGGCGGCGCCCCTAGCCCGGCCAGCACGCCGAGGGAGAAGAACGCGGGCGCGCCGACCGCGACGAACTCCCAGTGGATGTCGACGAGTGAGTGGAGCACGAACACGGCTGTGGCCAGGGCAAGCGCCGTCGTCGCCGACCGCTCGGCGGGCTCGACCCGGCGGACGGCGGCCACGGACGCCGTCGCGCCGGCCCCGATCAGCCCGAGCAACAGGAGGAACCCGACGACACCGGTCTCGGCGAGGAACTGGAGCGGGAGGTCGTGGGGCTCGGTGGTGACGATCGAGCCGTCCCTGATCCCGCGCCTTGCGACCTCGAACGTCGCCGCGCCGTGGCCGCCCGCCGGGGCGTCCTCGAAGAGCTGCCACGCCTCCCGCCACCAACGCCACCGGTTGCTCGAGCTGAGGTCGGCGAGCCTGTTCGGCGTCTGTGTGACCTGCGCCGTCTTCGCGCCGCGGAACTCGTCCAGAATCTGCCCACTCTTGCCGACCGCAACAGCGGCGACGGCAGCCACGCCGACCACAGCGACCAGGACGCCGAGCGTCCGCGTGAGCGATCGCCGCCGCTCGGTGTCGACCTCGGCGCGGGCGGCGACGTAGCCGAGCCCCCAGACGATCGCCGCGCCGAGACAGAGCAGGACGCCGAACCAGGCGCCGTCGTTCACGCGGTCGGCGTACGGCTGCAGGTCGTCGGTGAGCGCGGGCCGCGAGAACGCCCACAGCGCGAGGAGCGCCGCGACCGGCGTGACCAGAACGAGGGTGGCGAGCGTCTCGAGGCGCTCGCGGTCGATCGCCAGCCAGGCCAGGGCCGCGATGACCGCGACCGCGATCCCGGCACGCGAGTAGGTCAGCACAACCACGAGCTCCGCCAGGTAGACCAGTAGGGCTCCGGAGGCGCGGGCCGCGGGGTGGAACCGCCGCGAGCAGGCGGCCCACAGGCCAAACGGCACCGCGGTGGCGGCGACCAGCGCAAGGGAGTTCCAGTAGCCGACCGGGTTGCGCAGCCGGGCGACGCGGGCGCCGTCGGGGAAGAGCGACGGGACGACCTTGCCGAGCAGCGCCCACGCCAGCACGAGGCCGAGCAGCAGGGCCAGGCCGGCTGCGGCGGTCCGTGCCGGGCGGGAGGCGAGGGTGGCAAGCAGCCCGAGGACGGCGATCGCTCCGTAGGCGAGCAGCCGGTCGAACGCTGCCCAGGACAGGTCGGGCGCGATCGACCACCACATCGTCACCGCGACCCAGACGGTCAAGACGGCAAGCAGCCCGAGCGCGACCGCCCCCGGCCCCCGTGGCACCGGTAGCCCACCGCCGACGGCGAGCACCGCCGCCGCGATCACCGCCAGCGAGCCGATCCAGAACAGCCGCCCGTTCGAGGTTCCGTCGCCGAAGAAGAGCGCAGTGAAGAGGAGCGCGGCCGCCGCAAGGAACGCTGCCCTGCCGGCGAGCATGGGGGCCTGCATCGCCGTGCGACGCTAGCAGAGGGCCTCCCCGACAATGCAGGAGGATCGGGGCTACGCTTTAACAGACCCTTTACGGGGGCCTCACGGGCATCAAACGGCGCCCGGGGAGACTGGGTTCCCAGCCGTTCCGCCCGGAGCATGAACTACAGTGCATTGAACGAGAGAGACACCGACCGGCGCCCGCGTGGGCTCGGTCATCCGTTTCGCGTGATCCGTTCGCTTCGCCACACCCTCGTTGCATTCCTGATCGTGGGCGCCGCCACCGCCGCATTCGGCGCCGGCACGGCCGCCGCAGCGGGTGCAGCTGCCAGGAGCGCGCCGCCCTGCTGGAAGGTGCTGATCAACGACTGGTACGACGGCCGGATCGACGGGCTCTACGAGATCCACTGCTACCGGGACGCGCTGCAGCATCTCCCGGCCGACGTGGACACCTACTCGAGCGCCCGGGACGACATCAGACAGGCCCTGCAGAAGCGGATCACGCAGGGCCACACCGGCAACGGCAACGGCGGCAACGGCGGCACGTCCGGCGGCGGAGGCACATCAGGCGGCGGCACGTCGGGCGGAGGAGGCTCGGGGTCGAACGGATCCGGTGACGACTCGGGCTCGGCAAGCGGTCCGATCGGGTCGGCGTTCGATGCCACGAAGCCCGCGAAGGCCGACTCGCTACCGGTCCCGCTGCTCGTCCTCGGCGGTGTGGCGGTCGTGCTGATGGCGGCCGGTGGTGCGGGTTTCCTGACCCGCAGGACGCGCACGCGGCGTGCCCAGCTGGCCTCCGCGGCGTCGGTCCCGAACAGACCCGGCCCGGGGCCGACCGAACAGTCGTAGCCGGACGAAAATCGCCTGCAAATGGGGCGAAAAGCGATCCGTCCGAAGGACGCTCTACGCTCCTTGGTCCCTCTCCGGGGGAGAGGGAACCCGCAGCTATCCTTGGGAGGAAGAGATGGCGTCCACGAAGGCATCCGCAGGTTTCGAGCACCCCACCGACGAGGTCGTGAACACGGTCGTCGAGGAGGCAGCCGACGTCGGTGTCGAGCGCTTCTTCACGATCACCGGCCGTGACCCGTTCGAGGAGGTCGAGTGGGAGCTCCGCGACGCCTTCATCCCGGGCAAGGACAAGGCCGTCTTCGACCAGAAAGAGGTCGAGTTCCCGAAGTTCTGGTCGCAGACCGCGACGAACATCGTCGCGCAGAAGTATTTCCGAGGCAGGATGGGCGCGCCCGAGCGCGAGCGCAGCGTGAAGCAAATGATCGGCCGGGTCGTCGAGACGATCGGCAGCTGGGGTCGGGCGGGCGGCTACTTCGTCGACGACGAGGAGGCGGACACGTTCGAGGCCGAGCTGAAGGCGATCCTGGTCAACCAGTACGCCTCATTCAATTCCCCCGTCTGGTTCAACGTCGGCTTCGAGGAAACGCCGCAGTGCTCGGCCTGCTTCATCCTCTCCGTCGACGACTCGATGGAGTCGATCCTCGACTGGATCCGCCGCGAGGGGATCATCTTCCGCGGCGGCTCGGGCTCCGGCGTCAACCTCTCGCGCCTGCGCTCCTCCAAGGAACAGCTTTCGAAGGGCGGTTACGCGTCCGGGCCGGTCTCGTTCATGCGCGGCGCCGACGCCTCCGCCGGCACGATCAAGTCGGGCGGCAAGACGCGCCGCGCGGCGAAGATGGTCGTCCTCGACGTCGACCACCCCGACGTCGAGCATTTCATCTGGTGCAAGGCGCACGAGGAGGAGAAGGCGCGCGTGCTCGAGCAGGCCGGCTACGACATGGCCCTCGACTCCGAGCACTGGGCATCGATCCAGTACCAGAACGCCAACAACTCGGTGCGCGTGACCGACGCGTTCATGGAAGCCGCCGAGGCGGGCGCGGAGTGGAACCTGAACGCGCGCAACGACGGCAGCGTGGTCGAGACGGTCGACGCGCGCGACCTCCTGCGGCAGATCGCCGAGGCGGCCTGGCGCTGCGCCGACCCGGGCGTCCAGTACGACACGACGATCAACGCATGGCACACGAGCCCGAACTCCGGCCGGATCAACGCCTCGAACCCGTGCTCCGAGTACATGCACCTCGACAACTCGGCCTGCAACCTGGCGTCGCTCAACCTGATGAAGTTCCGCGGCGAGGACGGCGAGCTCGACGTCGAGGCGTTCCAGCATGCCGTCGACGTGGTCTTCCTCGCACAGGAGATCGTCGTGGGCTACTCCTCGTATCCGACGCCGGAGATCGAGGCGAACGCGAAGGCATATCGCGAGCTGGGCCTCGGCTACGCGAACCTCGGCGCGCTGCTGATGGCGCGCGGTCTCCCCTACGACTCGGACGAGGGCCGTGCGTATGCGGCTGCGATCACCGCGCTGATGACCGGCCGTGCGTATCGGAAGTCCGCGGAGATCGCCGCCCGGATGGGCCCGCACGCCGGCTACCAGCCGAACACGGCGGCAATGCTGGGCGTGATCGCGAAGCACCGTGCTGCGGTCGGCAACATCCAGCACGCCGAGTCGGTGCCGGACGACCTGCTCGCGGCCGCACGGAAGTCGTGGGACGACGCTCTGGACCTCGGCGAGGTGCACGGCTTCCGGAATGCCCAGGCGACCGTGCTCGCACCGACCGGGACGATCAGCTTCATGATGGACTGCGACACGACCGGGGTCGAGCCGGACTTCTCGCTGGTCAAGTCGAAGAAGCTCGTCGGCGGCGGCGAGATCACGATCGTCAACAAGACGGTCCCGATGGCCCTGGAGAAGCTCGGCTATGCGCCGGCCGAGATCGACGAGATCGTCGCGTTCATCGACGAGCGCAACTCGATCGTCGGCGCGCCGTACGTCAAGTCCGAGCACTACCCGGTCTTCGACTGCGCGATCGGCGACCGCGCGATCCACTACGGCGGCCACGTGAAGATGATGGGCGCCGTCCAGCCGTTCATCTCGGGTGCGATCTCGAAGACGGTCAACCTGCCCGAGCAGGTGACGGTCGACGAGGTCGCCCAGCTGATTGCCGACGCGTGGCGACTCGGCGTAAAGGCGATCGCGATCTATCGCGACAACTGCAAGGTCGCCCAGCCGCTCTCGGGGCAAAGTTCTTCAAGGGGTGCGGACGATGCCCAGCTGCCGGCGACGCCTCCGACGCCGCTCACGCAGCGTCGGCGCCTGCCCGAGGACCGCACCGAGATCGGCCGGAAGTTCCGCGTCGGCGACTACGAGGGCTACATCCACGTCGGCCTGTACGAGGACGGGAGCCCGGGCGACATCTTCGTCGACATCGCCAAGGACGGCACCACCATGGCCGGCCTGATGAACTCGCTGATGATCGCCGTCTCGATGGGCCTCCAGTACGGCGTCCCGCCGGAGGTCTACGTCTCGAAGCTCTCGCACATGCGCTTCGAGCCGTCCGGGCTGACGAACGACACGGACATCCGCAACGCGAAGTCGATCGTCGACTACATCTTCCGCTGGTTCGGCAAGAAGTTCCTCACGCCGGAGCAGCAGGAGGAGGCGGGGATCCTCTCGCCCGAGGTGAAGGCCCGGCTGGCGGAACGGTATGCGACCGGCGGCGCCCTGCCGGCTTCAGAACCGGGTGCCGTAGCGCAGGACTCACCTCCCCCGGGCCAGACCGCGCTGTTCAACTCGTGGGAGGACGCGGTCGAGTGTGCGAAGTGCGGCGGCCGGATGGTGCGCACCGGCTCGTGCTACACCTGCCGCGACTGCGGGACGAACACCGGCTGCTCGTAGACCTCAGCAGACCGCAGACTTCACTCGAGGGCCGCGACGAGCGGCCCCTCGTCATCCGTACTGGCGGTCGGACCACTTGATCCAGGCGACGATCGCGCCCGGCAGGCTGCAGAGCAGGACGACGAAGCCGATCACCACGTGGCCGGAACCGAGCAGGATCCCGCCCGCGACGAGACACGCGATGAAGACGCCGAGCCCGAGGAGAGCGCCCATTGGCGGCGGACCCTACTCGATCGTCGCCGAACGGACAGGCTTCAGCCTGTCCATGACTTCGGCCGGGTGACGCTTCGAACAGCGGGATCGGCCCAGGAGCCCGACTCTGTTTCTGCGAACCTGCCGTCGTGAGCTCGGACGGCGTGCGCGTCGACAAGTGGCTCTGGGCGGCTCGCTTCTTCAGGAGCCGCGGCGCCGCGACCAAGGCCGTGCTCGGCGGGCACGTGCAGATCAACGGCACCCGCGTGAAGCCGGCGCGCGATGTCGTCGTCGGCGACCGGCTGGAGATCACCCGGTCGCGTGAGCGCTTGACGGTGGTCGTCACCGGGCTCGCCGACCGTCGAGGCCCGGCGAGTGCTGCCGCGACGCTCTACGACGAGACGCCCGAGTCCATGGATGAACGGAAGCGGCGCCGGGACGAGCGGCGACTGGCACGACCGCTCGGTGCCGACCTTTCGGCACGACCGACGAAACGGGACCGCCGCCGCCTGGACGCGCTCAGACGGGGGCAGCGGCGCGGCTAGCGAATCTCGAAGCCGCGGAGGCCCGCTGGATCCTCCGTAGCCACGTTCACACTGCGAACCTCGGAGCCGCGCGGGCCGTCGCGGCAGAGCCGAACGAGCGACTCCACCGCGCTGGGCTCGCCCTCGAACACGGCCTCGACGGTGCCGTCGGGGAGATTCACCACCCAGCCCGCGACGCCTCGATCTCGCGCGGACCGCGCAACTGCGTAGCGGAAGCCCACACCCTGGACCCGGCCCTGCACCGTCACCTTCTGCCGCACCACCGGGCCCAGGGTAGGCGAACGGTTGGCTACGGCAGCGTCCCCGGAGGGCCTAGCAGCTCGATCCCGAAGCGGGCGGCGATCTCCGCCAGTCGCTCCGGATCATGCTGTCTTCCGGCAGGCGGCAGCGTCTCCTCGGGCGCCGGCTCGCCGACCTCGCGGACGAAGTCGTCGAAGCCCGCCGGCGTGACGATCGCGAGCCAACGCGCTGTCTCCGACTCGACGCGGTAGGCGTGCGGGACGTCCTTCGGCGCGAGAAACGCCTCGCCTGGGCAGAGCGTCAGCGAGCGTCCGGGCAGGTGCAGCGAGAGCTCGCCCTCGAGCAGGT
>JBKPRA010000019.1:0-80616 GCA_046734335.1 Actinomycetota bacterium | reverse complement strand
GACCCTGCCCCTCGTCTGGACCGGCATCTTCGGAGCGTTCCTGTTCGGCTTCACGCTGACCTGGAACGACTTCGATCGCACGGCGCTGCTCGTTGTGGGCAACCTGACGTTGCCGCTCGAGATCGTCGGCCTGATCCAGGCTGCCGCCCTCCGGCCCGATCTCTACGCCCTCGGCACGGCGACGACGTTCGTCTCGCTGGCGGTGATCGTCACGTTCCTGGTCGTGCTCACGATCCGTTCCCGGTTCCGGCGCGCGCCGGTGCAGAGCGTCGAGGAGGAACTGGGCCTCGGCGGCGGGATCGACGCCGAGGCCGCAGAGCAGGTCGTCGAGGGCTAGCAGCACGGGGAAACGGCCGGTTTCCCCGTGTGCCCCCTTCCCCGAAGCTCTCTCGCACCTCCGCAGCCGTCGTTGCCGTCCCCGCCATGTCGGTCGCGGCGGCGAATGCCCGAGCGAGCTTCGCGGCAGGCCGTCAGGCCTGCCGCGGCGAACGGCGAATGAAGTCGTCCGCGATCGCGTCCATCGTCGCCCAGCGGACGCCGTCGTGGCTCGAGATGTACTCGATCAGCCGCTCGAGCATCAGGATCACCTGTGGCCTCCCGGCGACGTCCGGGTGGACCGTCATTCCGAAGACCGCGTAGTTCTCCTCGCGGTAGACGTAGTCGAACTGGTCGCGCCAGATCTCCTCGAGGTGCCGCGGGTTGACGAAGCCGTGGCTGTTCGGAGCGCCCTTGATGAACATCATCGGCGGCAGGTCGTCGAGGTACCAGCTCGCCGGGATCTCGACCAGGTCGGTCTCCTCGCCGCGGACGAGCGGCTTCATCCACTCCTCGGGCTTCTTCGAGTAGTCGATCTTCGTCCAGCTGTCGCCGACCCGCACGTAGTACGGGACGAAGTCGCGGTGCATCAGGCTGTGGTCGTACTTGATCCCGTGCTTGAGCAGGAGCTCGTTGGTGACATTGGAGAACTCCCACCACGGCGCCACGTAGCCGGTCGGCCGGCGCCCGGAGACCTCTTCGATCAGGCCGATGCACTTGACCAGCACGGCCTCCTCCTGCTCCGGCGTCATCGCGATCGGGTTCTCGTGCGAGTAGCCGTGCATCCCGACCTCGTGGCCGGCGTCGACGACCATCTTCGTCTCCTCCGGGAAGGTCTCGATCGAATGCCCGGGGATGAACCAGGTCGTCTTCATGTCGTACTTGTCGAACATCTTCAGCAGGCGCCTCGTTCCCACCTCGCCGGCGAAGATGCCGCGCGAGATGTCGTCCGGCGAGTCCTCGCCGCCGTACGACCCCAGCCAGCCGGCGACCGCGTCTACGTCGACGCCGATCACGCAGAAGATCTCTTTCGCCATCGCTCTCCTCCCGTGACGCTTGTATGCAATGCCGAACCTACTAGACCAGTGGTAGAACGGACGCCATGTGCGTCCTCTGCGGTGTGCTGCTGAACGACCACTGGGCGGAGCAGGAGGGCGGCCGCCGCGGGCGGGTGTTTCGCGGGCGGCTGCTCAACCGGGTGCTCGCCGTGTACGGGCTGAAGCTCGACGACTGGAGCGGTCGCGTGTGGGTGCTGCGCGACGGCAAGGGCCGCGCTGCAGTGGTCGACGACCTCGGTGCCGTGTGGGTCGAGGCCGAGCGACTCTGCGGGCGCGCGCTCGACCCGCTCGACCCCGAGCTGGTGGCGGCGCTCGCGTGAAGACGCGTGTCGCTCTCCTGACCGGCGCGCTCGGCAGCGGCAAGACGACGCTGCTCTCGCGGCTGCTTGCCCACCCCGAGATGGGCGAGACGGCGGTGATCGTCAACGAGCTCGGCGAGGTCGCGATCGACCACCACCTGCTCCGGCGCGTGGACGAGCGCACCGTCGTGCTCGGCAACGGCTGCGTCTGCTGCACGCTGCGAGGAGACCTCGCCGACGAGCTGCGCGACCTGCTCTCGCGCCGCGACCGCGGCGAGATCCCTTCGTTCGGACGCGTCGTGGTCGAGACGACCGGCCTCGCCGACCCGACGCCGATCCTCTACACACTGCTGGCCGATCCCGTGGTCAGACATCACTTCGAGCTGGAGCGGGTGATCACGACGGTGGACGCCCAACACGGATTGCGCGGCGAGGAGTCGCTGAAGCAGGCAGCCGTCGCCGACCGGCTGGTAGTGACCAAGTCGGACCTCCAGGATGCGACCGGCCTCTCCGCCGAGCTGCGGCGCCTGAACCCGGGCGCCGACCTCCTTGAAGCGGTGCTCGGAGACCTCTCGCCGGACGAGCTCTTCGCCGGACCGGAACGCGACCCCCACGACTTCGTCTACGACGACGCACCGGCCCACGAAGGCGACGTCCGCGCGCTCTGCCTGACGCTCGGCGAGCCGATCGACTGGACCGCGTTCGGGATCTGGCTGACGATGCTGCTCCAGGCCCGGGGCACGGACGTCCTCCGGGTCAAGGGGCTGCTGAACGTCGGCGCCGCGGGGCCGCTGCTGATCAACGGCGTGCAGCACGTCGTCCATCCACCCGAGCACCTGCCCGCCTGGCCGGACGACGACCGCCGGTCACGGATCGTCTTCATCGGACGTGGCTTCACCCGTGACGAGCTCGAGCGCTCGCTTCGGGCGTTCAGCCGAGCCGCCGCCTAGTACGAGCGCGGCATCTCGAGCACGTTCTGGCCGATGAAGGCGAGCACGAGGTTGTTCGAGACCGGCGCCACTGTGTAGAGGCGCGTCTCGCGGAACTTCCGCTCGACGTCGTACTCCTCTGCGAAGCCGAAGCCCCCGTGCGTGTCAAGACATGCGTTGGCCGCCGCCCAGGACGCCTCCGAAGCGAGTAGCTTCGCCGTGTTCGCCTCCGGTCCGCACGGCAGGCCTTGGTCGAAGAGCCAGGCGGCCTTGTAGCGCATCAGGTCGGCAGCCTCGACCGAGGCCCACGCCCGCGCGATCGGGAACTGGACGCCCTGGTTCTGCCCGATCGGCCGGCCGAAGACGATCCGCTCCGACGCGTAGCGGGATGCCTTGTCGACGAACCAGTGACCGTCGCCGATGCACTCGGCCGCGATCAGCACCCGCTCGGCGTTCATCCCGTCGAGGATGTGTCGGAAGCCCTTCCCCTCCTCGCCGACCAGGGCGTCGGCCGGCAGCTCGACTCCGTCGAGGAAGATCTCGGTGGTCGCGTGGTTCATCAGCGTTCTGATCGGGCGGATCGTCATCGTCCCCGCCTCGACCGCCTTCCGCATGTCGACGACGAAGGTCGACAGGCCCTCCGTTCGCTTCTCGACCCGGTCGGCGGGGGTCGTCCGCGCGAGCAGCAGCATCAGGTCGGAATGGAGCGCGCGCGACGTCCAGATCTTCTGGCCACGGACGACGTAGCCGCCGTCCACGCGCTCGGCCGTCGTCTGGATGCTGGTCGTGTCGGAGCCGACCGTCGGCTCGGTGACGCCGAAAGCCTGGAGGCGCAGCTCACCGGAGGCGATCTGCGGCAGATACTGCTGCTTCTGGGCGTCGGAGCCGTGGCGGAGGATCGTGCCCATCACGTACATCTGCGCGTGGCAGGCGCCCGAGTTGCAGCCCGCCGCGTTGATCTCCTCGAGGATCACGCTCGCCGCCGTCAGCGAGAGCCCCGCGCCGCCGTACTCCTCCGGGATCAGGGCGGCAAGCCAGCCCTGCTCGGTCAGCGCGGCCACGAACTCCTCGGGGTAGCGATCCGGCTCGAGCCCGCGCCAGTACTCCCCCGGGAAGCCTGCGCACAGTTCGCGCACGGCGGCGCGGATCTCGTCCAGCTCCGGCGGCGACGAGAAGTCCATCAGACGCCGTGGCGCTCCAGCAGCCGGCGGGCGATCACAAGCTGCTGGATCTCGTTCGACCCCTCGCCGAGGATCAGCACGGGCGCGTCGCGATAGATCCGCTCGACGACCAGCTCCTGGGAGTAGCCGGCGCCGCCGTGGATCCGCATCGCCTCCAGCGCCACCTCCTCGGCGGTCTCGGTCGCGAACAGCTTCGCCATCCCGGCCTCGAGGTCTGCGCGCTCGCCCGCGTTCTTCTTCTCGGCCGCCTGCATGGTCAGGAGCCTGGCCGCCTCGATCTTCGTCGCCATCTGCGCCAGCTTCAGCTGGACGGCCTGGTGCTGTGCGATCGGCTTGCCGAACGTCTCACGCTGCTGGGCGTAGGCGATCGCCTCCTCGAAGGCCCGCGTGGCGATGCCGACTGCTCGGGCGGCGATGTTGACGCGCCCGAGCTCGATCCCGCCCATGAAATACGCGAACCCCTGGTTCACGCCGTCGGCGCCGCCGAGCACGCTGTGTGCCGGCACGCGGAATCCGTCGAACACCAGCTCGGTCGTCTCGACGCCCTTATAGCCGAGCTTGCGCAGCGTACCGGGGATGCGGAGGCCGGGGAGCTCCTCGACCTCCGGCTCCTTCTCGACGATGAACGCCGTCATCCCCCGATGCCTGGGCTCCGCGTTCGGGTCGGTGACCGCGAGCAGCATGATCGCGCCCGCGCGGAGCGCGTTCGTCGCCCACATCTTCTGGCCGGTGATCGAATACCCGTCACCGTCGCGAACGGCGCGAGTGCGGATCGCCTGGACGTCCGAGCCGGCGTGCGGCTCGGTCATCGAGTAGGCGAAGCGCACCTCGCCGGTCGCCATCCGCGGCAGGAGGCGCTCCCGCTGCTCGTCGGTGCCGTACGTCCGGATCATCCACGCCGAGATGAAGTGGGTGTTCAGGACGCCCGACAGCGACATCCAGCCGCGCGAGAGCTCGACCTGGATCAGCACGTACGTGAGCAGGTCGAGCCCGAGGCCGCCGTACTCCTCCGGGATGGTCACGCCGAAAAGGCCCATCCGCTTCATGTCCTCGACCAGCGGCTCGGGGTACTCGTCTGCGTGCTCGTAGTCCGAGGCGACGGGGTAGACCTCGTGCTCGACCCACTCGCGGACGGCGGCGACGATCTCTTCCCGCGCCTCCGCGGTGGTCACGCCGGGACCATGTGGCCGCCGAGCCGGGACAGGACGGCGTGCAGGTCGTCGCGGTGCTCGAGGTCGAGCACGGCTTCCTCGAGCGCCTCGAACGACCCACCCGAGAGCGCCACGTTCTCCCGGAACTTCTCTTGCACCTGCTCGGCGGTCATCGGGTTCTCGGGCGCGCCCAGCTGATGCGGGAGGTCAGCGGCGAGCGTCTCCCCGTCGCGCATCACGATCCGCACCCCGCCCGGGAACGCGGCCGGATAGGAGGCGTACTCCTTGATCTCGTAGCGCACCTTCCGGGCGAGGCCGAGCACCTGCTCGTCGGCAAGCGCTTCCGGGGTGTATGTGGCCAGGCCGACGCGGCCGTGGACAAGCATCGCCGCGGTCGAGTACTGGAGCGAGAACTTGCCCTCGTAGTCGGTGCGCGGCGCGACCTTCGCGTCCGCCGGCTCGAGCACGAGCGACACGCCTGCTTCCGGGACCGTCACGAGGATGTCCTCGACCTCGTCCGGGTCGACCGAGCCGACCAGCGATGCCGTTGCCCCGAGCGAGCCGTGGATGAAGTGGCAGGCGGGGAAGGCCTTGAACGCGATCCTGGGCGTCTCCCAGCGCTCGCCGAGGTCGGCGAGTTGCGGCTGGAGGTCGATGCGGGTGTCGACGAAGGCGTGGTACAGCCCGAAGCGTCCCTCGAGCACGCCCGGAGGACCCTCGGCGCCCAGCGAGGCAAGGCGCGTAGCCACGAGCGCGCCGTGCGCCGCCCAGGCGGGGTGGATCGGCTTCGTCGCGGTCGCGTCGTCGAGGTACGCGAACAGGCCCGACGCCATGCTGCCGGCGATGCCGAGCGCGCTCGCCGTGTCTCCGACGGAGAGCCCGCTGAGGCGGGCCGCGGCCGCCGTTGCCCCGAAGATGCCGCAGATCGCGGTCGGGTGGAAGCCGCGTGCGTGAAACGCCCCGGGCGTGGCCATTCCGATCCGGGTGACGATCTCGTTGCCCGCGATCACCGCCGTCAGCAGCTCGCGCCCGGTCGCACCTCGCGCCTCGGCGAGGGCCGCCGCCGCCGGGACGACGACCGTGCTCACGTGCGAGACCGAGTCGGAGTGCGTGTCGTCGAAGTCGAGGCCGTGGCAGAGCATCGCGTTGGCGAACGCGGCATTCGGAGCCGGCAGCCCCCGGTCGAGCCCGATCACGGACGCATCCGGCTCGCCTCCGAGTTCGGCCATGGCCTGCCTGCCCTCGCCGGCGATCCCGAGGCCGTGGGCGGCGAGGCCACAGCCGATCACGTCGAGCACGTGCAGCTTGGCGGCCTCGACTACCTCCTCGGGCACGGCGTCGAGCTCCAGCTCGAGCGCGAAGGACGCGAATCGTTCCGCTGCAGTCGCCATCACACCCTCCATTCCTCGGCGGTGCCGGGAAAGCTTCGTCGCGCCTCCACCGCTCCCCGCTTGTAGAGCATGAACGTCCGGCGGTACTCGATCACGACCTGCCCGCGCTGGTTGATCCCTCGAGTACGCATCGCGACGATGCCGACGTTCGGCTTGGACTTCGACTCGCGCTTGTCGAGGATCTCGCTCTCGGCCCAGAGCGTGTCGCCCACGAAGACCGGGTTCGGCAGGGAGATGTCCGTCCAGGCCAGGTTGGCCGCGGCGTTCTCGCTCGTGTCCTGGACGGTCAGGCCGGTGACCAGCGCCAGGGTGAACGTGCTGTTCACGAGGATCTGGCCGAACTGCGTCCGCCCGGCGTGCACGGCGTCGAAGTGGATCGAGTTCGTGTTGTGGGTCAGGCCGGTGAAAAGGACGTTGTCGTACTCGGTGACGGTCCGGCCGAAGCGGCTGCGGAAGACGTCACCGGCGTCGAGGTCCTCGTAGAAGCGGCCTTCCCAGAGCTTCGGTGCGCTCGGGGCGTCAGTGGCCATGCGTGCCTCCCTTCGCGTCGGACAGGATCCTGCGGGCACGATCGACGATCGGTGCGTCGATCATTTCGCCGTCGAGCGCGACCGCGCCGCGCCCCTCGCGCTCGCCACGCTCGGCCGCCTCGAGCACCCGTTCCGCCCAGGCCACGGAGTCGGCGGGCGGCCGGAAGACGCGGTTGACGATGCCGACCTGAGCCGGGTGGATGCAGGCCTTGCCGCGGAAGCCGAGGGACCGCGCGAAGCGGGAGGCCGCCTCGAGCCCCGTCTCGTCATGCGTGTCGAGGTGGACGACGTCGAACGGGCCGCGGATCCCGGCTGCGGCCGAGTCGGCAACGACCTTGGAGCGGGCGTACACCAGCTCGAGCCCGTCGGGTCGCGGCTCCCAGCCCAGTTCGGCGCCGAGGTCGGCGGCGCCGAGCATCAGCGCCGCCACCCGCGGGCTGGACGCGGTCTCGTATGCCTGGCGCAGGCCCTGTGCGGTCTCGACGATCGCGATCACCGGCGGGCCGTCCGGGCCGAGCGCGTCGGCGGCCTCGGGCGTCGCCTTGGGCAGGACGAGCGCCTCGAGTGGGAGCTCCAGTGTTGCGGCGAGATCGTCGTCGAACCACTTCGTGCCCACGCCGTTGACCCGGACGACCGGCGGGCGGAGCCGGAGGACGAGCTCCCGCGCTTCGTCCTTCCGAGCGGGTGTGACGGCATCCTCGAGGTCGGCGATGACCGCGTCGGCTTCCGAGGCAAGCGCCTTCACCAGCTTCGGCTCGTCCGAGCCAGGGGTGAAGAGGAGGGAGCGGAATCGGTCGAACGCAGCCGTGCCCGCTTTATGTCAGACATTCGGGCAGGGCGCAAATCGCCGCGAGTCGGCTGGTGCTTGACTCCCACCCGAAAGTCAGACATAAAGGGGCCTCTGCTCCGTCGTCCAGTGGAGGTCCGGCGTGAAAGCGGTCGTGTTCGAGGAGTTCGGTGGTTCCGAGGTGCTGCAGGTCAAGGAGCTGCCGGATCCCGAGCCGGGCCCCGGTGAGGTGGCGATCGACATTCTCGCCTCGGCGCTCAACCACCTCGACGTCGACGTCCGCGAGGGTGTCTCGCGCTTCCCCGTCGAGCCGCCGTTCGTGCTTGGGGTCGAGGTGGTCGGTCGCATCACCGCGCTGGGCGAGGGCGTTACCGGCTGGGAGGTCGGGGAGCGCGTGATGCCGTACCTGATGGCCACGTGCGGCGAGTGCATCTACTGCCAAACGGGGCGCGAGTCGCTCTGCCTCTCTGCGGGCTTCATCAGCTTCTCCACCTCCGGCGGCTACGCGGAGAAGCTCGCCTGCTCGGTGCGCCACCTGATCCGGATCCCGGAGAGCCTGAGCGACGAGGCGGCCGCCGCGACCCAGATTGCCTTCGGAACCGCCTGGCACATGCTGTTCACGCGCGGGCGGCTGGCCCCGGCCGAGCGCGTGATGATCAACTCTGTCGGCAGCGGGATCGGCTCGGCTGCGGTACAGCTGGCACACCTCGCCGGCGCGTTCGTGATCGGGAACGCAAGCTCCGACCAGAAGCTCGCGCGGGCGACCGAACTGGGCATGGACGTCGGCATCAACCACGCGACCCAGGACGTGGTCGAAGAGGTGATGCGCGTCACCGACGGCCGAGGCGTCGAGCTCGTCTTCGAGCACGTCGGCGGGGAGCTCTTCCAGAAGGGGCTCGACTCACTCGCCAAGGACGGGCGGCTCGTCATCTGCGGCGGGCATTCGGGCGAGGTCGTGCCCTTCGACATCATCCCGTTCTTCCGCGGCCAGAAGCAGGTCATCGGGTCGTTCGTCTACGACCGCTGGGAGGTAGAGAAGGTGCTCGACCTCGCCGCCCGCGGGCTGATCGAGCCGCTGGTCTTCAAGACGTTCCCGCTGGACGACGCGCGGGAGGCGATGGAAGTCATGGAGCGCCGCGAGCACTTCGGCAAGATCGTCCTGAAACCGTAGGGGGTTCGATGAAGCGACTCGGAGTCGACGTCGGCGGCACCTTCACTGACCTGATCCACGTGGACGACGAGTCGGGAACGATCACGGTCCACAAGATCCCCACTACCCCCGCCGATCCGTCTCAGGGGACGGTCCGAGGAATTCGCGAGCTCTGCGACGGCGCGGGAACCGCGCCGTCGCAGTTGGAGCAGGTCTTCCACGGCACGACGATCGCGACGAACATCGTGATCGAGCACAACGGCGCCCAGGTCGGGCTGATCACGACCGAGGGCTATCGGGACATCCTCCACATCGCCCGGCACAAGAAGCCGCTCAACTTCTCGAACTACCAGGATCTGCCGTGGCAGCGCTACCCGATCGTGCGCCGCCGCCACCGGCTGACGGTGCCGGAGCGGATCACCCGCGACGGGTCGGTGCTCGTCCCGCTCGACGAGACGAAGGCGCGCGAGCAGATCGCGAAGCTGAAGGAGGCCGGCGTCGAGTCCGTAGCGGTCTGCTTTCTCTTCTCGTTCCTCAACCCCGAGCATGAGGCGCGCGTCGCCGAGATCCTCCGCGAGGCGTTTCCCGACGCGTTCCTGTCGATCTCGTCGGAGGTGCTGCCGCAGTACCGAGAGTACGAGCGCTTCTCGACCGTCTGTCTGAACGCGTACATCGGCCCCCGCGTGTCGAGCTACGTCCACCGGCTCGAACAGGAGCTGGAGGCAATGGACGTCCGCACCGGCCTGCACCTGATGACCTCCGCGAGCGGCGTGGCCACGGCGGAGGGGGCGATCGCGCGACCGGTCAACCTGCTGATGTCCGGGCCGGTTGCAGGCGTGGTCGGCGGCATCTGGGCCGGGCGCCAGGCGGGCTACGACAACGTGATCACACTGGACGTGGGCGGCACCTCGGCCGACATCGGCCTCGCCCAGGAGGGCCGCCTGCGGATGAAGCACCTGCTCGACACGAGGGTAGGGCCGTACCAGGCGATGATCCCGATGGTCGACGTCGACACGATCGGGGCGGGAGGCGGCTCGATCGCCTACGTGGACAGCGGCGGCATCTTCCGCGTGGGCCCGCGCTCGGCCGGCGCCGACCCGGGCCCCGCCGCCTACGGGCGCGGCGGCACCGAGGCGACCGCGACCGACGCGATGGTCAACCTCGGCTGGCTGCTCCCGGAGACCTTCCTGGGCGGCGGAATGGACCTCGACGCGGCGGCTGCGCGGCGCGCGTTCGAGGAGGGGCCGGCCGGGACGCTCGGGATGTCCGTCGAGGAGGCGTCCATGGGTGCTGTCCAGATCCTCACCCACTCGATGGTGCAGTCGATCGAGGAGAACTCCGTGCGCAAGGGCTACGACCCGCGGGACTTCGCCCTCGTCGCCGAGGGCGGCGCGGGGCCGCTGTTCGCCGCGCAGATCGCGATCGAGGTGGGAACGCCGTCGGTAGTCGTCCCCAACTACCCCGGCGTCACCGCGGCGCTCGGATTACTGGCGACCGACATGGTCTACGAGTACGTCTCGACGGTGTACGAGCGGTTGTCCAGCCTCGACGCCGGCTCGCTCCAGGCCGCATTCGAGGAGCTCGAGCAGCAGGCCCGCGCGCAACTCGAGGAGGACGGCGTCACCGCGGAGCAGATCCTGATCCAGCGTGTCGCCGACTGCCGCTACCTGGGCCAGGGCTACGAGCTCAGGGTCGACGTCGACTCCGGCACGATCGACGAGACGTGGGCGCAGAAGGTTCGCGGCGACTTCCACGACATCCACGAGCGCGAATACTCGCGTCGCTTCGAGGAGTCGGACATCGAGATTCCCAACGTCCGCGTTCGCGGGATCGGCCTGATGCCGCCGCTGAAGGTGCCCGAGGTCGAGCACGGCGACGAGTCGCCCGACGAGGCGCTGCGCCATGAGCGAGACGCCTGGTTCCGAGTCGGCGGCAGCCTCGAGCAGGTGCCGACGCGGTTCTACGACCGGACCGCGCTGAGGGCCGGGAACCGGCTGGAAGGCCCGGCGATCGTCAACCAGTACGACTCGACGACGGTGATCCCGCCCGGCCTGACCGCGCACGTCGACCGCTTCGGAAACATCGTGATCGGAACCGGGGTCGCCTCCGAGGCGGAGGCCGTGACCGCTGCGGAGGTGAAGGGATGAGCGTGGTCGAGTACGAGGTCGGGCGGCAGCCCGGCCCGCCCGGTAGGAAGCGCGTCGAGGTCGACCCGATCACCCTGCGCGTCCTCGGCGGCGCCTTCCACGCCATCGCCAAGGAGATGGCGGGCGTCCTCTTCCGAATGTCGTATTCGTCGATCATCCGCGAGTCCGAGGACCTGGGCGCCGGCATCTTCGACGCCGAGGGCCGCGAGCTCTGCGAGTCGGACTCGACGCCGATGCACATCGGCTCGCTGCCCTGGTACATCCGCGGTTTCCTCTGGCGGCTGGACGACGAGATCGAGGACGGCGACGTGATCGTCCACAACCACCCGTACCTCGGTGCGTCGCACTCGCCCGACGTTGCGGTGGCCGTGCCGATCTTCCACGACGGCGAACTGCTCGGCTTCGCCGCCGTCACGGCGCACGTGCTCGACGTCGGCGGCTCGTTCCCCGGGATCAACGCCGACGCGTTCGACGTCTACGCCGAGGCAAAGGTCTACAACGCGCTGCGCTGGTACCGGCGTGGCGAGCTGAACGAGGACCTCGACCGGATGATCTTCGACAACGTCCGCACCGAGACGATGAACCGCGGCGATATGAACGCGATGCTGGCCGCGTGCCACCTCGGCCGGGAGCGCTTCCTGCGCCTGGTCGAGCGCTACGGCGCCGAGGTCGTGATGAGCGCCGCCTACGACTGGATGGACTACTCGGAGACCATGCTCCGCCGCGAGATCGAGAAGATCCCGGACGGGACCTACGGCCCGATCGTCGGCTGGCTCGACGACGATGCTCGCAACCGCGACGTGCGGCTGCGCGTCGAGACGTGGGTGGTCGTCCAGGGCGACGAGATCACGATCGACCTGACCGGCTCGAACCCGGAGGTGCCGACCGGCTACAACGTCCCTTACGAGGGCTCGCTGCTGGTCTCGTGCTACTACGCGGTGCGCACGATCCTGCTCGACGAGACGACGTTTCCCGAGCACGTGCCGCAGAACGACGGCGTCTTCCGGCCGGTGAAGGTGATCGCCCCGAAGGGGACGATCTTCAACCCGAACTTCCCGCGCGCCTGCTTCTCGCGCTTCTGCCAGACCCAGCGGGTGGTCGACAACGTCAACCTCGCGCTGGCCGACGCGCTGCCGGACAAGGTCACCGGCGGCAACTCGGCCGGCATCCACTTCTGTGCGTACGCGGGCTTCGACGAGTCGGCCGGCGAGTACTGGCTCTACCTCGAAGTGAACGAGGGCTCGTACGGCGGCCGTTTCGGCAAGGACGCGATGGACTCGGTCGACAACCTGATGGCGAACACCCGCAACAACCCGATCGAGGAGCTGGACATGCGCTTCCCGATGCGCTGCGACCAGTACGAGCTCCGGCCGGAGCCGGCTGCGCCGGGCAAGTGGCGCGGCGGTGTCGGGATCATTCGCCGCAATCGCTTCCTGGTCGACGGGACCTACTCGTGCGAAGGCGACCGCCAGACCGACCCGCCCACCGGTGTCTTCGGCGGCTGGGACGGCCTGGTCGCTTCGTGCCGCAAGAACCCGGACACGCCCGACGAGCAGGCGCTGCCGGCGAAGGTAACGGGGATCCCGTTCCGTGCGGGCGAGTTCATCGAGTTCCGCGAGCCGAACGCAGCCGGCTACGGCGACCCGCTCGAACGCGACCCCGCAGCGGTGCGCGAGGACGTGCTCGACGACTTCACCTCGCTCGAGCTCGCCCGCGAAGCCTACGGGGTGGTCTTCGTCGACGAGCGGACGCTGGAGATCGACGACGCCGCGACCGAGAAGCTCCGCGCCGAGCTGGCAGCGACCCGCATCGCCGGATCGTTGACGGCGTGGTACGAGGGACGGGAGCTGCCGGCGGCCTCGGCGCCGGTGTCCGTGGCCGGCAATGCCGAGTTCGGGGGGTGAGCGCGTAGCGAAGGCCTACGAGCTGATCGCGATGCGGCTGCGCGAGCAGATCCTCGAAGGGGTCCTCGAGGAGGGCTCCCGCCTGCCGAAGGAGACGGTTCTGGCGGAGGAGTGCGGGGTCAGCCGCGCCACCATCCGCGAGGCGCTGCGGCTGCTCACCGCCCAGAACCTGATCCGAACGGCCAAGGGCGCGGGCGGCGGCTCGTTCGTCACCGTCCCGAGCGCAGGGCATCTCTCGGAGTCGCTCCGCTCGGGCATCGACCTGCTCGCCGCTGCCGACGACCTCACGCTCGAGGAACTGCTCGAGACGCGGGAGCTGCTCGAGGTGCCGGCGGCCCGGTTGGCGGCCCGGCGCCGCACCGAGGACGACGTCGTGCTGCTGCACCAGGCGATCCCCGACCGGCCTCTGCAGCTGCCGACCAAGGAGCAGTTCGTCTACAACCGCGACTTCCACTCGTGCGTGATCGCCGCCTGCGGCAACAGGCTGCTGTCGATCGCCGCTCAGCCCGTGTTCGCCGTGCTCCAGACCCACCTCTCGCGCTCGCGGCTCGGACGAGGATGGCACCGGTCGATCAACGACCACCATCGTGGAATCGCGTCCGCGATCGAGGGTGGCGACGAGGCCGGTGCCGGCGAGCAGATGCTCGACCACCTCGAGTGGCTGCGCCCGTACTACGAGAAGGCGTGGCGGGCGGCGGGGCGCACGACCGTCGGTTGAGCGTCGCGTTCGGCATCCAGGGCAGCGGCCAGCAGGTCGAGGGGATGCCCGACCCGGCGCGCTATCGCGATCTTGCCCAGGCGGCCGAGGAGCTCGGTTACGACTCGATCTGGGCGGGCGACCACATCTCGTACCGCAACCCGATCCTCGACATCGTCGTCGCGCTCTCCACCTTCGCCGCGGTGACCGAGCGGATCACGCTCGGCGCCGGGATCGTGCTGCTGCCGCTCCGCCATCCGAGCGTGGTCGCCAAGGAGCTGGCGTCGGTCGACTACGTCTCGGGGGGGCGCGTGATACTCGGTGTGGGTGTCGGCGGCGAGGGAGAGAAGGACTTCGAGGCGGTCGGCGTCGACCCGCGGGAGCGCGGCGCCCGCACGGACGAGGCGATGCGCGCGCTCCGCGCGTTGTTCGGCGAGCAGCCGGCGAGCTTCCAGGGGCGGTTCTTCTCGTTCACGGGCATCGAGATCCAGCCCCGCTCGTTCCAGCCAGGCGGGCCGCCGCTCTGGGTCGGCGGCCGGTCCGAGGCCGCGATCCGCCGTGCGGCCGAGCTCGGCGACGGCTGGATCCCGATCTTCGTGTCGCCCGCGCGCTTCGCGCGCGGGCGAGAAGAACTGCCTGCCCACGTTACTCCGGCGGTCACCGTTCCCGCACACGTGGGGCCCAAGCAACGGCTCCACGAGCACCTTCGTCGACGGTATTCGGGGATCTCGGAGCACGTGGTCGACCGCTACTGCGTGGCGGGGACACCGGACGAATGCGTGGCGCGGGTGCGGGAGTACATCGACGCCGGCGCAAGACACATCGTTTTCAACCTCGGTGAGCCCGAGGACGCCGAACGACTGGCGGAGGTGGTCCGTGCAGCCGCTGGCTGACGTCCGGGTGCTTGCGGTCGAGCAGTTCGGCGCGGGGCCGTGGGGCACGCTGCAGCTCGCCGACCTCGGTGCGGATGTGATCAAGATCGAGGACCCGGCCTCGCGTGGAGACGTCGGCCGCTACGTGCCGCCCTTCGCCGAGGGCGAGGACTCGCTCTTCTTCGAGACCTTCAACCGCAACAAGCGGAGCGTCTCGCTCGACCTGCGGCACCCGGAGGCGCACGGAGTCTTCGAGGATCTCGTGCGCGGCTCCGACGTCGTCTACTCGAACCTGCGCGGCGACCAGCCGGCGAAGCTGGGGCTGACCTACGACGACCTGAAGGACGTCAATCCTCGGATCGTCTGCTGCTCGCTGTCGGGCTTCGGGATGAGCGGCGAGCGGGCCGCCCAGGGCGGCTACGACTACATGATGCAGGGCCTCGCCGGGTGGATGAGCCTGACGGGCGATCCCGACGGCCCGCCGACCAAGAGCGGCCTTTCGCTGGTCGATCTCTCCGGCGGCTACGCGTCGGCGATCGCGGTGCTTGCCGGTCTCTGGCGCGCCCGTCGCGACGGCGTCGGCTGCGACTGCGACGTCTCGCTGCTGGGGACGGCGCAGCACGAGCTGATGTACGTCGGCACCTGGGCGGCGTCGCGCGGCTACGTGCCGCCGCGGCGCCGCAACTCGGCTCACCCGTCGATCGTGCCTTTCCAGAACTTCGAGACCGCTGACGGCTGGATCGTGGTCGCCTGTCCCAAGGAGAAGTTCTGGTCGCTGCTCTGTGACGCGATCGGCCGTCCCGAGCTCTCCCGCGAAAGTCGCTTCGCGACTTTCGCGGATCGGGATCGAAACAGGGACGACCTCGAGCCGATCCTGGAAGACATCTTCCGGCAGCGACCGAGCGCGGAGTGGCTCGCGCTTCTGAGTGATGCGGGTGTTCCGTGCTCGCCTGTGAACGACGTGGCGGCCGCGCTCGCGGAGGCCCGGCTCGTCGGGTACGAGCATCCGCGGCTGGGCGCCGTGCGCCAGGTGGCCTCGCCGCTTCGCCTGTCGGGGCCGGAGCCACCGGTGCGGCCCGGGCCGGCGCGTGGGGAGCACACCGAGGACGTCCTGGCCGAGGTGTGCGGATACGGGCCGGAGCGGGTTCGCGCGCTGGCAGAGTCCGGCGTGTTCGGAGTCGAGTGAAAAGGAGGGCACGTGCCGAGACAAGCGCTTCAACCTGAGGGAATGGCGGTTCCGAAGCCGCCGTATTCGCCGGTCGTCGTGTCGGGTGACATCGTCTACACGGCCGGCCAGATCGCCAACGACCCGGAGGGGAACCTGGTCGCCGGCGGCATCGCCGAGCAGGCGCGCCGGACACTCGAGAACGTCCGCGCGTGCGTCGAGGCGGCCGGCTGCACGCTGGACGACGTCGTCAAGGTGAACGCCTACCTGGCCGACCTCGGCGACTTCCCCGGCTACAACGAGGTCTACGTCGAATTCTTCGCGCAGCCGTACCCGGCCCGGACGTCCGTCCAGGCGGGGCTTCCGCCGGGCGTCCTGATCGAGATCGAGGCGATCGCGCGCAAGCCGTAGCCTGTCGCCATGGCCAACGTCGAGCGAGACCTCGAAGACTTCACGATCAGACCCCTCGTGCCGGAGACCTGGGACGCCTTTGCCGGCCTGTGCGAGCGCCACAACGGCGTATTCGGCGGGTGCTGGTGCACCTGGTTCCACACGATGCACGCCGAGAAGGAATTCACCTATGAGGGAAACCGCGCTCTGAAGAAGCGGCTCGTCGACGAGGGCCGTGCCCACGCCGCGCTGGTGATGGATGGCGACGAGGCAATCGCGTGGTGCAACTACGGCAGTCCCGACGAGCTGCCGAACATCAAACACCGCAAGCAGTACGAGGAAGAGATCGATCTGTTGCCCGACTACCGGCTCGTTTGCATGTTCGTCGACAAGCGGTACCGCCGGCAGGGACTACTGGCCGTCGTGTTGCGCAGCGCGCTGGAGTTGATCGGCGAGGCCGGCGGCGGGGTCGTCGAGGGCTACCCGCACGACACGCAGGGCCAGAGGTGTGCCGTCCTCTACAGCGGCACGCGCAGCCTCTTCGAGCGGGCCGGCTTCAGCTATGTCCGGCCCAAAGGGACGAAGAACTGCGTGATGCGCGTCACCGTCCCGCCGGCCGGTTGAGCGCCATGCGCGATCTCGTCGGCTACGGCACGACCCCAGCCGACCCGCGCTGGCCGGGCGGCGCTCGGCTCGCGCTCAGCTTCGTCCTCAACTACGAGGAGGGCGGCGAGCGCTCGGTCCTCGAGGGCGACGCCGAGTCGGAGTCGTACCTTCAGGAGGTGGTCGGCGCTGCGCCGGTCGTCGGCGCGCGGAGCTTGACCACCGAGTCCGGGTTCGAGTTCGGCAGCCGCGTCGGTTTCTGGCGGGTTCACCGCATCTTCACGAAGCACGGCCTGCCGCTGACGGTCTACGCGGTCGGGAGGGCGCTGGAGCAGAACGCGGATGCGGGGCGGGCGATGGCCGAGGCCGGCTGGGAGGTGGCGAGCCACGGCTGGCGCTGGTTCGACTACGCCGGGATGCCCGAGGACGAAGAACGGGAGCACATGCGGCTGGCGATCGCGGCGATCGAGCAGGCATGTGGTGTCCGCCCGGTCGGCTGGTACACCGGGCGGGCCTCGGACAACACGCGGCGGCTGGTCGTCGAGGATGGGGGTTTCCTCTACGACTCCGACGACTATTCGGACGAGCTCCCGTTCTGGGTCGATGTCGCGGGTACGCAACACCTCGTGATCCCGTACACGCTCGACGTGAACGACATGAAGTTCCTGATCCCGAACGGGTTCGCGACCGGCGACGACTTCTACACCTATCTCGTTGACACGTTCGAGCAGCTGTACGAGGAGGGAGGCCGGATGATGAACGTCGGCCTGCACTGCCGGATCGTCGGCCGGCCCGGCCGCGCGCGGGCGCTGGACCGCTTCCTCTCCCACGTGCGCTCGCGCGAGAACGTGTGGGTGACGACCCGCGCCGAAATCGCCCAGCACTGGCGGACGCTGTAGCTCTCCGCACTCTGTGAGATCAGCGGCTCTTCATCTTCGGCAGCATGCTGATTGAAGGAAAGAGTGTGAATATGGGACTTGGTGCCGCGACGTCTTAAACCAACACCATGGCTAAACGGAACTATTTGGTGGAGGGATTGTCCGGTGCCGGTAAATCCTCGGTCTACGAAGAACTGATCCGACGCGGCTACAAGGCCATCAGCACCGACCGCGCTTGGAAGTACTACGCCGACCCTGACACCGGTCTCCGAGGTGGGCCCATTCAGCACGACAACTCTATGTGGGACCAGCAAAAAGCTGTTAGCGAACTCGAGAATCCGGAACCACAAGTGTTATTTGTCTGTGGATGCAGTCGTAATCGCGACCTTTTTCTTCCCTATTTTGACAAGATATTCAATCTCCGTATCGACGATGACACCATGCGTCGTCGCCTCCAAGGGCGCACCAATAATGACTTTGGCAAGCAGCCCGAGGAACTCGAACTCATGCTCGAGCTAAATCGGAGCGATGAGAAACCGGCCGGAGCCATAGATATAGACGCTACCCGGCCTCTCCACCACGTGGTCGACGAATTGCTCCGCCTAGCAAACTGCAGAACCGTGATGAGCGACTCGAGGCGGACACCATGGTCGAAACGCGGGTCCGCGACTGGTCAGTCATTCGTGATCTCTGAGTCCGCGCTGCCCATCGTGCAGGCCGTTGCCGGCCCTCGGAAACGCATTCTCTCTGGGACGTCGGATCAGTTCTGGGATGTCCTGGGCCGCGAGACGATCACTCGCATCGAATACGGCTGGTCTGGCTACGTTCTTGCGACGCTGTTGCCGTACCTCGACGAGCAGGGGATCGACCTCATGCAGTCTGACCACGATCAGCCGGCCTTGGTCCTCTCACAGACTCGAGCGGACCCGGCCTTTGTCCTCACGTCAGATCACCGTGAGCGTTACCTGGCGCGCCTCGATCCAATTGAGTTCGACGGGGCGGTGCTTCGCCGCTATTACGAGGAGTTCAACGAGACGGCAGCGGAGGGCGTCGATGCCGCAATGCTGGACGGGATTGCTTTCTTTCGTGACACGCTTACGCCTCTCGAATCCGAGATCGTGGCCGTGTGCATCATCGGCTAGGCGCGAGGAGCTACCGGAGCCGTTCAGGCGCAAGCGGTAGAGTCGGCGGGATGGCTTGGGGCAGCGCGAAACGTCGCGAGGAGGCAGAGGCCGCACTCGACAACCCCGGCGTTGCTTCGTGTGGTGTTTGCGGCCGACGTTGGGAGCGACCCTCGCTGCGCTGGGCGCTTCGCGAATTCGAAGAACATGATTGCCCTGCGGGCGAGGCGGCGCGCACCCGGCGGGCCGTGAAGGCGGCTGAGCGGGAGGTGGCTTGCGAGGCCTGCGGCTGGGTCGCCGTGACGGAGAAGCACCGTGGCCCGGCTCTTCTTGCGGAGCACCAAGAGGTCTGCCCGAACAAGGCCGGCGAGGCCCAGTCGGCCACGGGCTAGCGCGTCGCTCCCCGCCGCGCGGCGTTAGACTCGCGCCTGGAAGTCTGACATTCGAGTCGAGGAGGCATCGTGGCCACCCAGACCCAGCCGCTGACCCGCGACCAGCTCGCGGCCTTGCCGGACAGCTACTTCAAGGCGGTCGACGCGAAGGACGTCGACGCGATCCTCTCCCACTTCGCCGACGACGCCACGCTGACCGTGCAGACCGACCATGCGGTTTTCTCCGGCGCCGACGAGATCCGGCGCATGTTCACCGACTTCTGCAACGGCTCCGTCTCGATCTTCCACGAGATCAAGAACATCGTCGTCGAGCCTGAGTCGGGAAAGGTCGCGACCGAGCAGAGCTACATCGGCGAGCTCGTCGACGGCACGAAGAACGACATGCACAACTGCAACTTCTTCGACATCGACGCGGACGGGAAGTTCAGCCGAGTGATCATCTGGATGGCGGGGACGAACCCGCTGAAGTAGGCGGCTACGCGGCGAGCGCGCGCTCGAAGAAGTCGCCGACGATGCGGATCGCGTCCTGCGGGCACTCGACCAGGTCGGCATGGCCGATGTCGGGGAACTCGACCAGCTCGACGTGCTCGTTCAGCTCGGCCATCTTCCGCGCGCCGAGGCCGCTCGGCGCCAGATCGGGCGGACAGAGGACGTCGTGAGTTCCGTTCGTCATCAGCAGCGGCCGCTCGATCTTGGGGATCAGCGGCGAGAGATCCATGTTCTCCATCGCCAGGCAGGCCTGACGGACGGTGTACGGATCGTTGAGGCCGACGATGTCCCGTACGAGCTGGAAGATGTTCTCGCCCTCGGGGCTTTCCATGAACCGTGCGCCGACAGCCTGCGTGGTCACGTGGTCGGAGAACTCGTCCCAGGCCATCTCTTCGGCCATCCGCCGCCAGACCCGGAAGACGGTCCGCCGGTAGCGATCCGGCTTGGCGAAGGCGACGTCGGCACACCCGGCGACCGTCCGCTCGGGGTGGACGGCGGTGAAGGCGATCGCGATCATCCCGCCCATCGAGGTGCCGTGGACCAGCACCCTGTCGAAGCCGACCGAATCGAGGAGCGCGGCGGCGTCGGCCGCCCAGCCCTCGATCGTGTACGCCTCGCGCGGGCACGACGAGGCGCCGTATCCGCGTGCGTCGAACGAGAGCAGCCGGAAGCCGCGCTCGCGGAAGCCGTCGTTGACGAGTCCGAAGTTGTGCCGACCGAACAGGCCCCCGCCGAGCTGGAGGACGATCGGCCCGTCCTCGGGCCCGGTGAGCTCGTAGTAGAGCCGGACTCCGTCCTCGATCGCTGCGTAGGGCATCTCGTTCTCCTTGACAGGGGCCCAAAGTCTGACCTATAGGAGCCAACCGGCGACGATCGAGGAGGCAGCCTTGCGGATCAAGTACATCATCCCGTTCCCGTTCGACGACGAGGGTGTCGCCAACCGTGCGGCCCAGGTGCCGGAGGAGATCCTTGGCCCTGCGACGGAGGTCGAGTGCGTCCCCGTCCGCAACGCCGGTGCCCTTCTCGACTCGGCCTATGACGCGCTGGTCTTCGACATGTACGTCACCGAGGCCGGTCTCCGGGCCGAGGAAGAGGGCTTCGCAGCGGTGGTCATGGACACGATGTCGGACTCCGGCCTCTGGGCACTGCGGTCCCGGCTGTCGATTCCCGTCCTCGGCCCCGGCCTCGTTTCGTACGCTGTCGGGATCATCCTGGGCAAGCGCTTCTCGATCGTGACGATGTGGGACAAGTGGGCGCCGCTCTACGAGAAGAACCTCGACCTGTACCGCCTTCGCGAGAAGTGCGCCTCGATCCGCTCGGTGAATATCCCGCCCGATGTCGAGTCCCTCTTCACGGGCAAGGAGAACGAGATGTTCGAGACGCTGACCGCCGAGGCACAGAAGGCGATCGACGAGGACGGCGCCGATGTGATCCTGCTCGGATCGACGACGATGCACCAGGCGGGCGGCTACATGGCGGAGCATCTGCCGGTACCTGTCATCAACCCGGGCCCTGTGGCGATCAAGATGGCGGAGACGCTCGTGCAGCTCGGGCTGAGCCACTCCAAGGTCGCCTTCCCGCCGCCGTCCGAGATCGTGGACGACCGGTTCTTCTCGCTGGTGACCGCCTGAGCGCGGTGCGGTCAGTCCCAGGTGCGGCCGACGCGGTCCCAGGCGACGTCGCTCGGCATCCACTCGGTGTTGATCCGCGACCAGAGGCGCGTGACCTTCTTGCTCCCGCACTTGGGACACGGCGGCGCGGGCTTCGTCGAGAGCGAGAGGAACTCCTCGAACTCCCCCTCGCAGGCGTCGCAGCGATACTCGTAGACCGGCATGGAATCCGAGTCTAGCCCGGTCGAACGGCTGCGGGAAACTGCGGCCGCCCAGGGCGTCCACCCGACGGTAGAGGACCTCGAGGGCGTGCGCGACTTCCTCGACCGGATCCTGCCCGCGCTGGCCGAGATCGAGGAGCGGCTTCCTCCGGAGACGGCGCCGTGACGCTCGACCCGTACAACGCCTTCCTCCACCGGGAGGAGGCCGAGGGCGACTGGCGCGTCGCAGTGAAGGACGTGATCGACGTCGCGGGCATGCCGACGACCGCGGCGTCGAGGGTCCTCGACCACGTGCCGGAGAGCGACGCCGAATGCGTCGCCCGTCTGCGCGCGGCCGGCGCGGCGATCGTCGGGAAGTTGAATACGCATGAGTTCGCGTTCGGCGCGCTCACGAACAGTCCGCACTTCGGCCCGGCCCGAAACCCGTGGGACCTCGAGCGCACGACCGGAGGCTCGAGCGGCGGCAGCGGCGCCGCCGTCGCCGCCGGCCTCGTCGACATTGCGCTCGGCACCGACACGGCCGGCTCGATTCGGATCCCGGCCGCCTTTTGCGGGGTCACCGGTCACAGGCCGACCGTGGGGCTCGTTCCGACGGAGGGCGTCGTCCCGGTGGCGTGGACCCTCGATGCCGTCGGACCGCTGGCGCCAACTGCCGAGGCGTGCCGCGTGGCGGTGGAGATCATGGCCGGCCGGCCCCTCGAGCCCTCGGGCGCCGTCCGGCGGGTCGGCATCGTCACCAGGCTCTTCGAGGAGGCCGACCCCGACGTCGCGGCCGCCTGCGAGGAAGCTGTCCGATCGCTGCCGGGGAAGCATGAGCCGGTCGAGTTGCCGCTGCTCGACGAGATCGCGACCATCACCCAGCTCGTCATGCTCCCCGAGGCGGCTGCCGCCCACCTCGGTTGGCTGCGCACGCGCCTGGCCGACTACGGCGCGGACGTCCGGGCGCGCCTGCTCGCGGGTCTGCTTCTACCGTCGACGGCCTACCTGACCGGGCGCCGGGCCCGAAGCTGGACACGGTCGATCTGGGAGCAGGACCTCGGCGGCTTCGATCTGCTCGTCGCGCCGGCCATGCCGATCCTCGCACCGCGGCTCGACGCGATTCCGTCCGACTACCGGCTGCTGCTCATGCCGTACAACTCGCCCGCGTCGCTCCTCGGGTTGCCGGTCACCGTAGTGCCCTGCGGCTTCGTCGATGGCCTCCCGGTCGGACTGTCGTTGACGGGCCGACCAGGCGAGGACGGGCTCACCCTGGCCGCCGCGCACGTCTTCCAGCAGGCGACCGACTGGCACGAGCGCAGGCCGGTTGACGTCGCTTCGGGAGAGGTCTTGTATACAACCGACAGCGCCGAATAGAAGGGGGAAGACCGCATGTCCGTGCTGATCAAGGGCGGGCGCATCGTGACCGCGTCCGACGACTACGTCGGGGACATCTACGCCGAGAACGGCACCGTGACCATGATCGGCCAGTCCCTCGACATCGAGGCCGACAAGCTGATCGACGCCGCCGGCAAGTACGTGATCCCGGGGGCCATCGACCCGCACACGCACATCGAGATGTTCTTCGGCGGCACCACGACCTGCGACGACTTCACGTCGGGCACGACGTCGGCCGCTTTCGGCGGCACGACCTCGCTCGTCGACTTCTGCATGCAGGCGCCGGGAACGCCGTTCCCGCAGGCGCTCGAGAACTACTTCGAGAAGATCGAGCGCTGCAAGCCGGTGATCGACGTCGGCTTCCACATCGGCGTCACCGACCTCGAGGGCGGCGGCGGGCTCGAGGCGCTGGCCAAGCTGCCCGACGAAGGGATCACCTCCTACAAGCTCTTCATGGCCTACAAGGGCGCCGTCATGGTCGACGACGAGACGCTCTTCAAGACCATGCAGGTCGCGAACGAGACCGGCGGGCTCGTGATGGTGCACGCCGAGAACGGCGACGCGATCGATGTGATCGTCAAGGAGGCGGTCGCCGAGGGCAAGAGCGACCCGATCTGGCACGCGCGCACGCGGCCGATGGAGACCGAGGCAGAGGCGACCAACCGTGCCGTCCAGCTCGCGCGCGTGGCGAACGCCGCCCTCTACGTCGTCCACGTCTCCTGCCAGCCGGCGGTCGAGCCGATCCAGCTCGCCCGGGAGAAGGGCTGGGACGTCTGGGGCGAGACCTGTACCCAGTACCTGTTCGTGGACGACACCGCGCTCGAGAAACCGGACTGGGAGGGGGCGAAATACATCTACACGCCGCCGCCGCGGCCGAAGGAGCACCAGGAGCACCTCTGGAAGGCGCTCCAGAATGACGTGCTCTCCGTCGTCTCGACCGACCACTGTCCGTTCAACTGGCCCGACCAGAAGGGCATCAACGGCCGCGACTTCCAGGTGGTCCCGAACGGCGGGCCGGGCATCGAGAACCGACTGCACATGCTGCACGAGTTCGGCGTCCGCACCGGCCGGATTTCGATGAACCGCTTCGTCGAGCTCACCTCCACGAACGTGGCCAAGCGCTTCGGGCTCTACCCGCGCAAGGGCACGATCGCCGTCGGCAGCGACGCCGACCTGGTCGTCTGGGATCCCGAGAAGTCACTGACCATCTCGGCCGAAAGCCACCACTCGAACGTCAACTACAACCTGTTCGAGGGGACGAAGGTGACCGGCGCTCCGCAGGTGGTGCTCGTCCGCGGCCAGGTGATCGTCGAGAACGACGAGCTCGTTGCCGAGCCCGGCACGGGCCAGTTCGTCAAGCGGGCGCGGGTCGGCGAGCAGCTCGGGTCGGCCGAGAAGGTTCCTGCGTGAGCGACGAGCAGGCACGCGAGGTCTACGCGGCCGCGCGGCTCGGGCAGCGGGTGACGCTCGGGTCGCGCCCTGCGGTCCTCGTCGTCGACTTCAGCTGCGGGTTCACCGACCCGGAGTGCACGCTCGGCGCGGACATGAGCGCCGAGGTCGAGGCGACCAGGCGGCTGCTCGACGCGGTGCGGGCACGAGGCTTGCCCGTGATCTTCACCACCATCGGCTACGAGCCGAGCCTGAAGGACGGTGGTCTCTGGCTCCAGAAGGTGCCGTCGCTCGGCGACCTGCAGATCGGCGGTCGGTGGGTGGAGATCGATCCTCGCCTGGAGCCGAGAACGGACGAGACGATCGTGCTCAAGAAGGGCGCGTCCGCGTTCTTCGGGACGAACCTGCCGGCGATCCTGGTCTCCCAGAACGTCGACTCGGTGATCCTGTGCGGCGCGACCACGAGCGGCTGCGTCCGGGCCACCGCGATCGACCTGCTCCAGTACGGCTACCCGACGCTCGTTCCGCGCGAGTGCGTGGGCGATCGCGCGCAGGCGCCGCACGAGGCCAACCTGTTCGACATCGACGCCAAGTACGCCGACGTCGTCCCGCTCGACGACGTCCTCGACTACGTCGAGAGCGTGCGGGGGACAGTCGGCGCGGCGGTGTGACCGTCGCTGGCCTTGGGCTCGCTCCCGTGGGGGAAACCATGTTTCCCCCACGGACCCCCTTCTTCCAGAGGCCGATCCCGCCGGGGAACCTCCCGGTTCCCCTCGGACCCCTCCCCGCTCATAGGCCTGTCGGCCTATGAGCCACCGGGTCGCGCTCCTTCCCGGCGACGGGGTCGGGCCGGAGGTGATCGCGGAGGCGCGGCGGGCGGTCGACGCCCTCGGCCTCGGCATCGAGTGGATGGAGCTCGCCTGGGGATCCGCCCACTGGCACGAGCACGGCGTGATGATGCCGGCGGACTGGCGCGAGGCCCTCGACGGTCACGCCGCGGTGCTGATGGGCGCCGTCGGAGATCCGTCCGTCCCCGACCACGTCTCGCTCTGGGGGTTGATCCTCGAGCTGAGGCAGCGGCTCGACCTGTGGGCCAACCTGCGCCCGGTGCGGCTCCTAGAAGGCATCCCGGGCCCGCTGGCAGGTCGCGGGCCCGCGGACGTCGACATGCTCTTTCTCCGCGAGAACACCGAGGGCGAGTACTCGGGCGTCGGCGGTCGTGCTCACCAGGGGCTGACCTCCGAGGTCGGCATCGAGACGAGCGTCTTCACCCGGACGGGCGTGGAGCGGGTCCTCCGCCTCGGCTTCGAGCTCGCAGAAGAACGACGCGGCGTGGTCACCAGCGCGACCAAGTCGAATGCGTCGCGCTTCGGGTACGTGCTCTGGGACGAGGTCGCCGAGGAGGTCGCCGAGGGCTTCCCGGACGTCCGCTACGAGCGTGTTCTGGTCGACGCGCTCGCCGCGCGGATGGTGCGCGACCCGGGCAGTCTCGACGTGGTCGTCGCTTCGAACCTGTTCGGCGATATCCTCACCGACCTCGCAGCCGCGATCCAGGGCGGCATGGGCATGGCCGCGAGCGCGAACATCGCTCCGGGTACAGACCTGCCCGGTCTGTTCGAGCCGGTGCACGGGTCGGCGCCTGACATCGCCGGGGAAGGGATCGGGAACCCTGCGGGCGCGATCTGGAGCGCGACGCTGATGCTCGAGCACCTTGGTGAGCCCGAAGCCGCCCGCACGCTGATGGCTGCGCTCGAGGACGTCTGTCGCGACGGGCCGCGCACGCGGGACGTCGGTGGGGACGCGTCGACGGCAGAGGTCGGCGAGGCGGTCGCCGCCCGCGCAGCCGAGCTCAGCGCACGATCCCGATGATGGCGCTGCCGGCGACGACGAGCACGCCGGCGGCGACGAGTCGAGGGCCGATGCGCTCGCTGTGCCGTCCGATCAGCAGCGCTGCGAAGAACACCGCCCAAAGCGACTGCGTGGCGTTCAGCGGAGCGACGATCGACACCCGGCCGCGGTCGAAGGCCTCCAGCAGGCTGGAGTAGGCGAGCCCGAGGATCACCCCCGCGAGCGCGAAGGCTGGCAGCGCGGCCCGCAGATGGTGGCGGAACGACGCACGGCGCCGGATCAGCACCCAGGCGAGGACGACGAGGAACGAGCCGAGCAGCGCCGCGGTCGTTGCGGCCAGCGCCGGTGGGTGGGTGTCGCGGGCGGCCCAGCGGGCGACGTTGTCGCGCACTGCGAAAAGTGCGGCGCAGATAAGGGCCAGGACGACGCCGAACGCCCGGAAGTGCTCCGGCCGCGCCCGCTCGCGGGCGAGTGCGGCTCCGCCCGCGACAACGAGCACGGTGCCGACGACGAGTAGCGGCTGAAACGGCTCGTCCAGGAACACGAGCGCGATCGCCACCGACATCAGCGGAGCGGTGCCGATCAGGATCGAGACCCGCGAGGGGCCGATGTCGCGGATCGCGACGATGAAGAGGATCTGCGTCGCACCGGGCACCAGGGCCCCGATCAGCAGGAAGGGCCAGAGGTCGCCCGCGTGCACATCGCCGGCTGCCACCGACGGGATCGCGAGAAGAGCCGACACCGCGGTGCCGATCCCGGTGACGACGACGGCTCCGAGCTCGGGGTCGCCGCCGCGCTGCAGGCCCTGGCGGATGACGACCGCGAAGGCTCCAAAGAGCACGCCGGCGAGCGCCGCGAAGAGGACGGCTCCCAAGGACTAGGCTCTTCCGGTGGCGGGGCCCCAGACGCTCACGGAGAAGATCATCTCCGAGCACCTGGTCGACGGCTCGGACGAGGAGATCGAGCTCCGCGTCGACCAGGTCCTGCTCGAGGACGCCACGGGCACCATGGCCTGCCTCCAGTTCGAGCAGCTGGGCCTCGACCGCGTGGCCGTGCCGACGGTGTCGTACGTGGACCACAACGTGCTCCAGTTCGACGACAAGAACCCCGAGGACCACGCGTACCTGCGCAGCTGGGCTGCGCGATACGGGGCGCTCTACTCACGCCCCGGCAACGGGATCGCGCACTACCTCCACCTCGAGCGGTTCGCGCGGCCGGGGTGGGTTCTGGTCGGCGCGGACAGCCACACGACCATGGCAGGTGCGCTCGGCATGCTCGCGATCGGAGCAGGGGCGACCGAGGTGGCGGTGGCGATGGCCGGTCGTCCGTATGTGGTCGAGCGACCGGTCATCGTGGGCGTCGAGCTGCGCGGCGGGCTGGGAGCGTGGGTGCAGTCGAAGGACGTCGTGCTCGAGCTGCTCCGGCGGCGCGGCGTGAGGGGCGGCCGCGGGCGCATCTTCGAGTTCCACGGCGAAGGCGTCGCGTCGCTGAGCGCCACCGACCGTGGAACCGTCTGCAACATGGTCATGGAAACGGGGGCGACGACGGGGATCTTCCCGAGCGACGAACGGACGCGCGATTGGCTGACCGGCCAGGCGCGGGAGGACGAGTACGTCGAGCTGGCGGCGGACCCGGGGGCCTTCTACGAGGAGACCGAGATGATCGATCTCTCGGAGCTCGAGCCGCTGATCGCGCTGCCGTCGTCGCCGGGCAACGTCGTGCCGGTGCGCGAGGCCGCCGGGACGCCGACGAAGCAGGTCTGCGTGGGCAGCTCGGTCAACTCGTCCTTCGAGGATCTCGCCACGGTGGCGGGGGTGCTGCGCAGGCGCACGGTGCACGCCGACCTCGACCTGACCGTGACGCCCGGCTCGCGCCAGATCCTCGACACGATCGTGCGCGCGGGCGTGTACTCGGACCTCGTCGGCGCCGGCGCCCGCATGCTGGAGCCGGCCTGTGGTCCGTGCATCGGGATGGGACAGGCGCCCGCCGCTGGTGCCGTCTCGGTGCGGACGTTCAACCGGAACTTCCCCGGCCGGAGCGGCACGCCCGGCGACCGGGTCTACCTCTGCTCGCCGGCGACTGCGGCGGCGACGGCGCTCCGCGGCCAGATCGCCGACCCGCGTGAGCTGGGGGACCCGCCCACGTTCGACCCGCCGGCCGGAGAACCCGCCCTCGACGACCGGCAGATGGTTGCGCCGCCGGCCGACGGACGCGGGATCGAACTGGTGAAAGGCAAGAACATCGTGCCGCCGCCGGCACCCGTGCCTGTGCCCGATACCGTCGAGGGACGGGTGCTGATCGTCGTCCCCGACGACGTCTCGACCGGCGACATGGCCCCCGACGGAGTGCTGGGCCTGGCGATCTGGTCGAACATTCCGGCCTGCGCCCGGCACATGTTCAGGCGCTTCGACCCCGAGTTCCCTGCAAGAGCCGAGGAGTGGCGCGGCGGGATCATCGTCGGCGGGCACAACTACGGTCAGGGCTCCTCCCGTGAGCAGGCGGCGTTCGCGGCGCTGCATCTCGGTGTCCGCGCGGTCGTCGCGAAGAGCTTCGCGCGCATCCACCGCACGAACCTGATCGCGCAGGCGATCCCACCGCTCGTCCTCGCGGACGAGGACGCGCGCGTCGAGCCGGGCGACGAGTGGCGGATCGACGGGCTGGCCGAAGGCGTGCGCAACGGTGCGACCGAGGTCGAGGCGGTAACGCCGCACGGCAAACTCCGGCTCAGCGTCCAGCTGAGTGCCCGCGAGCGCGCGATCCTGCTCGCCGGGGGCCTGATCGCCTACGCTCGCGCGAGCGCCTGAACGGCGTTCAGGATGATCTCGGCGGCCAGCGCCGCGTCGGCCGGGTCGGCGTCCTCGTCCGGGTGGTGGCTGATCCCGTCCTTGCAGGGGACGAAGACCATCGCGGTCGGCACGCGGTCGGCGACGCACATCGTGTCGTGTGCCGCACCCGAGTGCATGCGCGTGAACGGCTCGCCGGTCGCCTTTGCCGCCTCCTCGAGAGCAGAGACGATCCGCTCGTCCATCGGCGTCGCCGGCAGGGTCTGCCGTTCGCGGTACTCCGCTCTCATCCCGCGTCGCCGAGCGGCTTCCTCCGCAAAGTCCGCGATGTCGCGTGCCACCCCCCGGTAGGCGTCGTCGACCGGTCCGCGGATGTCGAGCGAGAAGCGCAGCTGGGCCGCGACGGCGTTGATGATGCCTGGGTCGACCTCGATCTCACCGACCGTGCCGACGGTGCCCTGCCCCGCGGCCACCGCGAGCCGCTCCAGCTCGGCGATGGTCTCGGCGAGCGGGAGGGTCGGGTCGAGCCGGAGGTCCATCGGTGTCGCCCCGGCGTGGTCGCCGCGGCCGGTGACCGTGACGTCGGCGTGCACGTATCCGGCGATCGCCGTCACCAGACCGATGCGGTTGCCGGTGTCCTGCAGCACGCGCGCCTGCTCGATGTGCATCTCGATCCAGCCGGTCAGGTCGTCGAGCACGTGTGCGCAGTCGCGCCAACGCTGGGGCTCGTACCCCGCCTCGGCCGCGTGGTCCCAGAAGCTGCGCCCGTCGTCGATCGCGCGGAACCGCTCGCGGAGATCTTCCTCGTCGACCCGCTGCGCGATGATCCTGCTCCCGAGCAGCATCTGTCCGAATCCGGAGCCCTCTTCCTCCAGGAACGAGATCAGCTGCAGCGGCAGGTCGAGCCCGAGCTCCGCGTTCAGCCGGCAGACCTCGAGCGCGGTGACCACGCCCATCGTCCCGTCGTAGCGGCCCCCGTTCCGATTCGAATCGCAATGCGAGCCGATCCCGAACACCGGCTCGCCCTGCGGCCGGTTGCGGGCGCACAGCGTGCCGACCGGGTCCTGCTCGACTGTGAAGCCCAGCGCCTCGAGCTCGCGCGTGAAGTACGCGATCGTGTTCCGGTACTCCTGCGTGTAGGCGTAGCGCCGGATCGCCTCGTCCGTGAGCGTGTAGTCGGACCCGGAGAGCGTCTCGATGTCGCGCTCGATCCGCTGTGCGCTCTCCTCTCGGTTCATCGCGGGGGACTCTAGACCGTGGCGGGCCAGACGTCGTAGAGTCGGCCCGTGGCCGAGAGCTGGCGCAATCGCAAGACGCTGATCCTCAGCTGGTCGGACATGGTCGGGCTGCTCACCCCCGGCGAGTACGTCGACTGCGTCGAGCACGCGTATCGCATGCACGGGCTCGGCCGGGTCTACATGGAGCCGAAGGGCCACATCGTCCTCGACCGCTACAAGGGCGAGTGGGAGGTGATGCCGTCCTACATCGAGGAGCCTGAGGCGGCTGCCTGCAAGTGGGTCTCGATCCGCGAGGACAACGCGCAGTACGAGTTGCCGGCCGTGTTCTCGATTCTCATCTACACGGATCCGGAGACGGGCTTCCCGCTCGCGATCTGCGACGGCTCGTACCACACACTCATGCGCACCGGCGCCTCGGCGGCGGCCTCCGCACGCTGGCTCGCGCGGAGGGACTCGAATGCGCTCGCGATCCTCGGCAGCGGCCTCGTCGGCCGTGGCTCGCTCGCCACCTGCGACACCGTGTTCCCGTGGGAGGACGTGCGGATCTGGAGCCGGACGCAGGAATCGGTCGACCGCTTCATGGCCGAGGAGGCGCCGAAGTACCCGCACCTGCGGATCACCGGGACGACCGACGTGCGGACGGCGGTCGAGGGCGCGGACGTGATCGTCACCGGCACGCACGCACGGAAGTGGCTCGTCGACGACGCGTGGGTGAAGCCGGGCGCGCACATCGCCGCTCTCGGCGCCGACCTGAAGGGCGAACAGGAGCTCGACCCGCGCACGCTGCAGCGCGCCCGCGTGTTCGTCGACGACATCCGCCAGTGCCGCGAGGACGGCGAGATCAACGTGGCGCTGACCGAAGGAGCGATCACCGAGGACGACCTCGCAGGCGAGATCGGCAAGGTGATCTGCGGCGACCTCGAGGGGCGTCAGTCCGACGAGCAGGTGACGGTCTTCGACTCGACCGGGATCGCGCTCCAGGACTCCGCGACCGTGCCACTCGAGTACGAGCGCGCGGTCGCGGCGGGCGTCGGGGTCGAGAAGAAGATGATCAGCACGTAGGGGCCGCGGGTTCTGTCTTTCACCGCTTGGACACCTGCCGACAGGAGATACTCGCCGGAGCGTGGGCGCCCGCACGCGCTATCGACACGATGTTGGGATTAGGAGGCCGGGTCCATGACCGTCATCCACAGCCGAGTTCCAGTGGCGCGGAGCGACGAGATCTCCATCTCGCCGCTTTTCGCGAGCGAGACGCAGACGATTCCGCGGCACGAGCTGCCCCAGGGGGAGATGGCGCCCGATGTCGCCTACCAGATCGTCCACGACGAGCTGATGCTCGACGGCAACGCGCGCATGAACGTCGCGACCTTCGTCAGCACGTGGATGGAGCCGCAAGCGGAGAAGCTCATGGCCGAGTGCTTCGACAAGAACATGATCGACAAGGACGAATACCCGCAGACCGCCGAGATCGAGAAGCGCTGCGTGAACATCCTTGCCAACCTCTGGCATGCCCAGGAGGCCGAGGCTGCCACGGGCTGCTCGACGACCGGTTCGAGCGAGGCTGCGATGCTCGGCGGGCTGGCACTCAAGAGGCGCTGGCAGAAGCGACGCGCCGCCGAGGGAAAGCCCACCGACAAGCCGAACCTCGTGATGGGGATCAACGTCCAGGTCTGCTGGGAGAAACTGGCGAACTACTGGGACATCGGGATGCGCCTCGTCCCGATGGAGGGCGACCGTTTCCATCTGGCCGCTGAAGAGGCGGTCAAGTTCTGCGACGAAAACACGATCGGCGTGGTGGCCATCCTCGGCTCGACCTTCGACGGCTCCTACGAGCCCGTAGCGGAGATCTGCGCGGCGCTCGACGAATTCGAGCGCGAATCGGGAATCGACGTGCCGGTGCACGTCGACGGGGCATCGGGAGCGATGGTCGCGCCGTTCCTCGACCAAGAGCTCGTCTGGGACTTTCGACTTCCTCGCGTGGCCTCGATCAACACGTCGGGCCACAAGTACGGGCTCGTCTACCCCGGCGTCGGCTGGATCGTCTGGCGGGACGAAGATGCGCTGCCGGATGAGCTCATCTTCTGGGTCAACTACCTCGGCGACAACATGCCAACCTTCGCCCTCAACTTCTCGCGGCCTGGCGCCCAAGTCGTCGCGCAGTACTACAACTTCCTGCGGCTCGGCTTCGCCGGCTACCAACGAGTGCAGGGCTATGCACGCGACGTCGCGACGCGCATGTCATCCGAAATCGAAAAGCTTGGGCCGTTCCGACTCTTGACTCGCGGCGACGAGCTGCCGGTCTTCGCATTCACCCTGAACGAGGGAATCCAGAACTACACGGTGTTCGACGTCTCGATGCCCTTCGGGAGCGTGGCTGGCAAGTTCCGGCCTACGCCTTCCCCGAGAACCGAACCGACCTCGCCGCGTTGCGCGTTGTCGTCCGCAGAGGCTTCAGCCACGATCTGGCCGACATGCTGGTCGCCGATCTGGAGCGCCAGCTGCCACGCCTCGAGCAGCAGCCGACGCCGGTGCACGACGCAGCTTCGGGAACAGCGTTCCGCCACTAGACAGGAGAAACCATGTGCCGCTGGGTCGCATATTCCGGATCCCCACTCCTGATCGATGACCTCTTGTACAAACCGACCCACTCGCTCATCGCTCAGAGCATGCATTCGACTCTCGGAGCGGAGACGACGAACGGCGACGGGTTCGGAATCGGGTGGTACGGCGTCGGGGACAGGCCCGGGGTCTTCCGCTCGGTCGAGCCGGCCTGGAACGACCGCAACCTGCGCGAGCTGGCACAGCACATCGAGGCTCCGATCGTCTTCGCGCACATTCGAGCGTCGTCGGGCTCGCCGGTTCAGCAGACGAACTGTCACCCCTTCCGTTACGGCCGCTGGCTCTGGATGCACAACGGGGTCATCCACGAGTTCGCGTCGGTCAAACGTGACCTCGCGCTCGCTGTCGACCCGTCGCTCTACGCTCACATCGAGGGCTCGACGGACTCCGAGGTCTTCTTCTTCCTCGCGCTCACGCTGGGACTCGAGGACGACCCGCCGGGCGCTGTGGCTCGCGCGGTCGGCCTGATCGAAGAGATCGGCCGTCGACACGGCGTCGAGTACCCGATCCAGATGACGGTGGCGACCACCAACGGCAGCAGCGTGTGGGCCTTCCGCTACTCCAGCGAGCACGATTCGCGCACGCTCTTCTACTCGACCGACGTGTCGACGCTGCGCGAGCTCTACCCTGAGCTCGAAGTGCTGTCCCGGGCAAGCGACGAGTCCAGGCTGATTGTCTCGGAGCCGTTGCGCGATCTACCCGGAGCCTGGAACGCCGTTCCGGAATCGAGCTACGGCATCGTTCAGTCCGGCCAAGACGAACTACACCCGTTCACCCCCAGGCGCCGTCCAGGCCAATCGCGGTCCCGGCGCTCTCGTAAGAGCGAGTGGCCGATCAGACGTCCTGCGCGGACGATGCCGGAACGAGCGCGGCCTTCATGCGGTCGAACTCCTCGTTCGTGAGCGCTCCACTGTCGTGGAGGGCGCTCAGCCGCTCGAGCCGGCCGACCGTATCGCCGGCTGGTGCCGCAGCCGACGCAGGCGCGCGTCTCCACGGCGAGTCCAGGTCGTCCCAGCGCCAGCCGCCGTCGGGATGCTCCTCTTTCGCCCGGCGGCGGATCGCCTCGGTGAGGCCGATGATCACCGCGAACGCGACGAAGCGAGAGATGAGCTTGTTCCAATCGTCGATCGGCGCCGCGATCAGGATCAGCAGGATCGCCCCCGCGTCGATTCCCCAGGCGATCCACGGGTGTCGCACGAGACCGGGCGCCGCGAAGGAGCGGAACCCGCGGCCAGCGCGGCTCGGGCCGGCGAGGAAGGCCAGCACCACGGTGATCAGGCCGACTGCGACCGCGGTCCAGGCGATCGCCATGAGCAGCTGCGTCAGGACCAGGTAGGCGGCGCTGACCGCCGGCCGGGCCGGGCGCTCGCCGACGAGCGCGTCGAGCAGCAGCCCCTGAAGCACGTGCCGGATGACGAAGAGCAGCAGCCCGACGATCAACACGCCTGCGCCGCAGCGGAGGATCGCCTCGCGCCGCCAGCCGCGCGCCAACCAGATCGCGGCGGCGTACAGCGCCACCACGACGAGCAGGAGGAAGAGCGACAGCGCACGCACCACTCTCACGCTCTGCCGCACGGTGTTGATCGTCCCGTTTGCGTCGTCGAGCACGAGGAACTGGCCCGCGTCGGGCGGCAGCCTCGCGGAGACCTGCGCCTCGAGGCCCAGGCGGCCGGCAAGTCTGAGCACGACCGGCCGCAGCTGCAGATACACCTTCTGCCCGGCGCCGGGCTTGTCGTCCACGATGCGCAGGAACTGCGCATGCGCGAGCCTGGTCGCGGCCTGCACGAGGTCGATGACCGCGTTCGTGCCGAGCAGCCGGGTCGCCGCCCGGGTTCCGTAGTCGTTCAGCGCCGCCGCGGCCGGTCCCGCCAGTCCCTTGAGGTTGCTCGGCAGCTGCTTCTGCAGGTCGGCCTTCACGTCGACGTTCTGGTAGATCTGGTCGACCAGGAACGTCGCCAGCGCGCTCTGCACCTTCGGGTTTCGCATCAGCTCGGTCGTCGAAGCGGTGAAGTTGTTGGTGTCAAGCACCTCCCGCTTGACCCAGACGGTGAGAGCCGCCACCAGCAGGACGATCGTCGAGACGACGATCAGCACCCACACGGCCATCTTCCGTCGCCGAGTCATCGGCGTCGCGGTCGAAGTCGTCTGTTCGGGAGTGCTCACCGCTCCCTCCTGTCCGGGCACGGAGAACGTAACGCCGATGAAGTAGGCTCGTCGCCGAGATGAGCTACGCAGGGGTCAGCTTCGAGGCCGAGATGACCGCCGAGCAGGCGGCGGACCTGGCGCGGCTGATGGACGAGGCTCGGCCGACGCGTCCCGACGGTGTGGTCACGGCGCTTCTGGAGTACGCCGAGGGACGGGGGCGGCTGCTGGCCGTCTGGCGCGACCGCGAGACGCTCGACCGGTACCTCGCCGAGGCCGACGTCCCGCGCGGCACCGAGCTGATGCGCAAGCTCGGGCTCGAGCCCGAGGTGCGCCGCTTCGACGTGCTCGATCTCGGCTAGGCGGGACGCGGGACCAGCGGTTCGCCGGCCCGCAGTCGCTCCAGCCCGCCCATTCCCCAGTGGCTCGAGCCGTCCGGGGCGAGCAGCGAAGGTACGCCTCGGACGCCGGCGGCCCCGGCCTCCGCTCGGATCTCGGCGATTCGTGAGAACCGTTCGGGGTCGTACGCGGCTGTGACCGCGTCGTTGGGGTCGAGCTCGGCCCGGGAGGCTGCCCGCGCGATCTCCCGATCGGCCGAGATGTCCTCACCCTCGCAGAAGAACGCCTCGTACAGCGCATGCTTGAACGCGCGCAGGCGATCCTGCTCGGCCGCCCAGAGGCAGGCAGCCAGAGGCAGCGTCGAGCGCGGCTGGTACCGGGGCAGGTGGATCTCGACGCCCATCGCCTGCGCGCGGGCATAGACGTTCTTCGTCCAGTCGACGCGCAGGTGGTCGCCCCGCACCTCGAGCAACGGCTTCGGTGCCGGCCGCAACTCGAACGGCAGCCACTCGACCTCGACCTCCCCGGCGTCCTCTGCCGCCTCCACGACGTGCGACTCCATGTACGAGTACGGGCAGACGACGTCGTAGTAGAAGCGGATCGCGCGCAAGGCGAATGTCAGGCTATTAGACTCGCCCTGTGACCTCGAGAGTTGCGGTCGCCCAGTTCGACCCGGTGCTCGGTGAGCCCGAGCGGAACCTCGAGACCTGCCTTCAACGGCTCGAGGAAGCCGCCGCAGCCGGCGCCGAGCTGCTCGTGCTGCCCGAGTGCGCGATCCCCGGCTACATGTTCGACAGCCTCCAGGAGGGGATGGAGTTCGCCGAGGACGTGCCCGGCCCGTCCGTCGAGGCACTCGAACGCGAGTGTGCGCGGCTCGACCTGCACGCCGTCTGCGGCTTGCTCGAGCGCGACGGCGACCGGCTCCGCAACGCCGCAGTCCTCGTCGGCCCGGACGGTCTGATCGGCACCTACTGGAAGACGCACCTGCCGTTCCTCGGCGTCGACCGGTTTACCACCCCCGGTGACGAGCTCCACGTCTGGGACACGCCACTCGGCCGGATCGGCGTGGAGATCTGCTACGACCTCCGTTTCCCGGAGGTGACCCGGACGCTCGCGCTGCACGGCGCCGACCTCGTCGCGCATCCGACCAACTTCCCGGTGGCGGCGAAGGTGCAGACCGAGATCATCACGCTTGCCCGGGCGGCCGAGAACCGCATCTACCTGCTGACCGCGAACCGAGTTGGGAAGGAACGGCGCGGCGAGTTCTGCGGCCACAGCCAGATCGTCGACCCCTTCGGCACTCGCCTCGCCGAGGCCGACCCGATCGAGGAGACCCTGCTCGTGGCCGAGGTCGACGTCGAGAAGGCCCGTGACAAGGACTACGTGATCCCGGGCGAGTACGAGCTCTACCTCTTCGGCCACCGGCGGCCCGAGCTGTACGGCGTGCTGGTCGAGGAGCAGAGCCAGGTCAACGTCTGACGAGAGGAGCGAGCGATGGCAACCGCCGAGGAAACCTTCACGTGGGAGGCCCTCCACGAGCGGGACGGGCTCAAGGTGTCGAAGAGCCCGTGGGGGCCGGACGACGAGATCGGCCGGCTCAACTGGATCACGCCGGACACGAACCGCGCGATCCTCGAGCACCTCGACGGAGCGCACCTCTTCGATCTGAACGTCGAGTACTTCATCGGCATGCCGTCGTGGGTCGCCGCCGGCGACCCGCCGTACGGGATCTGGATGACCCACACACCGGACGGGTCGATCAACGACAACCTCTCGGGGGTCGGTTCGGCCGCACACGAGCGGTACTCCTACTGCGGCGACTCGATCCACCTCTACACGCACTGCGGCACCCACGTGGACACGCTCAACCACCTTGGGCATCACGGGATGTTCTGGAACGGCTGGACGGCCGAGAAAGACCTCGGCAGCCGCATCTGGAACAAGGGCGGCCTCGACAAGTACCCGCCGATCATCGCCCGGGCTGTTCTGCTCGACGTCGCCGGCATGCACGGCGTCAACTGCCTGGAGGAGGGGTACGCGATCACCCCGCAGGACCTTCAGGACTGCGCCTCGAAGCAGGGCACCGAGATCCCGCCGAAGAGCGTCGTGCTCGTGCGGACCGGTCGCATGACCGTCTGGCCCGACTTCGACGGCTACCTGCTGAAGCCGCCGGGCATCAACCTCGACGCCGCCAAGTGGCTCTGCGAGGAGGCAGGCGCGATGTGCATCGCCGGCGACTCGATCGGGCTCGAGGTGATGCCGTGGGACGAGCCGGACGCGTTCCTGCCCGTCCACGCCTACATGTTCGCGACCGCCGGCGCACAGATCATCGAGGTCGTCGACATGGAGGAGATCGCCGCCGAGAAGCAGTACGAGTTCGCGTTCCTGGGCTTCCCGATGAAGCTCCGCGGCGCGACCGGCGCGCCGATGCCCTCCTATGCGGTGCCGCTGAAGAGCTAGAGCTTCGAGTGATCGACGTCGACGCGGGTCTCGTCGATCGGCTGCTGCTCGAGCTCGCGCGTGACGGCGCGTACGGGGAGACCGGCGTCTGGCGAACGGCGTACTCGCCGGAGTGGGTCGCTTCCCAGGACAGGGTCGCCGCTTGGATGGCCGAGGCGGGACTCGAGGTGCGACAAGACGCGGTCGGCAACGTGTGGGGCACCCTCGTGGGCAGCGCGAGTGGCCAGGTGGTCGCGACGGGGTCGCACATCGACTCCCAGACCCCGGGAGGCCGCTACGACGGCGCGCTCGGCGTGATCGCGGCGCTCGTCGCGCTGCGCGCGCTCGGCGAGCAGTACGGAACGCCGCGACACACGCTGGCTGCGGTGTCGTTGTGCGAGGAGGAGGCGAGCCGCTTTCACGCGACCAACTTCTGGGGTTCACGCGCGATCGTCGGTGCGATCTCACCGGACGAGCCCGACCGGATCCTGGACAAGGAAGGCACCTCGATCGGCGAGGCGATGAGGGCGGTAGGCCTCGATCCGCGGCGGATCCCCGAGGCGAGGCGCGACGATCTCGACACCTGGATCGAGCTCCACATCGAGCAGGGCCCGATCCTTGAGGCAGAGGGTCTGCCGGTGGGCGTCGTCGACGCGATCACCGCGATCCGCCACTACGTCGTGGAGCTCCTCGGCCGGTCCGACCATGCCGGAGCCCGGCCGATGGAAGGGCGGCTCGATCCGATGGCCGGCTTCGCGGAGATTGTCACCGCTGTGATCGGCGTCGCGCTGGAGAGTGGCCCGCCGGCCGTGACCACCGTTGGGCGGGTGGACGTGCAGCCGAACCTGCCCTCGGCCGTGCCCGACCGGGTGACCTTCACGCTCGACTCACGCCATCCGGACCAGCAGGCGGTCGACGTGCAGCACGCGCGCCAGGAGCAGTTGATGCGCGAGATCGCCGAGCGCCGGGGCCTGCAGATCTCGTGGACGAAGCCGCTCGACCTCCCGGCGTCGCCGTCCGACCCGACCGTGGTAGCCGCGCTGGAGCAGGCCGCGAAGGAGCAGGGCGTCCCGCACCGACGGATGCACAGCGGTGCCGGTCACGACACCCAGAACATCGCCAAGATCGCAAGAACGGCGATGGTGTTCGCCCGCAGCAAGGGCGGCCGGAGCCACACGCCGGAGGAGTTCACCTCCGTCGACGACTGCGTCGCCGCGATCCGGGTGCTGGCCGCAGCCCTCCACGGCCTCGCCTACTGAGTTCGGTGGAACGCCGCGGTGTTACGCCCGCAATGCCAGGACAGCCGGAGAGTCTCGGAAAACGAGGCGGGATTGTCAACCGCCCCGATGTCGGCACTCGGGGACTGCCGCCGTGAGGGTCTAGCCGGACTCGAAAACGTCCAGCGGGAGGAGCGCCGAGACGACCGGGTAGGGCACGTCCACCACCTCGGAGATCCGGAGGTCGACAGTGGCGCTGCAGAGCGCGTAGGCAGCGGGCCGCTCGAATTCGTACGTCGCCTCGAGGTGGTCGATCATCTCCATCAGCGCCTCCCTGGCGGCGACGTTGAGGTCCATCCCCACGTCGACCGGGATGCCGGTGGTGGCGAACGAGCGACGTGCGGGGCCGCCGGGCGTCTCGAACGCCGGAAAGCGTCCGCGGTGGGCCGCGTCGCGGATCACCTGGAAGCGCACGGTGACGGCGCCCGCGACCTCGATCGCGGTGCCGCACACCTCGCCGTCTCCCTGGGCGAAGTGCAGATCGCCGAGCGAGAACAGCGCGCCGGGGACGTCGACCGGCAGCCACAGACGGCTTCCGGCGACGAGTTGGCGGATGTCCAGGTTGCCGCCGAGCTCGCGCGGCGGGATCGTGCGGAGCCCCTCGGCCGCCTCCGGCGGCACGGCGCCCTCGGGCATCGAGTCCGCAACCGGCTGGCCGCGGTCTCGCAGCGTCTCCTCGCGCTGCCGGATCGCCTCCAGCCGCTCGTGTGAGGGCGCGACCCCGATCACGCCCGCGAAGGCGTCCTCCGGCACGGCCACTCCGGGGAGCTCCTCCGATCGGGCGAGGCCGCCGTCGATCTCCCACTTGACCAGATACGGATCGGGAAAGAGGTCGGCGAGGTAGCCGAAGCCCGGGATGACGGCGGTGGTGCCGAAGTCGACGGTCTCGTAGCGGAGCAGCTCGATCTCGAGCACGTCCCCCGGCTCCGCACCGGTGACGTACACCGGCCCCGTAAGTGGGTGGCCGAGGCCGAGGTCGAGCGAGCCGGCATCGGCGTGCGAACTCTCGCGGGTGAGCTGACCGTCGAGGCCGTCTGCGCACTCGAGCCGAATCTCCTCGGCGGGAGCGACCTCGACGATCGGCTCGAGGTCGGGATGCCAGCGGTTGTGCATCAGAGGAGCTCCTGCACGCGGACGGCTGCGCGGCGACACGTCGCCGCGTCCTCGTCGCTCCAGGACCGGGGCGCGCCGAGCACGTGCACCGAGATGATCGCCTCGAGCCGGTCGTCCCTGATGACCGGCGTGACGATCTGCGCGGCGAGTCCGCCGTACGTGTCGAGCATGCGGTGGAACGCAGGGTCGTCGAAGGCGCTCCGGGTGTCGTCTTGAACGACCTGGTCGCCGCGTTGGAGCAACGCCACGACGGGCTGTGTCCGCAGGTCGACGGTCCGCTCGTCGCGCAGCGAGCCTGCTCGTGCACCCAACGCCTCCGCGGTCACGGGGTAAGCGTAATCGCCGGGAACGTCCTGCCTCAGCGTGACGCGGTCGGCGCGAAGCGCCACGCGCAGATCCTCCAGCGCGGCGTCGAGCGGGCTCTGCTCGAGCGCGCGCACGAGCGCGCTGACCGTCTCGTTGGAGGGCGCCGGCACGCCGACCCGCGCGCCCTCGCGCGGGATCGCGCCGTTGATGAAGTCGACCTCGGTGGGCAGGCCCGCCTCCAGGTCGAGCAGCATCGAGGGCTTGGCGGCGGGAATCGCCTCTCCGAACGCGCGGACGTGGGCGACCGGGTCGTCGAAACCCAGTCCGATCCCCCGCGCCTGCGCCACCTCGTAGGCCTCGACGGCGCACTGCGCGGCCACCGGCCACGCGTGCTCGTTCGCGATCACCTCTCCGATCGTGCGCCCGAGCACGGAGCACGTCCCGCTGAAGGCGACGTTGCAGATCAGCTTTTCCCAGACGAGCCGGTCGACGTCGTCGTAGGTGCGGACGGTGAAACCCGCCCGTCGCCAGAGCTCTGCCAGGGCCTCGATCCTCGGGGTCGTCGGCCCGGAGCGCTCGCCCAGCCGGACGAGTTCGAAGCCGTTGTGGTGGACGTGGCCGGGCGCGACCACCGAGGCGCCGAAGCCGCCTGCCACGCCGACGACGACGCGGTCGTCGCCGAGCACCGCCGCTGCGGCATCCGGGCCTCCGAGGCCGTTCTGGATCGAGAGCACGACCGTGTCCGCGCCCATGAGCGGGCGCGATGCCTCGGCCGCGGCGGTCACGTTCATCGCCTTGGTGGCGAGGACGATCAGCTCGGCCTCGCCCGCTTCGGCCGGATCGGTGGTCGCGTCGATCCGTACGGTACGGTCGCCGCTCGCCCCCTCGACGCGGAGCCCGCCGGCGCGGATCGCCTCGACGAGGTCGGCGCGGCGGTCGACCGCCCACACCTCGTTTCCGGCGTCCGCCAGGAGCCCGGCATACACCGAGCCCATCGCCCCGGCGCCGACGATCGCGATCTTCACCCGGGGAACTCTAGAAACGGTCCGGCCGGAAGAGCGTCAGGTCGTGCTCCGGGGGCTCGCCCGAGAGCAGCTGCGCCACCAGCCGGGCGGTGATCGGCGCGAGTGACACGCCCTTCATCGCGTGACCGGTAGCGACCACGACGCCGTCCAGCCGACCGATTGCCGGAAGGCCGTCGGGGAGGCACGGCCGCAGCCCTGCCCATGTCTCCAGCACGCGCCTGCTGCGGAGGCCGCGGAACCAGCGTTCGCCGCCGGTGCGGATCTTCGCGACCCTCTGTTCGGAGATCGAGAGGTCGAGCCCGGCGAGCTCCAGCGTCCCCGACAGCCGCAGCCGGTCCGGCAGGGGCGTTGCGATCGTCCACGTCTCCTGCACCCACGTAGGGATGTGGGGCGCGTCCTCCGAAAGCTCGTAGTCGACGTGGTACCCCTTGCCGCCCTCCAGTGGAAGCTCGACCAGCCGCTTCGACCAGGCGCCCGCGGCGACCACCACCGTCTCGGCGTCGAGCTCGTCCGGTGATCGGATCTCGGCGCCGACGCGGATGTCGACCCCCGCATCCATAGCCGCAGCGCCCATCGCCTCGACGAACCGCTTCGGGTCGACCCGGCCCTCCTGCGGATAGCGCACCGATCCGGCGACCGGTCCGATCAACGCCGGCTCGAGCCCTCGGGTTCCGTCCGCGTCGAAGACCTCGAACGGAAGCCCGGAGCGGGCTGCGGCCCGGGCCTCGGCCTCCAGGCCCTCGTGCGTTTCGTAGACGTTGAGGGTGCCGGTGCGCTCGAAGCTCGTCTTCAGCTCGGAACCGAGCTGAGCGTGCAGCTCCAGGCTCGCGATCGACAACTCGCGGATCGCCGCCGCACCCTCCCCCGGATGGCGGGAGGCGAGCGCGAAGCGTGCCAACCACGGGAGCACGCCCGGCCGCGGGCGCAGGTAGAAGGGGCTGTCGCGCTTCCACATCCAGCGCAGGCCGTTGCGCAGAGAGGTCGGGTTGGCGATGGGCGTCGAGTGGCTCGGGCAGATCAGACCGGCGTTCCCGGCCGAGCAGCCCGACGCGAGGGTCGGTCCCCGCTCGTACAGCGTCACCCGGGCGCCGCGCCGAGCCAGCTCCAGCGCACAGCAGACGCCGACGGCACCACCGCCGATCACCGCCACGTCGGATCTCGTCGTCATACGGCGATCGTAGGCAAACGTCCGCTCCCGGCGGGTCGCGCAGCAGGGCATCGCGGGTAGAGTCCGGTCCAGGATGGGGGGCCTGCAGAGGACTGCGTTGGCCTGCGCCCGGCATCCGTGGCGCACGATCGCTGCCTGGATCGTCCTGATCGTGCTGGCGGTCGTCGCGATCGGCGCCTTCCTCACGCTGACCACCGAGGGCAACCCGACGAACGATCCGCAGTCGCAGCGCGCCGACGATCTGCTCGCTGCGTCCTTCCCGCCGACCGTAGGCGCGGCGATGACCGACATCGTCGTCGTGCGCTCCGACCGCTACCGGGCACACACGCCCCGGTTCGATGCCGTGGTCCGTTCGCTCGGCCGCGAGATCCGCTCGGCCGGGGGCGTCGACGCCGTTCGCACCTACCTGAGCTCGACGAACCCGACGCTCGTCTCGCGGGACCGCCGGGCAGCGATGGTGCAGTTCGCCGACGCCTCCGACGACGGCATCGACCACATCGTCGCCGCGGTGCACCGGGCGGACGAGCAACCGGGATTCGACGTCTCGGTCACCGGTCAGAAGACGATCGACCGCGACTTCAACAAGCTGTCGGAGAGCGACCTCCAGAATGGGGAGCTCCGGATCGGCCTGCCGGCCGCCCTGATCATCCTGCTCCTCGTGTTCGGGTCCGTGGTCGCCGGGCTGATGCCGCTGATGATCACGCTCCCCTCGATCGTCGTCGCGCTCGGCCTCGTCGCTTTGCTCGCCCAGGCGTTCAACCTGTCCATCTTCGTCGTGAACATGCTCACGGGGATGGGCCTGGCGCTCGGGATCGATTACGCCCTGTTCGTGGTTTCGCGCTTCCGCGAGGAGCGCGGCCGGGGCCGCGAGCAGTTCGACGCGATCGCCGCCACTGCCTCGACGGCGAACCGCGCAGTCGTGTTCAGCGGGACGACGTTCGTGATCGCGATGTTCGGGATGCTGATCGTTCCGAACTCGATCATGCGCAGCCTCGCCGTCGGCGCGATCGTGGTCGGGGCAGTGTCCGTGGTTGCCTCCGCGACCTTGCTGCCGGCCTTGCTCGGGCTGATCGGCGACGGCGTCGACCGGTGGCGCATTCCGTTCTTCGGCCGGCGCTCGCTCGAGCAGTCCAACCCCGAGGGGCGCTTCTGGGGCACGATCGTGCGGGGTGCGCTGCGCCGGCCCGGGCTCTGGCTCGCGCTCGCGATCGCCGTCCTGCTCGCGGCCGCCTCGCCGCTCCTCGGCATGCACGTGGGGACGAGCGGCGTGACGGCCCTTCCCGACCGCTTCGAGTCACGGCAGGGCTACGCGGCGCTCCAGCGCGACTTCCCCGGTGCGACGACGAGCCCCGTCGAGGTGGTGGTGGCCAGGGGTGCGACGGAGCCGGCGAGCCGCGAGGCCCTGGCGCGGCTCCGGACCGAGCTGGCGTCGGATCCGCGTTTCGGGCGGGGCAGCACCGGCCGCTCGCGCGACGGAGCCGTGGCCGTCCTCGTCGCGCCGGTACGCGGCGACCCCTCCGGTGACCGCGCGGTCGCCGCGGTTCGCGACCTGCGCTCGCACATCGTCCCACGGACGTTCGAGCGCACCGACGCAGAGGTTCTGGTCGGCGGCACGACGTCCGAGAACATCGACTACTTCGACTCCGTGATCGGCCCGGCGCCATGGGTGATCGCGCTCGTCCTCGGGCTGACGCTCGTCTTCCTGACGATCGTCTTCCGTTCACTGGTGGTGGCGGCGACCTCGGTGCTGCTCAACCTGCTTTCGGTCGGCGCCGCGTACGGGCTGCTCGTGCTCGTCTTCCAGGACGGGTTCGCAGCCGGGATCTTCGGGTTCCACCAGGTGGACACGATCGAAGCCTGGGTGCCGCTCTTCCTCTTCTCCGTGCTGTTCGGCCTCTCGATGGACTACCAGGTGTTCCTGCTCAGCCGGATCAAGGAGCGTTACGACGAGCTTCGTGCGCACGGCGGGCCGGACGACGGCGACCGGACGACGCAGGCGGTCGTCTTCGGCGTGGCTTCGACCGCGCGGATCATCACCGGCGCGGCCCTGATCATCGTCGCCGTGTTCGCCGGCTTCGCGAGCGGCGAGCTGATCATGTTCCAGCAGATGGGCTTCGGGGTCGCCGTCGCGCTGCTGATCGACGCCACGATCATCCGCTCGGTTGTCCTCCCGGCCACCATGCACCTGCTCGGCCGCTGGAACTGGTATCTGCCGCGGTGGCTCAACTGGCTCCCGCGGGTGCAGATCGAGGCGCCTGCCGCCGCCGCCGCGTCGCGCTAGCGGGCGAGAGTCCGCTTGCGACCGGTTGGTGAAACGGAAAGGGTCGGCATCGGGCGCTAGAGTCGTCCCCGTGCCGCTCGATCCGTCGCGCACCGTCACCGAGCTTCGCGAGCTCCAGGAGCTGACCGGCGACGAGGGCGGCGCCCAGCGGGTCGCCTGGACAGAAACCTGGGCCCGGGCGCGCGAATGGCTTCGCGATCGGCTCGACGGCGTCCCGGTCGAGGAGAAGATCGACGAGGCGGGGAATCAGTGGTTCACGCTCGCCGGGGAATCCGACCGCGGGCTCCTGATCGGCGGGCACATCGACTCGGTGCCGAACGGAGGCTGGCTCGACGGCTGCCTGAACGTTCTCGCCGGGGTCGAGGTGCTGCGCCGCATCGCCGGGGACGGGACGCCGTCGCTGACCGTCCGCCTCGTCAACTGGGCCGACGAGGAGGGCGCGCGCTTCGGACGCTCCCTGTTCGGCTCGAGCGCGGCGGCCGGGTCGATGCGCGACCAGGACGAGCTGCGGCAGCTGACCGACCGCGACGGCGTCTCGCTGCCGGACGCGCTCGCCGCCCACGGCGTCGACCTCGACCGCGCGACCGACTCGCGGTCCCAGCTGGAGAAGGCCGCCGCCTACCTCGAGCTACACATCGAGCAGGGGCCGGTGCTGGAGTCGCTGGATCTCCCGCTCGGGGTCGTACTCGGCACCTTCGGTGTCGAGCGCCACCGGGTCACGTGGACCGGCCAGGCGGCCCACGCCGGCTCGACGCCGATGGACAAGCGCCGGGACGCGCTCGCGGGAGCTGCGAAGCTGGCGCTCGACATTCGCCGGATCGCGGCCGAGACCGGTGACGGCGCGGTCTGCACCAGTGGCAACGTCGTCTGCCGTCCCGGAATCGTCACCTCGGTGGTGGAGACGGCGGAGCAGTTGCTCGACCAGCGGCACCTCGACGCAGACAAGCTGGCGGCGATGCTCGACGAGGCCAAGGCCGCCACCGCCCGGTTCGCCGCCGAGGAGGACGTCGAGGTGGCATGGGAGCGGATCTGGGGGATCGAGCCGATCCTGTTCGACGAGGCGCTGATCGCGCTTACGGAGGAGGCGATCACCGAGGTCGCGGACACGTGCCACCGGCTGCCGAGCGGCCCGCTGCACGACGCCGCCGAGGTCGCCCGGGCCGGAATCCCGACCGTGATGCTCTTCGTCCAGAGCCTTCGCGGCCTGTCGCACACGCGGCTCGAGGACACCAGGCCCGAGCATCTGGAGCTCTCCGTGCGTGCGCTCGACGTCCTGGCGTCGAAGGTGCTTGCCGGCGCCACACCCTAATCGAATCTGAACCGCCCTCTCAGCCTGCTCTCAGGTTCCCGGGGCAAGCTCTGTCACGAACCACAGACGCCGGAGACGCTTCCTCCACCCTCCACGACAGCCCGGCGTCGAACAGCAACCGGCCGCCGCGGCTACCTCCCGTCGAACGAGCGTCACCCGCGGCGGCCGGTGATTTCTCCTCAGTCGCCCCACCGGGCATCCGTTGGTGCGGCGCCGGCCAGCTGCCGATCGGCGATCGTCTTGGTGGCTGCTACCAGCCGTGCATTCCGGAGATCGCTTCCGTCGACGTGAGCGATCGCTTCCGTCTCGCTTCGCCCACCGGCACGTGCCCGCTCGAGCAGCCGTGTCCGCAGCACGAGCAGCGGAGCGTCGACGTACCAGGTCTCGTCGAGCAGGGGGCGCAGCTCACGCCAGTGCGGCTTGTCGAGGAGGAGGTAGTTGCCTTCGACCACGACCAGCCGGGTTGTCGGCAGGATGGCGATCGCGTCCCTGACAGTCTGCTCGCGCCCCCGGTCGAACCCGGGCCAATGCACGGTCTCGCCGGGCAGCGCGCGAACGTCGCGGAGGCGCTCGACGAGGGCCGCCACATCGAAGGTCTCCGGCGCCCCCTTGACCGCCAGTAGGCCGTGCGCGTCGAGATCCTCGTTGGACCGGTGGAAGCCGTCCATCGGCGCCACGGCTGCAAAGCCGGTCCCGCGCCGAGCGGCGGCGGCGGCGGCCACGGCTGTCGCAATCGTCGACGTGCCCGCGCCGGGTGGGCCGGCGATGCCCAGTACGTACCGGCCCGAGCTCGGATCGACTCGGCGGAGCAGCTCGTCCACCAGAGCCGCAGAGGCTACTCGCTGCTCGATGCCGCCCAGAGGTTGATTCCGCTCTCGGTTGCGTACCGGTCGATCTCCGCCAGCTCGTCCGGGTCGAAGTCGGGGCGTTCGAGCGCCGCGACATTGGCCTCGAGCTGGGGGACGCTGCTGGCTCCAAGAAGGGCCGACGTGATTCGCCGGTCGCGCAGTGCCCAGGCAATGGCCAGTTGGGCCAGCGATTGACCTCTCCGGCCGGCGACCTCGTTCAGCGCGCAGACCTTTGCGAGCGTCTCCGCCGAGAGCAGCTCGGGCGAGAGCGAGCCCTCTCGGCTTGCCCGTGAACCCTCAGGGATCCCGGCGAGGTACTTGTCCGTCAGCATGCCCTGAGCAAGCGGCGAGAAGACGATGCAGCCGATGCCCTCCGACTCGAGCACGTCCAGCAACTCGCGCTCGATCCACCGGTTGAGCAGCGAGTACGAAGGCTGGTGGATCACCAGGTCGACTCCGAGCGAGCGGAGGATCGTCGCCGCCTCGCGCGTCTTCCCGGCGGAGTACGAGGAGATGCCGACATAGAGCGCCTTTCCCTGCTGGACGGCGGTGGCCAACGCCCCCATCGTCTCCTCGAGCGGAGTCTCCGGGTCGAAGCGGTGGGAGTAGAAGATGTCGACGTAGTCGACCCCCAACCGGCGGAGGCTTTGGTCGAGGCTCGCGTGCAAGTACTTGCGCGAACCCCACTCCCCGTAGGGGCCCGGCCACATGTCGTAGCCGGCCTTCGTCGAGATCACGAGCTCGTCGCGGTGGTGCATGAGGTCCTGAGCGAGGAGGCGTCCGAAGTTCTTCTCGGCGGACCCGTACGGCGGGCCGTAGTTGTTGGCGAGATCGAAGTGGGTGATCCCCAGGTCGAACGCCCGGCGCACGATCGCGCGCCCGATGTCGAGCGGCCGGTCATCCCCGAATCCCTGCCAGAGCCCGAGCGAGATCGCCGGTAGCTGCAGGCCGCTCGCTCCGCAGCGGTTGTAGCGCATCGCCGTGTACCGGTCGGGGGCAGGCACGTAGGTCACGATTCCTCCTTGGTCAGCGTGCGCTCGAGCTCGACGCGGGTCGCGCCGGTCATGATCGCCACCGCCTCCGGCATCGAGTGGGTCCGCGGGGTGACGACGGCGACACGCCTACCCAGTCGCATGATCTGGATGCGATCAGCGAGCTCGAAGACGTGGGGCATGTCGTGGCTGATCAGGATCACGGGCAGGCCCCGCTCGCGGACCCGCAGGATCAGATCCAGGACCTGCCGGGTCTCCTTCACGCCCAGCGCGGCCGTCGGCTCGTCCATGATCACGAGCCGCTTGCCCCAGGCTGCGGCCCGGGCGACCGCAACGCCCTGGCGCTGCCCGCCGGAGAGATTCTCGACGGCCTGGCCTATAGAAGGAATACGGATCTGGAGCTCTGAAAGGTGTCGCGTGGCCTCCCGGCGCATCGTTCGCTTGTCGAGCGCACGAAGCAGCCGGCCAGCGAGGCCTCGTCGCCGCAACTCGCGCCCGAGGAAGATGTTTGCTGCGATGTCGAGGGCAGGCGCCACGGCGAGCTCCTGGTAGACGGTCTCGATCCCGACTCGCCGGGCGTCGAGCGGCGAGCGGAAACGCACGCGCTCGCCGTCGAGGAGCAGCTCGCCGTCGTCGGGCTGGAACGCCCCGGAGAGCACCTTGATCAGGGTCGACTTCCCGGCGCCGTTGTCGCCGATGATGGCAGTGATCTCGTCGGGGAACAGGTCGAAGTCCGTCTCGTTCAGGGCGACGACCTGGCCGAAGCGTTTCACCAGGCCGCGCGCCTCCAGCACGGGCGTCGGCGCGGTCACGACTCCCTCCGATGCGTCAGCTGATCGACCGAGACCGCGAGGATGACGAGGATGCCGGTGACCAGGTACTGGTAGATGACCTGGACGCCGATCAGGGTGAGGCCGTTCCGGAACACGCCGACGATCATCGCGCCGATCAGTGTCCCGATCACGGTCCCTCTGCCTCCGAACAAGCTCGTTCCCCCGAGCACCACCGCGGTGATGCTGTCAAGGTTCTCGGTCGTCTGGCCGGCATTCGGGTCGCCCAGCTCGGTGCGCGCCGCCAGCAGCATCGCCGCGATTCCGGATGTGAGGCCTGCGAGCGTGTAGACACCGAAGAGAACACGCTCGGTCTTGATCCCGGTCAGTCGGGCCGCCGCGCGGTTGTCGCCGACCGCGTAGACATGGCGGCCCCACGCGGTCTGGCTGAGCCCGAACCACGCGAGCGCGTACAGCAGGAGCATCAGGACGACTCCGTAGGTGAAGTCGGCTCCGGCGATCGTGAACGTCCGGCCGAAGAAGAGCATCGCGCTCGGGAGCGGCGAAAAGGTCATGTCGTTCGAGACGATGTGCGTCAGGGCAAACGCGATGTTCAGCGTGCCCAACGTGACGATGAACGCGGGGAGACGCACCGTCGTCACCAGGGCGCCGTTCAGCATGCCAAATCCGACACAGGTGGCGATGCCGATCAGCATCGCCGGAATCGCGGGAACACCGCTGACCACCGCGAGCTTCGTCATCACGATCTGGCCGAATGCCATGACCGTTCCGACAGACAGGTCGATGCCTGCGGTCAAGATCACGAGCGTCTGCCCGATCGCCAGCACGCCGACGACCATCACCTGCTGAAGCACGAGCGACAGGTTCTGCGCTTGCAGGAACCGATCGGTCTTCAGCGAGAAGAAGACCATCGTCGCGATGAGGGCGAGCAGCGGGCCGACTGCCGGCGCGGTCAGGACCCGGCGCACAAGCTGCGCCACCGATGTCCACGTGCGCTTCTCCGCTGGCAAGGTGTTTGTCGTCACCGTCGACCGCTCGCGGCAAGCCTAGGGATCGTGCGTTCCGGCCGCGACCGGGGCGCGGAGGGAGGTAGCCCCGGTCGCGGCTCGTCGCTTGCCCGGGTTAGCCCCAGCAGTTGGCGAGGCCGTAGGCCACGCCTTTCGAAGGTACGCCTGCCACGGGCTTCTTCGCGATCAGGTTCACGCCCGTATCCGTGTATCCGGATGCCTTCTTCCCCGATTTGGCGTAGGCGACGACTGCTGCGACGCCCCTGGAGGCCATGAGCAGCGGGTACTGCTGCGACGTGGCGTCGATGATCCCTGCCCTGACGTTGCGCACGCCCGCGCAGCCGCCGTCGACAGAGACGATCGTCACGTCGCCCTGCTTCTTGCCGGCGTTCTTCAGCGCCGTCCAAGCGCCTGCTGCACTCGGCTCGTTGATCGTGTAGACGACGTTGATGTCCGGGTTCTTCTGGAGGCAGTTCTCCATGGCGGTCTGCGAATCCGGCGTGTCTCCGCCGCCGTTGGCGACGCACACGATCTGCTTGTCGCTGTTCTTGATCCCGAATCCCTTCGTGAAGCCGTTGTGACGGAGCGCCCCGACCGACGACCCTGCGTGCTCGTCGAGCATTGCGATCGTCACCTTCTTGCCCTTGGTGGCGGCTCGCGCGTACCTGCCGATCAGGATCCCGGCGTTGAGGTTGTTGGTCGCGAACAGAGCGTTCACCGCGGTCGTCGGATCGGTCGGGGAGTCGAGCGCAATCACGATCACACCCGCCTTCCTCGCCTTCGCGATCGCCGCGTTCTCCGCTTTCGCATCCGCGACGGTGATCAGGATTCCCTTGACTCCCGCGGTCACCATGTTCTCGATCGCGGCGATCTGGCTGGCGTTATCGGAGCTGTTCTTGCCCGCGGCGTAGATCAGCTGGGCCCCGAGCTTCTTCGCCTGCGCCGTCGCTCCGGCCTTCATCTTCACGAAGAACGGATTCGTGACGTCCTTGGTGATCAGTCCGACCTTGATCGTCGCCATAGGCTTCGCCGGCCTTGCAGACGCGACCGTTGCAGCCGTTGCGGTCGCTCCGACGACGAGCAGAGCGACGGCAGCGAGCCCGATCCGGCTCCTCGCACTTCTGGCAATCGGCATCTCCACCTCCTCCTGATCCGGATCGCGGGAATCCGGGCGGCGCTTGCTCGCGATCCTGTGGGTGGGCCGATGATACGACCTCGCAAGCGCTTGCGCAACCGCTTGCGGGAAAACGGCGTATCGAAAGGTACGCGCCTCCGAAGTTTCCCTTGGTTACTGCGATTAAGCCAGGCAAGCGCTTGACGCAATCGCTTGCGCCGATAACATGGGCGCATGTCAGCGCGCCCCCGTGCGACGACGATGGCGGACGTCGCGCAGGTGGCCGGCGTGTCGACGTCGACCGTGTCGCACGTGTTGAACGGCACGCGAAAAGTCAGCGAGCCGACCGAGCGTGCGGTTCACGAGGCGATCAAGGCGACCGGCTACACGCACGACCGCATCGCGCGCTCGCTCGCTACCGGGAGAACGCGGACGATCGGACTCGCGATGTCCGCCATCTCCAACCCGTACTTCGCCGAGCTCGCCCACGCAATCGAACAGGAGGCAGCCCACGCCGGATATTCGCTCCTGCTCGCGGACACGCACGACGACCCGGAACGCGAGCTCCGGGCGACCAGAGATCTGCTCGGACGCCGGGTAGACGGCGTCATTCTCGCGCCATCGTCTGAGCCGACCCCGGCGCTCGACCTGCTCCGAAAGCGGGGTATCCCGGTGGTGCTGATCGACAGATTCGCTCCTGTCGAGCTCGACCAGATCGCGACCGAGAACGTTGCCTCGACTGCGCGCCTCGTCGAGCATCTGACGGCGCTGGGCCACGAGCGCATCGGGATGATTGCCGGCCTGCGCGGGCTCGCGACCAGTGAAGAGCGGATCGACGGGTACCGCCGGGGCCTGGAATCAGCCTCGCTTTCCTTTGATCCCGAGCTCGTTGGCCAGGGCGAGTCGGATGTCGACCACGCGTGCGCTGCGGTCCATCGCCTGCTCGAGCTCGACCGGCCTCCAACCGCGCTGGTGGTCACGAACAATCGGATGACGATTGGCGCGATGCGCGCCCTACGGGAGGCTTCACTCTCCGTCCCAGGCGAGATGGCGCTGGTCGCGTTCGACGATTTCGAGTGGGCGGACCTGTTCCACCCCCGGCTGACGACGATCGCTCAAGCGAATACGCAGATCGGCGAGCAGTCGGTCACGATGCTGATCTCGCGTCTCGCGAATCCCGAGCTTGCTGCCCGACGGGTCCAGCTCGAACCGAAGTTCGTTCATCGTGAGTCATGTGGCTGCCGCGGTGAGCTCCCCCTGATCGTCCCGGGGCACGACCGTGTGGCAACACGGGCGTGACGGTCTTCGGCGGAATCGAGACCGGCGGATCGAAATGGGAGTGTGCGGTCGGGACTGGCCCCGACGATCTGACGGCGACCGAGACGATTCCGACGACGTCCCCCGACGAGACGCTTGGTCGGGCAGCCGCCTTCTTCGAACGTGAGGGCCCGGTAGATGCGATCGGGATCGGCTCCTTCGGACCGATCGACCAAGACCGGTCGTCCCCCACGTGGGGGTACATCACCACCACCCCCAAGCCTGGATGGGCGGACACCGATGTCGGGCAGCAGCTCGGCCGCAGGTTGGGCGTTCCCATCGCCTTCGACACCGACGTGAACGCAGCTGCGCTCGGTGAGTACCGCTGGGGTGCCGCGCAGGGTCTGGAAACCGTCTGCTACATCACGGTCGGGACCGGGATTGGCGGAGGTGTCGTGTTGGCGGGTCGGCCTCTGCACGGGCTTCTTCACCCCGAGTTCGGCCATCTGCGTGTTCCGCACGACCGTGATGCAGATCCATTCGACGGCGTCTGCCCCTTTCACGGCGACTGCTGGGAAGGGCTCGCCGCCGGCCCCGCGATCGCCGCCCGCTGGGGCAAGCCCGCCGAGGAGCTCGACGACGTCGACGCGGTCTGGCAGCTCGAGGCACGCTACCTCGCGCTGGGGCTCGTTTCGGTGATCTCGATCATCTCGCCGGAGCGAATCGTGATCGGGGGCGGTGTGATGAACGCGTCGAAGCTCTTCTCGATCGTCCGCGACGAGGTGGCCGGGCTCGTCAACGGATACCCGCCCGTGCCGGCCCTCGGCGTCGGAATCGCCGACTACATCGTCCGCCCTGCGCTCGGGCGCCGCGCCGGTGTCCTCGGCGCAATCGCTCTCGCATCAGAGCTCTGAGCCCGTAGCTCGGGACTGCCGCATCGCCCGGAGGGTGGGCCGTTTATCCTGGCTCCTCGGTGTTGTCCTTCGGTGTCACCGTCCTTCCCGACCCGCCGTGGCAGCGGCTGGTCGAGCTGATGCAGCTTGCGGAACAGAACGGCTTCGACTACGGCTGGACGTACGACTCGCACGTGCTGTGGCAGGAGCCGTACCCGCTGCTGACGCTCGCGGCGATGAACACCGAGCGGCTGCATCTCGGGCTCAACGTCACCAACCCGGGCACCCGCGAGCCGACCGTGACCGCGAGCGCCTTCGCGACACTCCAGGACGTCTCCAACGGTCGCATGATCATGGGCATCGGCCGGGGCGACTCCGCCCGCCGTGTGATCGGCCAGCAGCCGGTCAAGGTCGCGGAGTTCGAGGCGGCCTGCCGGATGATGCGCGACCTGATGAACGGGCGGCCGGCGGAGTGGAACGGCACCGCGATCCGGCTCGAGTGGGCGCAGAACGGCTCCGAGATCCCGCTCTATGTCGCCGGCTACGGCCCGCGGGTGCTGGCGATCGCAGGCCGGGTGGCCGACGGGGTGATCATCCAGCTCGCCGATCCCGAGATCGTGGAATGGATCGTCGGCCAGGTTCGCCGCGCGGCCTCGGAGGCGGGCCGAAACCCGGACGAGATCAAGGTGATGGCCTGCGCCCCGGCGCACGTTAGCGACGACCTCGCAGACAGCTGCGAGCAGGTGCGCTGGTTCCCGGCGATGGTGTCGAACCACGTCTTCGACGTGATCGCGCGGCACGATCCGGCCGACCTGCCGCCTGCGCTCACCGAGTACGTCTCACGGATGAAGCGGGAGACCTACGACTACGCCGAGCACAGCCGTGTGGGGGCCAAGCACGGCGAGCAGATCACGGACGAGACGTGCGAGCGCTTCTGCATTCTCGGTCCACCCGAAGCGCATGTCGAGAAGCTGCGGCGGCTCGAGGCGGCCGGTGTCGACCAGTGGAACATCTACCTCATGACCCACGGCCAGGAGGAGACGCTCGAGGTCTACGGTCGCGAGATCGTGCCGGCACTTCGCGGTCAAGTCGGAGGCGACTAGAGCCGATACAGGTCTCATGGCCGCGGCTTCTGCCTCGTCGCTCGCCGGTGCTCGCCTGCGGTCAGTGGTCCTCGTCTGGAAGGTCGCAGCGATCGGCGGCCTCGTCACGTTCGCCGCCTACACGCTGTTCGGCGACGGCTTCGACCAGTTCTTCAACCGCTACTGGTACAACGCGCTGATCCTGCTGGCCGCCGGGTCGGCCGTGGCTCGTGCGGTCATGGTCCGCTCGGAGCGCACCGCCTCGATCGCGTTCGCCGCGGGGATCTCCTCCTGGGCGGTGGGAGAGATCCTCTTCGACTTCGTCTACGCGGGCGACCCGCCCTACCCCTCGGTCGCAGACGTGTTCTACCTCCTCTTCTACCCCGCCTGCTACATCGGCATGGCGATTCTCGTGCGACACCGGCTGTCCGAGTTCACGCCGATGGTCTGGTTCGACGGAGCGATGGCGGCGATCGCCGCGGCGGCGCTCGGATCGGCCGTGCTGTTCGAGGTGGTGCTGAACCGGACGGACGGCACCACGTCGGTGATCGTCACGAACCTCGCCTACCCACTCGGCGACATCCTGCTGCTCTCCGGGGTCGCCGGCGTGTTCGCGCTGACGGGCTGGCGCCCCGATCGCACCTGGGGGCTGATCGGGGTAGCCCTGCTCGCGGCCACGATCGCCGACGGCATCTTCCTCTACCAGACCGCCGTGGGGAGCTATGCCGAGGGAACGATCCTCGACGCGCTGTGGCCCGCCGCCATGCTGCTGCTCGCCGCGGCCGTCTGGCAGCCCCCCTGCCACGTAGACGTCCCGCTCGCGGGGCGGCCGCTGCTCGCCACGTCGCTCGTCTGCAGCGCCATCGGTCTGGCCATCCTCGTCGTCGACCACTTCCACCGGCTCAACCTGCTCGCTGTCGGCCTGGCCGCCGCAACCCTGGTCGCGGTCGCGGCCCGACTCGTCTTCACGTACCACGAGAACCGGCGCATCATGGGCCTGCTCCGCAGGCGCGCCGTCACCGACGTCCTCACCGGCCTCGGCAACCGGCGCCAGCTCACCGACGACCTCGCCGCGACGCTCGCGGACCGCGACCACGCCGAGCCGAGCCTTCTCGTGATCTACGACCTCGACGGGTTCAAGCTCTACAACGACACCTTCGGACACCCTGCCGGAGACGCCCTCCTGACCAGGCTCGCGGGATCGCTGGCGAAGGTGGTCGCGCCGTACGGAACCTGCTACCGGCTTGGGGGTGACGAGTTCTGCGTCCTCGCCGACGTCAACGCCGAACAGGAGAGAGCGTTCCTCGAGAAGACCGCGACGGCCCTCTCGGAGTCGGGAGTCGGCTTCGACGTGACGAGCTCCTTCGGCGCCGTGCGCCTCCCGCAAGAAGCCGCAACGTCCACGGATGCCCTGCGGGCGGCCGACCAGCGCCTGTACGCGCAGAAGCGCGAGCGCTCCGGCCGGCGGGAGCAGCACGAGATGCTGCTCCAGGCGCTCTTCGAGCGCTCACCCGGGCTGCGGGACCACGTCGTCGAGGTCGTCCGGACCGCGACCGCGATCGGCGAGACCTTCGGCCTGTCCCCCAAGGAGCTCGAGGAGTTGCGCCTTGCGGCCCGGCTGCACGACGTCGGCAAGCTGGCTGTTCCCGACGACGTCCTCCAGAAGCCCGGCCCTCTCCACCCCGAGGAGTGGGCGTTCATCCGGGAGCACACGGTGATCGGCGAGCGGATTCTCGGCGCCGCTCCCGGCTGGCTCGGCGTCGGCGCGGTCGTGCGCGCAACGCACGAGCGCTGGGACGGGACCGGGTACCCCGACGGTCTGGCCGGGAACGCAATCCCGCTCGCAGCCCGCATCATCGCCGTCTGCGACGCCTTCTCGGCCATGACCTCGCCGCGCCCCTACCGGCTGCCGATCGCGCCTGCACAGGCGCTCAAAGAGCTCCAGGCCCATGCCGGAACCCAGTTCGACCCGGACGTTGTCGCCGCGTTCTGCGCGATCGTCGAGCGGGCCGACACGGCCCAGCGGCGCGGCGCAGCCTAGCCACTTCGGATCCGCTCGGCGAACCACGTATCCGCTTCGACCGAGCTGCGCAAGCGGACGACTCGGCGGCCCTCGAACCGCCGGGGCCAGTACCGGCGTCGTCGATGGTGCGTTCGCATGGCGAACGAGCTGAGAGTCCACCACCCCCGCCATGTCTCGAAATTTCCCGGATTCCAGAGCTCGACGCGATCGCGCCTCCGCTGTCTCGTGCGCCGGTAGATTCGTGGCAGCAGCGTCCGTAGCGGCGGGTCCAGCCACACGATCGTGTCGGCCTGGTCGATCAGCCACATGCCGAGCTTGCCCATGTAGTTGCCGTCGGTGACCCAGCCGTCCAGGCCGTCGAGCTCCGCCTCCACCCGCGCTCTGAGCTCCTCCGCGCTCGCCTCCTGCCAGTTGGGTCCGTGGTGGAGAGCGTCCAGCTCGACGTGCGCAACGCCGAGGGCCGCGGCGAGGCCAGCGGCGAGAGTCGTCTTCCCCGAGCAGGAGGATCCGATCACGGCGATCCGCGGTCCCACGGGCGACTACCGTACCGGCGTGCTCCGAGCTGGTCTCCTGATCGTTGCCGGCCTTGCGCTCGCGGCTCTGGCGGCCGGCGCCTCGACCCGGTCGGCGACCGCGAAGCTGCCTCCCGCCGAGCACCGTCTCGACCTCGTTGCCTTTCCGGGCTACGCCGAAGCGGGCGGCGACGATCCGCGGGTCAACTGGGTACAGCCCTTCGTGCAGAAGACCGGCTGCAAGGTGCACGTGCGCACGGTGCGGAGCTCGACCGAGCTGCTCGAGGTGGTCGACAGCGGAACCTTCGACGGCGTTGCCGCCTACGGGGACGTGACACAGGTGCTGACAGGCGGCAAGGAGGTCCAGCCGATCGACACCGATCTGATCCCGAGCTATGACGACGTCTACCCGGAGCTGAAGACGCTGCCCCAGAACCTCGAGCACGGCCGCATCGTCGGTGTGCCCCACGGCCGCGGGGCCGATCTGCTGCTCTGGCGCACCGACCTCGTCCGCCCGGCACCCAAGAGCTGGGACGTCCTCTACGACCCGCGTTACGCCGGGAAGGTCGGGCTGCGCGACGAGGCGATCACCCTGGCGCAGACCGCGATCCATCTCGGTTACCGGAACCCGTACGAGCTCGGCAAGGCGCAGTTCCGCAGGGTCGTCCGGGCCGCGGCCGAGCAGAGCGCGAGCGTCGGCGCCTACTGGCAGGACCTGGTGACCGGGCTTGCCGACTTCACCGGCGGGAATGCGATCGTCGGGGCGGTCAGCGCGCGGCTGGCTTCGCTCCTGCGCGCCGACCAGGTGCCCGTCGCCACCGCGGTGCCGCCCGACGGGACCGCCCACTCGGCCTCGTGGATGATCCTCTCGCACGCCCGGCACCTCGGATGCATGTACCGCTGGCTCGACTACATCCTCAGCGGGAAGCCGAACGCCAAGTCGGCCCGCTACCTCGGTGAGGCACCGGCAACGCCGGCTGCCTGCGCGTACATGAACTGCAGGGCCGTCCATGCCGGCGACGAGCCGTGGTGGTCGCGGCTGTCCTTCGTTCGCACGCCGCAACACGACTGCCACGACGCCCGCGGAGAGGCGTGCGTCGACTGGTTCGGCTGGTCGGATGCGTGGGCCCTGATCCGGGCCGGCTGAGGGGACCGACGAACCCGAGGCGCTGCGAACGACGATAATCGAGCGCCTCAGTGACGTCATCGGCACACACCGCGGCGGCCCCAGGCCCGATCTCCTCGTCTCCGGCCGAGGCTGACGTCGTCCTGAGCGGGATTGGCAAGGTCTACGGCGACGTCGTCGCCGTGGACGGGATCGACCTCGAGATCGCCCGCGGCGAGTTCTTCACCATGCTCGGGCCCTCGGGGTCGGGCAAGACGACGACGCTCAGGATCATCGCCGGCTTCGAGCGCCCCGACGGCGGCCGGGTGCAGCTCGGCGGCGTCGACGTCACGGACCGGCCCCCGTACGACCGGGACGTCAATACCGTCTTCCAGGACTACGCGCTCTTTCCCCACATGAGTGTCAGCGAGAACGTCGAGTACGGGTTGCGGGTCAAGGGCGTGAAGCGCACGGAGCGCAGGCGCCGCGCCCAGGAGGCGCTGGAACTCGTCCGCCTGGCCGGGTTCGGCGACCGGAAGCCCGTCCAGCTCTCCGGCGGGCAGCGTCAGCGGGTGGCGCTTGCCCGCGCGATCGTCAACCACCCGCGCGTACTGCTCCTCGACGAGCCGCTCGGCGCGCTCGACCTGAAGCTGCGAGTTGAGATGCAGAGCGAGCTGAAGCGGATCCAGCAGGAGGTCGGGATCACGTTCGTCTACGTCACGCACGACCAGGAGGAGGCGCTGACGATGAGCGACCGGATCGCCGTCTTCAGCCAGGGCCGGATCGACCAGATCGGGAGCCCTGCCGACGTCTACGAGCGGCCCGCGAACGAGTTCGTCGCCGCCTTCGTCGGCATCTCCAACCTGCTCGACCGCGACGGCCGCCGCTTCACCATCCGTCCCGAGAAGATCAGGCTGCTCGGCGGGACAGAACTCGCGGAGCCGGACGAGCACGTCGAGCGCGGGACGATCCGGGAAGTCGTCTACGCCGGAATGGTCACGCGCTACGTGGTCGGCCTCGAACAGGGCGGCGAGGTGGTCGTCGTCCGCCAGAACGTCTCCGGCCCGGAGGCGGCGGAGCGCGCCGGACAACCGGCGGCCGTCGCCTGGAGTCCGGGCCACACCTTCGACATCGAACCCCAGAGGGAGGAGAAGGAATGAGGAAGGTCAAGCTCCGCTACGTAGCTCTGGCGCTCGTGGCAGTCGCGCTCGCGGCCCCCGCGGCCGGGACCACGAAGACCGGCGCGAACGAAGGGAAGCTGACGATGATCGCGTGGGAGGGCTACCTCGACGCGAAGTGGGTGAAGCCGTTCGAGCAGCAGTCGGGCTGCAAGGTTCAGGCGAAGTACGCCGGCTCCTCGGACGAAATGGTCACGCTGATGCGCTCCGGCGGCGGCGGCCAGTACGACATGGTCTCGGCCTCGGGCGACGCGAGCTTGCGACTGATCTACGGCGGCGACGTCGCCGCGGTCGACGTCGGCAAGGTCCCCGCCTGGAAGCAGTTCTTCAAGGGCTTTCAGAGCCCTCCGAACAACACGGTCAAGGGCAAGCACTACGGGATCTCGCTCCAGTGGGGCCCGAACACGCTGATGTACAACACGACCAAGGTGAAGCCCGCGCCGACGAGCTGGTCGGTGCTGTACAGCCCGAAGTACAAGGGCAAGATCACCGTTCCGAACAACCCGATCCAGATCGCCGACGCGGCGCTCTACCTGGCGAAGACCAAGCCGTCGCTCGGGATCAAGGACCCCTACGAGCTGAACAAGGCCCAGTTCGCGGCGGCGATTGCGCTGCTCGAGAAGCAGCGGCCGCTGGTCAAGAAGTACTGGGGTCTCGCCTCCGACGAGATCAGCTTGTTCAAGAACGGCGACGCGATCATCGGTGCGTCGTGGCCCTATACAACCGGGCAGCTCCGGGCGGCCAAGTCGCCGGTCCGCGAGGTGATCCCGAGGGAGGGCGCGACCGGCTGGCTCGACACCTGGATGCTGTCGGCGAAGGCCAAGCACCCGAACTGCGCCTACGCCTGGTACGCGTACATCTCCAGCCCCAAGGTGCAGGCCCAGCAGGCGGTGACCTGGGGTGAGACGCCGGTCAACAAGCTGGCCTGCCCGTACATGAACAAGCTCAGCAAGGGCTCCTGCGCGGCGTACCACGCCAATGAGCCCGAGTCGTACTACGCCTCGATCAAGTTCTGGAAGACGCCGCTCGCCGACTGCGGCAACGGCAAGAAGGACTGCATGGACTACTCGCAGTGGGTCAAGTCCTGGAACGAGGTGATCTCGTAGCGACAGAGGTCGCAGGCGGCGGGTCCTCCCTGCGGAGGGCTCGCCGCCGCCTCTCGCTCCCGTTCTGGCGGCACGGCCGTCTGCGTACGGCCGCCGAGCTGGTTCCGCCGCTCGGGTGGATGACGCTGATCTACCTCGCGGCCCTGGCCGCGCTGTTCGTCTACGCGTTCTGGAGCGTCGACTCGTTCACCGGGAAGGTCGTCCACGCGTGGAGCCTCGACAACTTCCGCGAGATCTTCGAGAGCGGCGCGTTTCGCGGCGTGATCTGGCGGACGCTGTGGATCGCGGCCGCGGTCACCGCCACCTGCGCCGCGCTCGCCTTCCCGTTCGCGTACTTCATGGCTCGCCTCGCCTCGCCGCGCGTCCGGGCGATGCTCTTCGTGCTCGTCCTGCTGCCGCTCTGGTCGAGCTACCTCGTCCGGGTCTACGCGTGGAAGGTGATCCTGGCCCAGGACGGGATCCTCAACTGGTCGCTCGGGAAGATCGGCCTGCCGGGCGCGAACCTGGGTTACTCGAACACGGCCATGTGGCTCGTGTTCACGTACATCTGGCTGCCGTTCATGATCCTGCCGGTCTACGCGGCGCTCGAGCGGATCCCACACTCGTACATCGAGGCCTCGAGGGATCTCGGCGCGAGCGGTTTCACCACCCTGCGGCGAGTGATCCTTCCGCTGGCGCTGCCGGGTCTCGTCGCCGGCTCGATCTTCACCTTCTCGCTGACGCTCGGCGACTACATCACACCGACGCTCGTCGGCGGCGCCGGCTCGACCTTCATCGGCAACATCGTCTACTCGACCGGCCTCGGGGTCTCGGGCAACCTGCCCTTCGCCGCCGCGTTCGCGGCGATCCCGCTCGCGATCATGGCGATCTACCTGACGCTGGCCAAGCGGACCGGCGCGTTCGAGGCGCTGTAGTGGAGAGCCGCACGACCCGCATCGGCCTCTGGATCTGGACGATCGGCGTCGTCCTCTTCCTGCACATCCCGATCGTGATCATCGTCCTGTACGCGTTCAACGCGTCGAACGTCCAGGGCTGGCCGATCACCGACTGGACGACGAAGTGGTTCGGCCCGGCGATCCACAACGGCGAGATGCAGCAGGCGCTGATCCTGTCGCTGAAAGCCGGCGCGCTGGCGACCGGGATCGCGCTCGTGCTCGGCACGCTGGCCGCGTTCGCCCTCTATCGGGCCTCGTTCTTCGGTCGGACGATGATCTCGTTCCTCTTCATCCTGCCGATCGCGCTACCCGGGATCATCACCGGCATGGCGCTGAACTCGTACTTCACCTACTTCGGCCAGGCGTTCGGCCTCTGGACGATCGTCGTCGGCCACGCCACCTTCTGCATCGTGATCGTGTTCAACAACGTGGTCGCCCGGCTTCGGCGCATGCCGACCTCGCTGACAGAGGCCTCGATGGATCTCGGCGCCGACGGCTTCCAGACGTTCGTCCACGTGACGCTGCCGGCGATCTCGACCGCGCTGATTTCCGGCGCGCTGCTCGCATTCGCGCTCTCGTTCGACGAGGTGATCGTGACCACGTTCACGGCCGGCGTGCAGAACACGCTGCCGATCTGGATCTTCGGGAACATCCGGCTCGGCCAGCAGCTGCCCGAGGTGAACGTGGTCGTCTTCCTGATCCTGCTCGCGACGATCGTGCCGGTCGCACTCGCACAACGCCTCACCCGCGAGTCTGGAATCCTTCGTACCGAGTAAACCGAGGAGGAGGTCGGCGGCATGGCCACGGTGACGGTGGACAAGATCTTCGTCGGCGGCAATTGGTCCGACGCCGCTGAAGGCGGGACGATGGAGGTGCTGAACCCTTCGACGGGCGAGGCGATCGCGGAAGTGCCCGCCTGCACCGCCGCCGACGTCGACGCGGCGGTCGAGGCGGCGAAGCAGGCACTGCCGGAGTGGCTCGATTCGACCCCGGCCGAGCGGTCGGAGCTGCTGCTGAAGCTGGCCGACATCCTCGACGAGAACACCGAGGAGCTGGCCGAGATCGAGTCGCGCAACGTCGGCAAGCCGCTCGGCTACGCGCGCGACGAGATGCCCGTCTGCTCCGACAACCTGCGCTTCTTCGCGGGTGCCGCGCGCATCCTCGAGGGGCGCTCGGCGGGCGAGTACATGCAGGGCTACACGTCGATGATCCGGCGCGAGCCGCTGGGGATCGTCGGCGGGATCGCGCCCTGGAACTACCCGCTGATGATGGCGGTCTGGAAACTGGCGCCGGCACTCGCCGCGGGCAACGTCCAGGTGCTGAAGCCGTCCGAGCAGACGCCGCTCTCGCTGCTCCGCTTCGTCCAGCTCGCCCAGGACGCGATCCCGGCCGGCGTCCTGAACGTCGTCACCGGCGACGGCGTCCCGGTCGGCGAGCGGATCGTCACCCACCCCGATGTCCGCCTCGTCTCACTCACCGGCGACATCGAGACCGGCAAGACGATCGCACGCACGGCTGCGGACACGCTCAAGCGCGTCCATCTCGAGCTCGGCGGCAAGGCGCCGGTGGTCGTCTTCGACGACGCCGACCCGGTCGCAGTCGCCGAGGGGATCAAGATCGCCGGCTACTGGAACTCCGGCCAGGACTGCACGGCCGCCTCGCGCGTGATGGCCGGGCCCGCGATCTACGACAAGTTGCTCGAGGAGCTCGTCCCGGCGGTCGAGTCGCTGAAGGTCGGCGATCCGGCGGAGGGCGACGAGATCGAGATGGGCCCGGTGATCTCGAAGGACCAGCAGGAGCGTGTGCTCGGCTTTCTGGAGCGCGCAGAGGGCTCGAAAGCGGCCATCCTGACCGGTGGGGGCACTAACGGAAACCGTGGTTTCTTCGTCAAACCGACGGTGGTCACCGACGTGGATCAGCAGTCCGAGATCGTGCAGCGCGAGGTCTTCGGGCCCGTCGTCTCGGTGCAGCGCTTCGGAAGCGACGACGAGGCGATCGCCTGGGCGAACGACGTCCGCTACGGCCTCGCCGCCTCGGTCTGGACACGTGACGTCGGGCGTGCGCTGAACGCGGCGCGCAAGCTCCAGTTCGGGACGGTATGGATCAACGACCACATCCCGCTCGTCTCGGAGATGCCGCACGGCGGCTACAACCAGTCGGGCTACGGCAAGGATCTCTCCGTGTACTCACTGGAGGATTACACGCAGATCAAGCACGTGATGGCAAAGCTGGACTGATGGCCGCTGCCGAGTCGCCAGCGGCGGCCGCAGACGTCCGGATCGAGAACGTCACCAAGCGGTTCGACGTCGTGGTCGCGGTGGACGACCTCTCGATCGAGATACCGCGGGGCTCGTTCTTCGCGATGCTCGGGCCGTCAGGCTGTGGCAAGACGACCACACTGCGGATGATCGGCGGTTTCGAGACGCCCACGGCGGGCAGGATCTATCTCGGTGACCGCGACGTCGTCGGCCTGCCGCCGTACAAACGCGACGTCAACACCGTCTTCCAGAGCTACGCGCTCTTCCCGCACCTGACGATCGCCGAGAACGTCGGCTTCGGCCTTCGGCGCCGAGGGATCAAGGGCAAGGCCCTCTCGGGCCGCGTTTCCTCCGTCCTCCAGAAGGTCGGCCTGGAAGGGTTCGAGAAGCGTAAGCCTCGCCAGCTCTCCGGGGGGCAGCAGCAGCGTGTGGCGTTGGCCCGGGCCCTCGTGAACAGCCCGCGAGTCCTGCTGCTCGACGAACCGCTCGGCGCTCTCGACCTGAAGCTGCGCAAGCAGATGCAGCTCGAGCTGAAGGCGATCCAGCACGAGTTCGGCATCACCTTCGTCCACGTCACGCACGACCAGGAGGAGGCGATGACGATGGCCGACACGATCGCTGTCATGCAGGGCGGCCGGATCGAGCAGCTCGGAACCCCCAGCGAGCTGTACGAACGTCCGACCACCGCCTTCGTCGCCGGTTTCCTCGGCGTCTCGAACCTGCTGCACGGCACGGTTTCCGGCCCCACGTCGGTCCGGCTCGAGCAGGGCGAGGAGGTGACCGTCTCGCGCGAGGCGCTTGCCGGTCGGACGGGCAAGGTCGCAGTCGGCATACGTCCCGAGAAGCTCAGGCTCCGCCCGGGCGCGACGAACTCGTTCACCGGGCGAGTCCGTGAGATGGCCTACGTCGGCGTCTCCACCCAGTACATCGTCGAAACCACGGCGGGCGCGCTGACGGTGTACGTCCAGAACGCGGAGCCGGGGGCCGGCTCGATCGCGCCGGGAGGTGGGGTCGAGCTCTCGTTCAGCCCCGAGGCCGCGTTCGTCGTCGATGTCAACCACACACATCAGGAGGAGGAGGAGAATTGACCGTCCGTCTGACCCGTTCCGATCTGCTTCGTCGTGCCGCCGTCGGCGGCGCGGCGTTGGCATTCCCCAGCGCCCTCGCCGGGCTTGCCGAGGCCGCCGGACCCGACCCGAGCAAGCTGCGTGGCAAGACGTTCGTCTTCTCGAACTGGCCGCTCTACATCGACGTCAAGGGTCATCGCCACCCGTCGCTCGACCAGTTCTCGAAGAAGTACGGCGTCAAGGTCAAGTACATCGAGGACATCAACGACAACGCCAGCTTCTTCGGGAAGATCCAGGCGCAGCTCCGGCGCGGCCAGTCGATCGGGCGCGACATGATCGTGATGACCGACAACTCGCCGTACCCGGCGCTGCTGGTCAAGAACAAGTGGGTCGAGAAGCTCGACAAGAGCGTCATCCCCAACATCAAGAATCTCGTGCCGAACCTTCGGCATCCCTCGTGGGATCCGAACCGCGACTACAGCCTGCCGTGGGTGTCGGGACTGGACGGGATCGGCTACAACGCGAAGCTGACGAAACCGGTCACGACCGTCGACCAGCTCTTCACCGACAAGCGTCTGAAAGGGAAGGTCACCCTCCTCAACGAGATGGGCGACACGATGACCCTCGTGATGCTGTCGAACGGTGACGACCCGACGAAGGTCACCGATGCCTCGTTCGACCGTGCCCTGAAGAAGATCCAGAAGGCGGTCAAGTCCGGCCAGATCCGTCAGTTCACGGGCAACGACTATTCGGGCCTGATGGCGAAGGGCGATGTCTGGGCCGCATTCGTCTGGTCCGGCGACATGGTCCAGCTGCACGCGGACAACAAGTACCTGCGCTTCGTGATCCCCAAGTCAGGCGGGGGAATCTGGACGGACAACATGTTGATCCCGAAGCACGGCAACGCCTACCTCGCATCGGTCTACATGAACTTCGTCTACGACCCGAAGATCGCCGCGGAGATCGACGACTACATCAACTACATCTGCCCGGTCCTCGGGGCGGACAAGGTGCTGCTGAAGACCGACCCCGGGGTCGGGAAGAACCCGCTGATCTTCCCGACGCCGGCCATGCAGAAGCAGCTCCATCAGTTCGACCCGGAGGCGCTCTTCAACCCGGATTACAAGCAGAAGTGGCAGAAGCTGCTGGGAGCCTGAGCTCCGCGCCGCTGCGCGCGCGGGGCTCGATGCTCCATCGGCACCGCTGGCTGACGCCCTACCTCCTGCTCGCGCCGGGTCTCGCCTTTTTGGCGCTTTTCTTCCTGGTCCCGCTCGGATTTCTCGGCCACCAGTCGCTCGAGACGCAGAACCCGATCGAGTTCACCAACTCCTTCAACTGGGCCTGGCACAACTACTCCGACGCACTCTCCACCTACCACCCGCAGCTGATCCGGTCGTTCGAGTACGCCGCGATCGCGACTGCGATCGCGCTCCTGCTCAGCTACCCGCTCGCCTACTGGATCGCTTTCCGCGGCGGGCGCTGGAAGAACCTGTTCCTGCTGATGATCATCGCGCCGTTCTTCGTCACGTACCTGATCCGGACGCTCGCGTGGGAGACGATCCTGTCCGACCAGGGGCCCGTGGTGAGCTTCTTGCGCAATGTCCATTTGATCAACGTGATCGGCGACAACGACCGTCTCCTGGCCACGCCGACGGCCGTGGTCGCCGGGATCACCTACAACTTCCTGCCCTTCATGGCGTTGCCGTTGTACGTGGCGCTGGAGCAGATCGACCCACGGCTGATCGAGGCCGGGCAGGACCTGTACGCGAGCAAGGTCCGGACCTTCCTCCACGTGACGTTGCCGCTCTCGATGCCCGGCGTGCTGGCAGGGACGCTGCTCACGTTCATCCCCGCCGCCGGCGACTTCATCAATGCGCAGCTGCTCGGCACCCCGAAGCAATACATGATCGGCAACGTGATCCAGTCGAAGTTCCTCGAGCTCACCGACTACCCGTCGGCCGCCGCGCTCTCGCTGCTGTTGATGGCGGTGATCCTCGCGCTGGTGGCCGTCTACGTCCGTGTGCTCGGTACGGAGAAGCTGACGGGATGACGGCGACGGCTCGCTTCGTCCGGCACCATGCTCTGACCGCCTACGCGGCGCTCGTCTTCGCCTACCTGCTCGTCCCGATCGCGATCGTGATCCTGTTCTCGTTCAACAACCCGAAGGGGCGCTTCAACTACACCTGGCAGGGCTTCACCCTCGACAACTGGCGGAACTGGGACGCGGTGCCGGGCCTTCGGAGCTCGATCGTCGTCTCCCTCGAGGTCGCGGCGCTGACGTCGATCGCCGCGACGGCCCTCGGGACTCTGATCGCGCTGGCGCTCGTCCGCTACCGGTTCCGCGGGCGGGGGACGACCAACCTGCTCATCTTCCTGCCGATGTCGTCGCCCGAGATCGTCCTCGGCGCCTCACTGCTCACCCTCTTCCTGAGCATGTCCGTGCCGCTCGGGTTCGGCACGATCCTGCTCGCGCACATCATGTTCAGCATCAGCTACGTGGTCGTCACCGTGAAGGCGCGGCTGATCGGCTTCGACCGCCACCTGGAGGAGGCAGCGATGGACCTCGGCGCCAACGAATGGACGACGTTCCGGAAGGTGACGTTGCCGCTCATCGCCCCGGCCGTTCTCGCCGCCGGCCTGCTCGTCTTCGCGCTCTCGGTCGACGACTTCGTGATCACCAACTTCAATGCCGGGACGACGGTCACCTTCCCGCTCTTCGTCTGGGGTGCCGCCCGCGTCGGGGCGCCTCCGCAGGTGAACGTGATCGGCTCCGCTATTTTCGTCATCGCCCTTTCGGTGATGATCGTGAACGTGATCGTGCAGACCCGCCGCCGCCCCACTGTCGAGCCCGCCTGAGAGGAGCAGCGAACATGGCCGTCAACGCCCCCGTCGAGATCGGCCGTGCCCGGATCCGCGAGCTGACCCAGGGGGAGGGAGAGAAGCTGGACGAGCGCACCCGCGCGTCGAGGGGGATGTATGAGCGCGCGCGAGTGACGCTCGCCGGCGGTGTCGGCTCCTCGTACCAGGTACGCGAGCCGTGGCCGATCTACCTGACCCAAGGCGAGGGCCAGCGCGTCTGGGACGTGGACGGCACCGAGTACCTCGACTTCCACAACGGCTTCGGGTCGATGACGCAGGGGCACGCGCACCCGGTGATCACTCGTGCCGTGCAGGAGCGCGCTGCGCTCGGGACGCATTTCGCGGCACCGACCGAGGACGGTGTCGCCGTCGCGGAGGAACTGGCCCGGCGCTTCCGCTTGCCCAAATGGCGCTACACGAACTCCGGTTCGGAGGCGACGATGGACGCCATCCGGATCGCCCGGGGACACACAGGCCGCGAGGTGGTGATGAAGATCTTCGGCTCGTACCACGGCCACCACGACGCCGTGATGGTCTCGATCGGAGTCGAGTACGACCGGATCGGCGACCGCGAGAACCTCGCCTCACTCCCGTACGGCGCCGGGATCCCGCAGGCGGTGGTCGATCTGACCGTCGCGGTGCCGTTCAACGACGCCGGCGCCATGGAGCGGCGGATCGAGCGGCTCGCCGCCGAAGGACGGCTGCCCGCGTGCGTGATCATGGAGGCGGCGATGATGAACCTCGGGGTCGTGCTCCCCGAGCCGGGCTACCTCGAGGCGGTGCGCGAGCTCACCGCGCGATACGGGATTGTCCTGATCTTCGACGAGGTCAAGACCGGGCTGACCGTCGCCGCCGGCGGCGCGGTCGAGCGCTTCGGGGTCGTGCCCGACCTCGTGACGCTGGCGAAGACGCTGGGCGCGGGGTTGCCGTCCGGCGCGATCGGCGGCACCGACGAGGTGATGGCCTGCGTCGAGGACGGCCGCGTCAACCAGGTCGGCACGTTCAACGGCAACCCGCTGACGATGGCCGCGGCGCGGGCGAGCCTCTACGAGGTGCTGACCCCCGACGCCTACGCGCACCTCCACCACCTGAACGAGCGGCTGCTGGCGGGTTGCGCCGCGGTGGTGGAGGAGTACCGGCTACCCGGCTACGCGGTCGGGATCGGCGCCAAGGGCTGCGTCACCTTCTCGCCGGTTCGTGTCGTCGACTACGAGACCTTCAAAGCGCACCAGGACGTCGAGCTGACCGAGCTCAGTTGGCTCTGGAACATGAACCGCGGCATCTACGCCACGCCGGGACGCGAGGAGGAGTGGACGCTGTCCGTCCAGCACACGGACGAGGCAGTCGACCGATACGTGGCCGTGTTCGAAGAGCTGGCCCGCGGGTTGACCGCCTGACGCGTCTCGGGGTCGAATCAGGGTCATTCCGGATTGCCGGCACACCGCCGCTCGGCGACCCTGCCTGCATGAGCGAACACAGTGCTGCACAGCCGGCCGTCCAGCGCCTCGAGCGCAGCCGTTCCGACCGCATGCTCGCGGGGGTCAGCGGGGGACTCGCGCGCTACTTCGGCATCCATCCCGCGTTCTACCGCGTTGGGTTCGTCGTCCTCGGGCTGATCGGCGGTGCCGGGATCCTGATCTATCTCGCCGCTGCGCTGACCATCCCGGACGAGGGCAAGGAGGACTCGATCGCATCGGCGGCGCTCCGCGAGCGCCGGAACCACCCGCTGCCCGTGATCGGACTCGGCATCGCCGCGGTCGCCGCCGCGGTCCTGCTCTCCCGGGTCAGTCTCTGGCCCTCGGGCGACGCCGCCTGGGTTCTCCTCCTCATCGGCGGTGGCCTGGTCTTCCTGCTCACCCGGCGGCGCGGCGCCGATGAGCCCGTCGCTCCGGCCGCCGCCGGGATGGCCGGCGAGGACGCCGCGGACGCCCCGACAGTCCCGGCCGTTGTTGCGCCTCCGCGCCGCGGCCGCTTCTGGCGCACGCTCCTGATCGTCGTCGGCAGCCTGCTTGCGCTCATGCTGGTCACGGTCGCGATCTTCGTCGCCGTCTTCCCGGTGCACCTGAGCCGCGGAGTCGGCAACGAGACGTACGTGCCGGCCTCGGCCGCCGACCTCCATCAGAGCTACAGCCTCGGCGTCGGCGACCTCTTCCTTGATCTGCGCAACGTCCGTCTGCCGCTCGGCGAGACGAAGCTCACCACCCGCGTGGACGTCGGCGGACTGCGGGTGATCGTTCCGCCCGGCGCCGCCGTCCGTGTGAAGGCCGACGTGCGGCTCGGCTACCTGAACCTGTTCGGCGAGGTGGACGACGGCCGCAACGTCGACGACGCCGTCACCGAGCGGGGCAGGCGCGTGCTCGTGCTGGACGCCCACGTGGGCGCCGGTTCGCTTCGGGTGAGCCGCCACTTACCATGAGCACCGATGCCGCTGTCGAGGGTCTCCGCCGTCGGCGATGACCGCGTGATCGCGGGGATCTGCGCGGGGATCGCGCAATCTCTCGCCGTCGACGTCACGCTCGTCCGCCTCGTCTTCACCCTGCTCGCGCTCGCCGGCGGGGCCGGCATCGTGCTCTACCTCGCGCTCTGGCTCTACCACCGGTCCCACACCGTCTGGATGTTCGTGCTTGCGCTGGTGGTCGCAGGCGCACTCCTTCTCCACGCCATCGGTCTCTCCGACCGCTCCGTCGCCGGGGTTGCCCTGATCGCCGTCGGTCTTGCGCTCGCCTGGCGTCGCGGCGGGAGCTTTCGCGCGGACGCACCGGTGTCCTACGCCGGACTTGCTGTTGCCGCCGCCGGCGCCGTCCTCCTTCTTTCCGGCGGCAGCCCGAATGCCGCCGTCCTGGCACCGGGGGCGGTGGCAGGTGCGCTGTTGCTGATCGCGGGGCCGTGGCTCTGGCGGCTCGCGCTCGACCGCGACGCGGAGCGGGCGGCGAGGATCCGCAGCGAGGAGCGCGCCGAGGTCGCCGCACGGGTGCACGACTCCGTCCTCCAGACGCTGGCGCTCGTCCAGCGGCACGCGCAGGAGCCTCGGCGCGTCGCCGCCATCGCTCGCCGCCAGGAGCGAGAGCTCCGCGGCTGGCTCTACGGCGATCGGCCGATCGGCGACGAGACGGCGTCTCTGCTGGCGGCGCTCTCGGCCGCCGCGGCCGACGTCGAGGAGTTGTACGGGATCCGGCTCGAGCTGGCCAGCGCCGGGGACTGCCCGGTCGAGGGCGCGGTCGGTGCACTCGTTCTCGCCGCCCGCGAGGCGATGACGAACGCGGCGAAGTTCGCCGCGGTCGAAGAGATCGACGTCTACGTCGAGGTCGATGACGAATCGGTCGCCGTCTTCGTCCGCGACCGCGGCGTCGGCTTCGACCCGGCCGCTGTGCCCGAGGGCCGCCTCGGCCTGACCGAGTCGATCGAGGGCCGCCTGGAGCGTGCGGGAGGGCGCGCCACCGTGACGAGCGCGCCCGGTGCGGGCACCGAGGTCGAGCTGCGGCTTCCGAGGCCGGCATCGTGAAGCCCCGCGTCGTGCTGGTCGACGACCACGGCCTGTTCCTCGCCGGCGTCCGTGCCGAGCTCGGCGACCGGGTCGAGATCGTCGGCGAGGCGGGGTACGTCGCGGAAGCCGTGCGCGTGATCAAGGAGCAGGACCCCGACGTGGTGCTGCTCGACGTCCACCTGCCCGACGGAAGCGGAGACGCAATCATCAACGCCGTCTCCGCCGATCGGCCGGGAGTGCGTTTCCTGGCTCTTTCTGTCTCGGATGCGCCGGAGGACGTGATCGCGGTGATCCGGGCCGGCGCCCGCGGCTACGTCACGAAAACGATCTCGAGCGAGGAGCTCGCCGCGGCGGTCGAGCGCGTCGCCTCCGGGGACGCGGTGTTCTCGCCGAGGCTGGCCGGCTTCGTGCTCGACGCTTTCCGGAGCGGGGAGCGGGTGGGCGGCGACGCGGAGCTGGAGGAGCTCACGCCCCGCGAGCGCGAGGTGCTCCAGCTGATCGCACGGGGCTACATGTACAAGGAGATCGCTGCGCGCCTGAGCCTCTCCGTGAAGACGGTGGAGAGCCATGTCTCGAGCGTGCTCCGCAAGCTCCAGCTGTCGACACGCCACGAGCTGACGCGCTGGGCGACCCAGCACCGGTTGGTCTGAGACGACGCCGCTGAGCCGCCGCTAACTCGCAGCCGCCCCTGTCGGCAGGTACCGCGCTCGTTCCGCCGGCGTCAGGCCGCGGGAAAGCCCTTGCCGCGGCGCCCGAAGACCTATGGCCCCGCCGCGTTTCGCCTGACTCGGGGCCCTTTCGAGGCCGGTCCCTGGGCAAGCGCCGGACGAGTACGATCATCGCGGGGTGGGCGCCCGCCCGGGCGTCCCTCCCGCTCATGGGCAGGCCGCTCGGCGTCCCCGAGCGGATGCGCGAAAGGAGAGGGAGATGAAGGTTCGCCGGATCATGCTGCTCGCCGCGCTCGCAGTCGCCGTTTCGATCGCGGTCTCTCCGGAGGGGCAGGCGGGTGGTGGAGTGACCCCGATCTCGATCTGCGACCAGATCGTGACGACGAACGCCTACCTGGTCTCGAGTCTGGACTGCGAGCCGAACACGCCGGGAGTCATCATCGGCGCCGACGGGATCACCGTCGACCTGAAGGGGTTCACCATCCGGGGAGACCGTTCGTCCCTCCGCTACGGGATCGACAACAGCGGCGCCCACGACGGCGTGACCATCAAGAACGGCGTACTGCGCAACTTCGACTACGGCGTGGTCACCCACGGGGACAAGGTCACTCTCTCCAACATCGTCGCCTCGGGAAACGTCAACGCCGGCATCTACGTGTCCGGTGAGTCGCCGTCGTTGAAGTCGTCGACCGCCTCCGGTAACACCGGCTCCGGCATCGTCGTCGCGTCTGGCTCGTCCGCCAAGATCACGTCCGCCGCCGCGTCGGGAAATGGCGAAGACGGCATCTTCATCGGCGGCGCGTCGGCGTCGGTGAAGTCTTCTACCGCCTCCGGAAACGGCTTCTTCGGCATCGAGGTGGTCGCCGACACGGCGAACATCCTGTCGTCAACCGTCTCGGGAAACGCCGACGGTGGGATCGCCGTCGACGGGAACGCCGCCCAACTCAAGGGCAACCATGCAGAGGCCAACGGCTTCGCCGGCGGTGCATCCAACGCCGTCGGGCTCGGGCTCTCGGCGGTGGGCTACACGATCGCGCCGGTCGGCACGAACGTCGCCCGCGGCAACGACGATCCGAACGAGTGTCAGCCGGTGTCGCTCTGCTGAGTCGGCTGCCGTCGACTCAGGCTGCCGCTGCCAGCGCCTCACCGAAGACGCTCGCCGCGGTTTCGATCTCATCTTCGGTGATCACGAACGGGGGCGAGACCTGAAGGGCGACGCCGCGGATGCCCCGCACCAGCACCCCGCGCTCGTACGCGGCATCGATCACAGCCTGGAGCTTCGACGCATCCGCTAGCTCGACCGCGGCGAGCAGGCCGACGCCCGTTCGCACCTCCGCGACTGCCGGGTGGTCCGCCAGTGGCCGTAGCGCGTCCGCCAGAACGGGCTCGAGCTCGCGCACGCGCTGGACGAGACCCTCGCGCTCGATCACCTCGATGTTCGCGAGCCCGACCGCACAGGCGGTGGCGTGTCCGGAGTATGTGAATCCGTGGCGGAAGACGTTCGCCGTGCCCTCGGCCCAGAAGGGCTCCGCTACACGCGCCGAGGCGATCACGCCGCCGAGCGGGATGTAGCCAGAGGTGATTCCCTTGGCGACCGTGATCAGGTCGGGCGACAGGCCGAACCGACCGGTCGCGAACCACTCTCCGGTGCGCCCGAAGCCGGTGATCACCTCGTCCAGGACGAGCAGCACCTCGCGCTCGCGGCAGATCTCCTGAACGCGCTCGAGGTAGCCGTCCGGCGGGATCAGCACGCCTCCGGCGCCGATGATCGGCTCGGCGAAGAACGCAGCCACGTTGTCTGCGCCTGCGCGGTCGATCGTCTCCGCGAGCGCCTCGGCGTCGTCCCACGGCACCTGGTCGACGTCGGGGACGAGGCGGCCGTACACATCGGTGAGCGCGGCCATCCCCCCGAGTGAGGTGCCGTAGGCGTTCGAGCCGTGGTAGGCGAACTGACGGGACACCACGGCGTGCTTGTCAGGCTTGCCGACCGCAGCCCAGTACGCGCGGGCGAGCTTCGCCGCCGTGTCGATCGACTCGCCGCCGCCCGAGGTGAAGAACACCTTGGCGCCGTCCAGCGGTACCACCTCCGCCACACGTGCCGCCAGGGCCTCGGTCTGCGGTGATGTGAAGCCGTCGTACGTCTTGTAGGACGCGAGCTCGCGCATCTGCGTGGCAGCCGCCTCAGCCAGCTCGGCCCGGCCGTAGCCGACGTTGCAGTACCAGAGTGCCCCTGAGACGTCGATCAGGGCGTTGCCGCCCTCGTCCCACACGGTCGAGGCCTCGCCGCGGACGATCGTGATCCCTCGATCGCGGAACGCGCCCATGTTCGTCATCGGGTTCCAGAACGCGCGGGTCATGGCTTCGCGATGCTATCGGCGTGCTGAACCGCGTGCCGTGGTGGCTGGAGGAGGCTCCGCCCGATCCCGAGGCGGCACCGCTGTCCGCGGACGCCGAGGCCGACGTCGTGATCGTCGGCGGCGGGTACACGGGCCTCTGGACCGCAATCGAGCTGAAGCGGCGCGACTCGTCGTTCCGCGTGACCGTGCTCGAGGCCGAGCATGTCGGCTACGGGCCGAGCGGTCGGAACGGCGGCTTCCTCGAGACCTACTGGTGCGCGCTGCCGCGGCTGCGCTCGCGGCTCGGCGACGAGGCCGCGCTCGTCCTCGCCCGGGCGTCGGAGGGCGCGATTCCGGCTGTGGAGGCCCTGGGCGAGGACGTGTGGCTGCGCCGTGGTGGAATGCTCGAGGTCTCGACGACTCCTGCACAGGACGCTGCCTTGGAGGAAGCGATCTGGGTCGCCTCCGAGCTGAGCGTGCCCGAGCGCGTCTTCGCCGTCGAGCCCGGGATCTCGCCGGTCTTCCGGCGGGGCGTCCGCCTCCCCGACGCCGCCACGGTGCAGCCGGCCAGGCTGGTGCGCGCTCTGCGCCGGGCTGCGCTCGGCGCAGGCGTCACGCTGCACGAGCGCTCCCGCGTCACCTCCGTTCGTCCCGGCGAGGTCGCGACCGCGCGTGGGCGGGTGCGGGCGGGCGAGATCGTCGTCGTCGCGAACGCCTGGATGAGCGGCTGGCGCCCGGCGAGCCGGGCGCTGACGCCGTTCGGGAGCTACGTCGTCCTGACCGAGCCGGTGCCGGAGCTGCTGGCGGAGATCGGCTGGACCGGCGGTGAGGCGATTGCCGACGGCCGGATGTTCCTCCACTACTTCCGGACGACCGATGACGGCCGCGTGCTGATGGGCTCTGCCTCGGGGCCGATCGGCCGCAGCGGCCGGATCGACGCGCGCTTCTTCGACGACGCGCCGACCGTCGCCCGAGCGGAGCACGGCCTGCGACGGCTGCTGCCGGGCCTCGCCGCTGCGCGGGTCGAGCGGGCGTGGGGCGGGCCCGTCGACGTCTCCAGCGACCAGTTGCCCTTCTTCGCGACCGTGCCCGGCACGCGGATCCACTACGGAGCGGGCTACTCCGGGAACGGTGTCGGCCCCAGCTGGCTCGGCGGACAGATCCTCGCCTCGCTCGTCCTCGGCTCCGACGACGAGTGGTCGCGCCTGCCGCTCGCCGGCCGAGTCCCGCCGCGTCTGCCGCCCGAGCCGGTCCGGCACCTCGGCGGGGCGCTCGTCCGCCGGGCGATCCTCTCGGTCGAGGCCGCCGACGAGGCGGGGCGGCGCCCGCAGCTCGTCGCCCGCGGCGTGGCCGCCCTCCCACGGGTCATGGGCCTCCGGATCGGCACGCGTTGATGCCCGCCGACGCCTTCGCGCTCGCGCTCGGCGCGGCGGTGCTGCACGCGCTCTGGAACGTCCTGCTCGCCCGCACCCGTGACCCACAGGTGGCGACAGCGGCGGCGTTCTGCATGGCGGTCGCGATCTTTGCCCCGGTTGCCGCGGCACGCTGGCGCATCGAAACGGGCGCCTGGAAGTACATCGCCGGGAGCGCCGCGTTCGAGCTCGCCTACGTGCTGCTGCTGAGCGCGGCCTACGCCGCCGCGCCGCTTTCGGTCTTCTACCCGATCGCCCGGGGGCTGGCGCCCGTGTTGGTCCTTGTCGTCGCCGTGGCCGCACTCGGCACGGCAACATCCTGGAACCAGGCGGTTGGTGTCTGTGCCGTCGGGGCCGGGATTCTCCTCGTCCGCGGCCGCCGGCCCGATCGCGCTGCCAGCGCGTTCGGCCTCTCGATCGCCGCGACGATCGCCGGCTATACGCTGATCGACAACACCGGCGTGACGCTGGCCGACCCGCTTGCCTACCTGGAAGCGGTGATGATCGGCCCCGCGCTCGTGACGGCTGCCGTCGTGGCGTTCCGGCAGGGCGCGCCGGCGCTGCGGGCGGGCTTCCGGCTGGAGACGCTGCTGATCGCGCCGCTGACGCTGGCGCCGTACGCGCTCGCGCTCTACGCCCTTCGCCTGGCACCTGCGGCGCCGGTCGCAGCCGTCCGCGAGACGAGCGTCCTGTTCGTCACCGTCCTGGCCGCCGTGATGCTGAAAGAGCACGTGTCCGCCTGGCGGGCGGCGGGCGCAGGGGTGGTGGTCGCCGGGGTGATGCTGCTCGTCGTCTAGACAGCTAGACAGCTGTCTAGTATAGTAGACGTCTATGACACTAGACGAACAAGTCCTGGCCGAGGCAAAGGAGGCGCGGCAGCGCCTCGTCGACCTCGAGAGCCAGACAGCACACGTACGCGTGGACTACCACCACGCGATCAAGAAGCTCCACGCCGAAGGCGGCTCGCTCCGCGAGATCGCCGACGCGCTCGAGCTATCGCACCAGCGCGTGCACCAGATCGTGGACGGCCCTGCCGGGCCGCCCGGGCCGCAGCCGTGGATGGGCGGAGGCGGCCGCTGGAAGCACGGTCGCCGCCACCGTGGTGGGCGCGGCCGGCAGCACTTCATCGCCCGCTTCGACGATGGGGCACGCGAGGTCATGGTCGAGTCGCAGAAGGAGGCGGACTCGCTCAGGCATTCCTACCTCGGCACCGAGCACCTGATGCTCGCGGTCGCGAGGCGCGGGATCGAGGGCGTTTCGTACGAGGCCGCCCGCGAGCACGTGCTCGATCAGGTCGGCGAGGGTGATGAGCAGTGGATCGCAGGGTTGCCGAGACCCTTCACGCCGCGGGCGAAGCGCGTCCTCGAGGCGGCCCTCAACGACGCCGTCGACTCCGGGCGCGAGCAGTTCGGTCCGGACGACATCCTGCTGGCGCTCGTCTCGGACTCGCGCGGCGTCGGGGGAGAGGTCCTCCGCAACCTCGGCGTCACAGCCGAGAAGCTGCGCGGGCAGCCCGACCGGTAGCCGACGCGGCCGCGTCGCCGCCCCCGTTCACCTGAACGAGCAGGGCGGCGGCGCGGGCCGCCGCCTCCGCGAGCAGGACGCCCGCCTTGGCGTCGCCGCTCGCTGCCCGCTCCGTGCTCTCTGCCGACTCCACGGCGAGCTCGGCGGCATCTGCGGCGAGCTCGGCCATCCGCAGCGGCAGCTCGATCGTTCGCGAGCGGGCGTCGTCGGAGTGGGTGGCAAGGTAGTCGCGGTAGGCATCGGCATCGGCCTCGGCGAGCGGGGCCAGCTCCGCGGCGAGCGCTTCGGCCCGTGCGATCAGGTCATCGCGGCCGGCGACGCGGGCCGTCAGCAGGGCGAGGCCCGTAGACAGCTCGACCGTCCTGACGATCGCGGGGCCGGCCGCGAGCGGGTCAGAAGAGGCCAACGGTGCGGCCGTTCTCGTCGATATCGACGTTGAACGCCGCCGGCGACGCGGACAGGCCGGGCATCGTCTGCATGTCGCCGCAGAGCGCCACCAGCCAGCCCGCGCCGGTGTACGCCCGCACCGCCCGTACCGGAACGGTGAAGCCGGTCGGCGCATTGGTCAGTGCGGGGTCGTGCGAGAGCGAGAGGTGCGTCTTGGCCATGCAGATCGGCACGTTGTCGAGGCCCTGCTCGGTGAAGCGCTTGACGTCGTTCTCGGCTGCCGGCAGGAGGAAGATGCCGTCGGCTCCGTAGACGCGCTTGGCGATGGACTCGATCTTGTCGACGATCGGCGCGTCGAGCTCGTACATGGGCTCGAACGCGTTCGGTTTCTCGGCGGCGTCGACGACCGCCTCGGCAAGCTCGCGCGCGCCTTCCCCGCCGTCCTCGAACGCGGTGTTGACCGCCGCCGCGTGCGCACCGAGCTCGAGGGCGAGCCGGCGCACGGTGGCGACCTCTTCGTCGGTGTCGCCCGGGAAGGCGTTGATCGCGACGACCGCATTCAGACCGAACTCGCGGATGATCCCGATGTGGCGGGCGAGGTTGCCGGCGCCTCGCTCGATCGCGTCGACGCCGCCCTCAGGGTCGTCGCCGTGGTGCTTGAGGGCCTTGACCGTGGCGACCAGCACGATCGCGCTGGGAGCGATGCTTCCCACTCGGCAGACGATGTCAAGGAATTTCTCCATCCCCATGTCCGCGCCAAAGCCCGATTCGGTGACGACGTAGTCGCCGAGCTTGAGACCGACGAGGTCGGCGACCAGCGACGAGTTGCCGTGTGCGATGTTCGCGAACGGCCCGCAGTGGATGAAGGCGGGCTGGCCCTCGAGCGTCTGCACGAGGTTCGGCTTGATCGCGTCCTTGAGCAGCACGGTCATCGCGCCGGCCGCCTTCAGCTGCTCGGCGGTGACCGGCTCGCCCTCCCACGTGTAGGCCACAGTGATTGCGCCGAGCCGCTTGCGGAGGTCGAAGAGGTCGCGCGCAACGGCGGTGATCGCCATCACCTCGGAGGCGGCAGTGATGTCGAAGCCGGTCTCGCGGACGTAGCCGTTCGCGCGGCCGCCGAGGCCGAGCACGACGTTCCGTAGGGCCCGGTCGTTCATATCCATACAGCGGCGCCAGCTGACGGTGAGCGGGTCGATCCCCAGCTCGTTCCCGTGGAGGATGTGCGCCTCGAGCATCGCCGAGAGCAGGTTGTTGGCAGCGCCGATCGCGTGGATGTCACCGGTGAAGTGGAGATTGAGGTCCTCCATAGGCACCACCTGTGCGTAGCCGCCTCCGGCCGCGCCGCCCTTGATTCCGAAAACCGGGCCGAGCGACGCCTCGCGCAGGCAGAGCACCGGGTTCTTGCCGATCGTGCCGAGGCCCTGCGTGAGACTGACCGCCGTGGTCGTCTTCCCCTCCCCGGCCTTCGTCGGGGTGATCGCGGTGACGCCGATCAGCTTCGCGTTCGGCTGGTCTCGGAGACGGTCGAGCACCGACAGGTCGACCTTGGCCTTGTACCGGCCGTAGAGCTCGACCTCGTCCTCCTCGAGCCCGATCTCGGCGGCGAGCTCGGCGATCGGGCGCAGCGTCGCCTGCTGCGCGATCTCGAGACTGGACGGCATCTTCGTGGTGGCCATTTGCCGCAGCAAGCCTATCCTCGCGAAGATAGCGTGATGGGTGGTATCAGCGTCGGGGTCGACGTCGGCGGCACGTTCACCGATCTGGTGGCAGTCGTCGACGGGGAGCTCGTCACCGCCAAGGTGCCGTCGCTTCCGGGCGCCGAGGCTCGCGGGATCGCCGCGGCGCTGGCCGCCGCGGGTGTCGACGTCGGGGCTGTGGACGTGCTTGCGCACGGCACCACGGTGGCCACGAACGCGTTGCTGGAACGCCGCGGCGCCCGGACGGCGCTCGTTACGACAGAGGGCTTTCGCGACGTGATCGAGATCGGCAGGCAGAACCGGGCGTCTCTCTACGACCTGTCCGCGCACAAGCCCGCGGCGCTCGTCCCGCGTGAGCTGCGCTTCGCGGTGCGTGAGCGGATGGGGCCCGAGGGGGTGCTCGTGCCGCTCGACGAAGAGTCGCTGCGGGAGGCGGTCGCCTCCGTCGCAGCGGCGGACGTCGAGGCTGTCGCCGTCTGCCTGCTGTTTGCGTTCCTGCACCCGGAGCACGAGCGGGCCGTCGGCGAGGTTCTGCGGACGGCGCTGCCCGGCGTCCGGGTGTCGCTCTCCTCCGAGCTGCTGCCCGAGTTCCGCGAGTACGAGCGCTGCTCCACCACGGTCGCGAACGCCTACCTGGCGCCCGTGCTGTCGACGTACCTCGCGGAAATCGAGCCGCCGCCGCTCGTCATGCAGTCCTCGGGAGGGGTGGCCGACGCGGCCGCAGCGGCCGCCCACCCGGCTTCGTGCTTGCTTTCCGGCCCGGCGGCCGGGGTGGTCGGAGCCGGGTTCGTGGCGCGTGTAGGCGGGTTGGACGACATCCTCAGCTTCGACATGGGTGGGACGAGCACCGACGTGGCCGCGGTGCTCGGCGGCGAGGCACGGGTCACGTCCGAGTCGGTCGTCGCGGGCGTGCCGATCCGCTTCCCGACGGTCGACGTGCACACGATCGGTGCCGGGGGCGGCTCGGTTGCTTGGCTGGACGAGGGCGGTGCCCTTCGGGTGGGGCCGCGCTCGGCGGGAGCGCGGCCCGGTCCTGCCTGCTACGGGCTGGGAGGCGAGCAACCGACCGTGACCGATGCCAACCTCGTGCTCGGCTACCTGGCCGACGGAGCCGTCCTCGGCGGCGAGGTCACACTCGACGGGGCCCTGGCCGAACGGGCGTTGGCAGGATTGCCTGTGGTGGCGGACGCCCCCAGCTCGGCCGCGGCCGAAAGAGCCATCCAGGCGGCCGACGGCGTCCTTCGGGTCGTGAATGCCGAGATGGCTCGGGCGCTCCGCGTGGTCAGCGTCGAGCGCGGGATCGACGCGCGCGGGCTCGCACTGGTGGCCTTCGGCGGGGCCGGGCCGCTGCACGCCTGCGCTCTCGCCGAGGAGCTCGGGATGGAGCGCATCCTCGTCCCGCTCGCATCCGGGGTGCTGAGCGCGCTGGGCCTGGCCGCGGCGGATCTCCGGCGCGACTACGTGGGCGGCTCGTTCCAGGAGATGGGGGCTCGGGCGGAGCACGACTTGCCGGGTGCGAAGACGCTGCGGCTGGTCGATGCGCGTTACCGGGGTCAGTCGCACGAACTGACGGTCGAGGCCGACCGCTGGGAAGAGAACCTGGCCCAAGAGCACGAGCGCCGCTACGGGTTCGGGCTCGACGCCGAGCCGGAGCCGGTCACGCGTCGGCTGGTGGCCACTCTTCCTCGCGAGCGCCCTTCCCTCCGGCACCCGACGCGGCCGATGCCATCCTCCGGACGCCGGGCGTACCTCGACGGCGACTGGCTCGACCTGCCCGTCCACGGCCCGGGCTCGGCCGTCTCCGGCCCGGCGATCGTCGAACTGCCCGGCTCGACGTGTCTCGTCCGACCCGGCTGGGCCGGAAAGCCGGATCCCGCCGGCACGCTCGTCCTGGAGCGAACGTGGACCCCGTGACGCTTTCGGTGATGAGCGCCGCCCTTTCCGGGATCGCGGAGGAGATGGGCACGGCCCTCGTGCGCAGCGCGACGTCGTCGAACATCAAGGAGCGGCGTGACTGCTCGGCTGCCCTCTTCGACGCCACCGGCCGCACGGTCGCGCAGGCCGAGCACATGCCGGTCCACCTCGGCGCAATGCCCGAGTCGGTCGCCGCCGTGATCGCCCTTGCTCCGAAGCCGGACGAGGTCTACGTGC